>JBNLED010000205.1:0-33255 GCA_050304755.1 Polyangia bacterium | reverse complement strand
ATTCCAAATGGCTAGCAAAAAGGGGGGGACGCGTCGGAAAGAACGGGCGGCTTACAGCACCGGTAAATTAAAAAAAAGAACCTCGCCTGTTCAGGATTTTAATTAGAGCGCATTTCGAGTCGACCTCCCACCCGTCATCCTCCGATGTCATCGGCCTTTACCGACGATGATGTGATACCGTTTCAAACGGCAGGCGGCGGGGGCCCGGAGTGTCCTCGGGATTCTATCAGAAGAGGTCGATGCACTTGACGATCATCCGGGCGATCTCCGACATGGCCTGACTCCAGTCTTCGTTACAGATGGAGTAGACATAGCCGGCGCACCCGAACTCCTGGGCGAGCTGCACGAACCGTCTCCCGGGTCTCGCCTCGGTCACCAGTTCGCCGCCGACCTCCCGGGTACAGGCGGGCACGAAGTGCTCGATGGTGTCCTCGCCGATCTGGTACTCCTGAATATTGAACTGCATGCTGGCGTCGTCGAGACAGCCGGAGATCTCGTCACCCCGCCCCTGGCAGGGAGAGCCCGCGCCGCTGGGGACCCCCACGATGGCCGCGAACACCACCGCCGATCTCACCCCCCCCTTCAATCCCACCAGCTTGTCGTAAAAGTACTGAGGCGGGAACAGAAAATTCTCCTCGTTTTCCGCCGGGTAGTTGCAGGCGGTGTTAATGGTCCCCCGGTGTTCGGGATCCTGCCACTCATCGGTCGCAAAGAGGCCGTTGTCGCGGATGGAGCAGTCCTCCTCATCGGACACCACGATGGTCGCGAGCAGGTAGTTGTCCCGTACGAAGCCCACCTGGTCGCTCCGCTCGAGGGCCTTGATACCGGCCTGGAGCTGCTGCTCGATGCCGCACCCCTCGTTGCCGAGTTGCGCCAGGCAGGAGACCTGCTTGACGAGGTCGAGGTTGGTGGCGTCCGGGATGTGCTCCGTCCAAGGATCACCCCCGAGGGGTGTACAAGGCACCTGGCCGCTCTCCGCGCCGCCCGGGGCGACACAGGTTCCCCCGGTGCAATCCCACCCGTCGGGGCACTGGTTGCTGCCGACATCGCACTTGATCTGGTGGCTTTCCACCGTGATCTCCTCCGGCATAGCGGTCATGAACGCGGCGTTGTCGCCCTCATCCTCACACCCCGGCCTCTCCTCACCCATCTCCCCGTCCTCCCCCCATTGCAGGCCGATGTCCGTGGACACCACGCCGACGCGGACGTCATTGGCGGCGTCGTACTCCCAATCCTCCGTCGGATTCACGAGGGAGTTGATCAGCGTGTAGAATCCGGTGGCGAGGATCTCCTGTTCCTGCAGCATGGAGCTGGAGTTGTCGACGATGACCAGCAGATCTGCGCCATCCATTCGCATACATTCGGCGCAGGGATCCGCACCCGTGTCGATTCCCGTATCGACGATCTCCGTATCCGGTCCGCCGTCCGGTGCGTCCCCCGTGGCGGTCTCCGTATCCAAATCCCCACCGTCACCGATATCCGAATCGGTTTCGTTCGCCGGTCCGGTGCCGGTATCCTGACCGAGGCCGGTGCCCGTATCCTGACCGAGGCCGGTGCCCGTATCCTGACCGAGGCCGGTGCCCGTATCCTGACCGAGGCCGGTGCCCGTATCCTGACTGACGCCGGTGCCCGTATCCTGACTGACGCCGGTGCCCGTATCCTGCGAAAGGACGGTCCCAGTGTCCGTTATGGGGGTGCAATCACAATAGCCCCACCCCTTGCCGTCCTCGTTACAGAAATTGACACCGCTGCTGCCGTCCTGACAGAAGCAGACGCCCTGTTCACCGGGGGAGCATATTGACTCCTCCCCCTCGTCCGAGCATCCGAGTGTTCCGAGCAGCACCCCTAGGAAAAAAATACGGGTTTTCATCTTGTTCCTCCGAATTTTCGTCTACAAACGACTCTACCATTTCAAAGTCATTTGAATTATCGATTTAACCTTTAATACAAGATTTTGCCGAAATCGACTAACATTTCAATGAGGGGTGGGATTTATGTCACTTTTTTGTGGATTTTTACAGCGATACCTGTGGGCTCCAGCAGCGCGGCGAATCGCTCCGCGTCATCGACAGTTCCGGCGACGCCCGCGCCGTAGTGGATTGGGATCGCGATTTTCGGGGCCAGCTGCTTCGCCGCTTCCGCCGCCTCCTCCGCGGTCATGACATAAGTTCCGGAGACCGGAAGTAACGCAACGGTGGGGTTGATCCTCTCCATTTCATCAATTAAATCAGTGTCTCCGGCGTGGTAGAGCACCTCCCCCTCGCTGAAGATCAGGTAGCCCACCCCTTGGGCGGAGCGCGGGTGAAAGCGCTTGTCGATGTTGTATGCGGGCACCGCCTCGATGCGGATGCTGTTCAGGGTGGTCTGCCTCCCGGCTTCCAGGATTACATGCTTTCCCGGGACCTCACACCCGGGCGGAGAGACGACGACGGTCTCCTCTCCGAGCACCCGCTCGATGTCCGGAAGGCTCAAGTGATCGAAGTGATCATGGGTGATCAGAATAATATCCGCCCGCTTCGTGGACTCGATGCGGTACGGGTCGATGTAGATGACCGTCTCCGCGGTCTCCACGCGTACGGACGAGTGTCCCAGCCAATCAATCCTCATGATATTCCTCCCTCTGCTATCACTTAGGTTTCATCGGCAAACACCGGCTACCCGGTTCTACTTATTATCTTTGTCTCCTGATCCGGTTTTATAAAGGCGCAGCTGGATCTCGGCCTGGCGGATCCGCGCGGCGCGGTAGTACTGGCTGTCCGGGAACTGGCGCATCAGCGAGCGGAGCACGGAGCGCGCCTCGTCCTTCTGATGGGCATCCTGATGGGCGAGGGCGAGGAACCAGTAAGCGTCATCCGAGAGCTCCCGATCGAGGTGCTCCTCCATCAACCGCTGGAGCACCGCGATGGCCTCCCGCGGCTTTCCCTGGAGCCGGAGGGCGTTGGCCATCTGAATCTTGGCGGAGGTGGCGTGTCCCGAGTCGTTCCTGAACTGGAGGGAGGCCCTGAACTCCTCCACGGCGTCGGCGAACTTATCGTCATCCAGCAGCTCGAGGGCCTTGGTGTAGTGCTGCATGGAGAGATCGTCCCGGAACCCGTCGATGGTATCCTTGAGGAGCTTCGCCTCGAGGGAGGTCAGGGCCGAGACGTCGATGGCGTCGAAGGCATCGATGGCGGCCTGCCGCTGGCCCTCTCGAATCAGCTGGTAGAGGGCGGTGAGGTCCTCCGGCTCGGTCTTCTTGCCCGCCCGCTGGCTCTTCTTCTTCAGCTCGGCGAGCTCCTTCTCGGCCTTGTCGGCCCGCTCGTTGGCCTTGGCGATGCTCTGCTCCAGCCCGGCGAGTCGTTGATTGTATATCAGGTACACCCCCGTGAAGATGAGGACGACGAAGATGATGTAAGCGGCGATGGAGTTCCAGGAGATGCTGCGTTCGTAGCCGGCCTGCCGTTTGGCGATGCTGCGGACCTCGGCGGAGAGGCTGTTGGTGAGGTTGTTGGATTTGATGATGAGACCCCGGGCCTCGATGATCTCCTTCTTGATTTCTTTCAAATCGCTCGCGCTGTCCATATGGCAAGCCTTACCAGAAGAGCGGGCGCTCGTCTATCCGATCGCCCGGCGCCTACATTCCCGACAGTATGAGAAAGCTGTCATCCACCCGCTCGAGCTCCAGGCGGTTGTCCGCGGTCTTGTTCTCCCACCGGGGCTCTCCCTTGAGGTCGTACTGGAAGCTGGTGTTATAGGTGTACTCGATCATTATCGTCTCGTTTCTCATGTATATCTTGCGATAACGGGTCTCGTAGCGGATGGTCTCCACCGCCTTGAAGCGCTCCTTGAGCACCGCCTCGAGCCCCGACTTGTCCATGTCGTCTACCCCGGAGACCGTGCCGCTGTCGTCGAAGTAGTTCGGCGACGCCAGGGAGAGCAGCAGCCCGATATTGAGATCCTCGACGGCGCGGCGGTACCGCTCGCAGAAGGAGATAATCGCGCGGTTGTCTTCGGTATCCTCGACCTCGGTATTCGGGATGAACTTCGGCGTGCATCCGAGCAGGACCGATACCATCGCGGCGGTGAGGAGCCACCTTCGTCGTTGTAACCATCTGTTCATTGCTTCAAATGCCTTTCCATTGTCGTCAGACTTCCTAACGGCATCGGGGGGGGATTTTATTCCTCATTCAGTCCTCACCACAAGAAAAATAGCCATCGCGTCTCGCCTCCTACCGGCCGATGACGGCGCAGGAGCACCCCGACCCCCGCGTCAGGGGATTCAACCGATATCGTGAGGTGGCATCGCAGGTTCTGCCGAGTTCGTCAATAGAGACCGCCGAGACGGTCGCCTCGTTTTGGAGGAGCCAGCGGTGACGCACCTTTCGGCCCACTCCCCATCGGCCGTCTCCGAAGCGCCAGATGACGGTGACGGGCGGACGCGGGGCTCGCCAGGACAGGTCCCGCCACGCCATGGTCTCTCTCGGTTCGTCTGCCTTCGTCCAGACGATCTCCGAGGCGCAGGTCGCCGCGGCTCTTTTCGTCAGCGCGACGGGCAGGAGGCCGTCGGTATCCCCCTCCCGACCGGGGATTCGGAGGTCATAGACGAGCACGCGCCCCTGTCCGCCGGACCGTTTCGTCATCGACAGGAACGATGCGGCTGTCGGCGCCTGTTCGGCCCCCCCGGCCCGGAGGGAGATCCCCGGGAGCTCATCGGGCAGCGCCAGGTGGAGAGCGAATTCCACCGGGCGGGGTGACGGATTGGAGAGCGCGAAGGACATCCCCGCCCTTCCCGCGATGCCGATCTCGGGGGACGCCGTTGCGGCGGGACCGACGATCACCGCGCCTTCGGCGAGGTCCGAGAACCCGGGGCCCTCCACGATGAGATCGTATCGCCCCGGGAGGAGCCACGGCACCAGCTCCACGCTCAACCGGTAGACCTCCCCTGATCCCGCCGGACGCAGTCGCATCACCGGCAGCTCGTATCGGGCGGCGTGCCGCGCGCCGTCGGGGGTGAGGAGATCCCGCCGCTCAAGAACCACCCGCCAGCCCTCGAGGGCCGCGGGCTGCTGGACCCCGGGGGGTGGGGTCAGGGGGAGTCGGAGCCGAATGTCGACCTGCAGCAGCCCTCCCCCCGGCGCGGCCGGCGCGGTCTCGCCCGGCGTCAGAATACCGACGACGGAATGGCGCGGCTCAGGGGAGACGCCGCTCGAAAACAGCAGCAACGCCAGCGCCAGGCAGGGTCTCGTCATCGGCGCGCCGGCGAGTTACTTCGACTGGTCGCTGCGGATGAACACCGACTCCGACCCCATGACCTTGTCGTTGTGTCTGGCGACGACCAGGATGTTGTTGGCCCCGTCCTCCAGGGGAATCTCGGCGGAGAAGTCGATGTGATCGGCGGTGGTCCGGCTCGGCAAGTACAGGATCTTCTGTTCGCCCCTGAATATCACGACATCCCGGACATTCACGGGGTGCATCGCCCGTCCCTTGAGCAGGAACGTGTTCTTCTTGGTGCGCTTCACGAGGGAGCCCTTGATCTGTATCTTGGGAGGCTCGATGAAAACGGGGGTCACCTTGTGGCCGCCTTTACCCCCGGGCACGACATCGGTGGTGGAGAGCCACGCGTGGTGGTCCTTGTCGATACGCACCCGGTAGAAGCTCTCGGTGGCGCCATCGGTCGTGAAGACCGCTCCGTTCTCGACGGTGGCGACGGCGTGGCCGTCCTTGACGGGCCGTTCCCGAAGGAGCACCGGACCGCCGCTCTTCACCGTGACCGTTCCGGCGGTCTGCCCCACCGCCCGCTTTTCGTTGGACACGGGGATGATGATGTCCCGGGACATCAGATCCCGCGTGGTGGGGATCCCCCCCTCGAGCTCTATCCACTCGCGGATGGAGAGGCTGAGCTCCGCTTCGCTCAAGGGGAAGTTCTCCGCGATGCGCATCCTGAGCACGCCGTCCGCTGTCTCTCCGGGACCGAGCGCGCCGATATTGAAGCGCCCGTAGATGAGGTCGATCCCGGGCTTGGCCGAGAGCCCCGCCTCGGCGTCGGCGGTGGAGCCCTTGCCGACGTTCTTTATCGTGATGTGCATGGTCAGCTCTTCCCCAGGCTCGAACTGGCCGTTGCCGTTGTCGAGATCGATGAACTGCCAATTGTAGAGGAGCCGGGGTTCCGCCCGCTCGAGGATCTTGGCCTCGAGCTTCGCCGGCTTGGGGACCAGCCCCGTGAGGGCGTCGAACCCGACGGTAACGTCATCCACCCGCGGTCGCGCGGTGATGGGAATCTCGACGGTGTCCGTCCAGGTCCGGCTCTTTCCCGGCGGGACCTTACCGAACACCAGCTCGAGCCCGTCGAAGAGGTAGTTGTCGCTCTCGGTCACGGCGCGGAGCCGATAGAGGGGTTGCTTGGTGCCGTTCTTGACGGTCACCCTCAGCTTGCAGGCGCTCCCCGGCGCGAGCCGGCCGATGAGCTGGGCGGTGGCTGAAATCCGAGGGCTCGTCTTCTTTTCACCCGCGGCCGTCTCGAGATCACCGGGAACGGTCCAGTCCACCTTCATCTTCTTCAGCGCCTTTTCGATGGCCTTCCCCTGGGCCTTCGCGTCCGCCTCGATCAGGCCCTTCGCGTGGAGAAGCAGCTCCTCGGCGGTGGACCCCTCCTCGGCCTCCGCGATGAGGCGACGGGAGAAATCGCTCTCATACCGTCCCTTGTAGGAGAAGTCGGTCTCCTCGTCCACGTAGCACTGTTTGTACCGGGCCCGATCCTGGGCCAGCTCCTGCCGGGGGATGAACAGGGTCGCCTTGACCGCCCGGTCCCGGTCGGTCCGGGAGCGGACATTGGGACGATCCAGGTGGTGGTCGAGATCGGCCTCCGAGAAGCGGGTCTCGGAGGGGACCAGATCGATCGCGTCGCTGTCCACGGAGACCGGCAGGAACGTGACGTCCGGCTGCACCCCCACCGCCTGGATGGAGATGTCCCCCGGGGTGAGGTACTGGGCGCTCGTGAGCTTGATGGCCCCGCCGCCGGGAATCTGCTGCACCATCTGCACCGATCCCTTGCCGAAGGTGGTCTCCCCGATGAGGAGCGCCCGGCCGTGGTTGCGAAGGGCGCCGGCCAGGATCTCCGCCGCGGAGGCCGAGTTCGAGTTGATCAGCACCACCATCGGGTACATGGGCTCGGTGTTGTCCGCGGTGGCGTTCTCCACCGATCGATCCTCCGCCCGCCGCCCCGCAGTGGTGACGATGGTGCCGGAGGGCAGGAAGCTGTCGGCGATGGCGATGGCGATGTGGAGCAGCCCGCCGGGGTTGCTCCGGAGGTCCAGGATGAGCCCCTTCATCTTCTTCTCGTGCATTTCGAGGAGCGCCTGGGTGATCTCCGCGGCGCTGTTCTCCTGGAACGCCAGGAGCCTGAGGTAGCCGACCTTGCCGCTGAGCATCTCGTGCTCGACGCTGCGGATGGGGATGGTGGCCCGCTCGATGTTCAGGCTGACGAGGGTGTTGTTGGTCCGTTTGATCTGGACCTTGACCCGCGTTCCGGGTTTGCCCCGCAACCGGTCCGCGGCCTCGGAGGTGGTGATGTTGACCGTGGACTCGTCATCGATCCGCATGATCTGATCGCCCACCTTGAGCCCGGCGTGGTCGGCGGGGGTGCCGTCGAACACCTCCACCACGGTGAGGTTGCCGTGGCACGGGGGACGGCGATCCGTGGTGATCTTGATGCCGAGCCCGCCGAACTCGCCCACCGTATCCATCCTGAGATACTCGTAGATATCCGGGGGGAGGGCGTTGGAGTGGGGATCCAGGGCGGAGAGCATGGCGTTGGCCGCGGCGTACTCCAGCTCCATGAAATCGTACTCTTTTTTCGGAAGCTTGGACGCGATGAAGCGCATGGCCTTCCGGAGATGGGTCGAGAGGCTCCAGGGGCTCTTCAGCTCCGAGAGGTCCAGGGTGTGCTTCGCCCCCAGGAGCTCGATGGAGCACAGGTGCTTCTCCTCATCGATGACCACCTTGAGCTCGGCGATGGCCTTCTGGAGAATCTCCATTGTACTGATAAACATCTTCTTGGAATTGATTCTCGAAGGATCATAGTAATTTTCGATGACTGAGAGAATGACCCGATCAAGGACGGCGGCGTCACCGAGCTCGTGGTCCTCCGCCGCGGGCAGCGCGGCGGCCGGAGATGGAGAGACGAGGGAAATCGCGAAGAGCACCAGCACGAGTGCTCCGGAAATGGGATGATATTTTGTCATCAGGGTAATTTTACTCCTTTGACTTAAGCCAAGCGCAAAAACCGAGTTTGGTCAAGAGATGTCTTGACGTCAACTGAAAGAGAATATTAGTTAACGTTTTCGTCGGAGTCCGGATCGAGACTCCGCACGCGGAACAACCGCACGCGAGGATGGCGGAATTTGGTAGACGCGCTGGATTTAGGTTCCAGTGCCTTCGGGTGTGGGGGTTCGAGTCCCCCTCCTCGCATCTCTCGACTATCGCGATGGGGCCTCGTCCAGCAGCCGCCGGACCTCCACGGTGAGCTCCTTGTAGCTGAAGGGCTTTTGCAGGAAGGAGACGGGGGCGTCGCCCAGGTCGAACGGCTCCTCCTCCGAGTAGCCTGACATCAGGATGATCTTGAGCTTGGGATACTTTTCGAGGAGCTGTCGCACCAGCTCGAGCCCCCCCATCTCGGGCATGACCACGTCGGTGACCACCACGTGAATGGGGCCCTCGTGCGTCTCCGAGAGCTTCAGGGCCTCGGCCCCGTGCTCCGCCGGGATGACCGTGTACCCCGCCCGTTCGAGCAGCCGCTTCGCCAGATATCGAACCGTGGATTCGTCCTCGACCAGGAGGATGGTCTCCCACCCCCGGGTCGGCCCCTGCTCGGTGCGCACCGGCGCCATGGCCGCGTCCAGATCCGGTCGGATGGGGAGATAGATGTCGAACGTGGTCCCCTCCCCCACACGGCTCTCCACGGCGATCTCCCCGCCGCTCTGCTTCACGATGCCGTACACGGTGGAGAGACCGAGGCCGGTGCCCTTGTCCGTCTCCTTGGTGGTGAAGAACGGCTCGAAGATGCGCAACGCGGTCTCCTCCGTCATCCCCACCCCCGTGTCGCTCATCCGGAGCAGCACGTAGGGGCCCGGCGCCAGCTCGAGCCCCGCGTGGGTGTCCCCGATGGTCACGTTGCTGGTCGAGAGGGCCACGGTGCCCCGCTCCGGGATGGCATCCCTGGCGTTGATCGCCAGGTTCATGATCACCTGCTCTATCTGGCTCCGGTCCGCCCGGATGACGCCGAGATCGGGCTCGAGATCCGTGGTGAGCTCGATGTGCTCTCCGATGATCCGCATCAGCATCCGCTTGATGTCCAGCACCACCTTGTTGAGGTCCAGGGGCGCCGGCTCCATCACCTGACGCCGGCTGAAGGCGAGGAGCTGCCGGGTGAGGGAGGCGGCCCGCTCCGTGGCGTTCTTGATCTCCCGCATCTCTTCCGCCAGGGGGTCCCCCTCGGTGAGGCTGTCGAGCACGACGTCCGAGTAACCGCGGATGGTGGTGAGGATGTTGTTGAAGTCGTGGGCCACCCCGCCGGCGAGCTGCCCCACGGCCTCCAGGCGCTCCGCCTTCTGGAACTTCTGGGAGAGGTGCTCCCGCTCCCCCACGTCCCGGAGCACCAGTAGCACCCGCCGCCCGTTCGGCCCCTCGAAGCAGATGGCCGCCGCCTCGACGTGGACGCTGTGGCCCTCCGGTCCCTTGAGCTTCATGAGCTTGTACGGGGTGCCCTCGCCTCGGGACTGACATCCGGTCACCATCTGCTTCAGGATCTCCTTGAATGATGTGTGCACCATGGACTCCACGGGCTTGCCGAGGAGCACCGAGGAGATGGTCTCCCCCAGGAGCCGCTGACCCGCCGCGTTGATGGCGGTCACCCGGCCCCCGGCGCACATGACCAGCATGTCCGGCCAGGTCTCCACCAGCTGCCGATAGCGTCCGTCCGCCGCGGCGAGGGCCTTGCGGTGGGACGCCTCGACCTCCTCCAGGCGGGCGATGGCCCGCCGTTCGGCGGTGCGGGCCCGGTGCAGGTTCTGGATCAGGCGCAGCCGGGCGAGCAGCTCCTCGTCCGTGACGGACCACTCGGCTTGATCCTCCACCCCGAGATCCGCGGCCTCCTCGAAGACCTCCCGGGAATCGCGGGAGAGGAGCATCAGGGGGATCGCCTGGGTCACTTTACTGGACTTGAGCGTGCGGCAGCTTCCCAGGGCGTCCTCGGTGCCGTCCACGACGATGCCCGCCAGCGGGTGTCCGGCCGCGAACTCCAGCGCGTCCGCGGTCTCCTCGCGGACCGCGAGCTTCCAGTCCTTGAGGTGTTCGGCGATAAGGCGTTCCAGCCGCCGGTGGATCTCCGATTCGTTTCCGATCAGCAGGATGGTGGCGGGTGGTGTGATCATCTCCACCATTTCTCGCCGCTCTTTTTTTTCGTGTCCATGCTTTTCCCCTCTATCCCTCTTATCATGTTTTGCGCAGTTGTGGAGACGAGAATTGTGGAGTTCGGGGAACAATGCTAGTCTCCGGCCCTGATACGACCTGCCGTTGCGGCGTCACTGAACGGCGCCGCCCGCCGAGGTCGAGGAAATGAACGACAATGAGAATGGAACAGAAGACGATGCAGACCGCAGGATTCAATCGCTCCCGTGTCAGAACGATGCCGCTCTTTCTCCTCGCCACCCTGGCCGCCGGTCCGGGATGTTCAGAGCCTTCGGAGGACGCAAAGAGCGAGAAGCCGACCGCCAGAACCGATACCCAGGGCGGCGATACCGAAACGGATTCGAGCCGGGACAGCGCCTCCGCCGGGGACGGGACCGAGAGCCCCGAGTATCCCGGCGACATCTCCGCCAGGGTCCGAGCGCTCATCGACTCGATGACCCTAGAGGAGAAGGTCTCCCAGATGGGGGATCGGTCGCCGGCCATCCCCAGGCTCAACATCCCGTCCTACCTCTGGTGGAACGAGGCCCTCCACGGGGTGGCCCGGTCCGGGATCGCCACGGTGTTCCCCCAGGCCATCGCCCTCGCGGGCACGTTCGATCCGGAGCTGATTCACACGGTCTCCACAGCCATCTCCACCGAGGCCCGGGTCAAGAACAACGTGCAGAACAAAGCCCTTACCTACTGGAGCCCCACCGTCAACCTCGCCCGGGATCCCCGCTGGGGGCGCAACGAGGAGTCCTACGGGGAGGACCCCTTCCTGGCGTCGCGGATCGCCGTCGCCTTCGTCCGGGGCCTGCAGGGGGACGATCCGGACTACCTCAAGACCGTCTCCACCCCCAAGCACTTCATCGCCAACAACGAGGAATACCGTCGCCACTACGGCTCGTCTGAGGTCGACGAACGGAATCTCAGGGAGTTCTACATGCCCGCCTTCAGGTCCGCCGTGACGGAGGGTGGGGCCACCTCGGTGATGTGCGCCTACAACGCGCTGAACGGCATCCCCTCCTGCGCCAACGAGTGGCTCCTCGATGACGTTCTTCGAAACGAGTGGGGCTTCGATGGATACGTCGTGTCGGACTGTTGGGCCATCCAGGATATCGTGGACGGCCACAATTTCGTGGAGACCGAACTCGAGGCCTCCGAGGCCGCCATCACCGCCGGGACGGACCTCAACTGCGGCGACCGGTTCCAGCCGGATTTGGTCGAGGCGGTGACCTCCGGGATGATCAGCGAGGCGTTGGTGGACCAGGCGGTGACCCGGCTCTTCACCGCGCGGTTCAGGCTCGGGGAGTTCGATCCCCCCGAGGCGGTGCCCTACAGGAACATCCCCGCGGAGGCCCTGGACAGCCCGGAGCACCGGTCCCTGGCCCTCGATGTCGCCCGGAAATCCATGGTGCTGCTCAAGAACGAAGGGCTCCTGCCCCTCGATCCCGCGGCCCTCGATTCCGTGGCGGTCATCGGCCCCAACGCCGACCGGATTCTCTTCGGCGGCTACAGCGGCCAGGCGGCGGATCCCAAGAGCCCCCTCATGGGGATCCGGGAGCGGCTCTTAGAGCTCGGCACCCGGGTCGACTTCCACCAGGGGTGCGACACCCTCGGCACCGAGGTGAACGATCCCGAGGGGGCCGCCAAAGTTGCCGCCGCCGCGGAGGTCGCGGTGGTGGTCCTGGGGATCGATCTGTACCTCTCCAACGAAGGGCTGGATCGGGACGACCTCGCGCTCCCCGCGGCCCAGGAGGCGTTGCTCGAGGCCGTGACCGCGGCCAACCCGAACACCGTCCTGGTCCTGGTCACCGGGGGCCCCCTCGCCATCACCTGGGCCGACGAGAACGTCCCCGCGATCCTCAACGCCTGGTACGGCGGGCAGTCCGCCGGCACGGCCATCGCCGAGATCCTGTTCGGCGACGTGAGCCCGAGCGGGCGACTGCCCCAGACCTTCTACCGATCCGTGGAGGATCTGCCCCCCTTCGATGACTACGATGTCATCGAAGGGAAGCGCACTTATATGTTCTTCGACCAGCCGGTGCTCTATCCCTTCGGCCACGGGCTCGGCTACACCCGGTTCGACTACAGCGACCTCACCGTCACCCCCTCGACCGTCGCGGACAACGAAACGATCACTGTCTCCTTCACTGTCGAGAACACGGGGGAGATGGCCGGGGACGAGGTGGCGCAGGTCTACGTCCACGATGTCGAGGCCTCCGTCCCCGTCGCCATCAAGCAGTTGAAGGGCTTCGAGCGGCTCCCCCTGGACGCCGGTGAGCGACGAGAAGTCGCCGTGACCATCGACGCCGCGGACCTCGGCACCTTCGACGAAGGGGCCGGCCGGTTCGTCGTGGAGCCCGGGGCGTTCGATATCCTCGTCGGGGCGTCGTCAGAGGATATCCGGCTGACCGGAACCGTGACCGTCGACTGACCCTCCCCGGCGTCAACATCAGGGTTTACTGTTTACTGTCCGACAATCCTGGGCTAGGCTAATACCGCGTATAAAATTACAGTAACTGACGGGCGACCGCCGGACAGGAGGGAACCGAAATGAGACTATCAATATTCAGCGCCATGATGATGCTTTTAATTGTCGGATGCACCGATGATGCCCTGCAGCTGGAGAGCGGCGGTTGCACCGAAGGGGATGAGCGGTGCAACGAGGACATGATTGAGCGGTGCTCGGACGGGGAGTGGGCCCAGTGGCAGAGCTGTGATCCCGATCAGACCTGCCGCATGGAGGAGGGACAGCCCGTCTGCGCGACCGCCTCGGGCGGGGACGGAGATTCCGATGGGGATGCCGACGGGGACAGCGACGGAGACACCGATGGGGATGCCGACGGGGACACGGACGCGGACACCGACGCAGACGCGGACGGGGACACCGACGCAGACGCGGACGGGGACACCGATGCAGACACGGACGCGGACACCGACGTGGACAGCGACGTGGACACCGACGTGGACACCGACGTGGACACCGACACGGACACCGATGGGGATACGGATACAGATTCTGATGCGGATGGGGACTCGGATGCGGACGGAGATTCTGATTCGGACGCCGACACGGACGCCGATACCGACCCGAACGAGCTCGACCTCGTCTCTGACGAGGACGGATGGATCTCCGGTGACAGCAACGCCCTTCACATCCAGGGAGCATGGTACGTCTTCAGCGATGACGCCTCCGATATCGTAGGGTCCATCCTGAGCGACGGCACCGTCTGTGCCGAGGGGTACGCCTCCCTGGTCATCGACGGGGACTATGATACCTACTACGGCGCCGAGCTGGGCCTGGATCTCTGCGGCACCGGTGAAGAGGGGGATCCCCCGGACGAGGTCTTCCCTATCAGCGAGTGCCCCTTCAACGCCTCCCTCGGCGACCAGCTCCGGGGTATCGAATTTGATCTCGAGGGGTACTGGTACTCCTACGACGACGAGCTGCGAGTCACCTTCAAGGAGACCGGCCGGGAGAAGAACGCCTACATCTCGGTGAGGTCGGAGGGGCACCGAACCGCCTTGTTCGAGAACGGAGAGGTGGGATACGATCCGGCCCTGCCCTCCACCACCCCGGGCCTGGTGGAGTCCGTTCACTTTCACGTGCCCTCCAACCAGTTCGACTACGCCTATTTCTCCTACTGCGTCTCCAACGTTCAGGCCGTGGTCTACTGAGCCGGGAAATCGGGAAATCGTCAGGATGGTTGTGGTCGCGAAAAATAACGGTATAGTATTGCCAGTGATAACCACCCGGAGGCAGTTGCCATGAAGAAACTCACCCGAGATCCCACGACCGACACCGATCGCTCCCCCGGGGACGACCGGAGCCTCGACCGCCAGAAAGCCCGGAAAGACGCCAAGTGCTGTGCCAAGACCTCCAAACACGCGGTCGGGTGTCATGACTGACCCTGACGGCCGCTCCTCTTGAAGCCGTCCGCCCACAATCTCTTCGCCAGGGTTCCGGGAAAGGAGGTGTGGCTCATCGCCAATCCCCTCTACGGCACCGCGGATCTACTGAGCCGTGAGGAGGCCGCGGCCTACAAGGCCCGGACCTTCGAGGATGACGGGCCGTGGGCCCGAAGGGGCTACCTCGTGGATCCGGACGAAGAGGCCGAGCGCTTCAACGCCGCGTATCTCGCCTTTTTGAAGGAGCGGGAGCAGGAGGAGTTGCAGCTCTTCTACGCGCCCACCTACGCCTGTGAGCTCGACTGCCGGTACTGCTACCAGGACGGTTACCGCGCCGCCGAGGCCGCCCCCCCCGAGGTGCTGGCGTCTTTTTTTCGCTACGTGGATCAGACCTTCGGCAACCGGCGCAAGTATCTCACCCTCTTCGGGGGGGAGCCGCTCCTCAAGGGCGACGCCTCACGGCGCACCGTGGCGCGGTTTCTGGCGTCGGCGGCGAAGCGGGGGCTGGAGACCGCCGTCGTGACCAACGGCTACCGGGTGAGCGACTACCTGGACATCCTGCGGGGGGCGCGAATTCGGGAGATTCAGGTCACTCTGGACGGTCTCCGGGCGGTCCATGACGCCCGCCGACCCCTGAAGGACGGCGGCGGCACCTTCGACCGCATCGTCGCCGGCGTCGACCAACTGCTGGCCCACGATATTCCGGTCAACCTCCGGGTGGTGGTGGACCGGGAGAACATCGATCAGCTCCCGAAGCTCGCCGAGCTCGCCGCCGATCGGGGATGGACCGCCCACGCCGGGTTCAAGACCCAGATCGGCCGCAACTACGAGCTGCACCACTGCTCCCGCTCCCCTGAGGCGCTCTTCGACCGGCTCTCCCTCGCCGCCCATCTCGCGGCGCTCATCGAAGAGCTCCCGACCTTCAAGGCGTTCCACGCCCCCGCCTTCCACTTCGCCAGGCACCTGGGGGAGACCGGCGCCATGCCGGCCCCGGTGTTCGACGCGTGCCCCGGCGCCAAGACCGAGTGGGCCTTCGATTACACCGGGCGCATCTACAGCTGCACCGCCACGGTGGGCAAGCTTGACGAAGCCCTCGGCACCTTCCATCCGGAGGTCCGCCTCGACGACGATCGGGTCTTCGAGTGGCAGGATCGGGACGTGCTCGCCATCGACGCATGCCGCGACTGCGGCGCCCGGCTCGTCTGCGGCGGCGGTTGCGGCGCCGTGGCCAAGAACCGGCAGGGCTCGCTCCTCGCGCCGGACTGCCGGCCGGTGGCGGAGATCGGCGCCCTGGGCGCGCCGGTTTACCTCCCCCTTGACGAAGGTGACGATTCGAAAAAAAATCCGCCACCACCCCCTACCCGAGGTTGCTCTATTAAGTGACCGCGCCGCGGATGCACCCGGGCGGCGAAAGAGACGGGCGAGGAGGTTCCCCATGAGCAAGCACATCACCTACATCGACACCGACCGCTGGGAAGACGAGGTCCTGAAATCCGACAAACCCGTGGTGGTGGACTTCTACTCCACCGAGTGTCCCCCGTGCGAGGCCCTGGCGGCCAAGTACGAGGGGCTCGCCGACCTCTACGGAGGGGATCTGAAGTTCGTGAAGATCTTCCGCCAGGAGAACCGGGATCTCGCCGAGTCCCTCGGGGTCCGGAGCTCCCCCACGGTGCTGTTCTTCAGGAACGGCGACCGCATCGGACAGACCCTCACCGGGGGCATCCGGCGGGCCGCCCTGGAGGAGAGCCTCCACCGTCTGATCCCGGCGGAGCGGGCCCGGGCACTGAAGGCGCGGGAGGTCAAGACCGAGACCGAGTGGGATGTGGCCATCCTGGGGGGAGGCCCCGCCGGCGTGACCGCGGCCATCTACGCGGCCCAGGCCAAGCTCCGCACCGTCGTCATCGACAAGGGGCTCTCCGGCGGCAACGTCAGCATCACCCACCAGGTCTCCAACTACCCCGGCTTTATCGAGCCCCAGCCCGGGTTCATGCTGGCCCACTTCATGGCGGAGCAGGCCCGGGGGGCCGGGGCCGAGTTCCGGGAGGCCGTGGACATCACCGCCGTGGATCTGCACCGGAAGGAGGTGGTGCTCGACGGGCTCGAGACCGTCCGCGCCAAGAAGCTCGTCATCGCCACCGGCTCCGAGCCCCGCCCCCTCGGCATCGCCGGGGAGACCGAGTACAAGGGGAAGGGCGTCTCTTACTGCGCCACCTGCGACGGCAAGTACTACGAGGGCAAGCACGTCGTCGTCATCGGCGGCGGCAACACCGCCATCGAGGAGGCGCTGTTCATCGACAAGTTTACGAGCCGCATCACTGTGGTGCACCAGTTCGACACCCTGCAGGCCAACAAGATGGCCGCGAGCAAGGCTCTCTCCAACCCCAATATCGACTTCGTGTTCCGGCACGAGCCCCGAGCGTTTATCGCCGGCGACGGGGGCACCGTCACCCAGGTGGAGGTGGAGGACCTCGAGACCGGCGAGCGGCGGCGCATCGACTGCGACGGCGTGTTCGTCTTCGCCGGCATGCGGCCGAACCTCTCCCTGTTTCCCGAGGCGTTCGCCCTCGACGAGTGGGGCTACATCACCGTGGACGAGGAAATGCGCACGAATATCCCGGATGTGTTTGCAGTCGGCGACATTATCCATAAAATGTACAGACAAATAACCACCGCGGTGTCCGACGGCACCATCGCCGCCATGGCCATCGCCAAAGAGCTGGGCGGCTGATCCGAGGGGCCGCTCGAACGAGGGGCCCATGTTGAAAGAAGTTCCCATCAAGGATTTTGTCGCGGAGCTCATGACCCGCATCGAGGACGCCAAGGACATCAACTGCTGCAAGAAGGAGATCCAGACGTTCTGCGAGTACGTCGTCGAGAAGCTCGGCGAGGAGACCATCGAGATTGACTGGAAGGACTGAGCCGGGCTGGAAGCCCAAGGATATCTGAGCCGGTCTCCGCCCAGTACCTATTTCATATAATACCCGGACACCCGCCAGCGGCCGTCCTTGTCCAGCATGGGGGTGATGGTCTCCACGGCGGATTTCTTGTGGTCGAACGAGGCGTTGAACTGGATGATCACGTACTCCCCGTCCGGGGCCCCTGGGACGGTTTTCCGGTACTGTTTGGATTTGAGACTCCGGGAGAGGTTCTTGCCGAAGGGCTTTCTCTGGGCCCGCATCGTCCGGACCCACTCCTCCTTCTGGATCGCACCCTTGAAGTACTGGGCCGCCTCGTCCCAGCTCTCGGAATACCGCTCGGCGTCGACGAGGGCCAGCCAGGACCGGGCCGCCGCGACGGCCGCGGTTTCCGCCTGCGGGTTGCTCTCGGAGCGGCAGCCGGCCAGACCCATCAGCATCGACGAAGACAGAACAAAAAGCAGCAGCCTCATCTCGCCTCCTCTTCTCAAGGGTTGACTTTCCCATCATCCCTCAAACGGGGTCTCTTTACAATCAACGAGCGCCCGAACCGGACGCGGTCATCCGCCTCACGACGGGGGCACCGCGCCGAAGCGGGGCGTCTCCTTGCGGGTATCGATTACGATCGTCATCCCGCGGAACAGCGCGCCGCCGGTGAGGCCGTCGACCCGACGGGGCCAGCTTTCGGGGGTCAGCCCGTTTTCAGGGGTGAAGGCCGAGACGCTGGTCTCGGCGTAAACGTTCCAGAAGGAGAGCGCCCGCTTCAGGGGAGCGCCCACCAGCCGCCCGGTGCCGCGGGGGGCGGTCGGCGGGACTCGCGACGGGGCGGCGGACGGGGCGATGCCGGTGAGCCGTCGCCACGCGTCGTCGGCGAGGACGAGAGGCACCGCACCGGTGCCGGTGTCGAAGAAGAGCTCCAGAGGATCCCCGTCCGGGGGGCTCCAGGCGAGCACCAGGCGTCCGTCCGCTATCGCCGCGTCGTGGAGCCGCAGGTTGGGCCAGAGCCGCCGCGGTTTCGCGCCGTCGTCATAGAAGCAGATCCGCTCCGCCTTGAAGTCAATGGCCACCAGCTTTCCGAGGAGAAAATCCATGCCCAGGATTCCCCCGACCGGATCGTCGGTGACCGGTCGTCCGCGACGCATCCGCTGCGGGAAGGTTCGGTCGCAGATGGTGATATCGCGCAGGACGGACGTCTCGTCCTCCGTCTCCCATCGCGCGTCACTGAAGAGCCGCGAGCGTCTGGCGCCGGTGTCGAGCCGCATCCGCCGGGGGGTTCCGGCGACGAGCACGGTGAGGGCCGGGCGAGGATCGTCCGGGGCGACGCGCTCGAAATCGGCGCAGGTCTTGCGCCGGCCCGCGGGGGGATCCTGGACCAGCGCGCACGCCGTCGCGAGAGTCGCGGCGAGCACAGAGACCCCGTGAGACCGATGCCTCCTGACGACCGTCTCGCGGGTCGGGCGCCCATGTCGCGTCACCGTTTCCATTTCGATTACTGAATGCCAGCAAACTCCGGCGTTGTACACCCCGATCACATCTTTGATACGCCGGGCGGGTAGAGCAGGAACTTGCCTCCCTGGAACTGTCGAGCGTCTAGCCAAATGGCGTCCAAGCGGTCCAAGGGTTCTTTTTTGAAGCGATATGATAGGTTGGCCCGGCTCTGGTGGATACACGATGAATTTTCGACGCATCATCGACGGCTACCGTTCACCCCGCGTCGCCACCGTCTTTGCGCTGGCGGCGGTTCATGCTCACCGAGTGGGTGTTCTTCGACGAGCATAAGTACACCCCCCGGACCCTCCAGAATATCTTCGAACACAGCGTGCCCCTGGCGGACGCCTCGACTCTCCGGCCGGATCGGATTCGGCGGCTGCTCGGCAGGCTCGTCGAGCGCTTTCCAGGGCACGTGGGGCTGCTGCTGCTGGGGGGGATATCATATTGTTTCGCCTCGCGTCGCCGCTTCGTCACGGTCCTGTACGCCCTCGTGACCATCCCCACCGGAGTCCAGGACGACGTTGGACATTTTTTTAAGTTGATGGAAGTATTCCTTATAATGTGAAGAGATCGCCGTTACATGCCGGCGAGGAGGGTTCATGTCGATATTTTTCAAGCGGGAACGGGAGGTGAGGCGTCTCATCCAGCAATACTTCGAGACCGCCGATTCGGCCGTGCTCGAGTTCGACAAGGCGATGCGCTGCTATCTCGAGAAGGGTGACTGCGAGGCCTTCAAGGCGGGGGACCAACGCATCCATATAGCCGAGTCACGGGCCGACGACCTCCGGGCGGAGATCGAGAAGACGCTCTACAGCCGCGCGCTGCTCCCCGAATCCCGGGGGGACATCCTCGGCCTCCTGGAGCACTTCGACAAGATGCCGAACCTGGTGGAGACCATCAGCTTCATGTGCGAGACCCAGCGGATCCGGATACCGGATTGGTTCAAACCGGGCTTCCTCGAGCTCCTCGACATCAACATGGAGTCGTACCGGCTGGTGCGGGAGACCGTGGACCGGCTCTTCTCCGACCCCAGATCCGTGGCCGACGCCGTGGTGCCCGTCGACCTGAAGGAGAGCGAGTCCGATCTGCTCGAGCGGAAGCTCATCCGGGCGGTATTCGATTCCGATATGGACAAGGCGGACATGATCCAGCTCCGCGATCTCATCCGTCGCACCAGCGATCTCTCCGACAGCGCGGAGAACATGGCGCGCCGGATGGAGCTCATCGCGCTGAAGAAGAGAATCTGAGGCGGCGGCATGTGGCAGATCGCCTCGGGGATATACCTGGGCTGGGCCCTCGGCGCCAACGACGCGTCCAACGTGTTCGGGACCGCGGTGGCCTCTCGCATGCTGCGGTTCTGGACCGCCGCGGTGCTCGCCGCCGTGTTCATCTGCGTGGGCGCCGTCCTCGACGGCCGCGCCGGCATGGAGACCTACGCCGATCTCTCCCGGACGACCCTCAGCACCGCCTTCATCGTCAGCCTGGTGGCGGCGCTGACGGTGACGGCGATGACCTACCTGCAGCTCCCGGTCTCCACCTCCCAGGCGGTGGTGGGGGCGCTGATCGCCGTGGGGCTGTTCAACCGCCACGTCGAATGGGGCATCCTCGTCAAGGTCGTGATCTGCTGGGTGGGGACCCCCCTCGGCGCGATGGCCGTCGCGATCGCCCTCTACCTGCTCATCGGGCAGGTGTTCAACCGGCTCGGGCTCAACATGTTTCAATACGATTTAGTGCTCCGGGGGGGGCTCGTGGTCGCCGGGTCCTACGGGGCCTACGCCCTCGGGGCGAACAACGTGGCCAACGTCACCGGACCGTTCGTGGGCGACGCGGTCCTGTCGATGGAGTGGGCCTGTGTCATCGGTGGCCTGAGCATCGCCCTCGGGGTGCTCACCTTCAGCCGGGGGGTGATGCTGACCGTGGGCCGGGGGCTCGTCAAGCTCGACGCCTTCAGCGCCTTCATCGTAGTGCTCGCCGAGGGGATCACCGTCCACTTCTATGCCATCGTCGGGGTACCGGTCTCCACCAGCCAGGCAGTGGTGGGGGGGGTCCTCGGCATCGGCATCGTCAAGGGCGTGAAGACCGTCAACCGGCGGGTGCTCCGGAACATCCTCCTGGCCTGGCTCACCACCCCCGTCGTCAGCCTGGCCGTCACCTACGTCGTCTGCCTCGCGGGGCGCCGGCTCGGGCTGCTCTGAGCAAACAACGAGGGATCCGGTAGGCAAAACCGCTCGGCGTGGTAGGATTGACGGATGACATCACAGCGCGCCCTCGACATCTCTCCGTTCATGGTCATGGACGTGATGGCCCGCGCCGAGGCCCTGGAGAAGGCCGGCGAGAACGTGATCCATCTGGAGGTAGGGGAACCCGACTTCGACACCCCGGAGGTCGTCCGGGAGGCCGCGATCCGGGCCCTCCGCGACGGGGACACCCACTACACCCACGCCCTGGGCCGCCTCGAGCTGCGGGAGGCCATCTGCGAGCACTTCGCCGACGCCTACGGGGTCACCGTCTCCCCGGACCGGGTCCTCGTCTCCACGGGGACCTCCCCGGCGCTGATGATGCTGATGCTCGCGCTCATCGACCCGGGGGACGAGGTGATCCTCTCGAACCCGGGCTACGCCTGCTACCCCAACTTCGTCCGGGCGGCGGGCGGCGTGCCCCGGGCGGTGCGGACCCTGCCGGAGGACGGGTTCCGATATCGCCCCGAGGCCATCCAGGCGGCGCTCACTGAACAAACCAAGGCGATCATCGTCAACTCCCCCTCCAACCCCACCGGCGTGGTGATGACCGAAACGCAGCTGGGGGAGATCGCCGATGTCGGCGATCCGTACATCATCTCCGATGAGATCTACCACGGCCTGGTCTACGAGGGGCGGGCCCGAACGATCCTCGAGCTCACGGATCGGGCGTTCGTCATCAACGGCTTCTCCAAGCGCTTCGCCATGACCGGCTGGCGTCTCGGCTACGTCATCTTCCCGCCGGAGTTCCAGGGCGCCATGACCCGGCTCCACCAGAACTTCATGATCTCCGCGAGCGGCTTCGCCCAGGCCGCCGCGGTGGCCGCGCTGAGGCACGCCGGCCCGGAGATCGAGGCGATGCGGCAGACCTACGACCGGCGGCGGCGCTTCATGATCCGCCGGCTCCGGGAGCTGGGGTTCACCCTCCACGTCATGCCCACCGGCGCCTTCTACGTGTTCGCGGACGCCCGCTTCTTCTGCGACGACGCCTACCAGGAGGCCTTCAATATCCTGGAGGCGGTCAAGGTGGGGGTCACCCCCGGCGTTGACTTCGGCACCGGCGGCGAGGGCTTCCTCCGGTTCTCCTACGCCAACAACACCGCGAGCATCGCCGAGGGGATGGATCGCCTCGAGGGATACCTGGCCGCGAGGCGATAGCGCGCGGGATTCACCTCTCGACGAGGTCCGCAAGCCGCCGCGATTCGGGGAGATCCCCGTTTCCTCGTCATTGGGTTATGAATCTTGGGTGAAACACAGTAGAATCCCCTGCTCGAGCACTTGATGAGAATATGGATGGTGAGACCGTGACCGCAGACCAAAAAAAGAATGATATGGAAGCCCACCCCCTGGCCGGCAGATTCAACCGGCTGACCCCGGAGCATGTGATGGACGCCGTGGAGGCGGGGGGACGGCGGTGCATGGGACGCTTCATCATCCTCAACAGCTACGAGAATCGCGTCTACCAACTGGAGCTCGACGACGAGAGCTGGGTGGTGGGCAAGTTCTACCGGCCGGGACGGTGGTCCAGGGAGACCATCCTCGAGGAGCATGGGTTCCTCTTCGAGCTGAACGAGGTGGAGATTCCGGTGGCCTGTCCGGTGGAGCTCTCCCCCGGTGAGACCGTGGGGGAGGTCGAGGGGATTCTCTTCGCCGTGTTTCCGCGGGTGGGGGGACGCGCCCCCGAGGAGCTCACGGACGAGCAGGCGGGCGTGTTGGGCCGGCTCATCGCCCGGATCCACAACATCGGGGAGATGCGGGAGGCCCCCCACCGCCTCCGGCTCACCCCCGAGACCTACGGCACCGCCAATCTGGCCTATCTCGAGGACAACGACGTCATCCCCGAGGAGGCGCGGGAGAATTACCTGATCACCGCCCGGCAGCTCGTCGAACGGATCACCCCGCTCTTCGCGGGGGTCCCCAGTCTCCGCATCCACGGCGACTGCCACCTGGCCAACCTTATCTGGGCGCCCAAGGGGCCCACCTTCCTCGATTTCGACGACATGGTCACGGGGCCGGCGGTCCAGGACATCTGGATGCTGGTGCCGAGCTTCGATGAATACGGCGCGCGTCAGCGGCAGATCCTCCTCGAGGCCTACACCGGTTTCAGGGACTTCGATCCGGCGTGGCTCCGCCTCGTGGAGCCCCTCCGGGCGCTCCGCTTCATCCACTACGCGACCTGGATCGCCAAGAGGTGGCATGACCCCACGTTCAAGAAGACCTTCGACTACTTCGGCACCCTCCAGTACTGGCAGCGGGAGATACAGGATCTCAGGGAGCAGCTCGCCCGAATGATCGTTTGACCGATTGAAGGACTTGGTCTGGGCGGTCGATTAAAGTATCATGATTCGTGCCGATTGTTTGATCGGAAGGGACCCATATGACCGAAGGCGACATAAAACCTACCGCGCAAGGGAGCTTCTCACAGAAGCCGTTCGCCCATATCCTCGTTTTTCTCTTGGACAAGGAGATGAACGGTACCCTCGAGGTGACGCACGGGGACTCCATCGTCTCCGTCTATTTCCGGGAGGGTGCGGCGACCAAGGTCCAGACGAGCGTGGACAAGCGAGGGCTCGGTCAGGTGATGATGGAGCTCGGGTACATCACCTTGGAGCAGCTGGACGCCTGTAACGCAAAGATCGCGAAGGTGGGCGGCCTCCAGGGGCAGACCCTGGTGGAGCTCGGGGCCATCGACGTGACGAAGCTGATCCGGGGGCTCAAGGAGCAGATGCTCCTCAAGCTCGTCGACATCTTCGCCATGACCGACGGAAAGTACTCATTTTACAAGGGTATCAATAAGCTCTCGGGGTTCGGGCCGGACGAGGTGTTCCCCATCCACACATTTCCCGTGCTGATGGCGGGGTTGAGGACCCATGGTGATAAAATCGACATGTCCCCCCTCCTCAGGCCGCTGGCCAATAAGTGGCTCACCCTTCACGATGACATCGATATTATTCGAGGCTTTCGGCTGAACCGCGAGGAGAAGGCCATCGTCGGTGCGTTGCTCTCGGGTCCGAGGAGCTTCACGGAGATCGCGGAGAGCGGGGCTTTCGACAACCGGGTGGGGCGGTATGTGGTGTACACCATGCTCATCACGCGGCAGCTCATCATCAAGAAGACCGGACCGAGCAAACCGCCGGATGACTACCTCCCCCCGGTGCTCAGCAGCATTCCGCCGCCCCCCCGATCGACCCTGGATCCGGAGCTGGAGGCTCGACGGGAGGGCATCCTGGAGAAGGCGAAGGTCCTCGCCGGCCAGAACTACTACCAGATGCTGGAGATCGCGACGGATGCCTCCATAGAGGACGCCCGGCGGGCCTATTTCAAGCTCTCCAAGCGGTTCCATCCGGATAGAATCCCACCGGTCCTCCGGAGTGAGCTCAAGGAGACCGTTTTGTATATCTTCTCCAACCTCAAGGAGGCCCACTCCGTGCTGACCCATCCCCCGAGCCGGGAGGCCTACGATGAAGCCATGGCCGGCAGCCCGGAGCTCAGCATGCGGACGAAGATGAAGAATGAGAACGAGGTCCGGGACGCCCTGGAGGCCGAGGCGCTGTTCCAGCGGGCCATCGTCTTCCTCAAGCAGAATCGCCTCGAAAAGACCGCCGAGTTGTTGGAGGAGGCCCGGATCCTGAACCCCACGGAGGGGGAGTACCTGGCCCTGGAGACCCACCTGAAGGTGCTGAAGCGCCCCGCCGGCACCAACCTCGACGACCTGGTGGGAAAGCTTCGGCGGGCGTGGGAAGACCGCCAGCGTTCGGAGCAGGTGACATACTTTCTGGCGGACGCCCTGAAGCGGTCCGGGAAGCTCAACGAGGCGCGCCTCTATTATCGGAAGACCCTCGAGATCAATGAGCACAATATAGAAGCCGCCAGGGAGCTCCGCCTCCTGGATCGGCAGAAGCCTCAGGACAAGAAGGGATCCGGTATCCTCAGAAGGTTCTTCAAGTAACCCCATAGAAATTTTGTTCGGGGATGTCTTGATTTCAATAGTGAAAGAACCTTTTCAAATATGAATATTTCTATTTCAAATATGAAAAGAATACGATTTTTCTGAGATTTTATTGTGACCGTTAATAGGGAGCCATTGTCTCGTTTTGGAGTCACAATACAGAGTCCTGAAAGACAAAGAAATGTGTCGATTCTCCTCATCGGTATCCCCCAAATTACGGAGATACAACGAATTTACTTTTTATTTACAAACAGTTGAAGGCTGATTCGGATTTATTTCGAGACCATATGTAAAGGGGTAAACGGCTCGAGTTGGCATGGCGATTGCTTGCGTGCGAGTTGCGGCGGACTCGCCCCGGATGCCCCCCCCCAACATCCAACGGGTCCGCCGTTTTTTTTGGAGTTCAGAATGCTTGACAGAGAAGGTATTTAGTGTAGAAAAAGATGCCCTCGCGTGCGCGAAAGTGGCGGAATTGGTAGACGCGCAGGCTTCAGGTGCCTGTGCCCGCAAGGGTGTGGGGGTTCGAGTCCCCCCTTTCGCACAAGGAGAAGAAAGGCTGTTTAGGCAGCCTTTTTTTGTTGGAAAGAGATTGAATTGAGGAAGAATCGATGACAACAGTGACGACTATCGGAGTGCTCGGCGCCGGGGAACGAGGAGCCGGCATTGCCGAAAGAATCGCTGTTGCAGGATACCCCGCCATTCTGGTGGATACGAAACCTGATATTCTCGAGCGGGCGATGGAGGCCATCAAGGCCCACCTCGAGGAGCTCAGCCTCCGTCCCGAGCCCCGTTTCCCCGAGTCCGTCGAGGATATCCTCTCCAGAATTCATGCAACCTGTGACTCGACGGAGCTCTCCAAGGCAACAGTCGTCATTGAGTGTCTGCCCGAGGAACGGGATATCAAGCGTGATGATCTGAAGCGGCTGAGCCATATCTGTCCGAGCGAGACGGTCTTCGCCACCAGTTACAGCTCAGGAGAAATATCGGACATCTCAAAGGGGCTCCCCTGTCGGGATCGATTGGTCGGGATGCACTTCTTCGCCAACCCGGCGGAGAATCGCCTCATCGAAATCATCGGCGGTGCGGCGGAAAAACCCTCACAGATTCTCGAGCAGGTATCGCTGATGATTGGCGGCATCGTCATCCGAAGCGCGGACACCCCCGGATTCGTGGTCAAGCGCCAGACCGCGGCGATTTTCAGTGAGGCGGTCCGCATCCTCAATGAGGGGGATATCAATATTCCAACCATCGACGCCGGGGCCCGTGACGCCTTCGGCGCCGCGCGGGGGCCCTTCGAGGAGATGAACGCCATGGGCATCGAGGTCGCCGAACGCTTCGCGTATGGCCTCGTCGGTCACCTTCCGTCACTCTATCTTCCCCCCGAGAGACTCAGGGCCCAGGCCGCTTCCCATGAACCGTGGGCCTTCGCCGGCGAGATCGATGAGAAGAAGCGGGCCGAGGTTCGGGACCGGTTCTCGGGGGTAGCCGTGCTGGTCGGAGCCACCATCGCCGATGAGGGGGTCGCCTCCTCTGAGGCGGTGAACCTCGGCGTCAAGTACGGCCTCGGTTACTCCCAAGGCCCCTTCGATATCATCAACCGGCTCGGCAACCAACGCGCCGGCGAGCTGGCATCGAAAATTGCGACGGAACACGCCCTCCCCGTTCCGAACAACCTGGTCGCTTTCGAGAAAAAGGGCTTTGAGGAGTGGACCCTGAGTCGTGTGGACGTCGAGATTAGAGACAAGGTGGCGGTGATTTCGCTTTGTCATCCCGAGACGATGAACGAGTTGGATGAGCTTTCGGTATCCCAGCTGGAGTCCGCGTTCAAGAGCGTGGAACGGAACGATTCGGTCGAAATCATCGTCTTCACGGGCATGGGTGGACACCTGGCGAACGGACCGTCACCTGAGGTACTGGCCGAGAGGCTCGCGGCGGGTGATACCGAGAGCATCCTCGGTTTCTACAAGAGAATTCATGCGCTTTTCTCGCGAATCGCCGCGTCACCGAAGACCACAATTGCCTGGGCCCGCGGAATGACCATGGGCGGCGGATTCGAGCTCGGGCTGGCATGTAGATACCTGGTGGCGAGCTCTCGGGCGTTCTTCCTGTTCCCGGAGACCGGCCGCGGCATCCATCCCGGTCTGGGGGCGACTCAGCGCCTGCCGCGAAAAGTGGGGAAGTCCATCGGAAAATATGTGATCATGACCGGCGAGGTCCTCACCGCCCAATCCGCTGAGCGGCTCGGCATCGTGGACGTCATTATTGATGATGTCGACCATATCGGGCTGCTTTTCAATAATTTGGGGGATGGCGAGAGCCTTTCGGACGACGATATAGTCCCCTCCGACGACGAGCTTACGTCGATTTCTCTCTTTAATCCCGAGAACTGCCGGGAGACGTTGCTCGGCAATATTAAGGGGGATTCGGAAGCCGCCCAAAAGGTCAAGCGGGCCCTTTCCCGAAAGGCGCCGGCGGCCCTCACCATTGTCAACAAGCTCATTGATGACGGGCTCGGTCTCGAGATTTCGAGAGCGATGGCTTTCGAGCTCTCCGCGCTCGGGCTGATTCTCGGAACCAAGGACGCCCTTCTCGGCCTGAAGGCCCATAATTGGGAGCCTCCGACGTTCACCGGGGAGTAAGGCCTCTGAATCCGTCGCAATCTTTTATTTAAAAAATCCCTAGGTTGTATTAGTGTTTATCCAATATGGACACGCAGGGAAAAATGCTGGAGCTGGATGATATTGCCTCGTGGGCCGGCACCACGGAGGAGTTCCTGGCGCAAATTCATCAATCCAGCAATCTCCTGAGGCAGAATCGACAGGAGGAGGCCCGGCAGCTGCTGGAAGCCGCTTTTGAATCCCGAACGGATGACGCCTCCGGCCAGGCGACCCTGGCCCTGGTGTATTTCAAGCTGGGGATCTATCCTCGGGCCGCGTCGATTTATCGTCGATTGGTGGAGAAATACCCCGATGAGTCCACCCTCAGGCTGAATCTCGGGATGGTCTATCTCAAGACAGGGCAGACGGAGCAGGCGGTGGCGGCGTTAAAGAAGGCCGTCGTTATCGACCCGAATTATCGCAAGGCTTATGGCTATCTCGGAATTGCCTACCAGCGGCTGGGAGATTATCAGGGGGCCAAGAAGGCGTATGAAAAGGCCAACATCAAGCACCTCGCCGAACGGATGGAGCGGTTCCTCGTTCCCCATCAAAACCTTCCGGAGGATGAGCAATGCGGTAACATGGACCTGGCCTACGCGATGGAAGAGTCCAACAAGGCGGATGCCGTTACCGCCAGCCTGACACAGTTTTTGGACGAGCTCCCCTTTTTTCCCGTAGCCCCCTCTCCAACCGAGCCCGAGGAGAAGGCGACCGAGCCCGTCCCGGTCTCGGAGCTCGCGAAGAAGGCCCGCTTGCCCCAGTCCCTCTCGGGCCGGTTCCTCATCAGTGAGGTCGGTTATCTCCTGATGGATGTGGAGACCCGGGGGTTCTCCCGGTTGAACGGTCTCCATTTCGTAAGCGCCAAGCAGCTCTCCTATCGGCCCGTCAAGCGAAAGTATCGTGGCAAGGATTGCGATGAAGTCTTTGGAGAGAAGGACGGGTCACTCTTCGAAATTGAAGGGGTGGGAAGGCTCGGTTTCCATCCCGGTGACAGAACATTCAGTGCCATCTCCCTGGATGGCGACAGCGCCTATATTCGGGAGGAGTTGCTCTTTGCTTTCGATTCGGGATTGAAATTCGAGAATGGCCGTATTCCCGGTGATGGGTCGATGCTGGTTCATCTGAGCGGGCGGGGATCACTGGTGTTGCAGACAGTGTCCGAACCCCGGTCCCTCGAAGTCACGCCAAACCGAGGGGTCGTCATTCCCTCCGGAGACCTCGTGGGATGGTTCGGCCGCCTCCTCCCAAGGGCGGCCAAGGGCAGCCCCTTCGCTCCCGAGCTCAATGCCCTCGAAATTGTCGGAGAGGGGATCCTCCTCGTCTGTTTGTCTTGAATAGAGACGGGTTTCCTGTCGGTCCGGCGTTCAAAAAGGAGAGGGGCACTTGATGGTTCTTCAACCTGAGCTATTTTGTCTTTATGTCATGGGCCTTTTTTATCACTGTTCTCGTGGGGATGAGTGGGATACTCGCCTGGCTGGCGGTGCTTCACCGGACCCTCGGTCACCTCAAGACGTCAATACATGAGCTCAAGAAGAATTCTTTCCCCCCGCCAAGCACAGTCATGGAAACCGCGACATCGGTCCAAGCGCCTGCGCCCCATTTTACCTCCGCGGGCGTCCCGCGGAGAATCATACACGATATGAACAACTACCTTGGAACCGTCTCCGGATTTACAGACGCAGCTCTCGAGGACATCTCGGAAGAGAGCCCGGTCTACGGCGATTTGTCGGAGATCAGGGAAGCGGCCCGGAAAGCCAAGGAAGTCATCAAGGCGCTGGATGCCATCTCGAAAGCCGCGGAGAACGGCAGCCAGAAGATCCCCCGAAGCAATTCTATCGGAGCTGACGACTTCAACGATCGTCCGACCCTATCCAAGAAGCCTTATCCCTCTATCTCTACTGCTGCCGCAGACCCTCGTCTGATGCCCTCCAAGACCTCCGGAATGAGATTCACTTCGGTCGATGCCTATAGGAGGAGCTTCTCCGCGATCCCCGCGGACGATATACCCACCGGAACCGAGCATCTGTTCATCGTCGATGACGAGGCTCAGCTCTTGCGTATGTTCCGTCGGTTTTTCGAGCCGCTCGGATACAAGGTGACCACCTTTGCCAATAGCCTGGAGGCCAAAGAGGCCTTTCAACAGAAGTTCAACGAGTACGACCTCGCCATCGTGGATCAGCGGATGCCCGATCTGTCCGGCGCGAACCTCGCCGTCGAGATGTTGGCCATCCGCCCGGATATGCCGATTATCCTTCTCTCCGGATACAGCGATACCATCAGCCCCGCCGATGCGACACGGATCGGTATCCGGCGTTTCCTCTCAAAACCGATTCCCCAAGTCGAGCTCAGCGCGACCGTTCGAAGCGTGTTGGATGAGCAGCCCCGCTATTCTGTGTGATTCTCTTCTCTATCATCGGCGGGGACGGTGTGACGCCTTCGAATCCGAATTCCGTCATCACCACGGATCCCGTATTTTATATGGTTGACCATACGGCCGATTCCCCTTGACAGCGCCGGGAGCCGTGATCCTCCGAAGAGCACCAGGATCGCCACGAGGATGATAACGACTTCGAGAAGACCAAACATAATTTTTGTTTACTGTGCCTCTTCCCAAAATACCATCAATTTGTCCGGAAATGGAGGTTGTTCGTCCTGCTCGAGCCGGATTGCAAGGCGAAGTGTGCATTTTTTGCATAGGGGGATCATTCCCACGACAGGATTGTCAGACCGTTGACTTGGTTGTGCTATAACATTCGAGATAGGGTTGATTTCAATGAGCTGAACAGATCAGTATTTGTTGTTTATAAACAATCATTTAGGGTTATTACTGGGCTGCGTTCGACAATTGGCATTGAGCTTGCATCATGGCAAAAGCGAGCGCGGCGTTAATCTTATCGCGCTATTTGATAAATGAGACCAAGATTATTTATTGCTTAACTCTTAACACTTAATTCTTGGTCTTCTTTTTTATACTTTTTTTACTTAATTACTTAGAATGCTTAACTTATTGTTCTTAACTTTTGTATTTGGTGCTCCTTCTCTTGTCAGGCCCGTCACTGTCCGCCCTCAGTGACGGGCCGTTTGTTTTTGTGCACAATAATTACTCCATATTGATGTGGCTTTTTAGCATCCACTACGGAAAGTTTGGGCTATATATGGGCACTTGTCCCTGAATTCTAGTAAAATAAATGAATGGAAAGAGAGCAGCAGATGTTTCGGTGTTCCAGCTGCGAGCGTCAGTTGCCGACAGCTCGCCTCTCATCCACCCGACTGATCAACCGATTCGGCCGGAGGGAGCTGCTTTGTACCTCCTGTGAGGATTTTCTCTCCTTAAAGCTGCCTTTTCTCGTGGACCGGGTTGAATCTAAGAATCTCGGTATGTTGAAAACCGATACCCCCTCCGGGGAACCGCCTCGATACAAACCGATGGCCGCGCCTATGACAAAAATGTCAGCTGACTCGAAGCTTTCACGGCGGCCGTCATCCATGGAGCAGGATGCGTTCCGATACCACTCCCTGAGTGTGGAGCGTTTTATTGATGGTTTCATTATAGGGCTCGAGTCGGCCGGGATAGATCGTACGACACTCCCCAGCAGCGCCGAAAAGGCCGTCAACAACCTCCTCGACATCCGTCAAACTCTGGTGCAACAACGGGGCAGGGTCCAACAGCTAAACCGTTCGGACATTCGGAGACTGAATCGCCACCTCAAGGAGACTGTGCTGTTGGTCGAGGAGTATGTTCGCGCGGTGACAGAGGAATTTGCCAAATCGGAACGATAATTTGGGGTTGAGCCGCATCGCGACTCTTAGTACACCCTGATGATGGTTTTTAGTCGGGGAAATAGGGGCCGGCGAACCTCAGAGACCCGAGCCCGGAGCTACCGCCGGCTGCTGTTCGCCTTTGCGGTGTCCATGCTGCTCCATATCGGCATCGCGCTTCTCATGCGCCCCTCATATCAGCCGGTCTCGGATTTCGCGCTCGATTTCGAGGTGATCGAAGTCAAGCCGGGTCCCCCTCCCAAAAAACCGGTCGCCCCGTCGCCGGAACCGGCGCCCGAGGAACCGAAACCCGAGGAACCGAAACCCGAGCCCAAAGATCCAAAACCCAAAGCCCCGCCGGCGCCGACACCGGAGGTGCCGTCGCCATCTTCTCACGAGATAGTCGCGATTGAAGATCCGGAGACGCCAGGGGCGACGGACGGAAGGGATGCGGGAACAGGGAGCGGTATCTGCATGCACAATCTGTTCGATTTCTCGAGTCCGGATCCGGATTGGCTGCTCTACGTATCCGTCGCCTCGTTTCGGGGAACCGCATATGAAAAAGATCTCGGCGACACCTTTTCATCCTTTGAAATCGGCCGACGCCTGGAACAGATGACCGGAATGTCGCCGAGTAAGGATATCGAGGCTCTGTTCGTGGGCGCCGAGGATATCTTTGATTGGCGTACCTTCCAGGTGGCCGTAAGCTATGACGGCGGAGAGGAGAAGCTGGAACGGGAGATCCGGGAACGGCAGCGGGCCGCGGGCCTCGAGTGGCAGAAAACAGATGACGGGCTCGAAGCCGCGGTGCCGGGGCAATTCCGGTTTCACCTGGTCGGATCGGGTAGGGTGCTCGTCATCCGGAACGAGCCGAGCCGCCCCCTGTCATCCCCTGACCTTGTACAGAAGCTGCCGAAGAACCCCTACAGGACGCCGGATGGCGGTACACCGCCGCTTCCAGAGGCGGGGGAAACGGATACGAAGCCCCCGGAACCCGAGAGGGCGCCCGAGAAAGTGTCCGAGTGGCCCTCTCAGGTGACCTGTATCAAGCGATCCGACGAGAGGGACAAAGACGTCGAGAAGAAAGAGCGGAATCAAACGGCGGATCTCCTCACGCGGGCCAGGGCGCTGATAACCCCCGATGGCGAAGGCCACTGGCCGGTCGCGGTGCTCGCCACCCGGGATCCGAGGGCGGTGGGACTGGGGGTCCGTCAAGGGCGTCGCATCGGATTCCGACACGCCGTGGTGAGGGGATATTTCTCCGACCCCGTGCGTATCGAGGGGGTGTTGACCTTCTCGGGAAATCCGGATGAAATCGAGGCGCTCGCCGCCGGATGGCGTCGGGACGCGGAACGCTACGCCAGGGATTTCGTCCTCGTCATGGCCGGTGTCTCCCCCCTCCTCAAGAACCTCGAAATCACCGCCGCCGGCAATACCATCACTGTCTCGCTGAAGATGCGGGAGCAGGAGGTGCTCTCCACGCTGCTCTTTCTGCAGCTTCAGGGCAAATCACTGGAACAACAGCTCAAATCAAACTAGAGTGAGCCAACGGGAGGTCAGCATCATGGAGCAGATGATCGCGCTTTTTCACTACACATTTCTAGGAATCGAAGCCTGGGTCTACCTCGCCGCCTTCGGAGCGATCTTCGTCGGGTTCGTGGCGAAGAAGGTGGTCAGCGCGGTGCTCGCTCGGTTTCTCCGCGCGACAGAGAAGACCAAGTTCCGACTGGACGATGTGCTCATCAAGGCGCTCCAGCGTCCCGCCGAGTGGGCGGTGATGGTGCTCGGTCTGTTCGTCGCGCTCTCCATCCTCCCCATCCCCGAGAAGCCGGTGGACATCAAGCATTTCGTGAACGCCATCATCGCCGGGACTTCCGTGGCGCTGATGGTCTGGTTCGCCATTCGACTCGTCG
>JBNLED010000204.1:0-16037 GCA_050304755.1 Polyangia bacterium | reverse complement strand
CCCCGCCGGCCTTCGCCAGCGTCTTCGTGATCGCCGCCGTCAGCGTCGTCTTTCCATGATCGATGTGACCAATCGTCCCTATGTTCACGTGGGGCTTGTTCCTTACAAATTTTTCCTTTGCCATGACAAAGCTCCTTTTATCTCGGCGCGACCGGCGCGCCGAATCCTTTCCTCACCTACCCGACGATCGTCTTGGCGATCTGCTCGGGGACGAAATCAAAATGGCCAAACTGCATGGTGTAGCTGGCACGTCCCTGGGTCACGGTTCTTATATCCGTGCTGTATTCAAACATTTGTCTCAGGCAGACATCCGCGTCAATCACTTGCATCACCCCTCTCGGTGCCATCCCCTTGATCTTCCCCTGTCGCCGTTGAACATCGCTGACCACCTCGCCCATGAACTCTTCCGGGCATACCACCTGAACGCTCATGAGCGGCTCGAGCAACGCGGGCTTCGCCTCACGGAGCGCCTCCCTGAGGCCAATCGAGGCAGCGATTCTATAGGCAAGCTCAGAACTGTCAACCTCATAATGCACTCCACCGAGCAAAGTGATGTCGATATCGACCATGGGGTACCCGGCGAGGACTCCCGCGTCCAGCGATCCGAGCAGCGCCTCCTTGATGTGGGGCACGAACTCGTCCGGGATCTGGTCCGGCGCGCGCCCGTCGATGAACCTCGTGCCGGCCCCCCGCTCTCCCGGCGCCACCCGCAGGCGGACCGTCGCGCGGTGGGTCTTCCCGCCCATCTGCTTGTCGAAGGCCCCGTCGGCCTCGCTGACAGCGGTAATGGTCTCCCTGAAGGCGACCCGCGGCTCGCCCACGTTGGCCTCGACGTTGAAATCCCGCTTGATGCGGTCGACGATGACCTCCAGGTGGAGCTCCCCCATCCCCTTGATCAGCGTCTGTCCGGTCTCCTCGTCCACCTTCACCGCGAAGGTGGGGTCCTCAAGGGCGATGCGGTCGAGGGCCGAGCTCAGTTTCTCCTGATCCGCGGCGGTGCGGGGCTCGATGGCGATGGATATCACCGGCTCCGGCGCCTCGATGCTTTCGAGAACAATCGGGTGCTTGTCGTCGCAGAGGGTGTCGCCGGTGCTCGTGTTCCTGAGCCCCACCGCGGCGACGATATCCCCCGCCCGGACCATTTTCAGCTCCTCCCGCTTGTTGGCGTGCATCTGGAGGATGCGGTTCATCCGTTCCCGCTTCCCCTTGGCCGCGTTGAGCGCCGTCTTTCCGGACTCGATGCTGCCGGAGTAGACCCTGAAATAGGTCAGCTGGCCGGAGTAGGCGTCGTTCTGGACCTTGAAGGCGAGCGCCGTGAAGGGCTCGTCCACGGAGGCCGCCCGGGTCTCCGTCTTGCCGGTATGGGGATGGACCCCCTCGACCGGCGGCAGATCGATGGGTGACGGGAGGTAGTCTACGACCGCGTCCATCACCGGCTGGACCCCTTTGTTCCGGAACGCCGAGCCGCAGAAGACCGGGACGATTTTATTCTCCAGGGTGCCCCTGCGGAGCCCCTTTCGAATATCGGCGACCTCCGCGGTGCCGTGCTCGAGGTAGTGCTCCATCAGCGCCTCGTCGTAGTCCGCCGCCACCTCGATGAGCTCCTCCCGGGCCACGGCGGCCTCGTCGGCGAGATCCTCCGGGACGGGTTCGTATCGAAACTCCGCGCCCTTGGTCTCTTCATCCCAGATGATCGCCCGCTCTTCGATGAGGTCGACCACCCCGACGAATTTGTCTTCGGCGCCGATGGCGAGCTGCATCCGCACCGGCCTGGCGCCGAGACGATCGCGGATCATGTCGATGCAGCGATCGTAGCTGGCGCCGATTCTGTCCATCTTATTGGCGAAGGCGATCCGCGGCACCTTGTAGGTATCGGCCTGGTGCCACACGGTCTCGGACTGGGGCTCCACGCCGGCCACCCCGTCGAACACCGCGACGGCGCCGTCCAGCACCCGGAGGGAGCGCTCCACCTCGATGGTGAAGTCGACGTGTCCGGGGGTATCGATGATATTGATTCGGTGTTTGTTCCAGAAGCAGGTGGTGGCGGCGCTGGTGATCGTAATGCCCCGCTCTTGCTCTTGCGGCATCCAGTCCATCTGGGCCGTGCCCTCGTGGACCTCCCCGATCTTGTGGGAGACGCCGGTATAGTACAACACCCTCTCCGTGAGGGTGGTCTTTCCAGCATCGATGTGGGCCATGATCCCGATGTTACGGGTCTGACCGATAGAGGCCCGCTTAGCCACTTTGAACTCTCCCTGCCGCCCTGCTTCTCGTTAACGGCAAAGCCCCTTATCGGCATCATTCAGTGCGAGGTGCACCCGCCGGAAGAGACTCGGGACTATGTGTTAATTTACCAGCGATAGTGCGCGAACGCCTTGTTCGCTTCCGCCATCTTGTGCGTATCTTCTCTCTTCTTTATGGAGGTGCCTCGGTTCTGTGAGGCATCCACGAGCTCCGCAGCGAGCCGCTCACGCATGGTGTGCTCTCCGCGGGATCTCGAATATCCGATAATCCACCGCATCGCCAGAGCGAGGCGCCGGTTGGCCCGCACTTCCACGGGGACCTGATAGGTGGCGCCGCCGACCCGGCGGGACTTGACCTCGAGCTTCGGCTTCACATTCTCGATGGCCTTCTTGAAGACCTCCATCGGATCCTGTTTGTACCGCTGCTCGATAATATCGAAGGTGCCGTGGAGGATACGCTCCGAGACACTCTTCTTACCATCGTACATCAGCTTGTTGATGAACTTGGAGACCATCCGGTTCCGATACTTCGGATCCGGCTGTACTTTACGTTTGGGGACTTCACGACGACGCGGCATCTCTCACTCCTTACTTCTTGGGGCGCTTCGCGCCGTACTTACTGCGTCCCTTGCGCCGCTCCTCGACACCGGAAGCATCCATTGTTCCACGAATCACGTGATACCGTACACCGGGCAGATCCTTGACACGGCCGCCGCGGATGAACACCACGGAGTGCTCCTGGAGGTTGTGCCCCTCGCCGGGGATGTAGGTGGTGACCTCCATCCCGTTGGTCAGCCTCACCCTCGCGACCTTGCGAAGCGCGGAGTTCGGCTTCTTGGGGGTCGAGGTGTACACACGCACGCAGACGCCCCGCTTCTGGGGGCAGGCCTTGAGGGCAGGCGCAGTGGTCTTGGCGATCTGCTTCTTTCGTCCTTTTCTAATCAACTGATTTATTGTCGGCATCCTTTTTCGCTTTCCAATTACGCGTCATAATCGATCAACAACGGCGGGTTCTTAATGGAACCGTCCTGATTTGTCAAGCAGAAGTAATCGACGGCGCCTCATCGAACTCCGATTCGTCGGAGACCTCCGAAACCCCGTCGTCCGTTTCCGCCACTCTCATGGTCAAATCGTGGTATACGGGCACGCCGGTACCGGCCGGGATCAGCCGCCCCATGATGACGTTCTCCTTGGGGCCGGTCAGCTCGTCCACCTTGCCGGACACCGCCGCCTCGGTGAGCACCTTGGTGGTCTCCTGGAACGAGGAGGCGGAGATGAAGCTCTCGGTGGAGAGGGCCGCCTTGGTGATCCCCAGGAGGAGCGCCTCGGCCGTGGCCGGTTGGCCGCCCGCAGCGATGACCCGCTCGTTCTCGGCCCTGAAGATCGTCTTGTCGACCTTGTCGTCCACCAGAAAGACGGTGTCCCCCACATCCTTGATGGTGACCCGGCGCAGCATCTGCCGCACGATGGTCTCGATGTGCTTGTCGTTGATGGAGACCCCCTGGAGCCGGTACACCTCCTGGATTTCGTCCACGAGGTAGCTCGCCAGGGCCTTCTCACCGTTGACCCGTAGGATATCGTGGGGATTGGCCGCGCCGTCCATCAACGGCTCGCCGGCACGGATTTGGTCCCCCTCTTTGACGGCGATGTGCTTGCCCTTCGCGATGAGGTACTCTTTGGGCTCGCCCACCTCCGGCGTGATAACCACCTTCCGCTTCCCCTTGGAGTCCTTTCCGAAGGAGATGACGCCGTCGATCTCGGAAATGATGGCGTGCTCCTTGGGCTTCCTCGCCTCGAAAAGCTCCGCCACCCGCGGAAGACCGCCGGTGATGTCCTTGGTCTTCGTGGTCTCGCGGGGGATCTTTGCGAGCACCTCACCGGCGTCCACGAAGTCCCCCTCGTTCACCGAGATGTTCGCATCCACCGGCAGCAGGTAGCGCGCCGGGATATTGCCCACCATCCGGGTCTCGCCGTCCTCTCCCTTGATGGAGACGCGGGGGCGAAGCTCCGGATCCTTGGACTCGATGATGACCTTCCGCGAGAGGCCGGTCACCTCGTCGAGCTTCTCCGTCATGGAGACCCCCTCGATGACATCCCCGAAGGCCACCTGACCCGCGACCTCACAGACATAGGGGATGGAGTAGGGATCCCACTCCGCCATCAGGGTCCCTTTCTTGATCCGCTGGCCGTCGTCCACATAGAGATTCGCGCCGTACACGACCCCGTAGGCGTGCTCCCGCCCCGTGTCGTCCACGAGCACAATCTCGCCGTGGCGGTCCATGACGATGGTGTTCCCGTCGGACTTCTTGACAATCGTCAGCTCGCTGAGCTTCACGACGCCGTCCCGACTGGCCTCCAGCCGCGACTGCTCGATCTTGCCGCGCTTGGCCGCGCCGCCGATATGGAAGGTCCGCATCGTGAGCTGCGTTCCAGGCTCGCCGATGGACTGGGCCGCGATGATGCCCACGGCCTCGCCGATGTTCACCAGGTACCCGCGGGCCAGGTCCCGGCCGTAACACTTGGCGCAGATCCCCCGTTGGGTCTGGCAGGTCAGGACGGAACGGATGGTCACCCGGTTGACGCCGGCGTTCTCGATGAGCTTCACCTTCTCTTCGTCGATCAGGTCGTTGGCTTCGACAAGGAGCTCGCCGGTAAAGGGATCGTAGATATCATCCAGGGCGGTCCGGCCGAGGACGCGCTCACCCAACTTCTCGATGACCTCACCCCCCTCTTCCAGGGGGGAGACCTCGATGCCGTCCAACGTTCCGCAATCGTACTCGGAGATGGTGGCGTCCTGGGCCACGTCCACGAGCCGCCGGGTGAGATACCCGGAGTTGGCCGTCTTGAGTGCCGTGTCCGCCAGCCCCTTGCGGGCGCCGTGGGTCGAGATGAAGTACTGGGCCACCGAGAGTCCCTCGCGGAAGTTCGCGGTGATGGGCGTCTCGATGATCTCGCCGGAGGGCTTCGCCATCAGACCTCGCATCCCGGCGAGCTGCCGGAGCTGGGCGTTCGAGCCCCGAGCGCCGGAGTCGGCCATGATGAAGATCGGGTTGAAGCTCCCCACCACCTTGGTCCGGCCGGTCTCCGCGTCCGCCATCTCTGTGGTGCGGATCTGGCTGAGCATCTCCTCGGCGACCTGATCGGAGGCCGCCGCCCAGATATCGACCACTTTGTTGTACCGCTCGCCGTCGGTGATGAGCCCCTCCTGATACTGGGAGACGACGCTCTCCACGTCCGACTGGGCCCGCTCCAACAGGGTGGCCTTGGCCCGCGGGATCTCCATGTTGTCCATGCAGATGCTGACCCCGGCCCGCGTGGCGAACTCGAACCCGATGGTCCGGAGGTGGTCCGCCAGGAGCACCGTGGCCTTGTTGCCGCAGTTTCGATAGGCGGCGTCGATGAGGCTCGAGAGCCCCTTCTTGTCCAGCACCTTGTTGATGAGAGTGAAGGGCATGCCCTCGGGGATGATATCCCACAGGAGCACCCGTCCCACCGTGGTCTTCTCGAGCTTGCCGTCGATACGGACCTTGATCTCCGCGTGGAGATCGATGGCCCCGGTGTCGTAAGCGACCCGGACCTCCTGGATGGAGGAGTAGATGCCCATGAAGCGGACCTTGCCCTTGGCCTCGGGGTCGTATTCCCCACGGCAGAAGGGCCGCACGCTGGTCATATAATACACCCCGAGGACGATATCCTGGGTGGGGTTGATGATCGGCTTGCCGTGGGCCGGGCTGAGGATGTTGTTGGTGGACATCATCGGCACCCGGGCCTCCATCTGGGCCTCGATGGACAGCGGGATGTGCACCGCCATCTGGTCTCCGTCGAAGTCCGCGTTGAACGCCGTGCAGACCAGGGGGTGCAGCTGGATCGCCTTTCCCTCGATCAGCACCGGCTCGAAGGCCTGGATGCCGAGCCGGTGGAGCGTCGGGGCGCGGTTGAGCAGCACCGGGTGCTCGCTGATGACCTCCTCGAGGATGTCCCAGACTTCCGCCTTCTCCTTCTCCACCAGCTTCTTCGCGCTCTTGATGGTGGAGACATACCCCCGCTCCTCCAGCTTGTTGTAGATGAACGGCTTGAAGAGCTCGAGGGCCATCTTCTTGGGCAGCCCGCACTGGTGCAGCTTGAGGCTCGGCCCCCCCACGATCACGGAGCGGCCGGAGTAGTCCAAGCGCCTTCCGAGGAGGTTCTGGCGGAACCGCCCCTGCTTGCCCTTTAGCATGTCCGAGAGGGACTTCAGGGGGCGCTTGTTCGGCCCCGTGATGGTCTTGCCCCGCCGGCCGTTGTCGAACAGGGCGTCCACGGCCTCCTGCAGCATCCGCCGCTCGTTGCGGATGATGATCTCCGGCGCGTTGAGCTCGAGGAGCCTTTTCAGCCGGTTGTTCCGGTTGATGACCCGGCGGTAGAGATCGTTGAGATCGCTGGTGGCGAACCGCCCGCCGTCCAGGGGAACGAGGGGGCGAAGGTCCGGCGGCAGCACCGGGATGACCGTCAGCATCATCCACTCGGGCTTGTTGGTGGAGTCCTTGAACGCCTCCGAGACCTTGAGCCGCTTGGTGACCTTCTTGCGCTTGGCCTCGCTGGTGGCCTTCTTCATCTCCTCTCGGAGCTCCTCGGAGAGGCTCACCACGTCGATGTCCTTGAGCAGGTCCAGGATGGCCTCGCCGCCCATTCCGGCCTCGAAGGAGCCGTACCCGAACTCCTCGCTCACCTGGTAGAAGCGCTCCTCGGTCAGGATTTCGCCCCGCTCCAGGGGGGTCTCCATGGGATCGAGGACCACGTAGTTCTCGCAGTAGAGGATGCGCTCCAGATCCTTCAGCGTGATGTCCAGGATCGCGCCGATGCGGGACGGGAGGCTCTTGAGAAACCAGATATGGGCCACGGGAGTGGCGAGGTTGATGTGCCCGAGCCGCTCCCGTCGCACCTTGGACTGGATCACCTCGACGCCGCACTTCTCGCACACGATGCCCCGGTGCTTCATCCGCTTGTACTTACCGCAGTTGCACTCGTAGTCCTTCACCGGGCCGAAGATCTTCGCGCAGAAGAGCCCCTCCCGCTCGGGCTTGAAGGTCCGGTAGTTGATGGTCTCCGGCTTCTTGACCTCTCCGTGGGACCACTCCAGGATCTGTTCGGCGCTGGCGAGAGAGATCTGTATGGCGGAAAAGCTGAGCGGATCTTTGGGTTTATCGAAAAAACTGAAGATATCCTTCATGTCTACCTCTCTCGGCCACTAGGCCTGTGGTTCGCCCTCTTCGACGACTGCCTGCCCGCCCGTCTCCACCAATTCTACGTTGAGGCAGAGGCTCTGCAACTCTTTAATGAGAACGTTGAAGGACTCGGGCAGCCCCGCCTCCAGGATATGCTCCCCCTTCACGATGGACTCGTACATCCGGGTTCGCCCCATGACGTCGTCGCTCTTCACCGTGAGGAACTCCTGCAGACCATAGGCGGCGCCGTAGGCCTCCATGGCCCACACCTCCATCTCGCCGAGGCGCTGGCCGCCGAACTGGGCCTTGCCGCCGAGGGGCTGCTGGGTCACCAGGGAGTAGGGGCCGATGGATCGGGCGTGGATCTTGTCGTCCACCAGGTGGTGGAGCTTGAGGACGTACATCACCCCCACCGTGATATCCTGATTGAAGGCCTCGCCGGTGCGCCCGTCGAAGAGCACCGCCTGTCCGGACTGGGGCAGGTGGGCGACCCCGAGGGCGTCCTTGATCTCCTTCTCCGAAGCGCCGTCGAACACCGGGGTGGCGAACCGGACGCCGTCGAAGTACTGCGCCGCGAACTTGGCGACGTCGGCGGGGGAGAGGCCGTCGATAATCTCTTTCGAGGAGTCCGTGTTGAACATCTTCTTGAGCTCTTTGCGGACCTCCTCCATCCCGGTCTTGGTCTCGTTGATGAGGGTGTTCATCCGCTCGCCGAAGCCGCGCGCCGCCCACCCGAGGTGGGTCTCGAGGATCTGTCCGACGTTCATACGGGAGGGCACGCCAAGGGGATTCAGCACCACGTCGACGGGCGAGCCGTCCTGCATGTAGGGCATGTCCTCCTCCGGCAGGATCCGGCTGATGACCCCCTTGTTGCCGTGCCGGCCGGCCATCTTGTCCCCCACGGAGATCTTCCGCTTGATGGCCACGAACAGTTTGACCATCTTGATAACGCCGGGGGGCAACTCGTCTCCCTTGGAGAGGCGGCCGATCTTCTCGTTGAAGGCCTCCTCCAGGAGCTCCTGCTGGGCCTTGAGCGACTCGATGATCTCGGATATCTGATCCTGAACCTTGTCCACCGGGATCTGGGACCAGTACTTCCTCGGCACGCCGTCGAGGGTCTCTTCGTTCAGCTTGACGTCCTTCGAGATCAGCGCCTTGCCCTTGTCGTCCACCAGCTTCCCGGTGGTTGTCTTCCCGGTGAGCAGCGCCCGGATTCTTCGGTAGGCGGACTCTCGGATAATCTTGATCTCGTCCGCCATGTCCTTCTCGAGCTTGCTCCGCTCGGCTTCTTCTATCTGGCGGGCCCGTTCGTCCTTCTCGATGCCCCGTCTGGAGAACACATGGGCGTCGATGATGGTCCCCGACACGCCGGGGGGAACCCTCAAAGAGGAGTCCCGGACATCGCCGGCCTTCTCGCCGAAGATCGCCCGGAGCAGCTTCTCCTCCGGGCTGAGCTGGGTCTCCCCTTTCGGGGTGATCTTGCCCACGAGGATGTCCCCCTGCTTCACCTCGGCGCCGATGCGGACGATGCCGCTCTCGTCGAGGTTCGCCAGGGCCTCCTCGCCGACATTCGGGATGTCCCGGGTGATCTCCTCTTTGCCGAGCTTGGTGTCCCGCGCGACGCACTCGAACTCCTCGATGTGGATCGAGGTGTAGGCGTCGGTCTTCGCGAGCCGCTCGGAGAGGAGGATGGAGTCCTCGAAGTTGTACCCGCCCCAGGGCATGAAGGCCACGAGCACGTTCTGCCCGAGGGCCAGCTCGCCCTTCTCGGTGGCCGGACCGTCGGCGAGCACTTCGCCCTGCTTGACCTTCATCCCCGGTTGGACGATGGGCTTCTGGTTGATGCAGGTGTTCTGGTTCGATCGCCTGAACTTAATCAGATTGTAGATATCCGGAAACTCGCCGCCCTTGCCTTCGGCCCGCACCACGATGCGGGTGGCGTCGACGGACTCAACCACGCCGTCCCTCTTGGCCACCACGGTGACGCCGGAATCCCGGGCCACCTTGCCCTCGATGCCGGTACCGATGAGAGGCGCGCTGGTCCGAAGCAGGGGGACGGCCTGCCGCTGCATGTTGGACCCCATCAGGGCCCGATTCGCGTCGTCGTGCTCCAGGAACGGGATCATTGACGACGCCACGGAGACCAGCTGATTGGGAGAGACATCCATCAGGGTCACCTGGGACACGTGGGCCATTACGGACTCGCCGTTGTGCCGGCAGAGCACCAGGGTGTTGATGAACTTCCCGCTCTTGTCGAAGGGCTCGTTGGCCTGGGCGATGAAGTGCTCCTCCTCCTCGAGGGCGCTGTAGAACCGCACCTCCTCGGTAACCTTGCCCTCCCGGACCTGCCGGTAAGGGGTCTCCACGAAGCCGTACTCATTGACCCGCGCAAACGTCGACAGGGACGCGATGAGGCCGATGTTCGGCCCCTCCGGCGTCTCAATCGGACAGATGCGGCCGTAGTGGGTCGCGTGGACGTCCCGGACCTCGAAGCCGGCCCGCTCTCGCGTGAGGCCGCCGGGGCCGAGGGCGGAGAGCCGGCGCTTATGGGTCACCTCGGAGAGGGGGTTGGTCTGGTCCATGAACTGGGAGAGCTGGCTGGAGCCGAAGTACTCCTTGACCACCGCGCTCACCGGCTTGGCGTTGATGAGGTCGTGGGGCATGAGGGTGTCGAGCTCCTGGCTCATGCTCATGCGCTCTTTGATCGCCCGCTCCATCCTCACCAGGCCGATGCGGTACTGGCTCTCCATGAGCTCGCCCACGGCCCGGACCCGCCGGTTGCCCAGGTGGTCGATGTCGTCCACCATCCCGCGCCCGTTCTTGAGCTCGATGAGGTGGCGGACCGTCTCCATGATATCCCGCGGGGTCAGCGTGGTGAGGTCGAGGGGCTCCTCGATTTTGAACTTGTAGTTCAGCTTAAGCCGCCCCACCTTGGAGAGGTTGTACCGCTCCGCGTTGAAGAACAGATTCTCGAACAGGGCGTTCGCGGTCTCCGCGGTGGGAGGATCTCCGGGCCGGAGGCGCCGGTAGATCTCCATGATGGCCTCCTCCTTGGAGTTAATCTTGTCGGCCACCAGGGTATCCCGGAGGTAGGAACCCACGTTGAGGTTGTCGATGAAGAGCACCTTGAAGGTCTTGATCTTGGCCTCCCGCAGCACATCGACCTTGGTCTCGGTCACCTCCTCGTTGCATTCGAGCAGCACCTCGCCGGTGGATTCGTCGACCACGTCCTCCGCCGCGATCTTCCCGATGAGGTCCGCCGCGTCCATCGGCAGGGTCTCGAGGCCGGCCTTCTTCATCTTGCGGATGGCGCTTCGCGTGAACTTGCGGTTCTTCCGCACCACGATGCTCCCCTCGACCTTGATATCCCGCGTGGCACGCTGTCCCTCCAGGAGGTTGTAGACGATGCTCTTCTTGACCCGCTTCTGGCTCTCCAGGTAGATGATCTCGGTCTCATAGAAATAGTTGAGCAGCTCCTGGGTGCTGTACCCGAGGGCTCGGAGCAGCACGGTCGCGGGCATCTTCCGCCGTCGATCGATGCGGACGTAAATGATATTTTTGTGGTCGAACTCGAAATCGAGCCATGACCCGCGGTACGGGATGACGCGCGCGGAGTAGAGCAGCTTGCCCGAAGAGTGGGTCTTGCCCCGGTCGTGGTCGAAGAAAACCCCAGGGGAACGGTGGAGCTGGCTCACCACCACCCGCTCCGTTCCGTTGATGACGAAGGTCCCGTTCTCGGTCATCAGGGGGATCTCTCCGAAGAAGACTTCCTGCTCCTTGATGTCTTTGACGAGGGGCTCTTCCCCCTCTTCGACCGGGGCCTCATAGATCACCAGCTGCACCGTCACCTTGATCGGCGCGGCGTAGCTCATGCCGCGCTGGCGGCACTCCTCCACGTCGTATTTCGGCTTCTCGAGAACATATCCGAGATAGGCCAGCTCGCTGGTTCCCTTGAAATCACTGATGGGAAACACGCTTTTGAAGACACCGTGGAGCCCGATGTCTGTGCGCTCCTCTTGCGGCACCGTCGCCTGGAGGAATTTCTCATAGGAGGTCTTCTGGATCTCTATCAAGTGGGGGATAGAGACCACCCTCCGCAGTTTTCCAAACGATTGCCTGAGTCTATAGTTCGCCTGAACTGTCGATGTCATGGGCGCTCCCTTTTAGGTTCGGCCTCACTGGATTTTCACACTCATATAAAATGCCAGAGAGGGGACATAACCTTCCCCTCTCTGGTGGGTTCCAGCAAGCAGTTTGTTCCGTCCGGATGTCGGATGTCCCTCAAGAGGCGGCACCGCGACACTACTTCACAGTTACGGTAGCACCAGCCTCTTCGAGTTTCTTCTTGACGTCCTCGGCCTCGTCCTTGGACACGGCTTCCTTGACCACCTTCGGAGCCGCCTCGACGAGCTCCTTGGCCTCTTTCAGACCGAGGCTTGTGATCTCGCGGATCGCCTTGATGACATTGATCTTCTTGGCGCCGATAGCGGTCAGCTCGACGTCGAACTCAGTCTGCTCTTCGACCGGACCTGCGTCCACCGCAGCCGTCGCGGCCACCGCGACCGGCGCCGCAGACACGCCCCATTTTTCCTCGAGCTCCTTGGTCAGCGCAGCGATGTCCATAACCGACAAATTGCTAAGATAGTCGACTACTTGTTCCCGTGTTATATCAGCCATTGTTTCTCTCCCTCATCTATAAGACCGCATTCCATTCTTGGTCTTTATCGTGTTTTTCAAAACTTATTCTTCCCGGTGACTATTCCCCACCGAGAGCATTTTTCCTGGCGTTCAGCAGATACATGAAATTGGTCGGGGCCGCAGCGAGCAGCCTCACCATGGTCTGCGCCGGCGCCATGAAGGTCGCGAGCAGCGTGGACTTGATCTCATCCTTGCCCGGCATCTTCGAGAGCGTGATCACCTGAGCCTCTTTGAGGACCTCGCCGTCCAGCACGGCGCATTTGATTTTGAGCTTGTCGTTGCTCTTCGCGAAATCGGCGACCACCTTGGCCGGGGCCACCGGATCCTCATAGGACCACGCGATGGCAGTGGGCCCGGCGAGATAATCGGACAACCCCTCCGAGTACCCCTGATCGCTGATGGCCCGCTTGACGAGCGTGTTCTTGACCACCTTGTACTCTACATCGGCCTTGTCGAATTCACGCCGGAGCTCGTTGAGCTTCTCGACGTCCAACCCGCGAAAATCCGTCAATACGGCCGAGGCCATCCTGCCGAACCGGTCCTGTATCTCGGCGACTTGAGCTTCTTTTTGTGCACGTTCCACCTGAGCCTCCTATTTCTTTAGCGCCGCCTGGGTGTCGATCTTCACCCCGGGCCCCATCGTCGATGAAACGGTGACCCCCTGCAGATAGGTCCCCTTGGCCGCTGCGGGCTTCGCCTTCATGAGCGCCTCGATGAGTGTCTCGAAGTTCTCGGCGAGCTTCTGGGCCTCGAAAGAAACCTTTCCGATGGGGGCATGGATGATACCGGCTTTCTCGACGCGGAACTGCACCTTACCGGCCTTGGCCTGCCTGACGGCTTCCCCCACGTCCATGGTGACCGTGCCCACCTTGGGGTTGGGCATGAGCCCCCGGGTCCCCAGGATCTTACCGATCTTACCGACCTTGGCCATCATCGGCGGGATGGCGATGGTCGTATCGAACTCCAGCCATCCCTCTTTGATCTTTTCGATGAGGTCCTCAGCGCCGACATGATCCGCGCCGGCGTCCTGCGCCTCCTTCTCCTTGTCGCCGGTGGCGAAAACGAGCACGCGGACCTCCTTACCGAGGCCGTGAGGAAGCACCACCGCGCCGCGGACCATCTGATCGGCGTGCTTGGGGTTGACCCCCAGCTTCACGGCGACCTCGACGGTCTCGTCGAATTTGGTGTAGGATGCCTCCTTGACCTTTCCCATCGCCTCGACCACCGGATACAGCGTCATCCGATCGACCTTGGCTCTGGCGTCCTTCAGTTTCTTTGAAATCTTTCCCATCTTCGGCTCTCGCCTCCCATGCGCCGTACATGCGACGCGTGGTTGTTGGTCTCGAAAGACCGGGTTGATTACTCTACGACGTCGATTCCCATCGAACGGGCGGTCCCCTCGATGGAACGCATCGCCATCTCGATATCAGTGGCGTTCAGATCGGGGAGCTTGATCTCGGCGATCTTCCGAACCTGCTCCTTGGTAATCTTGGCCACCTTGTCCTTGTTCGGTGTTCCGGAGCCCTTCTTGATCTTGGCCTCCTTGATGAGGAGCCGAGATGCCGGGGGAGTCTTCGTAATAAAGGAGAAGCTCCTGTCCGCGAAGACCGTTATCACCACCGGAATGATCATCTCCTCCGCCGCCTGCGCCTGGGTCTTGGCGTTGAACGCCTTGCAGAACTCCATGATATTGACGCCGTGCTGACCGAGGGCGGGCCCGATGGGCGGTGAGGGATTCGCCTTACCCGCCGGAACCTGCAACTTGATTTGCCCTATTATCTTCTTCATAACGTTTCCTTAAAAAAGCACCTGCTCGTTAGCCCGATTTCTCGACCTGCGTGAACTCCAGCTCCACCGGAGTCGCGCGACCAAAAATACTCACTAGAACGATGACCTTCTGTTTCTCGGGTTTGACCACATCGACGACCCCGGAGAACCCGCTGAAGGCGCCGTCGATGACCTGAACCTCGTCCCCCTCCTCGAACCGGATGATCTGGGTGGGCTTCGTGGCGCCGACCTCGATCTGGTTGAGGAGGCTCGCGATCTCATGGTCGGGGACCGGCGTCGGCTTCTGGTTGCCGATGAAGTTGGTCACCTTCGGGGTGTTCTTGACGAGATGCCATGTCGCTTCGTTGAGCTCCATCTCGACGAAAATGTACCCCGGAAAGAACTTCCGCTCACCGATTCGCTTCTTTCCCCGAACGACCTCCTGCACGGTCTCCGTGGGGATCAGGATCTTACCAAACTGCTCGGACATCCCCTCGCTCGCGATGCGATCCTCGAGAGAGGTTTTGACTTTATTCTCGTAACCCGAATAGGTGACAATTACGTAAAATTTCATAGCCATAATGTCCGACTTCCTTGCTGGCGTTTAGAGGCGCGTCCTGAATCACCCGCCGGAGTGATAGATGAGGTCCGTGCACCACGCCCAGAAAAAGTCAAATAAACCGAGGATAATCGAGGCGATTACCGACAAAATGATGACCACCACCGTCGAGGCGGAGAGCTCCTTCCTCGTGGGCCAGGTCACCTTTGAGAGCTCGACCACAATTTCCATTGCCAGATTATTGACCCTGGGATGACGCCACAGATAAAACGCGAGAATCAGCGCGCCGGCTCCCCCGATAATTAGCGAAAGGGCCTTGCTAGGAGGTGGTACGGCAGTCACCGAGAGGTTGAGGGAAGTCCAAACCGTCTCCGTAATTTGTACCAGCAACCATCCCACCACGACGGTCCCGACAAAGTACATCACATGGACATACTTCGAGAGGCCGAGGGTCGTGGCCGTTGATGTGTTTTTGCTTTCTATCGCCATCTTTCTATTCCGCACGAAGCCTATGTTTTCGGCAGGCCAGGAGGGACTCGAACCCCCAACCTATGGATTTGGAATCCACCGCTCTACCAATTCGAGCTACTGGCCTTTGAAACCACATCGTGCATTCCATAAAAATGCTGAGTTAAATCTTACTTCGTCTCCCTGTGATCCGTGTGAGCTCTACACCTGGAACAGTATTTCTTCTTGGAGAGCTTCGCGGGGGTCTTCCTCTTGTTCTTGGTCGTCGTGTAATTTCTCTCATGGCACGTCTTGCACTCGAGAGTAATTATTATTCTATTTCCAGCCGCCACTTTAACAGCTCCTATTCAATTATCGAGGAGACCACGCCGGCGCCTACCGTCCGGCCCCCCTCGCGGATTGCGAACCGCATCCCGTCTTCCATCGCGACCGGGTCGATCAGCTCCACCGTCATCTGGACGTTGTCCCCGGGCATTACCATTTTCACGTCCTCGGGAAGCTCGATGGTCCCCGTTACGTCCGTCGTCCGGATGTAGAACTGCGGCCGGTAGTTCGAGAAGAACGGCGTGTGTCGGCCCCCCTCCTCCTTCTTCAGAACATACACCTCGCACGTGAACTTCTTGTGCGGCGTGATGCTCTTCGGCGCCGCCAGCACCTGGCCGCGGAAGATCTCGTCCTTCGCCACGCCCCGAAGCAGAACACCGATGTTGTCCCCGGCGCGACCCTCGTCCAGCAGCTTCCGGAACATCTCCACCCCCGTCACCACCGTCTTCCGCGTATCGCCGAACCCGACGATCTCCACTTCCTCCTGCACCTTCACGATGCCTCGCTCCACGCGCCCAGTCGCCACCGTCCCACGGCCCGTGATGCTGAACACGTCCTCCACTGGCATCAAGAACGGCTTGTCGATGTCCCGCTCAGGCTCCGGAATGTAGGAGTCGATCGCTTCCATCAGCTCCTGGATGCAATCCGCATCCGCACCCTCTCCGCCAGCCTCCAACGCCTTCAGCGCCGATCCCTTGATCACAGGAATGTCGTCGCCCGGGAAATCATACTCCGACAACAGCTCCCGAACCTCCAGCTCCACCAGCTCCAACA
>JBNLED010000203.1:0-3409 GCA_050304755.1 Polyangia bacterium | reverse complement strand
CCCGATCTCACTGTTGTGTCATCCGGAGCTTTCCCTCGTCTGATGTCGAGCTTTCCGGGATTTCTGCTGATCATTCCGTTTTGAATGCAGCGCTTTCGATCGGGATGCGAAGCTTTCGTTTTGGCTGAGACGCTTTCGTTTTAAATGAAAAGCTTTCGATCTTTCAATTTAGAGCAGTGGAAGTTGGTGGGTGTCGGCTTCGGGGGCCGCGTCTTGCTCCGCGTCTGGGGGGTCGATCTCCGGGGAGGGGTCGTCCGGCTCCGGCTTCGCTCGTTCGGAGAGCTTTCCGAGGTCCTGGCGGTAGCCCTGCCCCCTTGCTCTCATCGTTATTTTTTCGTGAGCAGACACTGAACGCAATCGGCGGTATGATGGCTATGGGAGCTGAGCCGGCGACGGCGCGGCCCTCCTCGGTGGAGGGCTCCGGCATCCCCCACGGGATTTTGCGGAAAGGACGGGAGTGAGCCAGCGATTTGAACAATACCGGCCCGCGGTGCGGCGAAAGTGGCTGTTGCTCCTGAACGGCGCCATGTGGATCGGGGTCGGCGCCATGCTGGACTCCCTGGCGTACGGCTGGCTCTCCGCGCCGGGCACGGTGGGCGCCCCGCTGCTCGCGGCAAGCGGGCTCGCCGGAGCGTTATTCATCGCCCACTTCGGGTTCCTCCGGGTGGTGGACAAGAACCTGGGGCGCATCGCGATGATGGACGGCAAGCGGTGTCTCTTCTCGTTCATGTCCTGGAAGAGCTACCTCATTATGCTGGTGATGATGGCCGGCGGCTTCGGCCTCCGGTATTCCCCCATCCCGAAGCCCTATCTGGCGGTCGTATACATCGGCATCGGGACCGCCCTCATGCTCTCCAGCCTCCGTTACTTCAAGAGGCTGTTGGCGTGGGCCGGGACGGAGTGATCCGACGCGGGCATTTCACTCCTCGTCTTCTTTCGGGTCTTCATTGTATTTCTCTGCCAGGGACCGGAGCTCTTTGACCGGCATAATCCATTGAGAACAAGGACGGCGTTGCCGTGGCCCGAAGGGCTGAATCTCGGGGACGGTTGGTTTCGATGGCACCTCTGTCCGGTGGATGTGGTAAAAAAGGAGACATCAGATGACCGGGAAGGGGTGACGGTGGAAGCGTTGGTAGCGGCGATCTATACAATTCGCGGTGTGGGCGCTGCAGACGAAGATCCGATCACCGTCCCCGAATTTGCGTTTGCCCGAATTTCCGGATGCGTTCCGGCATTTTGATTACTCACAATCGTGCTCGAGGAGGACGCCGCGGGATTCCAGGAGGTTGATATAGTCGAGGGTCACGGCGTCCCCGCAGTCGAGGGAGTTGTCCGTGATGACGACGATGTCGTCGAATCCGATCCCCTCATTGGCGACGAGGGAGGAGATGTCGCTGATGTCGTTTCCCTGAAGGTAGAGCTCGTGCAGATTGCGGAGCGCGGCGACGGCCGAGATGTTACTGATGTCGTTAGACGAGGCGTCGAGCACCGTCAAGCGCGAGAGATCCGCCAGCGGAGAGAGGTCGCTGAGGTTGTTGTTCGAAAGGGAGACCTCCAGCAACACGTTGAAGAGGCCGCCCAAGGGGATCAGATCGCTGATGCTGTTGTCGTCGAGGCGGAGGAATGTCAGCTCGGTCATACCTGCGAGGGGGAGCAGATCGCTGATATTGTTGGACGAGGCGTCGAGGGTCCTCAGCCTGGTCAACTCGGTGAGGGGCGAGAGGTCGCTGATATTGTTGGACGAGATGTCGACGGTCATCAGGTTGGTCAGCTCGGCGAGAGGGGTCAGGTCGCTGACGGCGTTGTTATGGATGTCGAGCTCCATCAGCATTATGCGCGACGCGAGGGGGGAGAGATCGCTGATGCGGTTCCCGTTGACCGCCAGGAAAGACAGCCTCCCGATGGTGGCCACGGGGGAGAGGTCGCTGATGGCGTTTTCGCCGAGGTAGAGACCGGTCAGCTGGCTGAGACCGGCGAGGGGGTAGATATCGCTGAGGTCCTGCTGGGTCAGGGAGAGCGTCTCCAGGTACTCGAAGCATTGGATGCCGGTCAGATCGGTGATGGCCATGGTGGCGTCCAGGATGTCGGAAGAGAGCTCCGGCAGCCCGCGCACATCGAAGACGGTGATCTCCCCTGTGGGGACCCCAGCCGCGTCGCGGACCACGGCCTCCAGGTTCGGATCCGGGAACTCGATGGCCCCCTCGCAACGGGAGGGATCGGTGATGGTCACCCACACCGTGTTGGAGATCACGTCGTCGATCTCGACATATATCGCGACGGTGCCTTCCCCCGCCAGCGTGATGGAGTTGTCGTCGTTGATTGTAACCACGTCTGTCCGGGACAGGTACCAGGTCATCGTTTGGGGGCACGCCTCGACGACTCCGGTTTCTCGTTGGCACCTCGTGACTAACCCCGAGTGCCCCCCGATCACGTCGACAACGATATACGGCATCAGCTCAATCCAGACCAGACCATCGGACTCGACGGTATCGCTGTCAGGTCCGGTATCGCTCCCGGTATCGCCCTCGGATCCGGTATCATCGTCGGTCCCGGTGTCGCGCCCCGTCTCTGTTTCGTTCTCCGTAGCGGTTCCGCTGTCGGTCGCTGATTCCGTGTCGAACGCGTCGCCGCTACCACTCCCGGTGTCCGAATCTCGACCGGCTTCTGTAGAGATGGTCATCGCTGTTTCCGTATCAGGGGACGCGGTTTCACCCTCGACGTTCGCGGCGGAATCCCTTCCGTCCGGCGTATCCGTCTCTTCGAAATGAACGGCCGACCCGCTCTCTGTAGCCGTATCCGGTCCCGGCGCCGACGCGCTGCCGGTCTCATGCGGGACGTCCGAGCCGGTATCACAGTACGTCGCCGAATCCGCGGAAGCGGTTTCGGTGTCGCCGGAGGATGTGGAGACGCGCTTACAGGAAATCAACGCCATCAATACGGACGCGATCCATAGGAAGCTCCTCAAAACGCGCATATAACAATTCCTTTCTCACCCCTCGTCATTGCGGTCATGTTCTCCGGAGGTTCCAATTGCTGTTGATGTCGGGGGTTGACGCGCATTCCAGGGATCCTTTCATTGGGTAACTCGGTAATTTTAAAAGCAATCGACATGCCAATTGAGCGACTTCTTCAATGTCCAATGGAAACAGATGGTTGCAATCTCCTACTGAGAGCGGCTGTGCCGTGTTTGTGCCAAAAAGAGCGAGCCGGACCGGTCCCGTCAGGGGTGCGCCGCGGATCAATGACTACATTAACTACACCGTCGCCGAGGAGCGAGCCATCTAACGTACCCTCAAGCACCCTGAGCGCTAGGGCGTTTTCGCCGGGGACCGAGACACACATCATACCGCCTGGCCGGCCGACGCAATTGCTCGGGCAGAACCCGTCTGAAAGGGGGTCAAAGGGGTGG
>JBNLED010000202.1:0-7893 GCA_050304755.1 Polyangia bacterium | reverse complement strand
GGTGAGGCCCCCGATGATTGCGAGTCCGACCGTGACGAGTTTTATTGAATATCGCATTCCGTGATTATACCCCTGTGTCGCATCCGATAATAGTCGCGACCTCCATAGGGCATCGAGGGGCGCCGGATAATGGACCGGAATGGACGACATGGACTTGAAAGACCCAATGGACGCGCTCCTGTGATGCCTCTTTGGGCCAGGCTATAGAAGGCTATACAAAGCGTTTGTTGCGTCCATTGAGATCCGTCTAGCGCCTCCGGTTCCATTTTTATTGATTGTTTTCGGGAGGGCCTTACACCTGGATAGATAGAGCATAAGGAGTTGTACTTGATGAAATTCCGTATAATCGCGCTACTCGGCGTCTTCGCGGTCTTCTGGACGGCGTGTAGTGATGCCGCTTCCGATCCCGACAGTGGTCTCTCCACTGATGATACCGCCGGTGCCGACAGCGACACCGACTCGGATGCCGATACCGACTCGGATGCCGATACCGACTCGGACGCTGATACCGACTCGGACGCTGATACCGACTCGGATGCCGATACCGACTCGGATGCCGATACCGACTCGGATGCCGATACCGACTCGGACGCCGATACCGACTCGGACACTGATACCGATTCGGACGCCGATACCGATTCGGATGCGGATACCGATGCGGACGCAGACACGGATGTCGATACGGACGCAGACACGGATGTTGATACGGACGCCGATACCGATGCCGACACGGACGCTGATACGGACGCTGATACGGATGCCGACACAGATGCCGATACAGATGCCGACACGGATGCCGACACGGACGCTGATACCGACTGCGCCTCCAGCGGCGCCCACCCGGACTTCAGCTTCTTCGTCACCAGCCTCCTCATTATCGATGATCTGTCGGGAGATCAGGAGGGGTTCGGCGGCAACCTGGAGTACCCACCGGGGAGCGGGATCAACGGACTCGAGGGCGCGGACGCCATCTGCCAGGAGGCGGCCCGCCGGGTCTGCTTCGGCCACCTGACCTGGCGGGCGTTTCTCAGTACCAGCCAGGTGGACGCCATCGGCCGGATCGGGCAGGGGCCGTGGTACGATCATGCCGGGCAGCTCTTCGCGGAGCGCGTCTCGGACATCCCGGGATCCCCCCGTCCCCCGGGCGGTTGCTGCGAGAACGCAATGTTCGACGAGCTCGGCATCCTCCACGACGGCTTGAACGACGTCAACCTCGACGGCGTGCTCAACGACGACGACCACCACACCCTCACCGGCTCCAATGAGGACGGCAGGTACGCGGGGGCCAGCTGCGACGATTGGACCAGCACTACCTCGACGGCGTTCCCCGAGTGCGGGTTCTCCTGGCCGAGGAACAGCAGCAACAACAACTGGATCGCGGGGTTCGGCGCCCGGGGCTGCACGCCGGGATTCCACATCACCCAGGGGGGCGGCGGGGGCAACACCATCGGGGACGGCGGCGGCTACGGGGGGTTCTACTGCTTCGCCGAATCGCTCTGATTCAAGTTCCGCGCGACAGCTCCTGGGCAGGCGGAGCTCTCCCCCCCGAACCTCGTCACCCAACGACCCGATGGTTGCGCCCGTTGCAGAAGTAGAAGGTCCCCTCTTCCTTGGGGGGTATCAATTAAGATATCAGGCGAGCGTCGATTTGGGATAGAACAGTCCCTTGATGGTTACGGAGCAAGACACGGACTCCCCGGAGACGGTCCGGGGCTTCTACGAGGCTCGGGGCGCCGCCTCCCGGGCTCGGCTCGAGACGCTGACGGCGAAGAGCCTCCGCCTCTCCGGGGGCCGGCTCGCGGTGTTCGTCGGCGGCATCGCCGTGGCGCCGGTCTACGCCTGGGGGGACTTCCTCTCCTTCGGGGCGGCCCTCGCCGTCGGCCTCTCGTTTCTCGCGGCGTTCGTGGTCCTGGTGATCGCCCACCGCCGCGTCCAGGCGGGGATCGACCGCGAGACCCGGGAGGTGACCCTCTGCGAGGAGGGGGTGGCGCGGATCGCGCGGGACTGGGGCGCGCTCCGGGCGATCCCCTCCCCCCCCGTAACGGACGGGTTCGGCATAGGCGCGGATCTCGATCTCTTCGGTGCGGGCTCCCTCTACCGCCTCACCGGCGGCGCCGTGACCCGGTTCGGCCAGGACACGCTGGCCCGCTGGCTCCTCTCTCCGTCCCCCCCGGCCAAGAGCGCCGCCCGGGGGCGTCTCATCGGCGAGCTGCGGGGAAACCGGGCCGCGCTGATGTCGTTTCAGCACCTCACCCTGGCCATGGAGAAGGCGCTCCTCGACCCGGCCCCCTTCGTGGCGTGGACGAAGGGGCGCGGGTGGCTCGAAGCCCACCGGGGGGTCCTGTGGGGGGCCCGGATCCTGACCCCCCTCCCGATCCTCCTCGGCCTCCTCTCCGCCTTCAACCTGCTCCCCGGGCCCTTCTGGATGATCGCGGTGGTGGTGAACATCGCGTTCTCCGCGATCCACACCCCCAAAATCCACCGGGTCTTCGCCGCCGTCTCGCGGCACAAGGGGCGCATCGACCAGTACGCCAGCCTGTTCCGCTTCATGGCCGAGTGGGAGGTCCGCGCCGAACGGGGCCGGGACCTCAAGGCGCGGCTCGAGACCGACGGCGTCACGGCCTGGCGTCAGATGCAGAGGCTGGAGACCCTCGCGGGGTTCGCGGATCTGCGGTTCTCGCCGATGACCCACTTCCCCATCCAGGCCTTCACCCTCATCGACTTCCATGTGCTCGCCAGGATGGAGCGGTGGCAAAGGCGGGCGGGCGCCCACACCGAGGGGTGGCTGGAGGCCCTCGGCGAGTTCGAGGCGTTCATGGCCCTCGCCCTCCTGGCCCACGACAACCCGGACTGGGCCATCGCCGAGATCCGGGAGGGGGCGCCGACCTTCGAGGCCCGGGGGCTGGGCCACCCGCTCCTCCCCGCGGAGACCCTGGTGGCCAACGACGTCACCCTTGGGCCGCCGGGCACGTTCCTCCTGGTGACCGGCTCCAATATGTCCGGCAAGAGCTCCCTGCTCCGGAGCATCGGCCTCAACGTCGCCCTGGCCGGGGCCGGGGGGCCGGTGGCGGCGAAGAGCCTCACCCTGACGCCGTTCACCCTCGGCACCAGCTTCCGGGTCACCGACTCCATCAGCGACGGCATCTCCTTCTTCATGGCGGAGCTCAAGCGGCTGAAGCAGATCGTCACCCGGGCCGAGGCGGTCACCGCCGGCGACCCGCCGCTCCTCTTCCTGCTGGATGAGATCCTCCAGGGCACCAACATCATCGAGCGCCGCGTCGCGGTGGCCGGCGTCCTGAAGCACCTCGTCGGCCTCGACTGCCTGGGCGCCATCTCCTCCCACGACCTCACCCTGGCCGAGGCCGAGGAGATCGGCGACAAGGCCGTCCCCGTCTACTTCACCGAGCGGTTCCGGGACGGGGAGAAGGGCCGCGAGATGTACTTCGACTTCACCCTGAGACCGGGTGTGGCCCCCACCACCAACGCCCTGGAGCTCCTGAAGCTGGTGGGGCTGGACTACTGAGGCGAAGGCCCGCCCGGATCTTCCGCGCCCGGATCCCCTTCGGGCAGCAGCGCCCGGTGGACTTCCTTGCACTGCTCTTTCTTCATCCGCTTCGCGCGCTCCAGCGCAGCCCCGCTGCCTACCGGGGCTGCCCGCGGGAGGTGGAGAGCAGCTGCCCACAAGCGGCGCCGATATCCTCCCCCCGCCGTTTTCTGAGGAACACGGAGAGCCCCTTCGCCATGAGGATCTCCTGGAACCGCGCGACGGCGTCGGCGTCGGGGGGCTCGAGATCGGTCCGGTCGTGGGGATTGAGGGGGAGGAGATTCACCTTGACCTTGAGCGGCGACAGGAGCCTGACGAGCTTCCTCGCCATGTCCGGTGCGTCGTTGATGCCCTTGACCATCACGTACTCAATCGTGATCCGGCGGCGTTTGGCGAGGGGGAAGCGTTTGAGGGCCGCCACCAGATCCCGGAGGGGGTCGGTGGCCCACGGCACCAGCCGGCGCCGGGTCTCGTCGTCCGCAGCGTGGAGGGAGACGGCCAGGGCGAGGCTCCCGTCGGTCATCTTCGCGAGGCGATCGAGCCCCCGGACGCTCCCCACCGTCGATACGGTGATCCGCCGCGTCGAGAGGTCGAGCCCCTTGGGATGGCCGATGAGATCGAGCGCCCGTTTCACCTCCTCGAGGTTGTGGAGGGGCTCGCCGATCCCCATAAAGACCACGTTCCGGAGCTGCTCGCCGTCCGCGTGGAGGGATCTGGCCACCTGGATCTGGCCGACGATCTCATCCGCGGTCAGGTTGCGCACGAGGCCGTCCTTCCCGGAGCGGCAGAAGAGACAGCCCACCGCGCAGCCCACCTGGGTTGAGACGCACTGGGTCAGCTTCCCCTCCTCCGGGATGAGCACGGTCTCCACCGCGGTGCCGTCCGCCAGCCGAAGCTGCAGCTTCCGGGTGCCGTCTCTGGCCTTCAGCACCGTGGCGGGGGTGACGGGCCAGGAGAGCCCCGCCTCGCGGAGCTTCACGCGGAACGCCTTCGGGAGGTTGGTCATCTGATCCGGATCCGATATGCCCCGACCGTGGAGCCAGGTGAAGAGCTGCTCCCCTCTGAAACGGGGCTCCCCCATCTGTTCCATTATCACGCCGAGCTCCTCGGGGAGGCGGGCGGTGAGCCCTCGTTCTCTTTTTTTTATCACGGGTCTTTCATCCTCGGATTCCGGGTCGACCTCACACGTCAACGGCGGAATCCTAATCCCTTGTTGGACAATGTCAATCGGCGGTGATGGCGCGGTTACAGCATAACTGAAAGCGCTCCCGCCCCCGGGAGAAATCCGCCATTGACAAATATGAAATTTTATCGCTAGCCTCTGGCTTGAAAACGGATTTTGGGAACGGAAAATAATGGCTGAATTGCAGAGACAAAAGCCCCTCATCCTGATCGCCGATGACGACGCGGAGCTGATGGGAATCATTCTGAAGCGTTTGCAACAATTGGACGAATATGAATTTATTACTGCCTCGGACGGTGAGAAGGCCGTTCAGATGATTCGTGAGAAACGTCCCGATGCCGTGATTTTGGATGTCATGATGCCAAAGAAAAACGGCTGGGAGGTTTTGAAAGAGATCCGCAGTGACGAAACCATCAACACCACCGGGGTGCTGATGCTGACCGGGATCGGTTCCAATCTGAACGAAATTACCTCGCCCCTCTACGGCGCGGATGAATATCTCGACAAGCCCTTCAACTTCTCGGAGCTGCTCTTCAAGATCAAGCGGATCGCCACCAGTCGCCGGTAGATTCCTGTTCGCCGTCCTCGCCAAACGATGCGTAACCGTATCATCGACAGCATGGCTAACGGCACGATTTGATTATCACTTATTCTCTTTGATGCTGTTGTCGGAACCGGCGGTACAGACTTGCAGATTTTTGGGGATTAAGAGGTTGTTCTTTATCAAAAAACGCAATATAGGTTTTTACTTGTGATACCTAAAACGGCACGTGGTAATGCCAAGGAGGCGAAAAATGAAAATTCTCATCTCGGATGCTTTCGATGCATCCCTCCCGAGTCGATTGGAAAAATTTGGTGAAGTGTTTACCGACAAAAATCGCCTCTTCGAGGCCGACGTCGTGCTGGTTCGCTCCAAGACCAAACCCAATAAAGAATATATCGATTCCGCGCCCAACCTGAAGCTGATCATCCGCGGCGGCGTCGGCATCGACAATATCGACACCGCCTACGCCAAGGCGAAGGGTATCGAGGTGCGGAACACCCCGGCGGCCTCCTCGCCGGCGGTGGCGGAGCTGGCCATGGCCCTGATGCTGGCGGTCCCCAACAAGGTGGTCTTCGGCCACGAGGGGATGATGAAAGGGGAGTGGCGCAAGAAGGAGATCAAGCGCACCGAGCTCCTCGGCAAGACCCTCGGCCTCATCGGCATCGGCCGCATCGCCACCGAGGTGGCCAAGCGGGCGGCGGCCTTCGGTATGAAGGTCATCGCGTTCGACAAGTACGTGGAGAAGTCCGACGTGGCGGAGATGACGCCCAGCCTCGACGCGCTCCTCGCCGAGGCCGACTATATCTCGCTGCACACGCCGTTCACCGACGAGACGGCGAAGATGATCAACAAGGACACCATCGCCAAGATGAAGGACGGCACGATTATCATCAACACCGGCCGCGGCAAGTGCGTGGTGGAGGAGGATGTGGCCGCCGCGCTGGAGTCGGGCAAGCTCGCCGGGTACGGCAACGACGTCTGGTACTCCGATCCCCCGGAGAATTCGCCCCTCACCAAGGCCCCCAACGTGGTGCTGCTGCCCCACATCGGCGCGTCGAGCAAGGAGAACCTGCTCCGCATCGGGGATATCGTGGTGGAAATCATCGAAGAATTTTCGAAGAAATGAGGTTGTAAAATGGCAAACAGAATATTTAATTTCGCAGCGGGTCCCTGCACCCTTCCCCTCCCGGCGCTGGAGAAGGCCCAGGGGGAGTTCGTAGACTACCAGGGCAAGGGGATGTCCCTCATCGAGATGAGCCACCGCAGCAAGGAGTACGACGCGGTGCACCAGTCGGCCATCGCCAACATGCGGGAGCTCCTCTCGGTTCCGGAGACTCATGACATCATGTTCCTGCAGGGAGGCGCGACCCTGCAGTTCGCCATGATCCCCATGAACCTCATCAGTGAGGGCAAGACCGGCGAGTATGTCCTCACCGGTTCCTGGGCCAAGAAGGCCATCGCCGACGCCACCAAGACCGGCCTCCCGGTGCGCACCGTGTGGTCCGGCGAGGAGCTGAAGTTCGTGCGGATGCCCACCGGCGACGAGATGAAGCCCGGCGACGGCGCGGCCTATCTCCACATCACGAGCAACGAAACCATCGGCGGCATCGAGATGCAGGAGCTCCCGGATACGGGGAGCGTCCCCCTGGTGGCGGATATGTCGTCCCACATCATGTCCCGGCCGGTGGACTTCTCGAAGCTGGCCATGGCCTACGGCGGCGCCCAGAAGAACCTCGGTCCCGCGGGGGTCTCCTTCATCATCATGCGCAAGGATCTCATCGAGAAGTGTAACGAGGCCGTGCCGGCCTATCTGTCGTACAAGATCCACTCGTCCAAGGGCTCGCTCTACAACACCCCGCCGGTGTTCGGCATCTACATGATCAAGCTCACCCTGGACTGGGTCAAGGCGCAGGGCGGCCTCGCCCAGATGGAGAAGAACGCGATCCAGCGGTCCTCGCTCATCTACGGCACCATGGACAAGTCGGACGGCTGGTACAAGTGCCCCATGGCGGAGCCCACCCGCTCCCGCATGAACGTCTGCTTCCGGCTCCCCACCGAGGATCTGGAGAAGAAGTTCATCGCCGAGGCGCTTTCGGCCGGCATGTCCGGGCTCAAGGGGCACCGCTCGGTCGGCGGCTGCCGCGCTTCCATGTACAACGCCATGCCCGTGGCGGGGGCCGAGAAGCTGGCCCAGTTCATGGAAGACTTCAAGAAGAGCAACTCCTAGATCTCCTCGACAGGTCGTATCCGCCGCGAGGAGGAGACCGTGACGGCTGACGCAGGGATGCATTGGAAGATGTTTCGGGTGGCCCTTGTCTGTGGTCTCCTCGCTTGGGGATGTGGAACGTCGGGCGCGACGGGCGATTCCCCTCCGAGCCCCGGCGCGGTGATCGAAAGCGATGGCGCGCTCCACGCCGCCGAGCCCGTGAAAGGGGAACCCATGTCATTGAAACAGGCCCTGTCCTCCCGCCGGTCGATACGCGTTTTTAACGAAAGAGCGCTCACCGACAAAGAGATATCGGAGCTGTTGTGGGCGGCCCAGGGGATCACCGGCGAGCGGGGAGGGCGGACCGCCCCCAGCGCCGGCGCCACGTATCCCCTGGAGATCCGTGTCGTCACCCG
>JBNLED010000201.1:0-26018 GCA_050304755.1 Polyangia bacterium | reverse complement strand
GGCGGCCACCAGCACCACGTAAGCGATGGGGGAGTAGAAGAAGGCCAAAAACTCCCGTCTGACCTGCGCCAGGATGCTCATTGCTCACCTCCCTCTTTCTTGGAGCCGTCCGCCTCGGGAGCATCGGCCTCGGGGGCGTCGGCCTCGGGGGCGTCGGCCTTGGCCGACTCGTCGGTGGTGATCTGGACAAAGATATCTTCCAAGGAGGCGTCCTTGGCCATGAGCCCCACCAGCTTGAACCCAGACGCCACGGCCGCGTCGAAGATCCCCTCCCGCACCGGGAGATCCGACGCGGCCCGGATCTCGAAGATCCGAAGGTCGTCGCGCTCGACGGGGAGACCCACCGCCGTGACCCCGGCCACGCCCTTGAGCGCCGCCTCGGCCCGGTTCGAGGGATCCCGGACCTCCACCGAGATGGTGATCTCGCCCCCTTGAAGGGTGGCCCGGAGCTCCTCCGGTCGGCCCTGCCCCACGATCTTGCCCTTGTGGATGATGAGCACCCGGGAGCAGACCGCCTCCACCTCGGGCAGGATGTGGCTCGAGAGAATCACGGTGCGCTCCTTGCCCAGCTCCTTGATGAGGTCCCGGATCTGGCGGATCTGGTTGGGATCGAGGCCGATGGTGGGCTCGTCCAAAATGAGGATCTTGGGATCCCCCACCAGGGCGTCCGCGAGCCCCACCCGCTGCCGGTAGCCCTTGGAGAGCTGGCCGATGATGCGACCCCGAACGTCGCCGATGCGGCACCGCGTGATGGCCCGGTCCACCGCGTCCTTGACCTTGGCGCGGGGGATCTTCTTGAGGGCGGCCCGGTAGCAGAGGTACTCCGCCACCCGCATCTCGGTGTAGAGGGGAACGTTCTCCGGCAGGTAGCCGATAACCGCCTTCACCGCTTCGGGCCTGTCGAAGACGTTGATGCCGTCCACCGTGACGCTCCCCGAGGTGGCCGACAGGAACCCCGTCAGCACCCGGAGGGTCGTGGACTTCCCGGCCCCATTGGGACCGAGGAACCCCAGGATCTCGTGTTCCTTCACCTCGAAGCTCACGTCGCTCACCGCGTGGGTCGCCGCGTAGTGCTTCGTCAAATGATCAACTCGTATCAAGGCCAATCTCCTTGCATGAACCTCCGGGTCGTCCGACCCGGCCACCCTTTTAACGGACAGGCCGTTTTGAATCAATGACTGTTCGATGAGCAGAACAAAGGAGGGGCGATGCTATTCCCAAAAAACCCGGCTTGACACCCGGGCCGCTGATGGCTAGATTCCAGACCTCGGACCCAACGGGGTCCCTGCTCTTTGCAATTAGGAGGAGTGGCCGAGCGGTCGAAGGCGGCGGTCTTGAAAACCGTTGTGTCGAAAGGCACCCGGGGTTCGAATCCCTGCTCCTCCGCTATTTTAGGCTCATTCTTCATGCGTTAGGGGAGGTGGCCGAGTCGGTCGAAGGCGTGCGCCTGCTAAGCGTATATACCTAACGGTATCGAGGGTTCGAATCCCTCCCTCTCCGCCTGCAAAGCAATTTGCCAAAAAACGCGCCCGTGGCTCAGCTGGATAGAGCATCGGTCTACGGAACCGAGGGTCGGGGGTTCGAATCTCTCCGGGCGCGCTTTTTTTCTTAACCCTCTCGGGTACTTACCCGGGAGGGTTTTTTATTCAGCAAAACAAATCAAGTCTTGGGCCCAAATTGGGCCGGGGCGGTCATTTCGCCGCTCATTACTTCGAAATCTTCAGGAGTTTCTTTCTTCCGGGTCCGGCTATGGCGCCGGTCCAAGGAAGGTAATTACCGCCGTCGACGTCCCTCCCTCTCCGAATGCATTCCAGAGAGACACAGCGAATTGGTCCTTCATCACCAAAAAGCGGTTCCGTTTGGTGAGGATACTTCGGGCGCAATTTGGGCAAGGATAAGAGCATGAGCAAGCCCCGGAAACATGGTAAAAAATAGCGAAGCCGCTGGTACGATGAAAACGGAAAGCGACAAAGCGAAGTGTATGAGAACCACAAAGACGCCGAATATGCCTAGAAACGACATCACACCGAAGTCGAGGATATCCGGCGGGCGTTTACGTTGCGCCCGTCCCGCGACCGGTCGTTCATTGAGCTGGATAAACGATGGATAGCAACGCGCGGGGCGCTGAAACGCCGCCCGGAAAACGACGAATCGATATTGCGTGCGCATCTCAGACCGGCATTCGGCAAATTCACCCTTCGACAGATCGGGAGCATTCCCTCAAAGTGGGCCTCACGCATGACTCGGTTGGAATGGGATATGAAGTGAGTTGAGCACCATCTCTCGCCAGCGACCAGCCTTCAGGTTCGCTCGCATGTGAAGCACACGCTCCGCGTTCTCCTCACGCCAGAAGATGCCGTTGCCTTTGAGGCGCAAATTGACGATTCGTCGGATCGCGCTTTCGATGGCTCCACTTCCGCGGGGAATCCCCCGGGAGTGAAACTCAGCATAGCGCATACGCTCACGGTTATTATTGAAGTAGTCGCGCTCGCGAGCGAGTTGTTTCGCCTTTCGGCCGACACGGAATTCATCGATAGCAGCAATGACAAGGTCCACCTTACCCGCTTTCAGACGCCGGCGGTGACACTTGAGCCACCTTTTACGTTCACGCTTTATCCAGCTCGAGCGAAGGTCTGCGGCGGCAGTGAGGTGCTCGAGGGCGTGGTAATAGTCGATGACCTGGGCGCCTTGCTCTGACAAAATATCCCCCCGGCCCCCTTTACGAAAGGGGAGAGGGATACCCGTCAGTTCTCAATTGACATGGCACTAGTGAAAAATCCAGAAATAGAACCACCAAAGATAAAATCCGCCCATTTCACTTTAGAGGAGAGCACTGTTTTTCTGATAGCGGTTGTGTCGGGGGAACGGGGGATGCGAAGGAGCATGTAAAGAATGAACAGGAAAGAAGTCAGTGTACGGGAAACCTCCGCGGGCGGCGGGGGCGTGTTCATGATGGTCACGGGGCCCGGAGACGGAGCGGACAAGATCTATCGGGAGATCGGGAGGCGGCTGGCCGATAAGGGGCTGGCCCCGGTCCATGAACGAATATTCGGTAGCTTGTCCTCTGCAACAGCGGTCCTGGAGTCCCGGCGCCGCGCGTTGACAGCCGCGGGGCTCGACGCCGATACACCGGTCAACTACATCGAGGGCGCCCCCCCCGAGGGGGAGGGGATGGCGGGGGTGATCCTCCAGGCCGTCCCCGCGGACACGAAGGGGCTCCGGACCGTCCGCTCGGAGGGCGCGCCGGTGGGGCGGACGTGGGAGACCGGCGCCGCGTCCTACCTCATCGTTCAAAACATCGACGGCGGCGGGGACGGGACCCGGGAGGCGGAGGCGCAGACCGCGGAAATGATCCGCCGGCTGGAGGGCATCGTCAACACCGCGGGGTTCCGATACTCGGACGTGATCCGCACCTGGTTCTACCTGAACGATATCCTCGACTGGTATAACGATTTCAACCGGGCGAGGAACCGCGAGTACGCTCGCATCGGGATCATGCCGGAGGCCGGACAGACCCTCCTGCTCCCGGCGAGCACAGGCATCGGCGGCCGGCATCCCCGGGGGACGGCGGCGGTCACCGATCTGCTGGCCGTGAAGCATCGGGAGCCCGACGCCCTCAAGCGGCTGAGCAACCCCGGTCAGAAGGAGGCCTTCGCGTACGGATCGGCCTTCTCCAGGGCGTCCCTGATCCCGGAACGCGACGCCAACATCATTCACGTCTCCGGCACCGCCGCCATCGACGAGGCCGGCGCGACCCTCCACCTGGGAGACTACGCGAAACAGATCGAGTGCACCCTGGATAAGTTGGAGACCCTGCTCGGCGGCGTCGGCGCGACCCTCCGCCACGCGGCCACGGCGTCGGTGTTCGTCAAGCAGGGGGAGGCCGTGAAGCTGTTCGACGAGATCGCGGCGTCGCGGGGGCTCGATCTCCCGGGGGTGGCGGTAGTCGCCGATGTCTGCCGCGACGACTTGCTGTTCGAGATCGACGCCGAGGTGGTGGTTCCCATCGCCGGGGCTACTGGCCGGTCCGGTAGATGAACATCACGATGGGGGTCTTGAGCATAATGCGCAGGTCGGTGACTAGAAAGGACGTGTACCGTTCGAGGGCGGACGCGTAGAGCATGTCGTAGAGAAACTTGATCCGCATCCCCTCGGTGACCTTCGCCTCCTCCAGGCTCTCGGCGGGGGGGCGATCGACGAGGGAGATCAGGGGAGTCAACCCGTTGTCCGCCTTCAGTTGTCCGCCGTAGGAGAGGCTCACCTGGGCGAGCCCGGTGATGCCCGGTTTCATATAGCGGGTGCGCTCCTCGAAGAACGGGATGTCCTCGGTGAGGGAGCGCATCAGCTCGGGCCGCTCCGGCCGGGGGCCGACGATGCTCATCTCCCCCTTGATGACGTTCAGGAACTGGGGCAGCTCGTCCAGCCGGGTCTTGCGGAGGAAACACCCGATTGGCGTGGTCCGGGGATCGTCCTTTTTCGACAGCACCGCGCCGGTCGCCTGCTCCGCGTCGGTGCGCATCGTCCGGAACTTGTAGACGTCGAACTCCGCGGGGCGCCGCCCTTTCGCGCACATCACCCCGATCCGCCGTTGCCGGTAGAGCACCGGACCGCGGGACGTGAGCTTCACGGCCGCCGCGATGAGCGCGAAGACCGGGGAAGCGACGGTGAGAACCAGGGTCCCCAGTACGAGGTCGAACCATCTTTTGGTGATGGAGATCAGATATGATTCCATGGCGTTCCTCCTCTTCGGTACGCCCCAGGGGGCGCCAATGACCTTGCGCCCATACACGGAGCAGATCCCGTGCCAAGGTAGTAAAGAAAGACACCGACAGGGATTAAGTAAATTATTACAATATTTTATATCGAAGCACAGAGGACGGAGCCTCAACGAGACAGACGGAATCCCGCCGGTATATCACTCGACCGTGTGATGTTACTGTTACCTGTTACGTATCGATGGATTCAAAAAGAGGGGGAGCGTTTCCACTCTCTGACTCGGTGATGCGTGCCCTGGCCCATTCAGCGGTCTTGCGGTCTTTGGATGACGGTTTCTTCGATTTGCTGGCGCCTTTGTCCTTCTGCTTTCCGGCACCGGAGCGCCCCCCCGATGACGCGCGATGAGACCGTCCTGCTCGTCGAGGACAACGTCCGTGCGCGAGCTCACCCGCGAGATTCTGGAGGAGGTCGGATATCGCGTCCTCGTGGCGGAAAGCGGCGCATGGGACCTGGTAACTCACGCTGACGAAGTGATGATGACGGTTCACCTACCCGCGGGCCCGAAATCGTCTCAAAAAAATGAAGTTTTTCGGGCTCCAGCGTTTCGCGCCCGTGTCGTCGGGGCTGAAGGCCCTGAGAAGCGGGGACCGCTTCGCCCTCGACGGGCGATGTTCCGGCGACGGCCGGCGGTTTCTCGGCTGGTCCTGCGGGCCCCACTGGCTCATGCCGGTGTAGTCCACGGTCAAAACACGGTCAGACCGGGCCGTAATCAACGGTCTCGCTGAACACCACGCGGGAGACGAGGCGCCGGACGGCGGCGCTCAGCCTGTCGAGGGGTAGCGCCGATTGCCCGCGATTCATAGCGGCCGTCTGTCGCGTCTCGTCTCCGCCGAGGGTCACCCCGAACACCTCGTCGAAGCGCCGCGCCGGGGCGGTAATCGAAAACGAGACGCCGACCAGGGGGCCCACCTCGAAGCCGCGACGGGAAAAATAGGCGCGCGCGTCATCGTACGCCCGCGGCGCCGGCAGAAACTCATGGAGGTTGTCTGAGGTGATGGGGATATCGCCGTCCAGCGACTTCCCCGACGCCGAGCGGAGGATGACCTGAACCGAGAGGATGTCGCGCTCACTCTCCATGGCGTAACAGTGTATACCTCAACCTTGCATACCCCCACACGATAAAATCGCTGTCGCTCGCATGGCAGCACATCATCTGCGCCCGCTTGTCGAGGCGAACACATAAAAAGCGCTGCCGCCCGAGACAATCCCCGGGCGGCAGCAAGCAATCCCCCCTCCCTTCACGCGCTGTCGCCGTCCCCGCGTTTCGGTCAATCCGCATTCACGGTGTTGTCGTTGCTACCTCGTATCGCTCTCGCAGGTGAGGCGTTTTCCCTTCTCGATCGGACAACATCTCGAATGCCGTTTCGTCAAAACGCGTCGGATGGCGGCACCCGCGCGCTACTCGTCGCCGTCCAGATCATCCATCTCCGACCCGATGATCATCTGCTCGATGGCCTCCACATCCTCCTCGGTCAGCGACATCCCTCTTCTGTAGAGGGCCTCCAACGAGGTCTCGCCGGTCGCGTCCACCTCGCCGCAAGGGTCCACCGACCAGCTCTCGGTATTCGACGAGGCGATTGGGGGACTCACCGGTTCCGGTCGCCTGACGGGCTCCGGCGGTCGCGGGAGATGCGGCGGCCGGGTGCGCCCCGAATCCGGCGGCTGGCCTCTCACCGGTTCCCTGATGACCAGGCAGTGTAACTTCGCCAGCAGGACGGCCTTCTGCGCGTTGACCAGACCGTGCCCCGTCGCTCGATCGACCCCGGCGGTCGCGGGATTTCCGGACGGCGGACTGCAGACCGGATTGCAATTCCCGGCCTTGACATCGACGGCGGTCCTTTTGAGAATGCTTCTCACCTGATCGGGCCTCAACCCGCCGCAGGCCTGCTTGATCAAGGCCGCGGCGCCCGCGAGTTGGGGGGCGGCGGCCGACGTCCCGCTGAAGGCGGCCCATCCGTCATTCTGCCGGGTCTCGTCCCGAGGGGGATGGGGCCCGCCGGCCCCTTCCCTATCGATCTTGCAGCCCGGCTCGACGGGCAGCATGATATAGGCGGCGCCGGGCTGACGCCCCACCAGGCCGCAGACGTCCGGCACCAGTCTGCCGGGGTAGAGGTTGCTCATGAAGCCGCTGGCGTAATCGGACGCCCTGAGCGCGTCGTCGACATCCCTGAAAACACCCCCCGCGGAGATGACATCGGGGTGTTGCCCCGGGAATCCGAAATGACCGTTCCCCGCTGAAAAGACGACGATGATGCCGTCGTTCCAAGCCGCCGCGACGGCCACCGCGAGCACCTGGTCGGCCGCGCTGAGGGGCGGATTTTTGCGGCTCGAGCCCCAACTGCAGGTGATGATATCCGGTCTCAGCGCCACCGCCTTGTTGAAGGCGCCGATGCTGTTGACGAAATTGATCTTGACCGGGAGCAGCTCCGCGTCCGGCGCCACGGCGAAGAGATTGGCCGACTCGCCGGTACCGTGACCGTGCTCGTCCTTTGTCGGGTCGCTGGCCGCGGGGCCCAACACGACGGGCGCCACCCGGTACCCCCGCTGGGTGAAGAACGGGTGTCTGTAGTGGCCGCTGTCGACCATCGACACCTTAATTCCCTTCCCCGTGATGCCGACGCGGTGGGCGCGGTCCGCGTTCGCGCCGAGGGAGATCCCCGCCGGGACCCGCAGATGCCAGTATTCCTTGTTCGGCGGAAGGGGCGACGGGCCCGCCATGAAATATCTCGGCTCTTCGATGGCCACCCCTTCGAGCACCTCGGCCAGATCCGATCTGTCGGTATTGACGAGACCGTCGATATCCGTCTCGGGACATTCTACGAACTCGGCAAGATCCTCGATCCCGCCGGGCTTGATCACCTCCCTTTGCACGATCTCGAGCTCGGTCTGGAAGGTCTTCTCGTAGAGCGCCTGACTCCCCGCGATGTTGATGGTATACGGCGTCACCTGCAGGACCTCGAACCCGGCCTTGCTCAACATGCAGACCGCGCGGTTCGTCACCGCGGGATCCGATTGAAAGGCATCCACCGACCCGTCGAAGCCCATGCCCGCGGTGTTGAACAGGGAGGTGTTGCCGATGGACAGCGTCGACGCCTGCGCAAATATCCGCTTCGGCATTTTGGGTTTCAAGGCCCCTTTTTTTGACCTCTTTGCAGCCACTATTCGCGCTCCTCTCGCGATTTTCGTCCGTCGCGATACAATCATCCGCCCCCGGTCGAATCGGTGTCCGCCAAACCGATTTCAGAATGCATTCTCCGTTTGACGGCAGGTGGTTGCATTTCTCGTACCAACCGATAGCGGCCTTCGGATCTCTGCTCGCCGGGGCTCGACCCCGCATATCGAACCGACGCCTCTGTCGGCGACAGCGATTTTCAAAGAGCGTTCGCGAAACAGTTTTTTGGACAGCGGGCGATCGACTGTCCAAAAAAAAGAACAGATCAACCGACTATGGGGGGCATCTCGCGGTTGCAGCCAGTTGTCCGGGGGATGATATCGGTTACCGGTTCGACAGAATGTCGAGTTGGTCGTATCGGGTCGCGCGCTCATCGAACCTCGCGAAGAAGACGCGCCCCGCCTTGTCCGGCTGGTTCGACTGAATGTATTGCAGGACGAAGCGCTTTTCGCCGTTCAAGTCGACCACATCGTTGATCAATACTTTATCGGTGACATTGTAGGCGACGGGTCCGCGAACGGTTCTCGCGAGTCCGGAGCTCCGTCGCTGGGCGGCCTGGAAGAGATCGACGGCGCGCGACAGGGGAACCTTGAAATAGTCCCGCGGGCCCGCGTCCGAATCCAGGAAGAGATAGTACGGCACCATTCCCAGCGACACCTCTCGCCGCCATAGCTCGGCTAGGGTGTCGACGTCGTCGTTCACATGACCCAACAGGGGCCCCTGACACCGGATAACCGCTCCCGTCGACCGGATCCTCGATACCGCCCGGACAGCGGCCCGGGTCTGCAGCTCCCTCGGGTGACTGATGTGCCCGATGATGCAGAGGTGTCTCCCCGCCTCGACGATTTCCTCGAAGAGCCGAAGCAACTCGTCGGCGTCCTTGTCACCGCTGAACCGGTACGGCCACCACGCGATGGCTCTCGTGCTGATCCGGATGGTACGAACCCCCTCGAGGTCGAGCAGCGGAGCGATATACTTGCGCAGCACCTGCGCGCGCATGACCAGCGGATCCCCCCCGGTCAGCAAGACGTCGCTGATCTCCGGGTGGTCCCGCAAATAGGGGAGCGCGCTCCTCTCGTCGGTGCAATAGGAGGCAGGGGCTTCCTTTGTCTGCTTCATCCACCGAATACAGTACGTGCAGTTCGCGAAGCAGGTCTGCGCGCGCCTCGGAAACACGAGCAGGGTCTCCCGAAACTGACGATACAACCCCGGGATCTCTTTTCCGTCGTGGGCGGGCAACGGGCTCTCCCCGGTCTCCGGCTGCCTCGGGATGAGCCCGTTTCTCAAAATGATCCCCACCATCTTGAGGGTCTCGGCATCGGGATCGGACCGCAGGACATCGTCCATGCAGGCGTAGGTCTCCTCGGGCACCATCGCTCGATTCGGAAAGGTCAGCTGGAATATAGGATCGTCCGGGACCTTCTCCCAGTCGATGAGCTCGTCGACAACGTACCTGTTGGCTTTGAAGGGCAGAATCTCGGCCATCACCTGCAGCGAGCGCAGCAGCTCGGGGGCCAGGTGCTTGAACGGGGAGGATGTTGCGAGATCCCTCTTGGTCACGGCTTTGAAGCGGCGGACACCGCGTGTCGTCGACGGCGCCTCCACCGGCGCGTTCCATGTCATGTGAGCTCCTCCTGTTCCAAACGAGACGGCCCGTTACAGGACCAGCGACTTCGGATTCATCTCGTCTTCTGTAAGGGGCCTGTCGAGCCGCCCGAGCCCCACCGGGACCTCATACAGACGTCCCGCGCCGAGCCGCCGCCAGAAATGTCTCAAACCGGGCACCACCACCTTCACGGTGGTGAGGCCGATGTCGGGGCGCGTGTAGTCCAGGACGATGGTCTCCAGCCCGGCGGCGCCCAACCTCTCGACACATAGCGATACGTCATCTCGCAGCGATTCCGTCGGCGCGCCGCGATGATCGGACGCCGTGCGAAGGGGCCGGGAGGGGTCGGCGCTCAGGAAGTCCGCGCTTTCGAAATCGTCCTCGCTCCACAGCTTGAGCGCCTCGCGGCCGGTCTCCATCAGTTGATGCATTTCGGTTATCGCCCGCCGCACCGCGACCCTGAAGCTCAGATGCCCCCCCATGCCGGTGATATAGGTCCCCGTGGCTCGATGCCGGGCGAGGGCGACCACGACGGGAGTCCCCAGGTCATGGGTCACGTCCAGGAGCCATACCTCCCACCCCAGATCGCGGTAGTGCTTTTCCACCTGCAGAAGGTAGTCGTCGTCGAAGCTCTCGAGGTCGATACCGGGACAGAGCCCCCGGTTGTACCACCAGATGGCCACCGCGTCCCGTTCGACCAGCTCCAGGAGTCCCTGCAGGATCGCCTCTTCGAGCGTGTTCCCCGCGGCGTTCCCGTTGGAGCTGAAGACACTCACGTTTTCATCCGGGGGGATCGGGACGTGGCTGTAACAGAAACCGAGCGGAAGCAGCACGCGCTCTTCCCGCGTCAGAGACCACGCGTAGGTCCAGTCGATATCCTTCTCGTCGTCATACCGCAACGGAATCCGCTCGCTCGGAGCGCCGTCCCTCGGGCGCCCGGCGTTCTCGTACTGGCGCTCGCTGAAATTCTCTAGGACCCGGGGGTGGATCGCCTGCTTCTCGAGCGACGAGTATCGTCCCCTGATGACAGACTCGTCTCCCTGATAGATGGCCGCGTATCGCTCGACGGCCTCACAGAGCGCGCTCACCCTGGCCTGCTCGGGCCGCCGGCCTTTGCCGAAGCTGTGGCAGACGAACTCCGAGTCCGGGCGCCGCTCATCGTTGCCCATGGGGACATAGTAGCTCGCCGTGTACACCACCCGGAGCGGGTGATAGCGGGAGGCCATGGGTTCCACCCGGGTGACCACCCCCGTCAGATCGCTCACGAGATGTCGCCACCGCGCCCAGGTCTCCGTGGGCTGACAGGCGCGGGCGCCGGTGTCCACGAGGTGTCGGCGATGGGTGTCGGACAGGACGACCGGGGCGGTGGATCGCTTCGTAAACAGGTCCGGATCACCGCACGAGGGGCACTGGGGGCGTTTCCGGATGTGGTGGACGCGGGTGTCAAACGACATCACGTCGAAGGTCTCGATCGCCGGCGTCGAGTCTCCGTCCTCTTCCGAGAGCAACGCCTTGGCGAGGCGTACCGCCGCGATCATCGCCGCGCTCTCGCCCCCCGGGGGCGCCGTCGGGACGCCCGGCAGCTCCGATCCCTCCCAGAGGCCTCTCCCCTTCAGGTAAGAGATGATCGGCCGGTTCCTCTCGAGCTGATGAACAACGCACTGCCAGCACACCTCGCTCGTCCGGGTCAACAACGGACCGAACCAGGACGTCCTGCCGCTGATCTTCACGGGATAACACGCGGCGCCGGTTTCGAGCGCGGATTGGATGAAGCGGCCCACCCCGCCGTCGCAGTAGTCTTCCGCGACCACGATTTTCAAATCCGAGCCCGGGTGTCGGGGGCCGGTACTAAACCCCAGGGACTCGAGCCGTCGGGTGAGCAGCCGCTGCACCTCCTCGGCGGCGTTCGAGACGGCGACCCGGTATCGGCTCGCGATGCGTCTCAGCCTCGCGGCGTCGACGCCGCCACCCTGCCACCCGGCCCATGCGTCATCCCCGCGCACCGACGCGTCGACGATGACCCCCTCTTGCTCGAGTTGCATCAGGCTGTAGTAGGCCTCCGCGTTACCTATCGGAAGGGCGGCCGCCGCGACGATGTCGTCATCCGTCCGCCGGCCGTTCACCCGCTCGAGGAGCGCGCGATATCCTCTTCCCTTCAACACGATTTGCGTCGCATCTCCGACGACATAGACACGATCGTCGGAGACCGCCCGCCAGCTCAAATGGGGATTGATGTCATAGACTTTGGGAGAACCCATCGATACATCCTCGCGCGGGGAATCAGCAACAGAAGGTGAAGGGATAGACCCGCCCGGTGGCCTCGTACTCGGCGAGGGCTATCGCCAGGTTCTCGCTCTTGGCGGGTTTCGGCGGAAGCGTCAACACCAACACGTGCTCCAGACCGTCCATCTCCTTCCAGCCGTTGCTGGGCGTATACGCGTTGATCTCGACGTCACCCTGGATGGTCGTGGACAGCTCCGGTTCGCTGTACTCGTATTGCCCCGAAAGGCTTGTGTTCTTCGGGACCGATGTGACGACGCCGCCCGCCTGGGTTTCCACCCCGACCCCATCCCCCCTTTCCTTGACGATGATCTTGAGGTTCTCCCAGAACCACGTCAGGTCCCGCTTATCAGGATCGACACCGCTGATGTCGTAGGTCACCTCCGGCGCGAATCCGACCGCTATCAGGCTTCGCCTGACCCGCTCGGGATCCTTCGACAGGAGATCCTGATACCACTCGCTCTTTGACGACGCGTCCTGCTCCATCCAGGCCCGGGCCACCACTTTGGGCCAGATCAGCCCCCACGACGCGCTGATCGCCTGCGCGTCTATCAGGGGCTCATTGCCGGCCGCGCTGTCCAGTACCCCCACGTCCTTCGATACGACAATTCGTCTGATGCCTCCTTTAAACATGTTTCCTCTCCTTGCTATGCCCCCTGTTGACTACCCTCGGCACGGGATTCGAGAAACGAATTCATGCCGATATTGTTGTCTCCGTTTTGCGAAAACCACCGAGCGAGATCATCCACGATCGCGCGCCAGTTCTGCTTGTCGGTATCCGAGCTCGAGAATTCGTGGAGCCGGGAGGCCGCCTTCAGCTCGAACAACCTCGCCTGCAGGCTCCTCGCGCGATTGTAGGCTTCCCGATAGTCCGCGATGGCGTCGTCTCTTCGCGCGGGGTGCAGATGAACCCGGCAATCGCCCCGCAGCCGGTACAACTCCGGCACATAGAACAGTTCCCGCTGCTCGTGGGCCTGTTCGATGGACTGTGTGAACCTCTCCCGGGCCCTCTCGAAGTCGCCCTTTTCGATTTCGATCTGCCCGATGACGCTGTTCCAGTAGGCGGCGAATTGGTTCACCCCCATCTGCTTGAGGAACAGCAGCGACTGCTCCGAGCGCGCCAGATCCCCCTTGGCCCAGCCGCCGAGCAGGTTGGCCGGGAACTGCCAGATGGGTGTATCGTGTCTCTCACAGAAGGTCATGAGCTCATCGGAGCGTCGGGCGGTCTGTCGCCGGTCGCCGCGGTAGTGCAGCACCCCCAGGTAGTACGCCTGGACCATGGCCTGGGAATGGGAGCTCTTCAACTCTTCGGCCCAGGCCCGGGCCTTTTCGATGGCGGCTTCCGCCTCCCCGATATAGCCCATGACGGTCAGGAGAAACCCGGCGGTGGAGAGCGTGAAGATAAGGGTGTCGTGGCCGTATTGCTGCGCGTGATCGCGATGCAGCTCTGGGGAATAGAGACTCTCGGCGCTCTCGAGCAGTTGCTTGGAACGATGGAACTCACCGAGGGAATACGCCCGGTGTCCCTCTATCCCGTTGAGGGCCGCCACCGCGCCGTCGTCGGGCGCGATCCCCCGGGCGTGGATGAGCTGGTCGGCAAACTTGTCGTAGTCCGGCTTCGAAAAGTGATAGACGATCATCCCCCAGAGCACCGGGAATCTGAGGTCGATGCTCACCGGACGCTCCCGCACCAGGGATTCGGCCCGCCGTATCGACTCCACGACCTGGTCGGCGGCGAAGCCGCGGGTCGCCACCAGCGCGGGGCGGAGCAGCTGATGGAGCCGAAGCTCGCTCTCCGCCGCCTCCCCCGGGTCCTCGAGGCGCTTGGCCCATTCGATGGCTTCGTAGGCGTGCTCTATCGTCTCCGAATACAGAGACCGTTGCAGCGCGAAGCTGGCGGCCTTGCGGCCGTATTCCGTGGATTTCCTGTAATCACCCGCCGCCGCCCAGTGCTGCGCCAGCTTGTCCGGATTCGCCGCGGCGAAGCCGTCCAGCTCCTGCTCGTAGGTCTCCGCGATGCGCCGATGGGCGATCGCTTTCGATTCCGAGGTGAGGCTGTCGTAGGCCGCGTCCCGCACCAGGGCGTGATGAAAGATGTAGAGGGTGTTGCCCACCCGAAGCTGCTGGTGGATCAGATTCGCGGAGATGAGCTGGTCCAGATCGGCCAACAGGCTGGCTTCGTCCCGGAGGGACACCCTGGCGATGAGGTTGAAGTCGAACACCCGACCGATGGCTGAGGCCAACTGCGCCGTCTCCTTCGCCGGTCCCAGGCGGTCGAGGCGCGCCATGAGGAGATCCCGCAGCGAGTGGGGGACGATATCGGGAAAGGCGGAGGCGGTCTTCGTCTCCTGATCGACGATCGTCTTGGTGAGCTCCTCCGCGTAAAGCGGGACCCCGTCGGAGCGTTCGATCATGAAGGAGAGGGTTTCCCGGGGGATGGAGACGTCATCGGCGGTCTGGCGAATCACCTGCTCGATGCCCGACGCGTCCAATCCCTGGATGGAGATCACCCGCACATCTCGCTTGTTCCACTGGGGCGTGAACACCGGCCGAGCGGTCATGAGCAGCATGGCGTTTTGCGCCTTGATATCCGGGAGCATCCTCGAGAGAAGCTCCAGCGTCGTGGGATCCGCCCAGTGCAAGTCCTCGATGAGCAGCACCCCTTTCGCGGCGGCCGTAATCTTGACGAGCAACTCGGCGGTGACCGCCAGCATCATCTCCTTCTGGCGCTGAGGGGAGCACCCGGGCAAGGGAAACAAGGGGGAGTCGATGCCGAACCAGAAGCAGAGCTGGGGCATGGCGTCCCGGCTGGACACCCCGTAGGAGATGATCTTCTTCTCCAGAGCCCTGACGATGTCGTCGGTCGGTTCCATATCGGAGATCTCCAGCCGGGTCCTGAGGAATTCCAGGATCGGATAGAGGGCGCTGGTCTTCGACTCGGGCACACATCGGCAGATCATATAAACGCCGGATTCGTCCCGGACCCTGGCGGCGCACTCGGCGGCGAGCCGGGATTTTCCGATGCCCGCGTCCCCCTGGAGCAGTATCGCCGTCCCCCCTTCGCCTTCCCGCGCGCGCCGCCAGGCCTCGAGCAGGATGGACAGCTCCTTCTCCCGCTGGATCATCCGCCGGGCGCCCGATTCCGCGGCCGTGCCAAAGTCGTCCATTCGCTGCTCACCGAGAACCCGGTAGACCCGGCCCGCCGACCGCAAGGCGCTGCTTTGTCGCGGAAGCGACGCCTCCTCGCATTCAACGATATCCTTGACCAGCCGATAGCAGCTCTCGCTCACGAGGATGCTGTTCGCCTCCGATTCGCTGCAGAGGGTCCCGGCCAGGTTGGGCGTAATGCCGGTGGGCGCCAGGTGTTCCCCCGATTTCGACCTCACGGTGATCATGCCGGTATGGAGGCCGATCCGGTGGTTGAGCACAACGCCGTGACGGTTCTTCAACACCGCCCCCCGCTTCGTGGTCAACGCGGAGAGCTCGATGGCCGCCCTCACGGCGCGGCGCGGATCGGTGTCGCTGACGTCCGGGAAGCCGAAATAGACCATGAGGCGATCGCCGAGATTTCCGACCACGTACCCCCCGTACTCCCCCACCTTCGATATGTATTGCCCCATCATGTCGCTGTAAATCTCGTCGAACACATCGTGGACCTGGCTCGACTCCAGATGGGCGTCACAGTTGAACCCCAGAGAGAAGCACAGGACCGTGATCTGTTTGCGCTCCTCGATATACGACGGCAGGCGGGAGGGCCTAGGGGTTTCCGCGGAAAGGATCTGCCGATCGTCGTACGCCGTGTCCGTCAGGTAGCCGTTCTGCTCGATGAGCCCCCGAAGCGAGAGCCCGCGAAGGCGGTCCATGACGGTCTTTGTGTCACCGGCCCGCCGCGCCGGGTCCTTCTCCAGAACCCAGCTCAGGAGTGCTCCCAGGCGGTGGTCCCCCACCGCCGTGGGCATCGGGACCGGTGCGTCCGAGAGATGTCGCTGCACGACCTGCGGCATGCTCTGGCTGTGATAGGGATATTGCCCCGTCAGGCACTCCAGGGCGATCAACCCCCAGGAGTACAGGTCCACCTTGTGCGTCACGGGATCACCGCGCAGCTGCTCCGGCGAGGCGTAGAGGGGCGTCCCGAGGAACTCGCGGGTTTGGGTGAGACGGCTCTTGCCGGTCCACTGGTTCGCGGAGAATTTACTGACGCCGAAGTCGAGGATTTTCACCCCCTCTACAGATTCGCCCTGCACGACCATGATATTCTCGGGCTTGAGATCCCGGTGAATGATGCCCTTGGCGTGGGTCACGACCAACCCCTCGAGGACCTGCGACATGAGGTTACAGGAGCGCGCAATGGAAAGCGCGCCTTCGGTCTTGAGAATGCTGGCCAGGGTCCTCCCCGGGATATATTCGAATACGATGAACAAGAGCCCCGTGTCGGTCTCACCAGACTCGATGATCTTGACGATATTGGGGTGCTCGAGCTCGCCGTAGAGTTGCATCTCCTGTCGGAACCGGTCGACCCGCCGTTTGGTTTCAGAGAGGTCCCCGTCTCCGGGGCCGCGCTCGATTTGCATCATCTTCACGGCCACCTGCTCCCCGGTCTCGGCGTGAAGCGCCTGGAAGACGTCGCTGAAGCCGCCGCTCCCGATCTTGCGCCGGAATCGATAGCGGGACTGGAGCTTCTCAATATCAACCAGGTGGCGATCGATCGCTTTCATATTTGACCTCCATGTCGACAGGCGAAGGTGCCGAAGCAAGAATCAGACCAGCGCTGCGATTCCTGTGGAGACTCAAGTCAGGAGCGAGAACAGTCCAAGTTTTTGGTCACGCGGATCCGACCTGTCCAATTTATTGGCCACCGGCCCGTGTATCCCGATCAGCGCTTTTTTCGTCTCTGCAATTTATGCGTGTTGATCAAGTTATTCATATGCGATCTGGACAATCCCAGTGATCGCGCCGCGTCCGATACATTCCAATCGTGCTTGTCCAGACGCGCCTGGACAAATCGCTGCTCCCAGAGTCCCTTTCCCTCCCGATAGGTGGAATCCGCTTCCAACAGCGCGACGTCCGAGGACCCGGTGCCCGGATCGAAGAGGTGACGGGGAACGATTACAGTTGTGCCTTCGGTTTTGGCTCGAACGATGGCCCGTTGCACCTGGTTTTGAAGCTGGCGGATGTTTCCGGGCCATTCGCTCTCCTGCAGCAGGAGCAGGGCATCCGTGGAAAACGCGATCCCCGGCGTATTGAACTGCTCACCGAAGGTCTTGCAGAAGCGGTTGACCAGCGCCGGGATATCCTCCGTCCGGGAATTGAGGGGCGGCATCAACAGGGAAAAGACACAAATCCGATAGTACAAATCCATGCGGAATCTGTTCTGATCCATCTCGCTCGTGAAATCGATATTGGAGGCCGACAGGATGCGCACATCCGCGTTGACCAAGATCTGTGAGCCGAGCGGATAGTAGGTGCCCTCCTCGAGAAAATGAAGCAACTTCGGTTGTACGGAAAGCGGGAGCTCGCCGATCTCGTCCAGGAACAGCGTGCCCCCTTCGGCTGCGGCGATCTTCCCCTGTCGCGCCACATACGCGTTCGAATAGGCGCCCTTGACCGCGCCGAACAATTCGCTCTCCACCAATTGCTCCGGAAGGTTGGCGCAGCTCAGATGCACGAACGGTTTGTCGCTCCGGGGGCTGTTTCGATGGATGATTTTGGCGATCAAGCTCTTCCCGGTGCCGCTCTCTCCCTGTATGAGCACGGGGACGTCCAGCTCCGCGACGGCGACGGCTTCCCGCAGGATGGTTTGAAACACGGGGCTGTTTCCGACGACCGCCTCCAGATCGTGCCGGTACCTCAGATCATCGGAAGGCCCGAGCTGTTTTCTGAGCCGCCTGAGGAGGGGGGTGATGTGACGGGTGAAGAGCTCGGTATCCATCATTGAGTCCCGAGCCGAGAACGCCTCTTCACCCTCTCGTCCCTGGAGATAGATGACGCCCACGCTCTCCCCATCCCCGAACGGGGAGCACAGGACCTCCTCGATCTTGCCGGTCCGAACGCTCTTGCGGTCTTTGAATCGCGCGTCGAGAAACGCGGACGGCGTAATGATCGTCTCGTTGCACTCGATGGCTTCGGCGATAATGCCCGAAGAGATCCGCTGACGGATGATTTCTATATCACTCGAGCTGCAGTGATGGGTCGACCACCACGTTTCCCCGTTTTGGTCCCGCAGCTCCAAATATCCGATCCTGGCTCCGGTGATTTCGACGATGAGACTCAGTGCCTTCAGGAGTAAGCTGTCGAGCGACTCTTTTGTATTCTCACGAAAATCGAGCAGCAAAAGCTGGTACAGCTCCCGCTCAAGTTCGAGTTGTTTCTGGTCCAAAACGTTCTCCGTCCAAAATCAGATGGATAAGACCTCTTAAATAATCGCTCCCCCACTGATATAAGAAAATTATCGTTTGACCAAAACATATCACCCCAAATAGGACGGTATATACTTAAAACAAATACAAAATCTAAGCAATATGGAAATTCCCGATGTGCTTCAACGGTTAGCGGTTTGCGACAGGACGCCAGCGCCCCCCGTCATCCGAGCCGGGCCCCGACTACTCGGGCGCGCCAAGAGGACGGGCCGCGTCAGAGAAATTCGACCGTGCTTCCTATTGCGAAGGGGCGGACAACACCGAATCGCCGTAGACCGGGTCGAGGGCCATCTCCCGCCGAAACCCGTCGGCCGCCTCTCCCTGGCAGCAGCCCGACACGAGGCGGACCAGATCGTGGCCGCGATCCCGATCCGGCGGATCGCCGGAATGGCGAAGGCCGCGAAAGAGCTCGAAATGGTGGCCAGCGGTGAGCAGCATTTGCGGTATCCGCATCCGGCGGTTGACCTCGAGCATCCCCAGGGCCCCCGCCCGCACGTCCGGTGACTCGTGGAGCAGGGCGCGGTGGACCGCCGCCGCCAGCCGCCGCCGCCCCGGCTCGGAGAGGGCCTCCCAGGCGGCGAACAGCCAGTCACCGGGACCGTCATCGTATTTGTGGCGATGGATTCCCCGCTGCAGCTGCAGGGCGACGAGCTCGTCGACCCCATCGTCAAATGCGACGCCTTCGTATTGATCTGTTGTCACGCTTCTGTCCTCTCGGCTCCCATCGAGCCGTCTGTTGCGCCCCCCCGGGGCTGTTCCAGACGGTAGACCCGCGCGCGGGTCGCGGAGCGAGGCTCAGTCCTCTTCCTCATCGGACTGGTAGGCGGCGATGACCTTCTCGGCGAGCTGCATGGGGAGCTCGTCGTAGTGGGAGAAGCCAATGGTGAAGGAGCCGCGGCCGCCGGTGATGGAGTCGAGATCCGGGCCGTACTGGAGGAGCTCGGACATGGGCACCTGGGCGCGGATGACCTGGTTCTTCCCCTTGGCGTCCATTCCCTGCACCTTGCCCCGGCGCTGGTTGATGTCCCCCATGACGTCCCCCATGCACTCGTCGGGCACCACCACCTCGAGGTTCCAGATGGGCTCCAGCAGGTAGGGGGCGGCCTTCTCCACGCCCACCTTGAACCCCTTGGAACCCGCCATCTGGAAGGCCATGTCCGAGGAGTCCACGTCGTGGTACTTGCCGTCGTAGAGGGTCACCTTCACGTCCACCAGGGGATACCCGGCGATGACGCCCTTCCCCATCCGGCCGACCACGCCCTTCTCCACGGAGGGGATCCACTGCCGCGGGATGGATCCGCCGACGATCTTGTTCTCGAACTCGAAGCCGCCGCCCCGGGGCAGGGGCTCCAGGTTGATGTAGCAGACGCCGAACTGGCCGCGGCCGCCGGACTGTTTCTTGTGTTTGCCCTCGATGTTCTCCACCTTCTTCCGGATGGTCTCCCGGTAAGGAATCTTGGGGGGCAGGAGCTCGATTTCGAGCTCGAACTTGCGCTTGATCTTCTCCACCGTGGTCTCGATGTGCACCTGGCCCATGCCGGAGATCTGGGTCTCCTTGGCCTCGGCGTCCCGGGTGATGTGCAGGGTGGGATCCTCCTCGGCCACCTTGTTGAGGGCCTGGCCGAGCTTGTCCTCGTCCCCCTTGTTCTTGGCCTTCAGCGCGTAGCTGATGATGGGCGGGATATCCGCGGGGGGCTCGAAGACGATCTTGTTCTTCTCGTCACAGACCGTGTGGCCGGTCTTGGTGGTCTTGAGCTTGGCGATGGCGACGATATCCCCGGCCACGGCCTCGGACACGCTCTCCTGCTTCTTCCCCACGGGGACGAGCAGCTGACCGAAGCGCTCCTTCTCCTCGGTGGTCGCGTTGTAGAAGCCGGAGTCCGCGGACAGGGTGCCGGACCAGACGCGGATGAGGGAGAGGGCGCCGGTGAACTTATCCTGCACCGTCTTGAAGACGTACCCCGAAAACGGGGCGTCCGCCTTGGGCTCGGTCGTGATCTCGTTGCCGTCGAAGGTGCCCTTCTGGGGGGCCCGCTCCGCCGGGGAGGGGAAGCGCTCGCAGATGATGTCGAGCAGTTGCTGGACGCCCACGTTCTTCGTGGCGGAGACCACCACCACGGGCACCACCAACCCCGCGGCGATGGCCTTGGGCAGGGTGGTATTGATCTCCTCCTCGGTGAGCTCCATGGTCTCTAGATATTTCTCCATCAGATCGTCGTCGCTCTCCGCGATGACCTCGATGAGCGCCTCACGGGCCGCGGCCACATCGTCCGCCATGTCCGCGGGGATGTCGATCTCCTTGACGGTCTTGCTGCCGTCCGCCGCGTATTCATAGGCCTTCTGCTTGAGGACGTTGACCACGCCGTTGAAGCTCGCCTCCTGGCCGATGGGAATGGTGAACGGGGCCGCCCGCTTGGTGATGGATTCGCGGACATCGTCCAGGGTCGCCTGGAAGTTGGCCCGCTCCCGGTCCTGCTTGTTGACGACGATGAGGCAGGGCTGCCCCTGGGACTCGGTGAGCTCCCACATTTTTTCGGTCATCACCTGGACCCCGTCCACCGCCGAGACCACGAGGCCGATGATATCGCTCGCGAGCACCGCGTTCCGCGCGTCGAAGTAGAAATTGTTATCCCCCGGCGTATCGAGCAGCATCACCTTTTTCTTCTGCCATTCCGTGGCGGCGAACGCCGCGGAGATGGATCCCTGGCGCTTGATCTCCTCGGGCTCGAAGTCGAACGTGGACGTGGCGTCCAGGACGCTGCCGAGCCGGGTGGTGGCACCGGAATGGAAGAGCATGGCCTCGCCCACCGAGGTCTTGCCACTCCCCGTGTGACCCACCAGGCAGACATTTCTGATGTTCTTTGCTTCATACTTTTTCATTTCGTCTCTGCTCCTTCGCCTTCTCGTATACCTATTGAAAGACTAGAACTTCTAGCTCACATCGCCTAGAGCGTCAATTCCAAAGGGGGCTCTTTTTTCGGGGGAGAGGTCAGGCCTCGACACGAGCGTCATATCAGCGGGTTAGGGATACTGACTTTTCCACGTTGACCCGCCCGAGGGCTGATAATTCGTCTGTGCATCCGGCATATTGAGGACACCATCGGGGGCTGTCAGGACGTCGGGGGGGGACCGATGAACCGCACCTCCGGAACGAGCTCGATTCGGAACCGCTCCGCGACCCGTCGCCGCATCTCGTCGGCCAGGGCGAGCACCTCCGCCGCTGTGGCGGCCCCGCGGTTGACGATGATGTTGGCGTGCCGCTCGAACACGGCGGCGTCCCCCACCCGGAGGTCCCGGGCGCCCACCTGATCGAGGAGGAGCCCAGCGGCCCGGCGTCTTCCCCCCGGCTCGAGGGGGGGAAGATTCTTGAAGTAGGAGCCCGCGGTGAAGGCCCCCTTCGGGGGGTGCTTCTCCCGTCTGAGGCCGAGGTGCCGCGACGCGGTCTCCTCGAGGGGCTCACGCTCCCCCGGGGTGAGCCCGAGGGTGGCGTCCGCGATAACGTAGTCGTTCTCGAGCACGCTGGAGTGACGGTAGGCGAACGCGAACCACGCGGGGTCGGTGATTTCGACGAGGGCGCCTTCCGGAGAGACCACCGTGGCCCGTTCGAGCCGATCGCTCAGGCAGCTCCCGAAGCACCCGGCGTTGCCGCTGAGCCCGCCCCCGATGGTACCGGGGAGCCCCGCGGCGAACTCGAGCCCGCCGAGACCGAGGGAAAGGGTCCGCGCCACCAGGTCGGCGGTGGGCACGCCCGCCTCGACAGTGACCGTCCTCCGCTCCGGATCGATGGCCAGGTCTCGCAGCGCCAGGCGGATGGCCAGGCCCTCGAACCCGTCGTCGCTGATGAGCAGGTTGGTGCCCCCCCCGAGGATCAGGTGTGGGATACCGCACTCTCGGGCGCCCCGGAGGAGCGCGCCCACCGTGGCGGCCGTCCCGGCCTCGGCAAAGAGCGCGGCCGGACCGCCGATGTGAAACGATGTGAACGGTGCGAGGGGGACATTCTCCCGGACCCGGCCCCCGGCCGCTTCCTCGAGCCGCTGGAGGATGTGCGTGATAGTTTTCAGAGGCTCAACTCCCCTGTACCGCCGGCGACGCACGCCAGGGTCTCTTCGGTACAGTTGCTCAAAAGGCACAGCATCAACTCTCCGATGGCTTCGGTGCTGTCGAGGCAGTTGACGAAAAGGCAGAGCCCCACCTCGGTGGCGGCGGCCTGCGCCTCGGGATCCAAATCTTCGAGACAGGCGCCCGAATCCTCCGGGGTCTCGAGCATACAGAGCACCCCCTCCAGGCAGCCCCATTCGATGAGCACCGGCCCGTCGGAATCGGTGGCGCTCCCGGTCTCCGTCTCCGCTTCGCCGGTCCCGGTCTCCGTCTCCGCTTCGCCGGTTCCGGTCTCCGTCTCCGCTTCGCCGGTCCCGGTCTCCGTGACCGCCCCGGAGTCCGTGTCGGGAAGCTCAAATCCGTCCGGCGGCGGATCACAACCGCCGGTGAGCGCCACGGGAATGAGGAGGGTGGTAAAGAATCGTATCATTTCCTCTCGAGTCCGTGAGGAGCTTACCGCCAATATCCGACGCAGGCAATGACAACCTGCACCCCTGTATGGAGCCCGGGGTCGGGTTTTCTTGGTCGCCCGCCCCGGAATATGGTAATGAATAGAGAAATCCTCACACCCCATAGAAAGCCAGGAAAGCGTGAAAAACCATGGTGTCGGAAGATGTTAATGAGAGAGACAAAGAGAAGCGTCTGCAGCGGCTGACCCGACTCGCGATGGATCACCTCGTTGACGCTGCGTTCTGGTTCGGGGAAGACGGCCGTCCCGTCTATGTCAATCGGGCCGCCTGCCGATCGCTGGGGGGCACCGAGGAGACGCTCCTCGCCTCGACCGTCGATGTCTTCGCCCCGGATCTCTCGGCGGAGAGGTGGTCCGATCTCTGGCATCGGGTGACCTCCGTCGGCGCCACCACCTTCGAGTCCGCGTTCAGGACCGGGGAGGGGCGCGAGTTTCCGGTGGAGATCGCGGCGAGCCACCTCAGGTGTGACGGCACCGATTACTGCCTGGCAATGGTCCGGGATATCACGCACCGGAAGGCGCTGGATCTCGGTCTGCGTCAATCCGAAAAGATGGAGGCGGTGGGGCGCCTCGCGAGCAGCGTGGCGCACGACTTCAACGACCAGCTGGCGAGCATCATGGGGGTCGTAGAGATCCTCCAGGACGAGTTGAAGGACCCCGCCCTCTTCCAGTACATCGAGCGCATCCTCATCTCCCTGGATCGGGCGGCCGCCCTCACCGCCCACCTGCTCGCCCACGCCAACAGTCGGAGTGTCGCCGAGACCGCGGAGCGCTTCGAGGATATCCTCGAGGAGGGGATGACCGAAGGCGACGGGGACGCCCTCCCAGAGTCCAACGGAGCCGACATCACCCTGCCGTCCTCGGCGCACGTGATGATCGTGGATGACGACTACTATCTGCGGGATGTCTCGACACAGACCCTGATCCGAATGGGATGCGAGGTCACGCCGTGCGAGAACGGGCAGGAGGCGCTTGATATCTACCGGACGTCGTGGCGGGACATCGACGTGGTGATCCTCGATATAATGATGCCGGTCATGAACGGCAAGGCCGCCTTCATCGAGATGAAGCGGATCAACCCCGACATCCGGGCCATCCTGGCCTCGGGGTACAGCCTCGACAACGACGTCCGCGCGATCCTGGCGGAGGGGGTCTTCGGGTACCTCCATAAACCCTTCCGGCGGGCCGAGTTGATCCGGATGATCGACGATGTCCTCCGGGCGACTCGTTATTGAGCACATCCGTTGTTGCGAGTATCGGCGATGTGACCCCGCCAATAAAAAGTTCCCCCCCGGCGATGTAAAATCATCAGATGTGAGGTATAGTTACCCAGCTAAATGGAGGGCGTATACGGTGGTCCGCGAATGACTGACCTGATTGGTAAGATTTTCGATCGCAAATACCGACTGACTCGAATGATCGGCGAGGGGGGGATGGGGTCGGTCTACGAAGCCGAGCATACCTTGATTGAACGCAAGGTGGCGGTCAAGGTGATGCACCCAGAGTTCTCTTCCTCCAAAGAGATTATGGATCGGTTCTTCCGCGAGGCGCAGGCCTCCAGCGCCATCGGTCATCCGAACATCATCGAAGTCGAGGACGTCGGGGTCGAAGAGGACGGCACGGCGTTCATCGTGATGGAGCTTTTAAACGGTGTCACGCTGGCGGAGCTGATGGAGAAGGAGCGGCTCTCGCCGTCCCGCGCCGTGGCCATCATCCTGCAGGTCCTCTCGGCGCTCGTGGTGGCCCACAAGAAGGGCATCATTCACCGGGATCTCAAACCGGACAACGTGTTTCTCGCGGTGGACAGCCGGGGGCGCCAGGAGGTCAAGCTCCTCGACTTCGGCATCGCCAAGATACAGGACGACGTGGGGGATCAGGGGCTGACCAAGACCGGCACCGTGCTCGGCACGCCGAACTACATGTCCCCGGAGCAGGCCCGGGGCAAGGAGGTCGACGCCCGGATCGACATCTGGGCCGCCGGGGTCATGCTCTACGAGATGCTCTCCGGTGAGCTCCCCTTCTTCGGGGAGAGCTACAACGAGGTGCTCAGCGAGATCCTCCTCGAGGAGGCACCGCCTCTCGCCGCGCTGGCCAAGGGGCTGCCCGAGGGGTTGGTGGCGGTGGTCGAGAAGGCCATGGAGAAGGATCGGGACAACCGGTATCCGAATGTCCCGGCCATGATCCAGGAGCTGATGCCGTTCAAGAACGGCGGGGACGAGGCGATGACCGACTCCGCGGCGGCGGCTCTCAAGAGCTCGATGCTGCCCCCCCCGGCGGTGCTGACCGAACACGGGAAGCGATCGGTGGTGGGCGGGGCGACCCTCCGGGAGCTCGAGTTCGGCACCACGGGAACCCGTTCGCCCATGCAGCGGAGCGCCTTGCTCTGGCCCCTGGTGTTCCTGGTCACGGCGAGCGCGCTCATCGGGCTGGCATTTTACTTCAAGGATGACGGACAGTCCGTCGTGGAATCGGGCGTATCGATATTCGAGAACGCCATCGCCTACTGGACGGGCTCCCCCGAGGCCGCCCCTGCGACCCCGTCATCGGAGACAACTCCCCGGAATCCCGGCACCGAAGCCGGAGGCGCGGCGGGGGAGGTCCCGAAGGAGACCGGCGACGGGGAGCCCGGCGAGAACACCGCCGAAAAGGGCGCGGTCGAGGAAACGGCTGAGGAGAGCGACGCGCCGTCCCCGGAAGCCGAGTCGCCGTCCGAGACGGTCACGATAAAGCTGAAGGGCGTCCCCAAAAAGGCACGAATAACCCTGAACGGCAAGAAAGTCTCCCAGAAGGTGACCCTGCCCCGGTCCAAAGAGAAGATGACCCTGCGGGTGAAGTCGAGCAACCACAAGCCGTTCAAGGTGGAGATCTCCCCGGACTCGGACAAGACCATCGAGGTCGATCTGGAAAAGAAGGGGCGGAAGAAGAGCCGGAGGAAACGTTAGCGAAGTTCGCCTCAAGCCGACCAGTACGAGGACGTCTGTCCGCCTCTGCACAGCCTACGGCGAGATCTTCGATTTCAAAATCGTGAGTCCAAGACCTCGCCGTAGCCTCGCGCAGCGAGCGAAGGCGGGCACGTCATCAAACTTGCCTTATCTGTAAAGAAGTCAGGCTTTGCAGATGTCCAGGTTCTCCCCACCCACGGAAGACTCATTAGCGAGATAATCGAGTTGCAAATAGGCGACTGGTTGCATTTTTCAGACG
>JBNLED010000200.1:0-44260 GCA_050304755.1 Polyangia bacterium | reverse complement strand
GCTTTCAGTCGGATTACAAGGAATCGCTCAAGAGGTGGCGGGACGGCGAACACGACATCGTATTCCCTGCGGGCACCTACGCCATGAGAGTGCATGCCGGTGTGAAGTGCAAGCCCGAGCCCACACAGGGCGCGTCTCCCTGACAACGAAAGTTGAAAACGGAAGATCTTTCTCTTCGCATTCCCGCTATGCCAACGGAAACGTTTGTCCACCGCGCAACTCCCGCCAGGATTGCGTGTCGTTTGGGCGACAAATTATCCGAAATCCGACCTGCGACCATCGGGAATCGGCTGATCGAGAGCTCGCACAAGAATCGGCTGGGACGCAGGATGGCGAGGATTTTTAACAACCCGGTGGGGATTTTGGGCGAGGATTTTTAACAACCCGGGTGGGGATTTTTGTAACAACCCGGGTGGGGATTTTGGTGGACGCAGAATGGCGAGGATTTTTAACAACCCGGGTGGGGATTTTTGTGGGGATTTTTATAACCCGGGTGGGGATTTTTATTTAGGTATCGACGACCTCGATTCGAAATGTCTGGGAATCGGCGCTTTTAGCATCTTCGACCGTTATCATGATGGTATCGGTAAGCCCCACATTGTCACCCGACGGCGTCCCCTCGAGGTAGTCCGAGCCTGTGAGCTCGAGCCAGTCCGGCAGACCGCTCGGGATCACCTCTGCACCGGGCGCGCCGCTGTATTCAATTCGATACATGTAGCCATCCCCGACGACAGCGTTCGTTGAAGGGGTGCTGACGATTCGTATCTCATCGGTCATTTCCTCGGCCTTGGGCAGACAACCCACTTCGACCATGTTGGCGAAGTTTACGATGTTCACGGGAGATAACTCTATGATCTGATTCGGGAATCCCAGACGGAAGGTGGCTACCCCGGAACCGGACGGGATCGGGGTGGCGGCGGTGAAGGGCACTTCCAGGTATCGCCAGTTGGCCTCCAGGGTGAAGTAGAATTGAACGGATTTGGTCCACGGAGAGGACTCCTCCTCGACGATGAATCCCGAGTAGCAGAGTCCGTCCGCCGAGCTCAGGCACCGCCCCCAGAACTTCGCGAGCAGCACATCTCCCGCTATAATATCAGTGGTGTTGAGTTGGCGCAGTTGGGTCGTGGTGGGGTCCGGTATCGGATTGCCCATGCTGCTATGCCACGCCTCAGTGAATTCCATTCCCTCTACCTGTACCAGCGACACATTCGCGGATCCGAAGTGGGTCCACTCGTCGATGGTGCCGATTACCGATTCCCCAACCTGAAGGGAAGGGCAGGTATCCGTATCCGCATCTGTGTCCGTATCGGTGTCAGCGTCTGAATCACCATCGGCATCGGCATCCACATCGGCATCGGCATCCACATCGGTATCCGCATCCGTATCAGCATCGGTATCCGCATCCGTATCGGTATCGGTATCGGCATCCGTATCGGTATCGGCATCTGTATCGGTATCGGCATCCGTATCGGCATCAGTGTCCGCATCAACATCAGCATCGGCATCAACATCCGCATCGGCATCCGCATCGGTATCCCCATCAATAGGCCAGCTTGGGATGATTGTGTCTGTCTCTTCATCTGTGGGAACCGAAGTAATTGTAATATTTTCAGTAGGTTGATCAACTGTATCAGTATCAGAATGACGTTGGTGAGTCCCCACGGTATTGTCAACGGTAGTGCATGAAATCACCATTATGGATGCAATGAAATAATATAGAAGATGTTTCATATGACTTCCTTGTGAAAGGTGCTTGGTATGGCTCTATTGAGTCCAATTCTCACAACCAAGGGGTTCATGTTTTTAATGTAATTACTATTTTGCAAAAATAGGAGTTAAAATACTGTTTAGCAATAATTTTTCAGTTACACGGTAAGTAAGTAGCAACTTTTCAGATGTCTGTTTACAAAAGGCTCGCCTCAGTGGCAGGGATATCCGATAGGGGGAGGGGGGATCATTGAGACTCGTCCGAGGGTTCGATATGGACGATGACATCAATGACGTTCGGGCCTTCTTTCAGCAACCGGTGTTTGACGAGGCCCGCAAGGTCGTGCCCCTCCCGGACGGTCTTTTCACCGTCGACCTCGATATGCAGATCCACCTGCAGACCGGAGCCCATATAGCGGGTTCGAATGGCGTGGACGTTGCGAACGCCGTCGTTCCGGGTCGCTATCGTCCGGATGCTTTCGCAGGTCGCGGTGGAGGCCCCGGTGTCGACGAGCTGCTTGAGGGCCGGGAAGACGATATCGCACGCGGCCTTGAAGATAAAGACCGAGACGACGATAGCGCCTATGGCGTCGACGAAGCGCCACTCCGGAAAGTACTTGGAGATGACCACGGCGAAGGCGGCGGGGATGGAGCTCATGACGTCGGAGCGCTGGTGCCAGGCGTTCGCGATCACCGCCGAGGAGCCGATGCGTTTACCCACCTTGATGGTGTAGCGGAAGAGCACCTCCTTTGCGGCGATAGCGACCAGCGTGACCACGAGCGCCACCCAACCCGGCGCCTGCTTCGGGCCGTCATGGATCGAGCTGAGGGCGTCATAGACCAGCCCGATGGCGACGCTGAAGAGGATGAGACCGATGGTGGCGGTGACCACGGTCTCTATCCGTTTGTGGCCGTGGGGGTGGTCTTCATCCGGCGGGGCCGACCAGAAGCGGACACCGATGAGGATGGCGAGATCGGTCGCGGTGTCGGAGAGGGAGTGGATCCCGTCCGCAACGACAGCTTGACTGTGACCGATGATTCCCCCGATGAGCTTGACCCCGCTGAGCGTGATATTGATAAGGAGCGCGATAAAAGAGGCCCTCCGGGTCTGTCTGTAGACTTCATCCATCCGGAAATTTAAACGCGTTCGGTTTCAGATGTCAAAACCATACCGAAAGCCCAAAAAGAGGGTGAAGCCACCGATGTGGCCCGAGAGCGATGATATGTGGGTGGGCTTCGCGTGAACATAACCGGCCCTCACGAGAATATTTCCCGGCCCCACGCGGAATCCGATACTGCTCATGGCATGGATTCCCAGCTGCGCCGAGGTCTCCAACGCTCTGAATCCATCCGAGCTCTCGTTTCGGTTTCGGATGAAATGCACGCCGACCCCCGCTGATATCGCGACGAAGAGGCGAGGGATGAAGTGGTAGCGATAGCCCAATGAAGCGATGAGGGGGATGGCATACATCGTTGAGGCATAGGATTCCGAATCCAGGCTGCCCTTGGAAAAGTAGTAACCGATGTCGACGCTGGCGTGGGCGCCACGAAGGAGGTACCAGAGGCTCATCTCGATCTCGGCGTTGATATAGGGGGCGTGCATATGGCCGAAGTTGGTAATGTAGCCCACCATCGGCGTGATGGCCAGCAGGTAGGTCCGGTTGGTCAGGGAAATCTGGGTCTCGGTAGTCAGTGTCGCCACCTTGGCCTCAATAGTGGCCTTCCCCTTGCCGCGTCCGAGTGGGGGGGTATATGGGATGCGGTAGTGGTCTCCATCGTGCTCCGCGAGCAGTGGGGTGGTCCCCGATGATGACGAAAGCGCGATGGTCAGCTCCCGTATAGGGTTGCCGAACTCATCTTGGACCGACATGGGGAGGCGAACCGTCGTGAGACCGTCCGCCGGTATGGGCGCGTTGAGCCCTCTGATATCGATCGCTTTAGGGGGGGCGGTTTCAAGGGGGATCGGCAAGGTGGAGGTAATCTCCGGATTCTGGCGCAGCGTCATCGTGACATCACTGTGGTGTCTCCCTTCGAACCGGTCGGGGATCGTCAACGCCATCTCCACGCCCCCCAGGGGTGTCGCGGAGAGTTCGGAGAGCTCTCCGAAGCTGGCCGTGGCGTCGATATCGCCGATGGTCGGGTTTCCCTTTCTGTCGACCACCGTCGCGATGATTCGCAAGGGGGCACCTGTCCCCGCGGTGTATACCTTCGGGGAGGGCTCGATGACGATGGATGACGGTTCGCCTGCGACGACGACGAGGTGCTCCCTGCTCACCGAAGAGGCGTCTCCCTTCAGTCCGATAGTGACCGTCTCCTCTCCGTCTCCGACAACATCCGGAGGGAGGTAGCGGGCGTTGTAGATACCGGGCGCAACGATGTCGATAGAGGGGATTTTTCCCTTCTCTACAGTCACCTCGAAGTCCGCCGAACGGAGCGGTTTCCCGAGGGGATCGATGGCATAGATCCACAGGTCCGCGGGATCCTTCTCGTCTCTGTCCACACTGACGGATTTAGTTTCGGAAATCGTCAGGATCCGGTTGGCTTTCGGAAGGTTCAAATCGATGACCTTGTCTCCCACCAAGCCCGTCTGAATTCCCGGACCCACAACGATGGGGATGCGGGCCTTGCCATATCGGTTGGTGGTGACCGGACCGAATGTATCCCTTCCGATTTGAAGCGTAACCTTCGAGAATGGCGTGGATTTTACCTCGACCTCACCCGCGCCGTAAAGCTTGATTACGGCGATGCCGGTGGCGGTTTTCCCGGAACAGGTGGCCGTCGCGGCGAGGAGCGCGAAACGGGGGAAGTAGTCGGATGGAAGGTTATAGATCGCTGTGTAGTCTCCTGACAGTTCGTAACGGGGCTCGGTCACCGTACCCGTACTGGCCTGGATGCGGACTGCCTCACACGGTTTCCCGGGTTGTGACGCCAAGCGGATTGTGACGGTCGTTTGGTCGGTTTCTCCGAGGACCGGCCTGTCGGGGGTTACGAAAATGTCTATCGCCGCCGCAAAGGTCTCCACCGGAGACAACAGCAGGAGCAATAGTACTATTCGAATCGAAACTCTCAACATCTGTTCACGGTTGCAGCTTGCGTTTCTTTTTATGGGGCTTCCCCCACCGGACCTTTGCGCTGTTAATTTTCTGTGCCTCCTTTATTTTGTGTGTAGCGGTGATGAGCTGAACCTCCTCTTTCGCGCTTCCCCAAGCGGTCTTGGCGGTTACCATGAGCCTGTCCTTTCCGGTCTCTACGGGAACGGCCACCTCGAACCGGCCGTCCACGCCTACCGCGGCGGGTATATCGTTGACCCGAACGATGGCGCCTACGTTGGTTTTCCCCTTGATGGTCGTAACCTTGTCCTGTTGACGCAGCTTCTCCGGGTTGGCGACCCGGAGCATGACCTTGAGCGGGATTTGCGTCGGTGTCTCCGGAGCTCTTCCAGGCAATACATGGGAGATTGTATTGGGACCGACGACGACAGTTTTGTCCTCGGCGGTCAGCTCTACCTTGCCCTTGCTCGTCGCCACCGACACCTGTCCGTCCGCGTTCTGCATAACGAACCGGCCGGAGTCGGTCGCCGCCAGCGCCTTGCTGTTCGCGGCGGTGATTTCGAGCATGCGTTGCTCGGAGGGAGCATAGTCGACGGTCACCTGTCCCTCGGACAGATGAAGCTTATGGACGGTGTCGGAGATGGCATCGATGCTCAGCTCCCCCCCTCCGGAGAGCTCTATCTTCGACTTCTCATCAACCGCCAGCCTGACGCTGGCGTTGCTCTGCGTTCGGATCATCTGATCGACAAAGAGCTCGTTACCCGGCTCTACCGGAAACCACTTCTGGCTGTGGAGATCGCTCCGTTCCGCGGTTCCCGTAACGGATTTGACCACCAGCCCCTTGGCCGCATCGAGGCGGGATGGCGACACGGCATACTGCATCACGACGTTGGCTTCCGGGGGATTGTCTGTTCTGAAGAGGATGGAAAAAGCAGCATACCCCAGCGCGAATATCGCAAGAGCAACAACAAAGAATATGGTAATTTGTTGCTTCATTCCATCTGCTTCTAACACCCCGCGGCTACGGATCCATCTTGATATATAATCTTTGATAAGTGTGTAGTCTTTTGCACAACTGGCAAAGAATATGCTGTTCGGGGGCGCGATGTGCCCCCCCACTTCCGGGATGCTGTATTCAGTAGTGAGCTGTAAAATTTCTTTTGAAAAGTCATTTTCTTACTGAAAAGTAATATTAGCATTACTATAATTTTTAATCTATGGTGGGCAATTGATAATTTCGACGGGGCTTCGTTAGGTTAAATACCCCCAGTTGAACTGGTGGTATTTAACCCCCTTAATCAAGGGGGAACAAGATCTGCACCCGTCAGAGTCAAGTTGACGAAGCACTAGCTTGGACTTATCGGCCCTCTCCGAAAAGAGCCTCACTCCCGGCCCCTCTCCGAAAAGAGGAGAGGGGAGTAAGAGGGAAGAGGCATCACTCGACTCAACCCCGTCCTGCCCGACAATGCTGTGCTTCCTTACCATGGTCCAGTTGCCTTCCAGGAGGCAGGGCTTTGCGGTCTGTTGAGATACAGGTTATTTACTATTGGGGCTAACGTGTTACCCTGATTTTTCAACTGTTCTGATCGGAATACAGACGGGAGACGACGGTTATAAGCTTAAAGAGGATGTTCAATGACAGTGAGTCGAGACAAGGAAATGGAGGAGTGGACGAGACGCCGTTTCCTCCTGACATCATCGGCGGGCGGGGGGGCGCTCCTCCTGTCGGGAATTCTCAGTGGGTGCGGAGGCGCGACCGGACCGGGGACCGCCATGCCGTCATCGTCCAATCCCCCCACTGAAGAGAGAGGTGATATGGGATACTTCAAGGGGTTCGGTGTTGACGAGACACTCCTTCGGAACGTGTTGGAACGGGCGATGGCCAGGGGAGGTCAGTACGCCGACCTCTTCTTCCAACACACAATAACCAACTACCTCGGCCTCCAGGACGGGGAGGTCAACCGGGCCTACGCGGATGTGGAGCTCGGGTGCGGTATCCGTGTGGTCAAAGGTGATCAGACGGGGTTCGCCTTCACCGAGGATCTGCGCGAGCAGGCCCTCCTCAACGCCGCGAGCACGGCCGCTGTCGTGGCGGACGGCGCGGCATCACCGCTGAAGAAGCCCATCGTGAAGGTCACTCCCGCGTCACACTACGGGATGAAGATCTCCTGGGAGGAGGTGGGGATTGATAAAAAGATTCCCTTCCTGGAGCAGGCCAACCAGAAGGCGTTCGCGTATGATCCGCGTATCCGGAAGGTGCAGGTCTATATGAGCGATCAGGTGAGCCGCGTGCTCCTGGCCGCCAGCAACGGCGCGATGGTGGAGGACACCCGCCCGATGACGACCGTCTACGTCACCTGCGTGGCCGAGGACGAGGGGCGGCGGGAGGAGAACTACCACAGCTTCGGTCGCCGCGCGGGGTTCGAGTTCTACACCCCCGAAAAGATCGACGCGCTGGCGAGCGAGGCCGCGCGAAAAACCGTGGTGCTCTTCGACGCCGCGACGCCCCCGGCCGGGGAGTATCCGGTGGTGCTCGCCCCCGGGACCTCCGGCATCCTGCTCCACGAGGCCATCGGTCACGGGATGGAGGCGGACTTCAACCGCAAGGGGATATCGGTCTACGCGGACAAGATCGGTCAGCGGATCGCCCCGGACTTCGTGACCATCGTGGACGACGGGACCAACCCGGACGAGCGGGGGTCGATCAACATCGATGACGAGGGGATAGCGTCCGAGCGCACTGTGCTCGTCGAGAACGGTATCCTCAGGAGCTATATGCACGACCGCATCTCATCCGCTCACTACAAGGTGACCCCGACGGGCAACGGACGCCGGGAGAGCTACCAGTACCCCCCCGTGCCGAGGATGCGGAACACCTATATGATGAACGGCCCCCACGATCCCGAGGAGATTATCCGCTCCGTAAAGAAGGGCGTGCTCGCGGAGACGTTCACCAACGGACAGGTCCACATCGGCTCCGGCGACTTCAGTTTCTACCTCAAGAACGGGTACCTCATCGAGGACGGCAAGTTGACCCGGCCGGTCAAGGACGCCAACATGATAGGCTTCGGTCCCGAGGTGCTGGAGAAGGTGGAGATGGTGGGGAACGACCTTCAGATGAGCGTGGGGGCGAGCACCTGCGGCAAGGACGGCCAGGGGGTGCCGGTCGGGATGGGCCTGCCGACCGCCAAGTGCGGCGGCATCTCAGTGGGAGGTGTGGGATGACCGATCAGAAGATTATGGATCTGGCGAAGTATGCCGCCACGGTGGCGAAGCGGGCCGGCGCGGACGACGCGCGGGTGTCGGCGACCAACTCACGGGAGGTGAGCGTGGAGTGGCGGGACGGCAAGCTCGATCGCATCCGGGAGAGCACCCAGCAGAGTCTGAGCGTCACGCTTTTCGTGGAGGGCAGGTTCTCGTCGAACGGGACCTCCGATCTGAGGCGCGAGGCGATCGCATCGTATGTCGAGAACGCCGTCACCGCCACCCGCTACCTGGCCCGGGACGAGCACCGGCATCTCCCGGAGCCCGAACGGTACGAGGGAACGGCGGTGGATCTCGAGATCTTCGATCCGACCATCTCCGAGGTGAGCCCGGATCAGCGGCTGGAGACCGCCGAGGCGCTCGAGGCGGCGGCGAGGGCAGGGGAGGAGCGCGATCGGATAGTGTCGGTCACCTCATCGGTGAGCGACTACGAATACCTGTCGGTGCTGTTCGCCACCAACGGCCTCGAGGCGTCGGAGGAGGGCACCTCCACCTGGCGATCGGCTACGGTCTCCATCCGGGACGAGGACGACAAGAAGCCGCGGGGCAGCGACTACGGCGGCGGGACCTTCGCGTCCGATCTGCCCGAAGTGGCGGTCATCGGACGAAACGCGCTGAAACGCGCCGTCGATCAGATCGGCTCGAGGCAGGTGGATACCGACAAGTACGAGGTTGTGGTGGACAACCGCGCCGTGCCCACCTTGAGCCGCCACCTGCTCGCTCCCCTGAACGGCAGCGCGCTCCAGCAGCGACGGTCTTTCATGGAGGACCGCCTGGGGCAGGTCGTGGCCTCCGAGCGGCTCAGCATCAGGAGCGATCCACACCTCAAGCGGGGGCTCTCCTCCTCATTATGGGACAGCGAGGGGATGGCGACCGTCCCTCGGATGGTGTTCGACAAGGGGGTCCTCAAGACCTACTTTCTCGACACCTATTACGCCTCGAAGCTCGGACAGGAGCCCACCAGCGGGAGCAGCTTCAATCTGGTGTGGGCGGCGGGAGAGCGGGACGCCGCGGCGATGATCAGCAGGATGGACAAGGGGATCTACATCACCAGCTTTCTCGGGGGGAACTCCAACTCCACCACCGGCGACTTCTCCCTCGGCATCCGCGGGTTCTATGTGGAGAAGGGGCGGATCAAGCACCCCGTGAGCGAGATGAACATGGCCGGGAACCACCTCGAGCTCTGGAAGCGCCTCGTAGAGGTGGGCTCCGACCCCTGGCCCTACGCCTCCAATCGCTCCCCCAGCCTCCGCTTCCGGGACGTCCAGTGCTCCGGCAGCAAGGGCTAGAGCACCGAAAAGTAAACACCCCCCCTGAGGATAGGTCGCCGGAAAGTCCGGGATTCGCGGGGGTACGGGGCCTTTTACTGTTTCGCGATATGAGCCGGCAACCCGCCATCTTATGTGTCGGTTTGAGGCGAAGCGTCGCCAGAAATTCTTGAAGTGCTTCGAATCGAAATTACATTTAAAAGCAATGTCCCGCCGGTCACAACGTATCAGCGCACCCCCCTTCAGATTGTATGCCTACGCCATGCTCTCCATCCTTTGGGTTGCCGTTTCCCCCCTCGGTTGCGGATGGTCCTCTGTTGAAAACGGTAGTGACCGCGATAGTGATAAGGGGAACAGCGACGATAGCGAGACCGCCCCCTATACCGACGCGGACACCGATTCCGATACCGACGCGGATACCGATGGGGATACCGACGCGGACACCAACGCCGATACCGATGGGGACACCGACGCCGATACCGACGCTGATACCGATGGGGACACCGACGCTGATACCGATGGGGATACCGACGCGGACAGCGATTCCGACACCGACGCTGATACCGATGGGGATACCGACGCGGACAGCGATTCCGATACCGACACTGATACTGACGGGGATACCGACGCGGACAGCGATTCCGATACCGACGCAGATTCCGATGTGGACGGAGATACGGATTCGGATGTGGACAGTGTTACCGCCGGTGACACCGAAGACAGTGAGGGGCCACCGACCGATCTCCCGGACACCTCGGATACATCATATCCCACTGAATCGACCGATCCGTCCTCGTCTACTGATACTATTCAGGACACGGGCAGCGGTTCGGAGGTCGCGTTCCGTCTCGATACTCCGGCCGATGGTGACCACGTCTTTCGCCTCGAGACCGTCACCTTCGCGGGGACGACACCGGGGCGGCTCGAGGTATTCGCCAATGGGAACCTTAGGATCGGGGAGGTCGAAACGGCCGGTCCCTTCTCCCTCGAGCATGCGTTCGAGGAGACCGGCGATTGGTCCATTGGGTTCGAGGTGGACGGCGTCCTCGTCTATGAAATCACGCTTCACGTCGATCCCGGCGACAAGGCCAGGGTGTGCGTGTGTCCGGGGCATCCTGCGGTTGAGGGGAGTCAGCTGTACGAGGGGATCATCAACCGAAAGGTCGGGTACTATCTGGAGGCGTTGCTGAGCAGCGCCGGCTACGAGACCTTCAACATCATCGACGATCTCTCGCGGGAGGAGATCTTCGATCCCGCCTTCGACAACGAGGGCCTCTACGAGCAATCCCTCCTGGCGGTCACGACCCTCGAGGAGCGGGTGACCCTGTGCAACGACTGGGCGGCGGACTACTTCATCTCGGTGCACCACAACGCGGTCACCGACACCTCGGTGAACTATACCCTCACGCTGTACGCGGAGGAGAGCGAGGGGGTTCCCTACGATGACGCCACCGTGGCGTGGGCCGGCTACACCACCGCCCAGCTCTACGGCGTCATGGAGACCGATACCCAGATCACCGCCGGCGACCTGAGCTTTTTGGGCTACGGCCTCTACGTGCTCCAGAACACCACCATGCCCGCCATCCTGACCGAGGCCTCCTTCGCCTCCAACCCCGACGAGCGGATACGCCTCAACGAGAACAGCTATCTAGAGGGCGAGGCGGGCGCCATCTTCGACGGCTTCGTCCGGTTCGTGGAGCAGTAGCCATATCGTATTCGGGGCCATCCTCGTGAGCGTTCAGTCCGGCCCGGGCTCATCTCGTCCCGACGAGCTCCACCTCCGCGATGGCGGCGTGAGAACCCGCAGGGCCGTGCAGCGCGTCGATCTCCAAGCGTACGGCGTAGCATTCGCCGAGGGGGCGCTCGAAGAGAACCCGCTGCGCCTCGCTCGTGTCCTCGAGGGTTACGGAGATTCGCTCGGTCACGGAGATGTCGTTCTGGTTTCCGTTCTGGTCGAGGCACACGACGCTCAGGCGCTTGATCGGTGATGGCGCCGTGCCGGCAGAACCGGAGCGGATTTTCATCCCGCGCAGCCGCCCCATCGACCAGGTGGGGATCTGAAGCCATTGCCCCGCGCCCCCTGATTCGCCGCCGTCGATCCAGGCCGTCTCCGGGTCGCCGTCCAGCGCCATGGGGGCGATATGGGACAACGCTTCGCCAGAGAGATGGGAGCTGGCGCGGACAACAGCGTCCCGGACAAAGGTCGGCGGCACGGACTCCCACTCACTGCCGTTTCCGTAGTCCCAGCCGAGATAGGGGCGCCCGAGGCTGACCCGCCGGGTCAACGGCAGCGGCACCTCGATGTCATCGCGCTTGAGCGGTCTCAGATCCTCGAATTCCTTGAGCACCCGCCGCCCCCCGACCCACGCCTCCACCACCCCTCTCCCGATGCTTCCGTTCCAGGTCCCGCCGGTGTGCAGGACGTATGAGAGGTGGTAATCGAGCTCGGAGAAGTCGTTGCTCTCCCACCGGAGGTACCCCAGGCGGGCCGTATACAGGTTTCGGATCCGCAGCGTCCGCTGCTTGCCGAAAGCGGCGTCAAAGACGAACCACCGTCGATACTCGCCCTCGCCCTTACTGACGCGGATGTCGACGGGGTGCCCCTCCACGTCAGCGTAGAAGCGATCGATGCTCTCCGGGCAGGTGACGCGAGCTTCGTCATACTCGTCGTACTCTGAGCCGTGGCATGGATAGTAGCTGAAATCGGCCGGCGCGTCTTCGTACCAGTCCTCCATGCGCTGTTCGAGCACCCCCTGATTGAGCTCCGGGAAGCCGATGGAGAGGGTCGTCGCGTCCCCCGGATTCTGGAACTCGTAGCGCACGTTCACGAAGACCAACGGGTGCTCGGAGACGGACGCGTCGTAGTAAGGAATCAAGGTGACCCGCTCCCCCGCCATGCCGATGGTCGTGTGTTGCCTCGGAACCGCGCCCACGACGCGTCCCCTCCCGTCCAGGACTTCCCGGACCCATGCGCCGTCCGCCGAGGCCGTGTCGATCGGGCAGAGGAGGAGGAGGACCAACGATAGGTGATGCCTATTCATGATCGCGTTGCCCTTTGCCCCCCGACATCTCCGGGTTGATCTTCAACAGCGCGTCATGCGCCCATCCCCGGACGCTCTCGTTTTTGTCATCGGAAGAAAGCCTCTCGAGGACGGGGCGCGCCGTGGCGGCCGATGCGCCCAGCTCGCCGATGGTGTGTAGGATCGTCTGCGTGACATAGGGCGCCAACCGGCTCTTCTCCAGGCGCTCCGTGAGCTCCGGCAGGACGGCAGGGCCTATCCGAAGCCAGACCGCCGACACCGCCTCCCTCGCCGATTCGGCCCGGCGCAGGTATCGGACCAGGCGGCGGGCCGCCCCGGCCGCGTCCGCCCCCATCTCGTTCAGTATTGTGAGGGATTCCACATCGCAGCTTTGCTCGAAGCACTCCCACTCCGCCCCGTTCTCCCAGTTGACCGCCGCCGCCTCCGGCGGCATGAGCTCCTTGATGAGAAACGGCAGGGCCTCTTCGGGATCTCCTGTCACCTTCCACAGGGCGCGGGCCGTGGCCTCGAACAGCCCGCATCGATCCGAGTAGAACAGGTCCCCAGAGGTAACGGTTCGCAGCTCCTGCCGGAGGATCTTTGCCGCCGCCTTCGCGTCCGTTCCCAGGGCGGCGAGGCTGCGGAGCGCCCCCCTGCAATCCCCCGTATCGATGAGCTCGGACAACAGCTTCACGGACGCCGCCCGATCGAAGGCGCCGAGAGATCGGGCCGCTGCGAGCCTGACCGACCCCCCGCCGGTCTCTTCATCACCGGTCTCGTTTTCATCGCCGGTCTCGCTTTCATCGCGGGCCGCCGCGATCAGCGCCGCGCGAATCGATTCGTCGTCATAGCCGATCCGTCCGAGACCCGAGGCGGCTTCGAAGCGAACCCCGGTATTCCCGCTCTTCAGGGATTTCAGAAACTGCGCGGCGATCCTCGCCTTGAGGGGAGGCGCCCGGACCCCGATCTCGGTCAACGCGAGAGCGCTCACATGGGCCGAGGGGGTATCTAGAAATCGCCCGAGGAGGGGCACCGCCGGCGCTGCGGCGGCGCCGAACCTGGAGAGGAGACGGATGCCGGTCTCTTTCGGCGAACGCTCCAGGATTCTGATGAGCTCCGGGACCGCTGACGGCCCGATGGCGAGCACGGCCGCCTCCACCACCTTCGGATCCCGCTTGTAACGCTTCAAGAGCGCGCCCACCGCGGGGTGCGCCTTTTCGCCCATTCGCCCAAGTGCCCAGGTCGCGAGCAGACCACTCCGCGCGTCCCTATCGGAGAGCGCGCGTATCAAGCGGGGAAGCGCGCCGTCTACCCGCGGGCTCATCCGTGCCAGCGTGTCGAGGGCGTTGATCCTGATCTGGACGCTCTTCTGTCCTAGGGCCTTCAGCAGGGGACCGGGGACCGACGGCCGCCGCCGCATGGCCTCGAAAAACGCCGAGCGATCTCTGACCCGATGCAGGACCCTGAGGATCGGCAGGATCGCCTCGTCCGATTCCTGGATGGCGAGGGTTTCGAACGCCGACTGCAGTTTCCTCACGCGCGACGAATCCGTGCTCTCGTCGATATTGTGAAAATGCCGCAGCTCCTTGACCAGCAATGCGCGGCGCTCCGGGGCGAGCGGTTCCCGCGGGGCGTCCCGATCCCGCAAGAACGGTCCCTCGGCGTCCGCTACGGACGGCTCGACGGACCGCCCGTACCGATCGATGAGGCGCCACGCATGCTCTTCCCATTGCGGCTCCCGGATCAGCCCGCGTTCTTTGTCCCACTTTGCGGCGGCGACCTCTGATTCGCTGCGTGCCCAACGATATAGAATCGTGAGCACTTCATTGTCCAACCGCGGTGTATTCGAACGACTCGCCGCCCGGATCTCCTCTCCGCCGTGAGCGATGGCTTCGAGGCCTGACGCTCTCTCTTCCTGGCTTTCCGCCATATATGGCGACGCATCTTTGCTCGGGAAATCGCCCGCGACACGGTCGCCGTAGAGAAAAAGCGTCTCGGATTTCGTCCACGCCTTTCCCTCATGAAACGGCCTTGCAGACAAGAAGGGGCCGGCGATCCGCACCGCGCCTTCCCCGTCGATATAGCGCCACCCCTGCTCGACCTTCACCGCGGCGACCTGTTCTGAGAAGCGCGCCGCGTCCCGGTATCTAAAATCGATCACGACGCGCGCCTGCCGGTCGATGTACCCCCAATATCCGTCGCGCTTCACCGCGGCCAATCCCTCGGAGAAGGACTCGGCCCATTCGTATTGGGCCGGGATGACCCAGTTTCCGACCGCGTCCACGAACCCCCATCGCTCCCCCCGCTCGGCGCGGGCGAGGCCCTCGACGAGCGCTCCGATAAAATCGGCGCGGTCTCGGGGGGCGGTCGCGGCTTCCGCCTTTTCTTCGCCGCGACCAGCTTGTGAAGGCCCGCCTGTCGACGGGACATTCGTTCTGTTGCAGCCCGTCATGACCAACAGCAGGGACAGGATGAACGCGGGTTTGGATTGAGAGTACATACGCACCTCGCCGAGTCTACCCAATATGGCACTCCCCTGCACGACAAAATCGATATCTCAGGGGGCGATAAAGGCCCCTTTTCTGTAGCGCGTGAGCCGGTCTGTTCCGTATCAGGTCCGCTGGGTCATGCCGGGTGGACGGTGCATCAGCGTCAAACCTGGATAAGGCAGCAGGTCCGGGAAGCAAGAATGGACGCCAGGAAGAAACGAAATGTGACCGGGAACAACGTCCCTCGCGCGCACCTGTGAGATTTCGCGGTAGCCATCAAAAAAATAGATCCATTTGATCTGATGTTTGATTGCCGGTTACATAGTCGGCATGTACGACGTCAATCCCCCACTCATCAGGCCCCCCTCAGAGGCCGATGCGCTGATTCTGCAGGCGACCTATGGGTGTTCCCACAACAATTGTGCCTTCTGTGTCACCTATCGGGGGCGGCGATTCAGGGCCCGTCCGATCGAGGATATCCGCCGCGACATCGATGACGCGGCGGCGTATTGTCAGGGGATACGAAAGGTGTTCCTCGGCGACGGCGATCCGCTGGCCCGCTCTTCGGAACACCTGATCGCCGTCCTCGACTATCTCGGTCTCAGGATTCCATCGGTCAGGAAGGTGTCGGCCTACGCCGCCCCGAGGAACTTCCGCGATAAGACGCCGGAGGAGTTGATCCGGCTGCGGCAGGCCGGGCTCACCCAGCTGTACATCGGGTTCGAATCCGGCGATGACGAGGTGCTGAGGCGCATCGACAAGGGCACCACCCGCGCCGAGATCATCGAGGCCTGCGACAAGATCCACCAGGCGGGCATCAAGATCTCCGCCATCATCATCCTGGGGCTCGGCGGGCCGACCCTCTCCGAGCAGCACGCCGTCCACTCCGCCACGCTGATCAACCGGACCCGGCCGAGGTTCGCGTCGGCCCTCACCCTGATGCTCGCGCCGCGGACCCCGAGCTTCGAGGAGGCGATCGACCTGCCCGGCTTCCAGGAGCTCACCCCGCAAGAAATCCTCCGGGAGTGCCGCCGGTTCATCGCGCACGTCGACGCGGACGGCGTTATCTTTCGCTCCAACCACGTCTCCAACTACCTGGCCCTCGCCGGCACCCTCCAGAAGAGCAAGCCCCGGCTGCTGGAGGAGATCGACGAAGCCCTCGCCATCGCCGACACGCTGCCGAAGCGGCCGGTTCGGTTCTGAGCGGTCAGAACGGTCCGACTCGACCCATATCGTCGCCAATGCGTCCCAAATCGTCCACTCGTCAGCCGCTCCCACGCCTCAACGCTTGAAAGCGGCCGATGCGGAAGTGATAATAAGGAGGGCGACCGGTGTTTACTTGAATAGGGGTCAAAGGGCGTGGGTCAAACCGGGGAGGTGAAACATGTTGAAATCAATTGAATACAAAAATAAAAACAAACGGATTTTGGGGATCTCTGCTGTCGCGGCTGCGCTCCTCCTGACCGCGGGGGTCGCGGCCGCGGCGCCGTCGGGGGAGACCTGGCCCTACCGGTTCGAGGCGGACGGCGCCGATGTTACAGTGTACGAGCCCCACATCGAATCCTACGCCAAGAAGGTCGTCACGGCGCGCTCCGCGTTCGCCCTCCGCTCCCCGGGAGAGGCACCCGCGTTCGGCGCGGTGCGGTTTACTGCGATTGTCGTTGAAAAGAACGGCAGGGCCCGGTTCTCGTCTATCGCGATTCAGCACATCAAGTATCCGAAAGGGGAGGACCACCCCGGGATGACCGGGAAGGTCGAGCAGGCCCTCGAAAAGGCCCAGCTGACGATGCCCCTCGCCCGTTTCAGGGAGAACCGGGACGGTCCGGGATCGCGGAACTCCGACGACGGGTACCGCAACACGCCGCCTCGCATCTACTACGAGGAGTCCCCGGCGGTGCTCGTCACCATCGACGGCGATCCCATCCTGAAAGAGGTGGAGGGCGGGTACTACAAGTACGTCGTCAACACCGCGTACTTCATCGTGCTCAACCCGGACGACAACGCCTTCTACCTGAAAGGGGGCCGCTGGTGGTATCGGGCGCGGGATCTCAACGGGGACTGGCGTTCCGTGCGCAACCCGCCGGGCCCCATCGCCGCGCTGGCAAAGAAGGCCTTCACCGGCGACGCGGATGACAAGGACAGCACCCTCCCCGAGCTCGCCGCCCCTCCGAAGATTATCGTCAGCACCGAGCCGGCGGAGCTCATCGTCGTCGACGGAAAGCCCAAGCTCGTCTCCATCGTCGGCACGAGCCTGCTCTATGTGGACAACACCGAGGACGACGTCCTGCTGGATATCCGGACCCAGCAATATTACGTGTTGATCTCCGGGCGCTGGTATACCGCCAAGACCCTCGACGGCGGCGATTGGCAGCACATCCGCGCCGACAGGCTCCCGAACGACTTCGCCCGGATCCCCGAGGACTCCGGTGTGGCCAGCGTGCGCGCCAGCGTCGCGGGCACCCCGGAGGCCGAGGCGGCGGTGCTCGATACGGTGATCCCCCAGACCGCCGAGATCGATCGGGCGACCGCCACGGCGGAGGTGCTCTACGACGGGGTCCCCAAGTTCCGGCGCATCCGGGGGACCGCTGTGTACTACGCGCTCAACGCGAACAAATCCGTGCTCAGGATCCGCGGCCGCTACTATGTGGTGGACGGCGGGGTCTGGTTCGAGGCGGCCGACGCCGAGGGCCCGTGGGCGGCGGCGGTGGCGGTGCCGCCCGAGGTGTACGACATTCCCCCGAGCGAGCCCGTGTATCACGTGCGCTATGTCCACATCTACGACTACACCCCGTCGATAGTCTACGTCGGCTACACCCCGGGGTACACCAGCGCCTATGTCTACCACGGCACGGTGATCTACGGGACGGGGTACTACTACGATCCGTGGTACGATACCTACTACTTTCCCCACCCGGTCACCTTCGGGTTCGGTGTCCACTACCACCCCTATATCGGCTGGTGGGGCTACCCTGTCGGGTTCAGCTACGGCTGGATCGCGTTCGGCTGGTTCCCCTTCCCCTGCGCGTATTGGGGGCCCGGGGGCTATATCTACGGCTACCGGCACGGGTACTATCACCACCACCACCACGATTACTATCACGGGTACCGCAACGGATATCGTCACGGGTACGCCGCCGGCCGATCCGCCGGATACAGCGCCGTCGGGCGGACCGCCCGGCCGAGGGACGGCAATATCTACTCGTACCGTTCCAACGGTGTCCACAAGACCCGTACGCGGGTCGCCGACCTCGACCGTCCGGCGGCTGTTCGTCCCGGCAGCGCGGCGTCGTTGACGGGGCGTCGGGTGTACGGTCCCCGCGGCGATATCCATCGGCAACGCCCCGCCGTCGAGCGGCTCCGGCAGTCCGACCGGCGGCGCCCGGCGGGCGAGCGGTTCCACCGGTCCGAGCATCAGAAGCGCCCGACCGTCTCACGACAGCCCGAGCCGTCCGGTTTCAAAACCCGGTCCCCCGCCGTCCGTCAACCGGCCCGCCGGCCGGAGATCAAGACGGGCTGGCGCTCGCCCGAGAGAGCTAAATCGCGTCCGGCCCCCGTGAAGAGCGCCGGGACGCGCTCCCAGAGAGCGCCGCGGCCCGTGCTCCGGTCCCCCAAAGCCGAGCGGCGCAGCGCCCCCGCGAGACAGTACACGCCGAAGCCTCAGCCCAAGGATTCCAAGGAGAACTCGAGCCGGAAGAAGAAGTCCTACTCGGACAGCAAACCGAAGCAGCGCTTCAACTCCGGCGCCCACAGCAAGCCGCGCGTCAGGTCCGCTCCGAGCCGCGCGAGCGGAAGCCGGACGCGCAACAAGAGCGCCCCCAGGCGGACGACCCCCCGCAGGCGGCGATAGCCGAATCAGGAGATTCGTTTTCGGATTTCGCTGACGAGGCTCTCCCGGTCGTTCACCGTCAGGATCCCGAGGGGGAGACCGATGGTCTTGCCGCTACGGGTGATGACGCTGGCCTTCTTGGGGCGGGGGGTATCGAGACTGGTGATGTCACTGTACCGGACGAGCTGCCTGGCCGCGAGGGGCGCCGCCTTCATGTCGAAGTAGTCGTCGTGAAGCGTCACCACGGGTTTGGTGCCGAAGGCGAAATGGAACACGATGAACATGGCGCCGAGGCCGATCTGCAGACCGCCCCCTCGATTGGTCATGAACATGACCGCCAGACCGAGGGCCACGAGGACGATTCCCATGATGAGCTCGAGTTTCGACCATACGGGGTTCTTGTAGTAGCTCATGTGTTTCTCCTTTGCGAAAAGAACTCCTGCGCCTTCAGCGCGTCCTGCGCCTTACGCATCCCGAGCAGCCCGACGATGCCGATGGGGACGTAGGCGATGCTGCCGATGATGAACAGCGCCGCCCCCGCCTTCCTCACGCCGGAAGCGTAGAGCAGGGTGCCGAGAATGCAGAGGATCAGGAACACCAGGAGGATGAGCCCGAGGACCGCGCCGTAGGCCGCGGCCCCCAGGAGGGTGATCAGGGTGTTGATCACCAGCCCCGCGATCCACGTCCCGTTGATCGTGCCCGCTGACGGGCTCGCGCCCTCGGGAGGCGTCGATTGAAGGCTCGACGCCGGGGCCTCGTAGGGGTTTATTCTGTCTTCGTCCATCCGGGCCATCCTATAGAGATATCGAAGTCCTGTCCAATCCGCGGAAGGAAGAAGGGGATACGGGCCTTCTTCGGCTCCCGTAAGGGAGAGTAGGAACCCCTGTTGCTGAAGCGGGCCCGGGGTGGCGTTGTTTCGGACCACGGCGTCGGGATCGGCGCCGGCCTCGAGGAGCCGGGCGATGAGGTTCCGGTCCCCGTTGACGGCGGTGCAGTGGAGCAAGGTGGCGCCCTTGTAGCGCGTGTCCGGCGAGACGCCTGTCTTCAGCAGGTACCTCACCGCGAAGAGATCCCGCTGCCTGACCGCCCGCATAAGGGCCGTCCACGGCGCGCTGTCGTCATCCGAATCCTCAGGCGACGCGCCGAGGTCCGCGCCCTTCGAGAGGAGCAGGGTGACAACCCGGCGAACACGGGGTCAATCCCGATACGGCGGGAACGGGGGCTCGAGGGCCCTCGTCTCCACGACCTCGATCGCGTCCCCCGCGACCACCACCCCGCCTTTGGATACCCGACAGAAGATCCCCCGCCGGGGCATGATGCAGTCGCCGGTCAGAAAGTAGATGTCGCAGCGGGTGTGGCACTCCTTGCCCCGCTGGGTGACGATCAGCTCGGCGACGGCGCCGAGTCGCAGTCGGCTCCCGATGCCGAGGGGGGAGAGATCGCACGCCGAGACGATGAGATTCTCTCCGAAGGCCCCGGGCGGCAGGGTCGCGCCCCTGGCGCGCATCGTCTCGATATCCGATAGGGCGAGCAGGCTGACCTGTCGGTGGCTCGGTCCCGCGTGGGCATCCCCCACCAGGCCGTGATCGCTTTGCAGGGTGGCCTCTGACACGGGGGATTTCCGGGTTCCCCGCGTCGGGCTGATGCAGATGGCCTCGATCACGCCCACGGCTCAGCCGCCGATCCGCCGCATCTCGGGGCGGGTTCTAGGACCGACGGCCGGCTTGAGCCACGCGGCCTGTTCCAGAGCGCGCCGAACCTCCCGGGGGGTGTGCGGTGCCCTGAGCACCCTTCGGATGTTCACATGGGCGGGGGCGCTCAGGCACGAGCGGATCTCGCCCGTGGACGTCAACCTCAGCCGGTTGCAGGCCCCGCAGAAACGACGACTCCTGGATGAAATGAAGCCGATGACGGCGCCGCCGCACGAGACCCGCCGGACGTGTGTCGCCTCGCGGTCGTCGGCGAGCGGGACGACGCGGTGGCGGCGGCGCAACGCCTCGAGGACCCGGTCCTCCGGGACATACGGGCGGTCATCGTCGCTCATCTCTTCGATGAACCGCACCTCGACGCCCTCCCGGCGGGCAAAGGCGACGAAGTCCTCTATTTCGACATCGTTCACCTCGCGGAGGAGCACGGCGTTGACCTTCACCGGCAGGCCGACGGCCCGCGCCGCGCGGATCCCCGCGATGGCGGCGTCGAGATCACCGCCGCGGGTGATGCGCCGGTAGGTGTCCGGGTTCAGGCTGTCCAGAGAGACGTTCACCCTCGACAATCCGACCGCTCTGAGTCGCGACGCGAGCGCGTCGAGGCGACTCCCGTTGGTGGTCATGGACAAGGTGGTGATCCCGTCGACGGAGGCGAGGGCTCTCGTGATCGCCACCACCTCCGGCCGCATCAACGGCTCCCCCCCGGTGAGCCGGAGCTTCGTGATGCCCAGATCCCGCGCGGCCGCGGCCACCTCGACGATCTCCGGCGTCCGAAGCAGTCGATCCCTGGAGACCGCGCGGTTTCTCCGGGCCGGCAGGCAGTAGAGGCAGCGAAGGTCGCATCGATCGATGACGGATATCCTAAGGTAGGTGATACGGCGTCCGTACCTGTCTATTAGAGTCCCGAATTGATCCAACGCATTCACCGTTCCGGCAACCGAAGGCAGCTTCGACTAACGGTATAACCGCGTTTCGGGGAGATGCCCGGTTTTCGAGAGAAACTTTTCGATCTGTAGGGTTGGGGGCACTGTTCGGCTTCGGCTTCTCTAAAATCGCCACGTGAGGTCGAGAGCGGGACCGCGAAGGGTCAGGGTCGGCATCATGGTACGGGTGATTTTGTACTTGGCCTCGAGACGCCGTTTCTCTTTGTTTGCCCAAGCTACCATCACGCCGCCGCCTATGAGCGCGCCCACCCCGACGCCCATCGTCACCCCGCCGGCAGCAAGCAGACCGTTGTCGTCTCTGACTCCCCCCCAAATGAGCACGAAGCTCCCGGAGAGGGTCAGTATGGTCCCGAAAAAAATGCCGATACCGCCCCCCCCGCGGCGCCTCTTTATGACACGCAGCTCTTTCTTGTATTGCTTGCTCACGAACGAACGCTCGTCCCGGACGGAGTCGGGCATGTCGATGACGACTTTGCTTTCTCTCGGGGCGTCCCGATGGGCTGTCTCTATTGACGTTTCGTCTGACGGGGTCATCTTCATTCGATGCATCGAGCTCGGCATCGGCGCCGCGAAGGCGATCCCCTCCGCCAGCATCCGTTTGAAGACGACGATGCCCACGACATGGCCCGAGGTCGACACCAACGGCCCGCCGCTGTTCCCCGGATTAATGCCCGCGTCTGTCTGGATGAACTGCTGGTCGTCGATGGTCCGCAGGCCGCTGACCACCCCCTTGGATACCGAGAACGACAGCTGTTCGTCGAAGGGATTGCCGATGGCGTACACCGCCACTCCCTCCGAGACGAGCGAATCGCTGAGCGGTAGGCATGAGAATCCCCGCCCGTCTACCCGCAGCACCGCGATGTCCTGAAGGGGATCCCGTCTGAGCACCCGCCCCTCGAGCTGTATCCCGCTTTTGGTCTCTATAGTGACCGCAAGCTCGCCCTCCACCACATGGTCGGCGGTGAGGACGAGGCCGTCCGGCGAAAAGAAAACCCCGGCGCCCACCGCCGTATCGCCGTGTTTGACGACAACGACAGTCTCGAGCACCTCATCCATGGCCTCCGGAAGCGCACGGGGTTCGGCGGCACAACGCTTGTATTCGGCGCTCTCGTGGCCGAGCGATGGGGGCTCATCGGTCTTTGTGAGAATATCAACGAACTTGTATCGGGAGAGCAGGGAGTCCAAAGCGCGGAGCACCAGCTTGTGAACGTGATCCGTGTTCAACTTCTTCCCTTTACGAATGCGACCGTGGGAGCGGGTCGCCACCTTATAGATGACCTTCTTTTTCAATACATCGAACAGCTCCCATGTCACCGACAGACTGCACGTCTTCCCCTCCAAGGGCGGTTCCCGGCGACAAGTGAGGTCGGTGAGGTTGCCGCCGAGGACCATTCTGGCTTTGTGCGACTCGTGGACGTCGAAGAGCAGATTCTCCGCGCCGACGGCGTTGTATCCGAGGCGCCGCAAAGCCTCGAGAATCATCACGTTGAACTCGGCTCCCGCCAAAGAGATATCATATGTGTCACTGGGTCGAACGAGCAGCTTCGAAAACGTGATGGGATAGGTGTCCTCCGGCACGACTAAGATGGGGCGTTCGGCCTTGTGGCCATCGGCAAGAATCCTCGGGGGCGCGATCGAAATTCCAATAAACACCAGAATTCCTATCGCAACAAAACCCACTCGAGTATGAGCCGCGGGTCGCCTCACAAAAGAATCCGTCATGAACTCGCTCCATATACTTCCATAGACAACAGGTTGAGTTTTCTATTCTTGTCAGAATTCCTCACATCGGGCAACCAAAATCAGGGTCGGGGCCCGACACTCACTTTCACACGCTCGCCTTGGACGGGGGGACCTGGATGTCGACGACAAACATATACGCGCAGGGCGCTTATTCGTCCTACCGGGGTACGGGGCGAGCACGCCCCATTATACAGCCCCACGGGGCTAACCGTACAAGCCGTGACTTTTCATTTCGAGAATATCGGCTATTAGAACCCTATGCGACGGGATCACCGAAACCAGCCGAGGGGCGGGATGATCGAATACCGCGACGCCCTTGCAATGATCGAATCCGCGACGCCGAGGCCCTCCCGCGAGCTCGCCGTTCCGCTGTCGGAAGCGTCGGGCCGGATTCTCTCCCGGGAGGTGGCGTCCGACCTCGACGTCCCCCCGTTCGACAAGGCCCTGATGGACGGTTTTGCCGTGAGATCAGCGGATCTCGCCTCGCCGCCGGCGGACCTGGCAGTGAAAGGTGAGATCCCCGCCGGCGCCACCCCTGGGCGCTTTATCGGGCCGGGAGAGGCCGCCGCCATAATGACCGGAGCGCCGATGCCGGAGGGGGCCGACGCGGTGGTGATGGTGGAACGGACCTCGGGGTTTGGACACCGGCGGGTGACCGTTCATCACGCGGTGCGCCCCGGCGATCACGTCAGCCCCGTCGGGGAGATCACCCGGGCCTCGGAGCGGCTGCTGAGCGCCGGGACCCATATCGACGCCAGGCGGACAGCGCTGCTCGCCATGGCCGGGGCGGATCCCGTCTGGGTGTTCGAGCGGCCGTCGGTGGCGGTGCTCTCCACCGGCGCCGAGCTGGTGGACCCCGGCGAGACGCCGAAGCCGGGGCAGGTCCGGGACTGCAATCGGGTCGCCCTGGCGACGTTCCTCCAAGAGCGAGGGCTCGATCCGGTGGATCTCGGGCGGGTCGACGATGACCGGGAGGCGACCCGGGCGGCTGTGGCGCGGGGGATGGCGCACGACATCCTGCTGGTCTCCGGCGGGGTGTCCGCCGGCACCTACGATTTCGTTGAGGACGTGCTCGATGAGCTGGGGATCGATATCCACTTCCGGCGGGTCGCGGTGAAGCCGGGCAAGCCCCTTGTGTTCGGGACCCTGGGTGACAAGCTGGTCTTCGGGCTGCCCGGGAATCCGGTGTCCGCGCTGGTGGCCTCCCGGGCATTCATCAGCGTCGCCCTCGGGATACGGATGGGGCTCGAGCGTCGCGCCACCGCGGTGGTGCGCGCCCGACTGACGGATGGAATTCGCAAGACCACCGAGCGGCTGTGGTTCATCCCCGCCGTCCTCGATTTCGACGGCGGCGTCTCCGCCCGTCCGCTGAAGAGCGCGGGATCCGCCGACATTCCGGCCGCCGCCGCGGCTGACGGACTCATCCTGGCCCCCAGGGAAGCGGCGATGCTGGCGCCGGGGCAGATGGTGGAGGTGCTGGTTTGGGGTAAGGCTTCATAAAGAAGGGAGATGACTCGATGGGCAGACTGACCCACACCGACGAAAAGGGCGCGGCCCGGATGGTGGATGTATCGGGCAAGGCGGTCACCCGACGGGAGGCGTGGGCGTCGGGGAGGGTGGCGATGTCCCAGAAGGGAATCGATGCGATCCGGGAGGCCCGCACGCCAAAAGGGGATCCCCTGGAGACCGCCCGCATCGCCGGCATCATGGCCGCCAAGCGCACCGCCGAGCTGATCCCCCTCTGCCATCCGCTGATGCTCGAGCATATCGATGTCCGCTGCACGCTCACCGAAGACGGGGTCTCGTTGAGCGCCGCCGTGGTGACGAATCAGAAGACCGGCGCCGAGATGGAGGCGCTGACCGCCGTGTCGGTGGCGGCGCTGACGGTCTACGACATGTGCAAGGCCGTGGATCGCGCCATGTCCATCGGCGGCATTCAGTTGGATTTCAAGGACGGTGGCCGGAGCGGGCCCTACTCGAGAAAGTGAGCGACCATGGATAGCGCGCGGATCAAGGCCGTTGTCATCATCGCCTCGGACAGTCGTTCCGGCGGTGCGCGGCGGGACCTGACCGGTCCGGCCGCCGCGGCCGCCCTGGGCGAAATGGGGGTCGATGTCATCCGAACCCATATCGTTCCCGACGACGAGGACGCCATCGCCGGCGCGATTCAATCCGCCGCTGCGGGCGCCGCCCTGGTCATCACCGCCGGAGGGACCGGGCTCGCGCCGCGGGACGTAACCCCGGAGGCCACGAAGCGCGTGATCCAGCGGGAGGTTCCCGGGATCCCCGAGATGCTCCGACGAAAGAGCGGCGAAATCACCCCGCGGGCCGCTCTGAGCCGGGGAATCGCCGGTATCCTGGGGCGATCCCTCGTCATCAACCTCCCCGGAAGCCCCAGGGCGGTGACAGAATCGCTGGGGTTCCTGGCGCCCGTCCTCGACCACGCGGTCGAGACCCTCCTCGGCCGATCCGAGGAGTGCGCGAAGAGCGAATAGGGCAAACGCTCCGTCGAGGTTCGGCTCGAAGAGGTGGGCATTCAGGACCTAACCCCCCGGCCCCCTTCCCTGCGAGGGAAGGGGGAGATTGAAAAGAGGGGAGAGAAAGAAAGGGAGGAGGAGATAGAAATGTATGCGGAGAAAGAAAAGCAGGGAGCTCTTCTCTTCCCCCCTCTCCTCTTAGGGGAGGGGGTTTGGGGGAGGGGTCTTATCAAGGGGCGGCGGCGCAGGACGGGCAGCGGTGGCGGTGAGGGTAAACCGGATATACAACATCCCCGGTAAGGCGCGACTATTTATCCATTGCCTGGTGAGGGTTATTCCCGTTTATATTGAAACGCAGCACAACATATCGTTTTTATACTATTTATCCTTTGCCTGGTGAGGGTTATTCGGCTGGCGCGTCGCGGAATACTGGGACGGATTCCGCCTCGGTGAGGAGATATTTGGAAGGCACGGGCCAGTCAGCAGAGATTCCGGAAATTGCAGCGGCGCGGGCACCGCCGCAGTTGGAGATGGACTACTCGGACTACGATTCTGCGGACTACGACTACTGATCAATCCAGGCTCGCCGAATACCGAAGTCAACGCACTGGTACACTCACTAGATGATTTTTCGCACCTCAACCGGACATTTCTGGTATCATCAAAACTTCAAGAGGAAAATTTTGGCAAACGGAACGAACGGATAAAGGCTCGAAGACACGAAAAGAAGTGAGTGAGGAGGTCGGACGACGTGATCGAGGAGGCGCGGAGGCTTTGGATGGACGATAAAAGGTGCTTTGTCCGTCCTACACCCACGTTTGATCACCATTATGAGTGTCATATTATATGTTATGTTATGTATGCATATGATGTGTATATATTTTATAGTACTAAATTAGGTATATTTGGTGAATTAATATGTCTTATCAGCATACGCAACAGCATTTATAACATTTCAAAAGGGGTGCTCCTTCTTGAAAACGGAGACTATACAAGTGGCCGCGAGAGCGTTCACCCAAGAGTATATAATTCTGCCACATTGCAGGGTTTTGGCCGACATCGCTCCGACCTCCGAAAAAGCGGAGGCCTTGCCTCTTGATGTGCAGAATTATCAACAATACCTGACTGGCCTCGTTCGCCAAGACTGGTAAAAATCTACGAATGGAGAAACTACTCACCAACATGAACAGTAAAAACAGTCGTATCGTTTTCACCAAGGGAATAACTGTCGCCTCTGGAGACAGCAGTCCCAACCTTTTCTGAAAGCCCGCAGACAGTGCCACCGAACGAGGACGGCACGTTCCTTCTGACAAGGACCGGCTCTGTGGGATATCACAGCGTGCAGGAAACCCTATATGGTTCGCAGGCGAAACAGGTTCGCCGCCGAGATAGAAAGGATAGTGGATCATGAGAAAAAGAAGGATTGGCATTTTTTTGTTATGGGGGATCGCTTTGCTTTTTGCTGTTTCAACACTGCTTGCAAACGATCCCGCACAGGCTTGCAAAAGAACATGCTGGCATTGCGCAGACTTGGTCTTGCTAAATGGAAATATTGTAACCGTCGATGAGGATTTCTCTATTGCCCAGGCCGTTGCTGTAAAAGATGGTGAGATTATTCGTGTCGGATCCAATAGGCACATGCGGCGGTATATTAGGCCGAATACCAGGGTTTTGGACTTGAAAGGAGCAACGGTACTACCGGGGATCAATGATTCACATATCCATCTGAATGCTTTTGGCCTATCCAGGCCTCCATTGGTAGTTGATGTCTCCTATCCAACAGTTCAATCAATCGCTGACATAGTCGAGGCTGTTGGTTCCAAGGTCAACGATCTATCACCTGGTGAGTGGGTTCAAGGCTCGGGCTGGGACAAAGGTTTTCTGGCTGAATGTTTGGCTGATCCCGCCCGTGAACCCTCCCGCTGGGATTTGGATGCCGTTAGTCCAGATAATCCCGTGGCCCTGATGGATTTCTCAGGCCACGTTCAATGGGTAAACAGCAAAGCTCTAGAACTGGCCGGTATTACCGCCGATACGCCCGATCCGCCGGGTGGCATAATTGTTCGGGACGGCAACGGCGAACCCACCGGCATATTGTTGGAGTCTGCGGCCTGGTATGTTCTCGCGTTCATTCCTCCTTGGACCGAAAATCAGCTAAAGCAAGGAATTATAATCGGCATGGACGAGCTTAATTCCTTGGGAATAACCAGTGCGACCGAACCGGGTCTAGATCCTGGTGCGCTCGGCCTTTATAATGAATTGAACGACAGTGGAGATCTCACAGTCAGAATAAGCGCCATGATCATGGGGCCCAACTCTCTCGAGGATCTCCAATCGGTGTTAGAGGATATTGATACGACCACCGGTTATGGAGATGATATGCTTCAGATCGCTGGTTTGAAGCTGTTTGCAGATGGTATCCCACCATCCAGAACAGCATATATGTGGGATGATTACCTTGATTATCCGAATGGTGATCCAGGAGGGCACGGTTCGCTGGTCGTTGCCGGTGCAACTGAAGAAGAACGCTATAACACGCTGGTTGAAATGATTAAATACGGGAGTGAGCGCGGATTCCAGGTCGGCATACATGCTACCGGTGATAGAGCGATCGACACGTGTGTCGATGGCTACATTGCAACTTTGGACGAGCACCCTTGGGATGCACGCCACTATATTATTCATGGAGATTATATTTCGCCCGAGACCGCAGATCGCATGGCCGCGTACGGTATTCATACGAGCGTGCAACCGTCCATTAAATGGACAATCGGGAACCTGATGGTCGGCATCGTTGGTCAGGAAAGGGCAGAATATCAATGGCCCTTGCGGACCATACTAGACCATGGTGTCCTCATAGCCGGCGGATCCGATTCCCCTGTGACCTACCCCGATTGGAGACAAGGCGTCGAATCCGCCATTCTCAGGGAAGACAAAGCAACCGGTGTAGTTAGTGGGCCTGAGGAACGAATCACGGTCGAGGAAGCTATTCGCAGTTACACAATCGCTGGCGCATGGCAAGACCATATGGAAGATCTCAAGGGTTCTGTCGAAGCAGGCAAATTGGCCGACTTTTGCATTATCGATGGCGATATCCTGAATGTCGATCCGCACGATATCAGCGATCTTCCTATCATGATGACCATTCTCGGGGGCGAAGTCGTTTATGACGCCGATTTAGGGTTGGAAATAGAATACCTGCATCATCGTGCACGAAGAGGTCGGTCGCGGCACTAGGTTTGGATACCGCAACATTATCGTGAAATTTCGTGCCGTTCGCGGGCGCGCGCGCTCTCGGGGATGGCCAACCTGTCCGACCTCGACCTGACGTTCAACGGGGTCGGCGACATCTCGGTATTGCAGGGCCTGACAGCGCTGGACTCTCTGAACCTCTGGGGCAACAACGTCGTCGACATCTCTGCCCTGTCCGGCCTCGTCGAGCTGGATTACCTGAACCTCATGCGCAACGCCGTCACGGATATCGCGCCCCTCGTCGCGAACCCGGGTATCGATGTGAATGATGATGTGCTGATACAGGGCAACTCGCTGGATTGCAACGATCCGGTCACGCAGGGACACATCGCCGCGCTGGAAGCTCGGGAGGTCGCGCTCCAGCAGGATTGTGATGACTGACCGGGAACGGACCGCCGGCGGGGTGTCAACTCTGAATACCTTTAGTACAATATCGTCCAAAGCGGTGTTCGCATGATCAACTCGGAGGCGCAGTGTTCGAAGCAATTGTTTTCATATTGTTCATGGCGGTGGGGCTCGGCATCGGTATCTGGATCTTCTCCCTATTGTCCGACGCCCTCTCCAGGCTCCCCCCGGAGAACCGCACGATGAGCCCCGGGAGCGTGTTCTTCTGCTTGGTTCCCGTGTTCGGGGTGCTCTGGCTCTTCAAGGTGGTGTCGGGCATCACCGCCTCCTACAACAGCTTCTTCGACGACCACCGCGCTCCCAGAAAGCGCTGCGGGAATTCCCTGGGGATGTGGTGGGCGGCGTGCCTGATTATCTCCATCGGCATGATGCTGTCTATCCCCCTGGTCATCATCATGGGGTTCGAGATGGCGACGTTGATGGGGTTCCTGCCCGCCCTCCAGGGGATCGGCGTGGCGGCGAATATCGCCGCGCTGGTGCTGATGATCATGTACCTGGTAGAGATCTCCTCCCTGAAGAAGGTCGTCTCCGAAATCGAGCTCGATGAATTCGACAAGACCGGAGCCGCGCCCTGATGCACGAGGAGGGAACACCGCAAATGACCGAGATCGCCGGGACCAATATCGACGTCTGCAGGAGGGTCGGTCTCGTCCATCTGATCTGCGCGTCCGTCAGCCTCGTCTACTGCGTGATCGAGTTGTTCCTCAACGGCTCGGCGTCCTTCCTCCTGTTCGGCTATTTCCTCGCCACGGGGCTCTTGCTCTACAAGGGCAACCTCCGGGCGGCCCAGATCACCGCGTTCCTGGCCGCGGTGTGGACGGCGATTTCCGCCGGGGTGTTGCTCGCGCTCCTGTGGCAGTTCCCCTTGGATTTCATTCTCGCCGGTTTCAAGTTCCACACCGCCACGGCGGCCTCCGTCGCCGCGGTCGAGCTGGGGATGCTCGCGGTCTCCGCCTGGTCCTACCGCACCCTGCGACACCCCGGCATCCGGGCGGCCCTGGAGGACGAGATGATCGTGTCCAACGCCTTCTTCCGCAGGCCGAGCCTTGGGTTCATCGCCGGCGGCCTGTTCGTTCTGATGGTGTTCGCATGGGTCCAATCCACATTCCCGGATGACATCGACGACAGGGCCCGGATCGAGGCGTCCAAACAGCTCGGGGAGGGATACCGCTATCAGGTGATCCACATAAACCTCTGGGGCCAGCGGCACAGAAACGTCAACGCCAGGGTTGTCGCATACAACGATGACGAGATGAAGACCGTCGCGGTCTCCTGGTCCGATTGAGGGCTCCGCCGGCGCCTCGTCGCACCACCGCCGCACCCGCGCGGGTGCATCTGACCGTCCCTGCCGATGCTGCGACGAGCGATTCAGTACCGGTGGATATGTCGAGAGGCCGGAGGGGATGATCAGAAGATGATACCGCCCCCGAAGAGGAGGTCGTACTGCATCGCGAAGTAGCTGACCCCCGGCCGGAACAGGGCCATCATGTCGAGTGAGAAGGGTTGAAAGAAGATGAAACCGCGGTTGCCGAGGACCTGCTTGATCTTGAATGCGATGGGGATCGTCAGCCCGTGGTCGTTCCCGAGGGGATCCTCGCCTCGGCGAATCCCCACCGTGTAGCCGAACCCGATCGAGGGGGTGAGATAGAGCCCCAGCCCGTAGATAATGTTGATGTCCCACACGAACCGCGGGTTGAACTGCAAGATGAACCACCCCCCGGCGATATGCTCCTGGAGGTCGACGGCGATGGCCGGCCCGGACGCGTCCCCGGAGAAGTGGTATCCGAAGGTCTGGGTCATCAGCAGCTGGGTCGAACAGTTTGCGAGCGCCAGGGCGGGGCCGACGCCGAAGCCGACCCAGAACGGCCGCGTCCCCTCCCGAACCATGTCCGGGAAGGCCTGACAGGGACGCGTGAACGCGATCGTCAGCAGCACTGCGGTCAACATCAATGGGATCCGTTTCATTCTCTTCTCCATCTCCAGGGGCCATCGAAGCGGCCTGTTCTGGGTCGGGATTATGACCAAAAATGACCAAAATGTCATGGGGGGCGCTGCACCTTTTTAACCGAGAAAACGGCGCTTTTCGAGATAAATACCGCTGGGTTTCAATTCCCGCGGATATATACCGCGCCGTCATCATGCGCTTCGGGTGAAGGTCCATTCGGGCTTTTAAGAAACCGAGCGGACACAGGACAGGGGAGGGCGCCGCGATCGACCTCAGTACCGGCCGTCCCGGAGGCGGCTCTCTGGAACCTCTGCGTCATAGGGGTAGCCCCGAGCGACCCAATATCCCTCGACGGGATGATCGGTGAGCTCTATACGCTCCACATACTTGGCGCTCTTGTAGGCGAGGAGCCGGGGCACCACCAGGCGCAGGGGAAAGCCGTGGGTAAGGGGCAGGGTGGACTCGCAGATGCCGTAGGCCAGGAGGGTCATGGGCTCCAGGGCGACATCGATGGGCAGGGACTCGTTGTAGGCGCTGTCGATGGTGTGAAAGGTGACGTGGGTGGCGGCGGCCAGGGGATTGACCCGGCTAAGGAGGTCCGACAGGTGGACGCCGTTCCAGGGCACGTCATAGACGGACCACCCTTCTACGCAGTGGAAGTCCGCGATCTCGTTCTGCCGCGGGAGCGCCAGCATCTCCGCGAAGGAGAGCACCAGCGGGGTGGAGACCATCCCGTCCACGGTGAGCTTCCAGGAGGCGAGGATCGACTCGAGGTTCTGGGCGTCCACCGTGCGAACGGGCCACGACTCGTAGACGCCGGAGAGGCCGTCCCCCGGGGAGAACGCCACCCCCTGGGGCGCGGGGCAGTCGTCCGGCAGCGTCATCCCCGTATCCGCCCCCGCATCCGATTCGCCCTCCCGCCAGACCTGCTCCTCCGGCATCGTGTCGAGGGGGCGCGCCTCGCCGACGTCGACCCTGTTGGAGGGATCGGCGCACCGGGCGAGGAGCCCTCCGCCCAAGGAGAGCACCGTCGCCTTCCCGACCCAGCTCATCCAGGTGCGGCGATCCACGGTGCGGTTCACGCTCTCGGGCAGGCCTTCAGTTTGTCGCGGTTTTACGGGATAGGACATGGTTACACCTCGATGAAGGGTATAACCGATCATCCGCAGTGATCCAGCCGACTACCCCATGATCCGTATCAGCACCTGGGAGAACAGCGTCATGAAGATGAGGGAGACCGGGTAGATGGCGGCGTAGCTCATGGCGGGGATCTCGGAGTCGACGACGCTGTTGATGGCGCCCAGGCCGGGGGTGGAGGTCATTCCGCCGGTGATGCCCCCGAGGGCCTCCAGGGGATCCAGCTTGAGCGCCTTGCGGGCGAAGAGGTAGCCGAGGAGCATCGGCAGGGTCGCCACCACCACGGCCGCGGCGATGAGGATCGGACCGTGGGTGGTGATGATGCCGACGATGCGCGCGCCGGCGGTGATCCCCGCCCCGGCCAGGAAGAAGACGAGCCCGAGGTTCATCATCATGAGCCGGGCGGCCGGGGGGATGTAGCCGCGGATCCGACCGATCTGTCCGAAGTGGGACATGACGAGCCCGGTCAGGAGCGGGCCGCCGGCGAGGCCCAGAGTGAACCCCCCGGTGCCCGGGATGACGATGGGGATCATGCCGAGGAAGATCCCCGTGCCGATGCCCACCGCCACCGCCACCAGGTCGGTCTCGTTGAGCACCCGCCGCCGGTGACCCGCGAACTGCTTGAACCGCTCCGTGTTCTCCCGGGGACCCACCACGGTGAGGATGTCCACCGGCTGGATCACCGTGGCGGCCGAGGGGAGGAACTCGACCCCGTGCCGGGAGATGCGGGAGACGGTGAGGCCGAACTCGGAGGGGATGCGCAGTTCCTTGAGCTGCTTGCCCACCACGTCGGCGCTGGTGGCCACCACGGTGTGGTGGGTGTCCGAGTCGATGATGCAGCGGTGGGTGCTCTTTTTCCCGAGGAAGTCGATGGCGTCCGGCACCGCGTCCTCCTCGCCCACCACCAGCACGTGCATGCCCTGCTCCAGGCGGGTCGCCGGCGTCACGGGCACCAGTTGGTCGCCCTCCAGGGTGCGGAGGATGCGGCACCGGTTGCCCGACAGAAACCGGATGTCGGTGATGCGCCGGCCGAAGAGCTGGGAGTTCTGCACCTCCGCCAGCACCCGGGAGAGGGTCGCCTCGGTCTTGGCGTGTTTGCGCGCCGCCTCGGCGAGATCGATGCGGGCGATGCGGGGGAAGAGCTGGACGAACAGCACCACGGAGACCACGCCGACGGGGTAGGCGAGCCCGTATCCCACGGAGACCGCCCCCGGATCCGCCGCCACGTCCAGGGCGGCCGCCAGGGCGGGGGTGCTGGTGAGGGCTCCGGCGAAGATGCCGGTGGAGAGCTCCGGCGGCAGGTGGAGCAGCCACATCGCGAGCCCGGCGATGACGGCCCCGGAGGCCGTGATGACGAGTCCGAGCTTGGCGAAGCGGGCCCCGTGGCTCTTGAAGATGCTGAAAAACCCGTGCCCGGCGCTGATGCCGACGGCGTAGGTGAAGAGCACCAGCCCCACCTTGTCGACCGACGCCGGGATGGTGCACCCCAGCACGCCGAACGCGATGGCCGAGAAGATGACGCCGCTCATCCCGAGGGAGAGGCTCCTGACCTTCACGGCGCCGAGGAGCAGGCCGAGGGCGACCACGATGAACAGGACGAGGAGGGGATTGTCTTTGAGCAGCTGCATGTCAAACCTATACGACCCCAAAGGTCGACGCGCCAGCGGGTCGACTTCCCATCCGCGAGCTGTACCACGATTCGAGGGGAAGGTCCCGCCCGATTGTTCGAAAAATCGGGATCTTCCGAGAGCCGACTTTCTGAAGCCGCAGCTTTGCAGATTCTACAACAGCCTCCAGTGTCGCGGTTGTTTATGATGTCCGTTATGAAATGATGTTTCGGAAGCGTTCAAGGCTATTTCACGCAGGGTTTCGGCGCCTTAAAAAATGCATCCGGTTAGATCCATTCGCCGGCTCGGACGTAGTACGGGTTGCAAAAACCGCGAACTATGTCAGACCATATTCGCTAAGAGGAGGTGTTTAATGGGATATTCGAAAGTGTCAGGGACTCGTGCGCATGCGTTGTCGTGCTGGATTCTGTCCTCGCTCATCACGGGGTGTATGTCTCCCCCCAGGCCGGCGGTCCGCATCGCGGCGGATGACCAGCCCGGGGGCGACGATCAGGCGGTGGGGGAGAAGAAGATTCAGCCCCCGCTCCCCCCCGAGTCGGCCCCCGAGCCGTCGGCCCGACTCGCCGGAGGAGATACCAAGGAGTGGCTCGAACGCCCCATCGAGAGCTACTTCGACACCCATCGCGGATCCCGGATCTACGTTCAGCTGGACAAGCCCCTCTACCGTCCCGGGGAGAAGGTATGGTTCCGCAGCTGGACGCTTGACAACCGCTCCTTCGAAGGGGATTCGAATACAAACGCGATGACCTTTCAGCTGGTCAGCCCCAAGGGATCGGTGGTGCTGGAGACGCGGGTCCAGGCGGAGAAGGGGAGGGCAGGCGCCGACTTCGTCCTGCCCCCGGGGGTGTCCGGCGGCGAGTATCTGCTCCGGGCGATCGGCAACAACGGTGTCACCGCGGAGCGCCCCTTCATCATCTCGTCCTACGAGCAGCCGCGGGTCAAGAAGAAGCTGGAGTTCGTGCGCAAGGCCTACGGCACGGGGGACACCGTCCAGGCCACGGTAGAGCTCAAGCGGCCCACGGGAGAGGCTCTGGCGAACTACGGGTTCGAGGCCTCGGTGCGTCTGGACGGCGCCGAGATCCAGCGGCTGCGGCTCACCACGAACCCCCACGGAGGGGCGATGGTGCGGTTCGATCTCCCCTCGCATATCGAGGACGGCGACGGGCTCCTCACGATACTGGTATCGGACGGCGGGGTCACCGAGTCCATCTCCAAGCGGATCCCCATCGTGCTCAACAAGATCCGCCTCTCCCTCTATCCGGAGGGGGGCCAGCTGATCACCGGGCTGCCGTCCCGGGTCTACTTCGAGGCCCATAACACGCTGGGAAAACCGGCGGATATCGAGGGGCGCGTCATGGACGATCACAACAACACCGTGGCGGAGCTTCGCAGCTACCATCAGGGGATGGGCCGGTTCGAGCTCCGGCCGGCCTCCGGGCGACGTTATTCGGTCAAGATCACCAAGCCGGCCGGGATAAAGGAGTCCTTCGACCTGCCGCTGGTCGCCGAGGCGGGGTGTACGCTCAGGAGCTTCGACGATTTCGACAGCCAGCTCGAGACACTCCGGGTCGCGGTATACTGCAGCTCCTCCCGGGAGGTGACCGTGGCCGCGGTAATGCGGGAGAATCTCCTCGACTACGCGATGGTGGCGGTCTCGCCGGGCGCCCCGGCGGTCGTCTACCTCAAACCCGAGAACAAGGCGCTCCTGCGCGCTCAGGGGATAGCGCGGGTCACCGTCTTCGACGAGAGGGCGGAGCCCCTGGCGGAGCGGCTCGTTTACCGGAACCGGCGCAACAGCCTGGAGGTCTCCGTCACGCCGGACAAGCCCTCCTACACCCCCCGGGACAAGGTCGAGCTCAAGATACAGACCCGGGATTCATTCGGCGAGCCGGTCTCCGCCGATGTCTGCCTCTCCGTGGTGGACGACACCGTGGTGAGCTACGCGGACGACAAGACCGGACACCTGCTCAGCCGCCTCTATCTGGAGTCCGAGATCCCGGAGAAGGTGGAGGAGCCCAACGTCTACTTCGATCTGACGGAGAAGAAAGCGGCGACCGGAATCGACATGCTGCTCGGCACCAAGGGGTGGCGGAAATTCGAGTGGCGACAGGTGCTGACCCCTCCGGAGCCGGTCACCCAGTCGATCGCGACGGACCAGATGCTCCCTTCGACCCCGCCGCCCCCGCCGCAGGCCGCCCCGGAGATGCCGGCGGACCGCAAGGTCAAGGCAGGGCCCGCCAGGGAGAAGCAGCGCCCGAAAAAGGAGCGGGCGCCGCGGAGGGCGAAGGCGAGGGCGGCCAGAAAGCCCGCCGCGCAGCCGATGATCGACGATCTCCTGGGCGGGGAGATGGAGGAGGCCAAGGCGATGGGGATGGCGGCGCCCGCGGAAGAGGCGGCCGCGGCCATGGATGAGGCGGCGGCGGAAGAGGTGCTGGCGGAGCCGATGGAGATGCCCATGAAGCGCATCGTGAGAGATGAGGAGTGGGACATGGACGGACCGGTCGCCGGGGAGGCCAAGGTCCGTGTATTCCCCGTGCCGGACTACAGCAAACCGTATGACGGCCCCCGCACGGACTTCCGGGACACGGTGTTCTGGACACCGACGGTCGAGACCAACCGGAGGGGGAAGGCCTCCGTCTCCTTCTACCTCTCCGACGCGGTCACATCCTTCCGGGTGTTCGCGGAGGGGGTCGGGGCCGGCGCGGCCGGACGCAAGGAGGAGGTGTTCAAGTCCAACCTGCCGTTCTCGATGAGCATCAAGGTGCCGACGGAGGTCTCCTCGGGGGATCGAATGAAGCTGCCCCTCACCCTGACCAATGAGACCGCGCGGCGGATGACGGTCTCCCTGAACGCGGACTTCGGTGCGCTGATGAAGATGGATGAATCTGAGCGGGTCCGCGAGATCGCGCTGGCGCCCACCGAGCGGAAGAGCCTCATCTTCGACGTCGAAGTGACCGGGATGCAGGGGGGGAGCGAGGTGTCCGTGTCGGCGACCGCGGGCGGGCTGAGCGACGCGTTCAAGCGGACCATCACCGTGGTCCCCAGGGGCTTCCCGTTCCAGCTGAGCTTCAGCGGCCAGGTCTCCGAAAGAGCGCTTCACAAAGCGGACCTCGGGGGCATCGTCCCGGGATCCGCATCGACCGTGATCAAGGCATATCCCAGCCCGGTGGCCACCATGATCGCCGGGATGGACGGGATGCTGCGGCAGCCCTGCGGCTGCTTCGAGCAGGCCAGCTCCAGCAACTATCCGAACGTGATGATCATGGGATATCTCGAGCAGCACGGCGTCGTCGATCCGTCACTGACGGAGCGGAGCCGGGGGCTGCTCGACAGCGGGTACCAGATGCTCACGGGGTACGAGAGCCCCGAGAAGGGGTACGAGTGGTTCGGGGGCAACCCGGGGCACGAGGCGCTGACGGCGTACGGGCTGCTCGAGTTCGTTGACATGAAGCGGGTGTACGGCGCGGTGGATCAGAAGATGATCGACCGCACCGCCCGATGGTTGAAGAGCCGCCGGGACAAGAAGGGGGGCTTCCTCCGGAACCAGCGGGCGCTCGACTCCTTCGGCGCGGCCTCCCCCGAGGTGACCGACGCCTACATCACCTACAGCCTCACCGAGGCGGGGTACGTGAACGATCTCGCGCCGGAGATCGCGCGACAAGCGCAGCTCGCGAAGAAGACCAAGGACGCCTACCTCCTGGCCCTCGCCGCCAATACCCTGCTCAACTCCCCCAAGTATCGCTCCCAGGGGATGAGCGCCGCGGCGCGGCTGGCGGCGATGCAGGGCAAGGAGGGCGCGTGGACCGACGCGGACCACAGCATCACCCGATCCGGCGGCACCAACCTCCATACCGAGACCACCGCCCTCGCGATGCTGGCCCTGCTCAAGAGCGGGGGCCATCAGGGCCAGGTGAACCGGGCCATGCAGTGGATGATGGCCCATCGGGACGGCTATGGAAACTGGGGGGCGACACAGGCCACCGTACTGGGGCTCAAGGCGTTCGCCGCGTACAGCGACGCGACCCGCAAGGCCGAGCACCCCGGGACCCTCAGCGTGATCATCAACGGTAAGACCGCCGCGGAGATGTCCTACGCCGCGGGTCACCGCGGGCCGCTGACCCTGAACCTGAAGGATCAGAGCTTCTTCGTCTCCGGCATCAACACCTTCGAGATCCGTCACGCGGGAGAATCCGAGATGCCCTATAGCATCGCCGTGGAGTACCGATCCACCACACCGGCCAGCAGCCAGGCCTCCCCCATCGGGCTCGATGTCACCTCGGACGCAAAGAGGGTGAGCCTGGGTGAGGCCGTCCGCTTCACCGCCCGCGTCACGAACCGTCAGCAGAACGGGCAGCCCATGACCCTCGCGAGGGTCGGTCTGCCGGGGGGGCTCACCTACCAGACCTGGCAGCTGAAGGAGCTTCGGGACAAGCAGCTCATCGATTTCTACGAGACCCGCGCGCGGGAGGTCATCCTATACTTCCGCGCCATGAAGCCCGGCGAGTCCCGCGAGATCCCCCTCGACCTCGTCGCCACGGTCCCCGGCCACTACACCGGGCCGGCCTCAAGCGCCTACCTCTACTACACCGACGAGCACAAGAGCTGGGTGGCCCCCATCGACATCACCGTGCAGCCGTAATAGGCCGATGCCGCTCCCGGAGGCGGGAAGGACGGCCTATGATTTTAAGATAAAACAACTGGGCCACGGTCCGGAAACATTGAGGAGAGATGGTGTTTTGATCGCGGCGTTGGGGTATAAATAGTAGATAGGATGAATCGGGAGCTCAACACCAGAGAGGAGATGCTGAAGCGGCTGGCCTACATCGTCTATGTGGGGTGCCTGTTCGTCGGGTTCGTTTTCGTGGTCCGGGGGCTCGCGGGCTCACGGCTCACCGAGCTCCTCGGCGGCGGCGCCCTCGGCGCCCTGGCCTTCTGCCTGAGGCGCCAGGGCTATCGATACCTGGAGTTCCGGCGCCTGGCGCGATCATTCCCCATGGGGAGCCGCGAAGACGCGCTCTCCAAAGAAAACCGAAAAGCGCTGGAGGCACTCCTACATCGCTTTCATCAGACAGAGGACTGGGTGGAGCGCCAGGAGATACGCGCGCACCTCGAGCGCCTGGTGGCCCGGGAGCCGCTCCTGCTGGAGGCGTACCGCCATGAGCTCACAACCGTTCATCCCGCGCTCGCCGCCCAGACGGCCCAGTGACCCGACTCAAATCAAGCGAGGTGGTCTTCCTGACAACACTATGGAAAAACAGGTATCTGATCTGAAAATGAAAACACAACGGGCGATTTATGTATGGGGATGGGCACTGCTCCATCTTGTCGGATGCTCCAGGGTGGGGGCGTCGCCTCCGGAAAATGACAAAGGGGGCAGGGCGATCGACTCGGACACCGGCGCGGATACCGGTATCGATTCAGCGGCGGACTCCGATGCGGATACCGGTGACGACACGGATACGGCCGCCGCCGAATTCGAGGTGTCCTACCATCTGGCGAGCGACGTCGCGCCGGACGCCCCCGGTACGGTGGGGATCGTCACGTGGTCCCTCAACCGGACGGTGACGCAAGCCGGCATCGAGTTCGGGCTCGATACGGGGTACGGGATGACCGCCCCCGTGGATCTGAACGAGGGCGACTTCCGGACGTTACTGCTGGGGATGAAACCGAGCAACACCTACCATTTCCGGATCGTGGCGGAAGCCGGAGACGCTACCTACACCAGTGACGACTTCACGATCGATACGGGCCCGCCGCCCCAATCGATCATCGTGAATCGTTTCGACGTCATTGATGAAGAGGCGCGGGAACGCGGGTTCATCGTCGCGTCCTACTGGCAAGGGAGCGACGAGGCGAGGCGGACCCCCTTCATCATCGATTCGGACGGCGATATCGTCTGGTGGTATCCCTCCGAAGTCGTCAACGGTATCGCCCGTGCGCGGATGTCCGCGGACGGCAAGCGCATGTGGATGACGGACTGGTCGAACCGGGGCGGCCTGCTGCAATGGGTGACCATGGACGCGCTCCAATCCGAGACCTACGATGTGGGGGCCTCCCACGATCTCACCGCGGTCAGCGGGGCGACTATGGCCTACCTCGACTACACGGAGGATGACTGCGACAGCATCCACGAGATCGATCCCGGCGGCGTGGACGTGGAGGTGTTCGAGGGATCCGGCGTCATCATCACCACTCGGCCCCAAGTGGGGTGTCACCTGAACGCGATCCGCTACTCGAAGGCCGAGGATGTGTATACCGTGTCGGATCTCACCACGGACATCTACGTCATCAACCGGAATACCGCGGCCCCCCAGGAGCGACGGCTCGAGTGGCGCCTGTCCGAGCGGGTGGGATCCAACTCGGACTGGGGAGGGACGAACCACGGCCATCACCTGCTGGACGATTCCCTCCTGGTCTTCGGAAACACCGGAGGTGACAACAACCTGTCCCTCGTGGTGGAATATGATCTAGACGGCGACCGGTTGATGTCATACGAGAGCGGTCTGAACGCCATGAATCTGGGGGATGTGCTCCGGTTGCCGGGGGGAAACACCCTGGTCGCCTACTCCAACACCGACTCCATCATCCACGAGATCAGCCACGAGAGCGGCGTGCCATCCCTGGTCCTGGAGATCGATCTGAGCGTCGGGGAGGAGAAGCCCTACCTGGGATACATCATGTGGCGGGAGACCCTGTACGGCCCGCCGCCGGATATCGGCCTGTAGCCCCATCTGCTTTGAGGTCGCGCCCGGTGATACCGACACCTTCCCGCATTACGAAACAGGAGAGCGAGTGGTTCCTCTACGTCATCCGTTGCAAGGACGGCAGCCTCTATGCCGGCATCACCACTGACGTGGACCGCCGCTTCGAGGAGCATCGCTCGGATCCCCGGAAGGGCGCCAAATATCTCAGGGGGAGGGGCCCCCTCGAGCTGGTCCTCCGGCGCCCTGTCGGCGAGCGACGCCTCGCGTCCCGAGTGGAGTGGCACTTCAAGCGGCGCAAGAAGAGCGAGAAGGAGGCGATGGTCGCCGATCCGCGCGGTCTGGATTCGCTCATCGAGTCGCTGTCATCGTCGCCCCGTACTTGACAGCATTCCCCGTGAGTGTGTTTATTCATCAATCTATTGTTGTAGACCGGAAGGCGGTAAGAAATATCAGATGACGAAGAGATTATTGGATGCAAATCGGGTGCTCGTTACCGTAGGCACGCCGTGCGCCATGTCCGCAGTGGGGAGCACGGAGACCCACCGGGCCCTGGCCGCGGGCAGCCCCCTGTTCGTGGGGTTCGCGGCCTTCGATGCCGGGCTGGTGGATGTCGACCTCTCCCGCAGCACGGCGTCGAAGCCCGTGTTCGTCCGGCGCGCCGGGGCGTCGGCCGGAGAGCCGGTGGACCTCCCGGAGATCGAAGCAGCGTGGGGGGAGGGGCTGCGTCGGGAGATGGGGACCCGGCAAATCGGACGGGAGCGGATGGCCGCCCACCTCGTCAGCGACATCGCCGCGCCGCTGCCCCACCGGCTGGAGAGCGGAGGGCTGCGGGAGCTCGCGGGGTTGACCTTCGGCGAGATCCGCAAGTCCGGGCTCAGAGATATGTTCGGCCTCTTCAACGACGACCCGCGCCTCGGCCCTACGCTGCAAGCCCAGCTCTTCATGTACTGCGGTCTCGGGGCCCTGGCGTCGCTCCCGGCGCCCCTGTCCCGGTTGCTCCCGAATCCGCAGCGTTTTCGCATCGCGGCGGCGAGCGGTTTCCACGGCGTAGAGGCCACGGCGAGCTGGCGCCTCGGCATGCAACCGCAGCGGGAGACGGTGCCCGACAAGGTGAACGACAAATTCGCGTTCCGCTTGGCCGGGGCGCTGGGCTCCCACGGCCCCGGGCTCATCAACGCCCTGCTGGCGCCGCCCTACAACCTGTCCCGCGTCCAACGCAACCCGGATCTGCTCGAGGGGCTGCGACAACGAAACACCTCGATGCGGCGGGTGCCCCAGGCCCCCCTCACTTCGATCGGCGCCTGCGCCGCGGCCAACATCGCGCTGTGTGAGATCGCGCCCCAGCTGCTCTTCGACTATCCCGGATTCGAGAAGCCGGAGATGGCGCTCTGGGTCGCGGCGGACGCCGCGCTCCGCCCCGACTACAGCGTCCTGGAGGCCTTCGGCGTGGGGGCCATGATGAGCCGGGAGAAGCTCGACGAGATGAACCGTGACCGCGCGGAGGCCGACCGGCGTCCGGTCAGCGAGTCGCTGGCCCCCTTTGACGTCGACGCCCAGGGCACCGTGGTGGGCAACGGCGGCTCGGGGCTCTTGATCACCACGCTCGAGTTCGCGATGCGTCATGATCTGGATGTCACCGCCATCATCGCGGGGTGGGGGCAGAGCGGAGAGACGGGGGGGAAAGGGCACTTCGCGGGGGTGGGATTCGGCGGTGAGAACGCCCTCATCGTGGCCCTCCGGATGGCGCTGGAAGGCCACGGTTATAGTGTCGCGGACTTCGGCCATCTCGTGGCCCACGCGACGGGCACCCGCACCAACTCCAAGACCGATCTGGCCACGGCCCAGGCCGCCCGCGTCGCGGCGGCAGAGATGGAGGGGCTCGACCCGAAGCGGCTGCCGGCGTTGACGGTCGGCGCGCCCAAGGCCATCGGAGACGGTCATACCATGGGGGAGACCGGGCTCAAGGCCGCGGGAGAGGCTATCCACCATCTCACCGGCGAGCCCAGCATCGGCATCCCCACGCTCCGACACATCGATCCCGATCTCGGGCCGATGCTCGAGCACTTCCGCCTCTCGAGGGAGCCCATCCCCGGGAACACCGACGGTGGTGTCCTGATGGCCACGCAGGGCTTCGGCGGATTCGACGGTGCGCTGGTACTCCGCGCCGCCAACGCGGACGCGCTGCGGCGCTACGGATACTCGGACGAGAAGATCCGTGACCGATACCTGGAGCGATGGGAGGGCCTCCGCTCGGAGCGCATCGAACGGGAAGCTCGTCACCGGCGGACGCGTGGGGGCATCAGACAACTCGCCGAGGAGCACGCCTGGCCCCAGAAGTGAGCGGCCGGTCTGTCGTCCCTATCGGGGAATCTTCGGCTCCGACAGCTTTTCAACGACCTCCGGAAGCGCCGCCGCGATATCGTTGCGTTCTCCGGGATCCCGCTCGAGATCATAGAGGGCGCAGGAGGCCGACTTCTCCGTGCAGATCAGCTTGTGGGGCCAGACGATGGTGGCGGTCTGCCGCGGCTCTTCCGAATGCTCGCTGAAGACGGGGCCCCGCGTGGGGGGCGTCTCACCGAGGAGATAGGGGAGCAAGGATATCCCCTGCATGTCTCCGGCATCCGCGGGGGGCTTCGGTGTCGCGCCGCGGGCCAGATCGAGGACGGTGCGGGGAACATCCAGGAGCCCCACTGGGACCTTGACCCGTCCGGGGACGACCCCCGGCGTCTGGATGATTAAAGGCACATGAATCTCCGAATCAAAGAGGGTGAAGCCGTGATAGAGGATCCCGTGATCCTGGCGCTTGTCCAGCCCCTCGCCGTGATCCCCCGCGATAATCAGCGCCACCCGATCCCGCACCCCCAGCTCAGCGAGGCCGTCGATGAAGCGCTGGATGTGGTGGTCGGCGAAGCGGATCTCGCCGTCATAGCGGTCGACGCGACTCGTCCCGAACTCCGGAAGCTCCGGATGCCGGACATAGGCGGAGTGGGGGTCGAAGTAGTGCAGCCAGAGAAACCACGGCTTGTTTGTACGGACGAGCTCCCGCGCGATCGTCAGCCCCTTGTCCGTCACCAGGTCGGCGACGGGCTCCCAGATGGGTTTTCGGGGAAAATCCTTCGAGGTCTTCCAGATGTCAAACCCCTGTGAATACCCGGGGACCTTCTCGAACCTGAAGTACGGGACGACGGCGCCCGTGGAGAAACCGAGGGATTGGAGCCGCTCCGGCAGCGTGACGTTCTCCTGGAGGAACTCCCGCCAGAACCCCGTCCGGCCCATGGCGATGGAGGAGTAGTAGCGGCCGGTGAAGAGGGACGGCAGCGAGTACTTGGTGGAGGGCCCCTGCGAGCGGGCCTGCTCGAAGAGGACCGCCGAAGCGGCGAGCCGGTCGATGTTGGGGGTCGTCTCCCGGGGGTATCCGTACGCGCTCACGTGATCCGCCCGGGTCGCGTCGAGCATGATGAGCACGACCCCCGTCACCGGCGCGAGCTCTCGGGACGCGCCCTCGGGCGCCGCCATTGGGGACGGCGGGGCCTCGCCGGGGGTATCCTCCACGGCGTCCGCGCCGGTGTTTTCCGGTGCACAGACCGTCATCATCCCCGAAACCGCGATCACCAACAGGGGGACAATTTTTGGCGCAGGCCCGCTCATGCCCCGTTGTATACCTTATTTCGTGAACGATTTCATTTCATTGAAAG
>JBNLED010000199.1:0-7552 GCA_050304755.1 Polyangia bacterium | reverse complement strand
GCTCCTCGAAGGTACGTTCCCTGTGGGAAAGGGCGGAGTAGATGGAAGTTACGACGGAATCCTGGGCCGCTATACCGTTTCCCAACTCGGTCCGTACCTCGGATACGCCGCATGGTGCTTTGTTCTTCAGACATTCCCCGGAAATACGCAGTCTGTCCTGGAACTCGGTTTGTCCAGACGCTCTTTGCAGGACACTCAGGATCTGTGTTGTTTCGTCGTCGTGAAGGGCTCTTGCCGTAGCCAGAGCGATAAGTACCGCGCCTTCGATGCCCAGGGGATGGGCGTGGGTGATTATGGCGGTTTTTGCCGCTGCTTCTGCGATTGACTCGGTGGACTCGTTCGCGAAGTAAAGTCCTATCGGACCCACCCGCATAGCGGCGCCATTGCCGTAGGAGCCGTCCTTGTACACGGATTTGTTGGCCTTCTCCCACGGAATGCCTTTCTTGATCTTCTTGAGGATCTTCGCTGCACCAGGGCCGTATCCGCGGGACCAATCGTATGATTTGGCAAAGCGGCATGCGGTGTCATTCTGGTTCACTCCGCCACAGGCAATAAGGGATTCCATGATGTCGATACTCATCTGGGTGTCATCGGTCCAGCGATGTTTCCCTTTGCTGGTACCTATTGCCTTCCACGCCGCCTTTTCCAGAGCGCCCCCCTCGTACGCCGCGCCGAGGGCATCTCCCATTGCCAGGGCGAGAACCGATCCTTGGATCTTGTTCGCGCTCATTTTTTGTACCTCACGATAACTACCCTGGCTGTAGATTCTATGGTCCGGAACTCGTCCAGCATCAGCTGCTCCGCTGTTTTCTCCCCGAACGATCCGGAGCCCGCGCCGATAAGTGGAAAGGCGACGGAGCCAAATCCCCGGTCGTCGACGATCTGCATGGCGCTTCGCACGGAGTCTCGGATGGACCGTTCCGATGCCATCCAGAGCATATTGATTCCCGCCACGTGGATAATGCCTTTGTAGGGAAGCCGTCCGGCGCTGGTTAGCACGGCGTCGCCAAGCGGGATGGGGCCGTGTTTGGCGACCTCCTTGAACGGTGCTGTGCCACACGCCTTTTTAATAGCGCCCGATACCCCCTGAGGGATTAGCAACCACCAGGGGATAATGTTTCTGTTCCAGGCGTTGACAATCACCTCAACGTCCTGGACCAACAGATTACCTTCTACTATCTCCGGTTTCATGTCTTACCCCTCACCAAGTACCCGGTCTTCTCTGCGAGGTTGATCATAGCGACGGTCCCCGAGTTGAACGAGATAAAGTCGCCCTCTATTCCGTCGCTGAAGATGATTCCGTTTTCCGACATTCCCGAGGTGACTTTTAGTGCGAAGGATAAACAAAAGCCCTCCTTGATCTACCTTCGCAACTGTTCGGGAATTAAATACCACTTATTTATTGCACTGGGAACAGAAAGCGCCTGTCGAAGAGCACACATCAGGGCTGTTTTTAGCTGAAACGCAGTCCTTTACAGCTAAAAACATACTCTAAACCTGTATAAAAACGATGAGTTGGCGCACGAATCCATTGACCCGAACCGGGCCGTTTCGCGAAATTAAAGATGTTTTCAATAGTCGAACTTTTCTCGTGGGGGCGACCTCTGGAATGGCCGCTGACTGACCGGTTCCTTCCAGGTCGCGGCGGATCGACAGTGGGTCTGTGATCACCGCGACAACTTTCATCTCCGCACCGCATAAAGATGGCGGGGGGGCGTGTGGTCATAAGGGTTGGTGTTCTGTAACTTTTCAAAATTAATGAGTGTTTCAGCGCCTTGAGTGCTTGAACGACGCCGGGAATTCGGTACTAGTGGGTCAATGTTCAGGACGTCACGATGTTTTTATCGCCCGAAGGCTGGAGATGGGAGGAAAAGAAAGGGCGTTTATCCAGCCTAAGGCCACGACGAGGGCGGCGACGAAGGTGTACGACCATCGAAGGAATGACAGTTTGCATTGACGTGGCATGAACTTATCGGTTGTCGAGGAAGCGATGCCATGTTATCCGATCTGGGTACAAAATAGCAGAGAGGTTGAAATGGCGATTTTGAATCATAGATCATCAACACGGCTGAAGAGCACTGTAGAACGAGGCCTCACCGTATTGTCAGCGGTATCTTGGGGAGTACTCGTCTGCTTCTCATTCGGGTGCAAAGAGACGGACGATAGTGTCTCGGCAGAAGAAGAGCAGGCAACGGAGACAGAGACTGGCGTGGATACAGCGTCCTCGTCGGACGGAGATACGGACGCGGATACAGACGGGGACGCCGACGGGGATACGGATGGGGATACCGATTCGGATACGGATGGGGATACCGATTCGGATACGGACGGCGATACCGATTCGGATACGGACGGCGATACCGATTCGGATACGGATGGCGATACCGATTCGGATACGGATGGGGATACCGATTCGGATACGGATGGGGATACCGATTCGGATACGGACGGCGATACCGATTCGGATACGGATGGGGATACCGATTCGGATACGGATGGGGATACCGATTCGGATACGGACGGCGATACCGATTCGACGCCGACAGCGATGGATCTCTTGGTTGAAACGGGCTTCGAGGCCCCGGTGGTCGTAAATTTGGAGGGCAGCGATCCCGAAGGGCGGTCTCTGACCTTTCAGCGCGTTTCGGATCCGGAGTTCGGCACTGTCGACACGGCGTCCTTGCCGCGGGTCATCTATACGCCCAACGCCGGATACACCGGCGAGGACAGCTTTACCTACCGCGTGAGCAACGGCATCCAAGAGAGCGACGCGGCGAGAGTCTCCATCAGTGTGGCGGCCAGCCAGGAGATCGTTCACCGGAGCCGGGTGCTCAGCATCGCGGGGGCCGATGTGCTGTCGGATCTGGAACCCTACGGTTTCGTGAATCTCAGCGCCGACGGGAGCCGGGTACTGTTCGAGACTCCCGGTGACTCCTACCGTATTAACCTGGTCAATATCGACGGTACCGACGTCGAGCAATATGACCCCGAGGCCTTTGGAATGGACGACTTTTCCTTTCCGGGCAGCTGCATCAGCTCAAACGGCGACATCGCCTACGTGGCGGAGTCGGGATGGGATGCTCGATTTTTACGCATTCAGGGCGGCGAGGCCGCGATGATCGAGGTGCCCGATTACACCCCAACCAGCGACAAGGGCGGGTTTCAGTGTACGGGTGACGGCGGCCGGATATACTGGAGGGACGGCAATGGAGAAGATTCGTCCATTTGGCAGGCCGACGGCGACGGCAGCGGCGCGGTCAAGATCATCGACGTCGCCGACCTCACCCTCGAGGACGGGGATATCCCTGTCTGGCTGGGCAAGTTCTTCTACGTGTCCGAGGACGGCGGCAGTATCCTCTTCATGGTGGATCGGTGCAATCCCCAGGAGGGGGGCGATTGGTACTACTGCTTTCACATGATGCTCTATTCCGGCGGCGATATTACCCAGCTCACGTCGACCGCGGAGGCCGGCATGGCGGCTGGCTCTGACTGGATGCGATTGAGCCGGGACGGTTCGACCGTGGTCTTTCAAGCGAACGTCGAGGAGACGCGAGGCTGGTACGCCATGAATGTGGTCAGCGGTCCGGGAGAGTGGCGAAAGCTCGAGCCCTTCGGCGACGCCGCACGGACATTTGCCCTCTCACGGGACGGCGACATTGTGCTGGCGGATAGACTCGGTCCGATGGTACGGGCGGACGGCACGGCGCTGATGCCCCACACCACATTCTCCCCCCCGGACTCCTCCGTCGGTCTCAAAGGGACCGGCGATGTTGCTGCGTATCGCTCCTCCGCCCCGGGGCCGGATGCCTGGGCCATCTTCGCCACCCACATTGATCCCGCCGTCGATCCCGCGCCCGACGGGCCGGCGGTGACGTCCATATCCTGGGTCCCGGCGCAGTTCCCGGCGGATGACGACACGCTCATCCTCTCTGTCAAGGTCGCCGATCCCGACGGCCTCGCCGATATCGCGCAGGTGCGCGTCGACGCCTATATGAACAGCCTCGGCAACACCGGAGTGATAGCGTTCTCGCCGTTCCGCGATGACGGCGTCCCGCCGGATGTGATAGCGGCGGATGGGGTCTACTCCACGGCGGGAACAGTGTGGGAGGAAAACCCCGATCTCGATGAGGTTACCTTGCGTGTCGAATTCATCGACCAGGCTGCCACCGCCATCGTCGCCGACGCGGTGCTGCCCTTGACCTTCCAATAATCGATCGACAATTTCCCAACAGCTAACGCGAATGCCCCAACCGCTCACGACGCGGGATCACACTGGGCGGATGACGAGGTAGGCGACGAAGGTGTAGGACCACTCGACGGTGGTCTCGGAGAGGCCGCCCACCTCCAGGGATAGCTTGCCGTCGGTGACGTCGACCTGCACCGCCATCGGGACAAGGGGTGTAGAGTAGCCCCAGCCGGTTACCCGGCCAGGGCCCTCGCCACCGACCGCACGAACCGGAGGCGGGGCTTCCCGACATCATTAAAAATGTCTTCCCCGCCGGAGGTCCACCGAGCGAAGACCTATCGTCTCTCGGTCGGTCGGCGAGTCTTGGTAGTGCAGCTCCAGTCATTTTGTCCAACAACGCTTCTAAAGGCTCATCAGTTGCAGGCGGCGATAATTTGAGACACGTTCATCCTTCTATTCGGCTTCGCAAAGATCTTCGTTGCCAATCGAGGTCATGGGGGATCGAATCTCTCCTCCTCTCCGAGCCCTATGGATGCGTGATCCAGACTGAAAGTACGGCTACCAGTCGTTCTCAGGCTCAAAGATTCTCAAGCTCCGCTATGGCTTTTCTGATTTCGCCACCACTTATGGCGGCAATCATGCCACCGGTTCAACGGGTGGTATTGACCTTCTCCCACACCTGGCGTCGCTGTGGGCAGATCCCCGTGAAACGGCCTGCGGGGGGAGATGAAATGTGATATCTTGCCCAAGAAAGTGAGGAACAGATGAAACAGCTCATCGCACTGGCGAGAGAAAGCTCGCTCTCGGATTTCAAGGAACGGATCGCCGCTCTGACGGAGGCGAAGCTCACCGCCCTGGCCAATCAACTGGAGGAGGAGGCGCTGCCGGAGCCCGCGGGAGAGGTCCGGCGGTTGCTCATCGAGCGCTACCCCCAGAACGCCGATCACTGGTTCGGCTACGGCTTCAACCTCTACTATCTCCAGCGGAAGGCCGAGGCGGCCGACAACCACTACCGACGGGCCCTGGAACGTTTTCCGGACGACAACGATCTCAAGGTCGCCCGCGCCACCAACCTCGTGTGGGCCCTCGATCGGACGGATGAGGCTCTCCGGTTATTGGCGGAGGCGGTGGAAGACGATCCGGACACCGGCTATTATCGCAGCGTGTACGCTTGGTGTCTGTTCCTGGCCGGTCAAATCGACGACGGGTTGGAGCACATCCGCACCCTGATCGACGGCGCCGATGAGGATGACGCGGACGACAATGAGGATGAGGATGACGCGGACGACAATGAGGATGAGGATGACGCGGACGACAATGAGGATGAGGATGACGCGGACGACAATGAGGATGAGGATGATGAGGACGACGATGAGGATGATGAGGACGGCGATGAGGACGAGGACGAGAAGGCCGATCGCTTGGAGAACAACACCTACCTCTATCTCTTCGGGACCGCCGGGGAGCGACCGCGGGCCCTCCGGACCATCGGAAGGCTGCTCCTCGATGGCTGCAGGCAGCCCCTCGCCGAGATCGGGCTCCTGCTGCCGACGGCGAGGAAGCGTCGGCACCCGGCGTCCGAGTGGCTCGAGACATTGGACCAGGTGATCCTGGACAAGAAACCCGTCACCGCGCTGTTCGGATGGCCGGACTTCATGAAGGCGCTTCGCCCCGACAACTTCTCCGAGTTAGACGCCCTCGCCCGAGCGATCGAGACCCACCTCTCTTCCCGAGGGCGCGTGGCGGCGGCCGTGGCGCTCGCCGATCGGGGGCTCGAGGTGATCGAGGATGCCCCCATCGATCAGGATGCCGTGGACCTGGCCCTGGAGACCGCCCGGGCGTTCGCTTCGGGAGAGCCGGTCTCCCGGGATGAGGCCCGCCGGACACACGCCGAGCTCGACAACGCGGCCTGGGAGGCCTGTCACGAGGTGAGCGAAGAGGAGCGGTCCATGGTCAAGGTGGTGTGGGGGGCGATCAACGGGGTCTTCGAGCCCGAAGGAACCGTCGAGCTCGCGGTCTCCTCCTACCTGGATGCGGACGAGCTGGTCACCGGCGGGGCGTTGGACGATTCGCCGGAGATCCCGTGGATCGGGGGATTGCTCGCACAGGTGGCGGTGACGGCGGACGGTGATCTCGGCGCGCTCCTCGATCGACTCCGGGAGGAGCCCACGCCGCGGTGGCTGCTGCGGGCCGTCGAGCGGCTGGAGCCCGGCGACGAGGACCCGCCGGACTTGAAAGGGATCGGAGAGAGGTTGCTCGACAGGCGCCGGGAGGAGACGGCGCGCCGGACGGCCCGGGCGGCCAAGCGGCGGGCGGCGCGGCCCCCGTCGCCCTTCCTCGCGCCGAACGGGATTCCGGACGAGCTGGAGGTGCGGAAAGTGGGCCGAAGCCCCTCCTCCTCCGAAGGCAGGGTCTCGGTATCGGGAGACGATCACTACGCGCTCTTCGAACCGAAAGCGCCTTCCCCCCTCTTCGCGCCGCCGGAGAGCGTCGCCCTGGGCATGAGCGCGGATCGGTCCCGCCTCTACTCCTGGCGGGTCACCAAGCAGGAGGGCCGCTCCGGCATCGCGCGGGGCCACTACGACTGGATCCTCGAGGTCTATGCCTGGCCCGCCAAGACCCTCGAAGCGAGCCACACCGTGCAGGAACGGAAGACCATCGAGTGGTACGTCGCCGATCACATCGTCGTCAGGCCCGCGGCCCAGGGGGAGATCGTGGAGCTCCGGGGCAACAGCGAAGACGACGTGTCGAAAACCTTCCTCCTGGTAGAGGCGGACGGCGGGATTCGGGAGACCTCGGACGTCAACGAGGTGTCGGAGTGGGGGGAATTTCTGCTATAATTGCCAGGACAACCCATCGATAGCGCAGCCCGTGTCGTCGTCGCGGTAGGCCGAGCAAGTGATCCTCCTTCGGGGCCGTCTACAGGGCTCGAGAATACCGGAAACAGTAGTGTCCATTCCCCGCGCGCCAATGCTATACTCTACGGTCAAGGAGAGTACAATGAGAGCATTCTTACTGGCAACGGCGTTTTTGGCGCTGGGGGTTACCGCTTGCGGTAAGGATTCGGTCGATGGCGCGGATGGCGGACTTGCCACGGATTCCGAGGTCAATAGCGGGGACGGGGACGGAGACACGGATACGGACGGAGACACGGACACGGACGGGGACGGAGACACGGACGGGGATGGAGACACGGACGGGGACACGGATACGGACGGAGACACGGATACGGACGGAGACACGGACACGGACGGAGACACGGACACGGACGGAGACACGGACACGGACGGAGACACGGACACGGACGGAGACACGGACACGGACGGAGACACGGACACGGACGGAGACACAGACACGGACACAGAC
>JBNLED010000198.1:0-54944 GCA_050304755.1 Polyangia bacterium | reverse complement strand
GCGTGGTGGTCCTCGCGGAGCCGGAGGAGGTGGTAGAGCTCCCTCAGGTTCACGGTGATCAGCACCCGGCGCCGGTGGGCGTTGGTCAGCGCGTAGGGGGCCGCCGGAGAGCCGGCGGCGCGGAGCTCACCGTAGAGCCCCTCGGCCTTTTGGGTGAAGGCGGTGAGATCGCCGACGAGATCCGCCGCGCGGATGGCGGGCGGCACGGTGACCCCGAGGCGCGGATCATAGGCCTGGACCGACTGGGTGGACATGCGGTGGCGCTTCAGCTGGCCGTAGGCGGCCGCGGAGAGGGTCACCTCGAAGGTGAGGGAGACGTGCTCGAACTCCCGCGGGGCGGTGTCATAGAAGGCCATCCGGCGGAGCGCGATCTCGAAGACCGCCTTGATCTCCTCCGGGTCGAGTCGCGCCGCGGTGCTGCGGCAGCGCTCGAAGGGCTCGTTCGAATAGACGTGGAGCAGCGCGGCCGCGACTATCCGGTCGGCGTCCGGAGTCGCCTCGATCAGCCGGACCGCCTCGTCGGAGACCTCGTCATCTTCTGTACGGACCAGGCGTGCGGCGAGGTCGGCCAGCTCCTGTCCGGTCTCCGTGTCGTAGGCGGAGGGCTCGGTGAAGAGCAGCAGCGAGGGGGCGCTCCTTGCCGCGGTCTCGAAGAGGGCCCGGCCGAGGGTCCGCACCTCGTCGAGGGGGGACGCGGCGAACCGCCGCACCATGAGCTCCAGGTTCCGGGCGTTCACCGTCAGTCCCAGCTGGCCGGTGGTGGCGAGCAGGGTCACGTAGCGGGCATCCTCCTTGGCCCAGCCGTCGAGGAGCCCCCGCCCCTTCCGCTTGGCCTCCAGCTCCGGATGGGACTCGGCGAGCCGCCCCCGGAGGGCGCGGTTCAGCTTGTCGTAGGCCGCCACCTGCTCCGCCACCAGCGCCAGGAGCTTCGGCTCGAAGGGGGTGCCCTTGAGCTCGTACGGAACGGTGAAGTCGTGGTCCAGGGTGATGTACCGCTGGCTCTTCTCGGTGTAGGAGCAGAGCCGGAACCGCTCCAGCCACTCGATGGCCAGCCGGGAGAGCCCCACCACGTCGAAGTTGAACACGGCGTGCTCCGCCACGGAGTGGTGCCCCATCTGGAAGATGATGGCGCGGTTGGACTTCCGCGCCTGCTCCACCTCCTCCCGGGCCGCCGCCCGGAGGACGGTGACCTCCCGGGGATCGCGGCTGATGCGGGCGTACGCCGCGGACAGCACCTCGGGGGTGAGCTGATCGCCCGGGACGCCGGCGCTGCGGGCGGCCTCGAGTACCTGGGAATCGACATTGTATCCAGCGAGAACGACCTTCATCGAAGCAGCCTCCCTCGTCAGCCGGAACGGCCGGTGGGCCGATCGCCAAAACGCCGATTGACACGGCTGACCGATGAGCACTAGAGTGACATATGATCAGTAGTCACGCAACCAAACTCGAGGAGCGAAATCGATGGCAAGCGAAAAAATGATAACGGTGGACGACAGCAACTTCACCAGCGAGGTCGAGGGGGCGGCCGGCGCGGTGCTGGTGGACTTCGGCGCCACCTGGTGCGGTCCCTGCAAGGTGCTCGGCGCCACCCTGGACAAGATGATCGACGGATACGACGGCAAGGTCAAGTTCTGCTATGTCGATATCCAGAAGGCCCCCATGACCGCCGGGAAGTTCGGCATCCAGTCGGTGCCGACCCTCATCCTGTTCAACAACGGCGCCCCGGCGGGGTCTCTCCTCGGGGCCCAGCCCGCTCCCAAGATCGACGCGCTGTTGAAGAGCGTCATTTAACCTCATCGAAATCAACCTCTATTGACGCTCCTTTCGGGATTTGAAAGACTGTCGTCATGAATCCCCCGGACAAGACCATCCTCTCCTGGCGGGGCACGCTCCACGAGGTGATCTTCGAGGCGGACACGCCGGCGGGCAAGGCGTTCGATGTCGCCCTCATCGTGAGCATCCTCCTGAGCGTGCTGACCGTGATGATGGACAGCGTGACGACCTTCCGGGAGGCCCACGGGGCGTGGCTCTTCTCAGCGGAGTGGATCTTCACCGGGCTCTTCAGCGTCGAGTACCTGCTGCGGCTGGTCTCGGTCCGACGCCCCCTCAAGTACGCCTCGAGCTTCTTCGGCATCGTCGATCTGATGGCGGTGCTGCCCACCTACGCGAGCCTGCTGCTCCCGGGGACCCAGTTCCTGGTGGTCATCCGGGTACTCCGGCTGCTCCGCATCTTCCGGGTGTTCAAGCTGGTGCAGTACATGAGCGAGGCCCGGGTGCTCCGGCAGGCCATCAGCGCCAGCAGCCGGAAGATCACGGTGTTCCTGTTCACGGTGATGACCCTGGTGGTCATCTTCGGCTCCCTGCTCTACGTCATCGAGGGGGCGGAGAACGGCTTCACCAGCATCCCCCGCAGCATCTACTGGGCCATCGTCACCCTCACCACCGTGGGGTACGGCGACATCTCCCCCGCCACCAGCCTGGGCCAGACGGTCGCCGCCATCATCATGATCCTCGGCTACAGCATCCTCGCCGTGCCCACGGGCATCGTCACCGTGGAGATGAGCCGGGCCGCCCAGCGGGAGATGACCACCCAGTCCTGCCCCGAGTGCAGCGCCGACGGACACGACGCGGACGCGCGGCACTGCAAGTACTGCGGCGCCCGGCTGTAGGCCGAGGCCGCGAGGAGCTCTATGGACGACACTCTGCAACGAATTCTGGAGACCGGGGACGAAGACGCCTGCGCCGATTTCTTCCGGGGGATGCCCGAGAGGGAACGCCGCGGTCTGGCGCCCCTGTGCCGCGAATGGCCCGCGGCCCTCTCCCAAAGGCCCCGGGACGAACATCGGGCGTTGGCCGGTGCGGCCCGCATCGCGCGGGTCTGCACGGCGAGCCTCACCGAGCTGAGACGGATCCCCTGGTACGAGCGGCCGTCGACGGATCGGTTCTTCGAGCTGCTGTCGGACCGGCGGCCGGAATGGCTCGAGAAGTGGGCACTCGGTCTGCTGGAGAACGAGCGCTACTGGATCGGCTGGCGCCTGGTCCGCCGGCTCGTCCGGGCGGGCCTGGTGCCGAAGCCCGACCACCCCCACTACACCCTCGGGATCATCGACGGCGTGGTGGGGTGGCCGAAGCCCGACGCCCCTATCGAGGCGTGCCTGCTCGCGGATCCCGAGCTGCTGGAGGCGGACATCTGGAAGCTCTTCGAGGTCGAGGGGGACGGCAACTGCAGTTTGGCGATGCGGGACGGGAACCGGAAGCCCTGGCAGGGGGCGCTGATCGCGCTGATGGATCAGGGGCACCTCGCCCGGGAGCGGCTGCACCGGTGCAGCCTCGAGGCCATGGAGCGGGGGTTCACGTCGTATCACGCGAAGTGGTTCACGGCGTTCTACGACGCCACCTCGCCCACCCCCGAGGAGGAGCGGGCCCACGCGGGTGCCTACCTCCGTCTGTGCGGCGTGGGGACCGACTCGGTGGTCTCGTGGGCGTTCGGCCGGGCGGCGGCGCAGGCGAGGCGGAGAGCCTATGCGCCGGCGGCCCTCGTCCGGGGTGTCGCGCTGGTGCTCCTCGCCAGGGGCAAGGGGCTGGTGAAGCGGGCGCTCAAGCTCATCGTCAGGACGGCGAAGGACGCCCCCGGGGTCCGGATCGAAGCGGCCGTGATCGCGGCCCAAGCCCTTCACCACGACGCGGTGGATGTCCAGGCGGCGGCCCTGACCGCCATCGAGGCCCTGGCGCCCGGGGACGATCCGGCGCTGGCCGCGGCCCTCGCGCCGTATGTCGGGACAGTGGCCCCCTCCCTGCGCGGACGGATCGCGCGTTGGACCGGCGGTGGACCGCGGGTATCAGAAAATATCGACGAAACCGAGGCCGATCCCGAGGCCCTCACCCCCGCCCTCCGCAGGCTCTATGCCGTCGATGATCTCCTGGCGCAACCCGTGGGGGAACGGTTCGCCGTCCCCGGCGCTCGTTTCGACGGCACCGAGCTGCCCCAGCTGGCGCACCGGGAGCCCGTCACCCCCATCCTGGATCTGCACGAGCTCATCGATCTGACCGCCCGGGTGTTGGAGGACGCGGCGGGACCGGACGACGTGGAGCGGGTCATGGACGGGCTCTCCCGGCTCTGCGACCAGCGCCCCGATGATTTCGAGCAGCGCACCGCACCGCTCCTTAAACGGGCGAGGCAGCTCCTCTCGAAGGGACGGGGACCGTTCCTCGCGGAGGGTCCCGGGGAGGACATGGGGGGACTGGTGATCGCCTGGCTGTCCGGTGGCGTGGCGACCCTCGGCACGGAGACCACCTCCCACGGAACGCGGATGGATACGGTCGAGCTCGACGGGAAAACGCTCAGCCAGTGGTCCGCCGCCGTCGCCACGACCCTGGGGGTGCTCTCCCGGCGCTCCTTCGAACTCTCCCACCGTCTCGCGTCACGAACCCCCCGGCCCCTGCTCAGCGCGCCCACCCATGCCGGGGGCTTCATCGATCCCGTGGTCCTGGCCGAGCGGGTCAACCGGTGGGGGGAGGACGAGCCCATCCGGAGCGACGTGGTGCTGGCGATGCTCCGCCTCGCGCCGGAGCGGCGGCCGGAGGCGCTCGCGGCGCTGACGGAACGACCGGAGGAGTGGGCCCGCGCCATACGCCATGCCCTCGGAGGAGATGTCGAGATCGGGCCCAGCGCCGGCCTCTGGATCGCCGCGGCCCGGGCCCGGGCGCCCTATTCGCGGGACGAGAAGGTCCTCGCCGCCTTCCCCGACGCCGGTCCGAACGCGGGGGAGCCGGCGGTGTACGATTTCGAAATAGTCAAAGACCGGTCCACCCACCGCCTCTCCTTCCCGAAGCTGCAGGAGGTTCGGGAATCCGATCCCGACTGCGTCCCCTTGCGGCTCCAGGAGGAGCGCGGCCACTACCTGTGGGAGCGAGGGGGCGTCGGCGGCCGCACCGCGCTCGCCGTGGGCTGGACCGCCACCGCCTGGCCGCTGGCCCGTGAGTCCTTCTTCTGCGCCGCCGCGGTCCAGCTCGGCAACAACATCGACTGGTGGGAGGCCGAGTGGCAGAACAAGGCCCTGCTCCTGCCCCTGCTGGACCCCGGCGTGCCCCTCCGGGAGATGGGGCTCCTGCTGCTCGCCTTCGGCCTGGGGGCCAAGGATCCGGGGGAGGCGGGGCTCGCCACCGACGTCGCCATCGCGGCCGTCGAGGACGGACGGCTCGGCAGCGATACCCTCGGCCCCCTCCTCGCCCGGCTGCTCCACACCTCGTTCTGCAAGCCCGCGCGGTACGCCCGGACCCTCGGCGACGTGGCCCAGGTCTCCGCGGCCCACGCCGCCGTGGTCAAGCTCACCCTCGAGCCCTTCACGGCCGCCGCCCCCCCGAAGCCCCCCCGAGATATCTGGGCCCTCCTCGAGCTGCTCCGGGAGCTCAGCGTCGAGCTCGCCTACGGCGTCGCCCTTCCCGACCACCGGGAGGCCCTCGGTCGCTTCAAAGGATCCGGCAAGGCAGCCAGGCTCGCCAGGGTCGTGCTGGAGATCCCTGTCGACCCCGCCTCGGCGCCCATGAGAGTCGCGATGCAACAGGCGGTGGGGCAGCGGGTGACCGCCGCCGGCCGGTGGTCGGAGTGATCCGCCAAGCTCCCATGTGACCGATTGAGTGCGACCCCTCTACACCTTCGGAGCCGCGGTGAGGTTGACCATCAGCGGCGTCCCCGGGGCGACGACGTTGACGGCGAGGCGCTGGCTCTCGAGGAGCTTCTTGGTCTCGAGCACCTCGAACAGGGCGTCGGCGATGGGCCCCTCCTTGGCGATCTCGGCCAGGGCCTGGCCCACGATGCGGGGCCGCGTGGCGGAGGCCTTGGCGAACTCCACCGCGGCCTTCCGCTCCGCCTTGGATCGGATGATGCTCACCCGGTTGGCGCCGTCCTGCTGGATGGCCGCCGTGACCTGCCGGAGCCGGTTCACCACCTTCTGCTCGATCTGCAGGATCATCCCCCGGTCCCGGAAGTGGACCTTGCGGATGTAGATGCTCCCCACGTGGTACCCCCACTCCTGGGACTTCTCGGTCACCTCCTTCCGCACCACCCGGCTCATGGCGTGCCGGTTCTCGAGCATGTCCTCGAGCCTGAGGTTGCTGAGGCAGCGCACCGTGGCGTTGGAGATGTTGGCGGCCAGGGAGCCCGCCGGATCCGTGTTTTTATAGAGGTAGGCCACGGGATCGCTGATGACCATCTCGCTCCAAACGCCGATGCCCATGGGCGCCCCCTCCTCGGAGTTGACCGGCTGGCTGCGGAGGTAGATCTGATCGAGCCGGAGGTTCACCTTGTGCTTCTTTCCGAAGAAGAGCAGCAGCAGGGCCAGGGGGCCCATGGAGAACCAGGGGAAGAAGATCCCGGGGGTGTCGATGACGAGGCGCACCTTGCCGAACAGCTCGTACACCACGCACTGGCGCTCCCGGACCACGATGTAGAAGTTGAACAGCCGGAGGATGCCGAAGAAGATGGGGAACGCGATGAACGAGCCCACGAAGGATGCCGCCGCGAAGGCCCATGGAATATACCAGGGGGTCGTCTCCACCAGCGGAAAGGGCTGAACGATTTGCAATAGCGTGCTCATTTTCGCCCCCCTTCCTCGCCGGACACCATGACCAGCTGCTCCGCGCGGCGGTGGAGGGGGATCTTGGTGTTCCGGACATAGGCCGCGAGCGCCCCCCGGCCGCCGTTCCCCATGAGCTCCCGGAGCTGCTCCGTCAGGGCCAGCAGGGGCTCCACCTCGGCCTGGGCGTTGAGGGTCTCGATCTCCACCGCCCGCTTGGACTGGACGATGCGCTGATCCGCCGCGGCCTGGGCCAGGCTGATCTCGCTGGAGACGTGATTGTGGGCGGTGTTGATGGCGGCGAGGGCCGAGTCCACCTCCTGGGGCGGGTCGATGCCGGTCACCAGGGCCGCGTCCAGGGAGATGCCGTACCGGGCCGCCGCCGAGCGGCACTCCTCGTCCATCCGCTCGTTGAGGTCCCGGAGGTTCTTGCGCAGATCGTTGATGGAGATGCCCTGCACCGCGTCCGCCACGTCCGCCGCGGCCGGGTCCCCCTCGATCGCCTCCGGCGCGGGCTGGGGCGGCCCCTCGAAGTTGGCGATGCGGTCCCGGAGGATGGAGACGAAGTACCCGAGGACGTGGGCCACCGGCCGCTTCACGCCGAACAGGTAGGCGTAGAGGTTCCGATCCGAGACGGTGTAGCGGATCTGCCCGGTGAGACCGGTGTTCAGCTGATCCTTGGTCACCGACTCCAGGATGGTGCCGTTGCTGTTGGCCGTGGGGGTCTCCGGATCGTAGGCGATGGAGGTGGTCACCGTGGCGACGCTCGCCCGGTGGACCTTATGCCACGGCCACTTCCAGTAGATGCCCGGCCCCTTCACCTTGACCTGGGGGTAGTTGTACCGCTCCTTCTCGTCGTCGTTCAGCGAATCCGAGATCGGATCATCCGCCGTGGTCTGGGTGCCCACCCGCTGGGCCCGCCCGAAGGAGGTCACCACCGCCCGCTCGTTGGGGCCGATGGTGAAGATGCCCCCGAGCACGTGCCGCACGAAGAACCACGCCGACGCGCCCAGCAGAATCCCTGAAAAAATGGTCATGCCCGTCCCTTTCTGTGTAGGTTCAGATTACTGAAGAATTATGACGTCATCGAAGCACATCATCAAACGGCTATCAACCGATTTCTGGCAACGGTTCACCGGTTGGGACGGACCTCCTCCGGCGCACCGAGGCGCAGCTGCAGCTATAGTAGCGGGGGGCGCTTGCCCACGGACTGACACAGCTCACACGAACGCCACTACCTGGGCTTGAATAATCAAGCATCCCTGGAGCGGTCCGTGTCCGTCCTTGCCCGTCCGTGTCAACGCAGCCGCTGAAATCTCTGGTCAGGTCAGTTGTCCGGAATGCTCTCTTCAGTGTCACGCTCTTCTGAGACGACCGTGTCGCACGGCGTCTGGACGGCGATCCCGTCCTCGGTACGCCACTCGATGAGCAGGGGGGCGCCGGGGGCCGGGGCGACGTTCCCCGCGAGGTCCACCGCCTCCATCTTCACTCGATAGTAGGTCCCGTCGTGCTTTTTCGCGTTGTGCAGATACACGGCGTTGAAGGCGCAGCCGGGCCTCTCCTCCAGGGTGTCGCGGAGGAGGGGGACGATGAGAGTCAGGCGCCTCCCGCCCCCCACCGGGGTGAGGCGGAGCCTCAGGTAGAGGGGCAGGGACGCCGGGGTCAGGGGCGCCACCAGCCGGGGCCAGTCCAGGATATCGCCGGAACGGCTGTCGTCGTGCTCGTAGATGACGTACGGCGCGGCGGTCCACGTCGGCGGGGCGGTGTCCCCGGTTCCGGTCACCGTCCAGGTGCCCGCCTCCCACTCGTCGAAGCCGCTCTCGGTCTTGCTCGTGGGGTAGCGGACGACCAGGGTGTAGGTGACCCCGGGGGTGAGGGGCTTCGCCGGGTCGAGCAGCACCACGGACTCCCCATAGCCCACCTCCGGCGCGAAGGGGGGCCGGGGGGACTCGTCGGCGCCTTCCATGTCGTCGAAGGACTCCCGCACCCGGACGGGGACGGGCGCTTCGGTCTCGCTCCTGAGGAACGCCCCGGCACCCTTGCTCTTCCGCACCAGGTGCCCGATGGGCCAGAAGATCCCGTTGTGGGAGCGCAACATGATCCCGTCGTTCGGCGCCATCTCCCCCTGGTCGTTGATGACGGAGGGCCAGGGCATGCCGTGCTCGGCCGCGGCGGGGACCGCGGCCAGGGCCGCCAGGACGAGCACCGACAGCAGTCGCGGGTTCGTCATCGGCCAACCCGCCTCACCCGGACCACCCGGCCCCGCTCCCACACCGCCACCACCCCGACGGGCCTGCCCTTCTCCGACCAGGTCCGGAAAGTGCCATCGGGCCGTCCGTCGACGAACCCGCCGGACTGTTTCGGCCGACCGTTCTCGTACCAGCTCTCGTAGACGCCGTGCCGCAACCCCTTGCGGTAAGCCGTTCGCTCCCGCAGCGTTCCGTTCTCGTACCAGGCGGAGAAGGGCCCCTCCAGGATGCCGTGATCGTACGTAGCGGTCTCCATCTTCTGTCCGTTGTCCCACTCCGCGAGCCACTGGCCGTGGGGTTGGTCATCGAGATAGACCGTCTTGAGCATGATGCCCCCGTTCTCCCGGACCTTGCAGTACGGTCCGCTCTTCTTGCCGTTCTCCATCACCCCCGTCTCGATCATCTGCCGCTCGTATCGCCAGACGTGGAGCCACGGCCCGTGTCGGACTTTGTCCGGTCTCTGGCAGACCACAATCAAGTGATGCGCGCTGTCCTCGAGGGTCGCCTGCGCCGTCCCCGCCGGGCAGCGCAGGGGGAGCGCCTCCTCGACATGAACGGAATCCACGCACCCGGGGGCGGCCGCCTCCCTGCCGCTGCCGGTGCCGTCGGCGACCTCGGGCGCGCCGGGGGCATCCGTCGCGGCCGTCGGGTCCGTCGACCTTGCCGGTACCGCCGGGGCTGTCGCATCCGCCGAGGCCGCCGGGGGCTCGCCTTTCTGATGCGACTCGACGGCGGGTTTCGCCTCACCCGACGCCGATCGCGGGCTCTTCGTCGGCGAGCAGGCCAACACGAGGAGGACCGGAATGAGGTTCCATTGCTTCACGTTTCCTCACGAGCGCTGACAGGGGACGCCCCCTCAATCCACCATCAACGCGGACACATCCTCTGAAATGGCTTCTCGGAGCAGCGGCTCCACGACATACTTCAATACGATCCCCTGACACGGGCTGCCCCGGTACGTCCCGCCGAACCGGACCCTCACCGCGCCCCCGGTCTCGTCGATGTCCACCAGCTCGATGCGCCCGCCGTCCACCGCGATGAGCGGCGAAATTCGCTCCTGGATGACCTCGTCGATGATTTTCCTGTCGAGCCTCAAACCACTTTCGTCCTCGGGGGATCCCCGCCGCGCCGCACGGCTTCCGCCTTCAGTTTATGACACAAATACATTATACTCTGTCAGACTTTTTGCAGAAGGGGCGTATTTGATTCAGAATACTATCTGTGAGGGTCTTTTACCGGATTTGGACGAGTCTTTGATCAAGCAGAAATGAAACGATTTCTCATCGCATACAAGAACACGAGCATCGAGGCTCCCGAGGGCGAGTTCATCATCGGCCGGTCCACGGAGTGTCACCTCGTGCTGGATGATCCCAGCGTCTCGAGGGTGCACGCGGCCATCATCCACGAGGGTGAGAATCTGCGCGTCGAGGACAAGGGAAGCCGAAACGGGATCCGCATCAACAAGGATCGGGTGACCCGTTCCGCGGCGCTCAAGGACGGGGATCAGGTCATCATCGGACACCAGCTCATTCGGATCATCGCCTCGGACCGGAACCGCAAAATCGAGAAGACCCAGGGCATCCGGAAGTGCCCGGAGTGCAAGGCCTGGGTCTCCGGGAACGCCACCGAGTGCTCCCACTGCGGCACCGCGATAAGCGTCGACACCTCCTTCGACGCCACCGAGACGCGGGTGGAGCCCACCTCGTCCGGTCGCCCGCCCTTCGCGACCCTGGCGGGGCTCGCCGCGAAGGCGCTCCAGGTCGCGAAGCACGAGGAGGCGGACCGCCTCGCCCAGCGGATGTACACCTCCCTGCTCAGCAGCATTAAGAAGGATAAGGATCTCGAAATCCAAGAGTCCGACCTGAAGACCGTCTCCGAAGTGCTGGTGGCCCTCGCGGAGGTGACCCAATCGTCGACCTACATCAGCCATCTGTTCTCGGTGCACCTGGCCGTCCATCGTCTGATGTCCCGGGAGCTGGTGGAGAACCTGTACAACGTGGTGCGCGCGGTCGGCTACCTGACGTGTCCCGAGATGACCCGTTACCTCAACTTCCTGGAGTCCACGGAGAACTCCTTCAGCCCGGGGGAGCGGTTCGTCCACCGGCGGCTGCGGGGGCTGGTCAAGCTCTGCAGCTAGTGCCTTGTCAGATCATTTCGCCCCTCGTCAAAAACGCCATGTCGGGGTATGGGAATACCCATGAGCGACTTCCCCGAGGCCCTCTTCCATCCGTTGGTCGAGCAGTGGTTCCGCCGCCGGTTCCGGGCCCCCACCTCGGCCCAGGCCCTGGCGTGGCCCCGCATCGCCGCGGGGGAGCACGTGCTCCTCACCGCGCCGACGGGCAGCGGCAAGACCCTCACCGCGTTCCTCTTTGCCCTCGATCGGCTCATCCGGGGAGAGTGGTCTCCGGGCGCCGTCAAGGTCCTCTACATCTCGCCTTTGCGCGCGCTGAACAACGACATCTACCGCAACCTGCAGCGGCCTCTTCAGGAGATCGGCGAGGCGTTCGCCGCCGCCGGGCGTCCCTTCACGGCGCCGCGGGTGGCGGTGCGGAGCGGAGATACCCCGGAGCCCGATCGCCGGGCCATGATCCGGCGTCCCCCGGAGATCCTGATCACGACCCCCGAGAGCCTCAACATCCTGCTCACCTCCAAGCGGGCGGATTCCCTGTTCAAGGACGTCGAGACGCTCATCCTGGACGAGGTCCACGCCGTCGCCGGCGGCAAACGGGGGACACACCTCATCACCGCCGTGGAGCGGCTCGCCCACCGGTTCGGCGAGTTCCAGCGGCTCGCCCTCTCCGCCACCGTCACCCCCCTCGACGGGATCGCCCGGTGGATCGGCGGCTATCGGCGGGACGCCGACGGGGCCTATGTGCCCAGGCCGGTCGCGGTTATCGAAGCGGATCGGGAGAAGGCCTACGAGATCAGCGTCCGTCTCGCCCCGCCGGCGGACGCGACGCCGGAGGAGGCCTCGGGGGAGCATCCGGTGTGGATCGGCGCGGCCCGGGCGGTGTCGGCGCGGGTCCGGGCCAACCGCTCCACCCTGGTGTTCGCCAACAGCCGCCGGGCGGTGGAGCGTCTGGCGCGGTTGCTGAACACCGGCGGAAAGCGGCCGGTGCACGCCCACCACGGATCCCTCTCCCGGGAGATCCGCGAGGTGGTGGAGGCGCGGCTCAAGCGAGGAGAGCTCAAGGGCATCGTGGCCACCAACTCCCTGGAGCTCGGGATCGACGTGGGAGCCATCGACGAGGTGGTGATGCTGGAGACGCCCCCCTCCGTCGCCGCCATGGTGCAGCGGATCGGCCGGGCCGGCCACGCCGTAGGGGAGACCAGCCGGGGGCACCTCATCGCCCTCTACCCGGACGACCTCATCAACGCCGCGGTGGCGGTGGAGGCCCTCTTCGCGGGCGCGGTGGAGGCCCTCTCGCCCCCCGTCGCCCCCCTCGATGTCCTGGCCCAGCTCATCCTCTCCATGACCGCGTTCGAGGTCTGGTCGGCGGACGAGCTCTTCGCCGCGGTCCGGCGGTCGGCGCCCTACAACTCCCTGTCGCGGCGGCGCTTCGACCTGGTGCTCGAGATGCTGAGCGGACGATACCGGGGCGCCCGCGTGTCCGCCCTCAAGCCGCGGATCGCCCACGACCGGATCGACGACACGGTGCAGGCCCTGCCCGGCGCCGCGCGGGTCCTCTACAGCTCCGGCGGCACCATCCCGGATCGGGGATACTTCGCCCTCCGGATTCGGGACACGGGGGCGGTCATCGGCGAGCTCGACGAGGAGTTCGTCTGGGAGCGGAAGCGCGGCGACGTTATCACCCTGGGGGTCCAGGCGTGGCGCATCGATCACATCGGCACCAATGATGTCCAGGTCGTCCCCTGCGGGGCCCGGAGCGCCAACATGCCCTTCTGGACCTGCGAGGAGCGGTTCGCCGGCGCGGCGCTGGCCGAGCGGCGGGCGGCGTTCCTGGAGCGGGCGGATCAGGAGATGGCGGACGGGACGCTGCAGGAAACCCTGCGAGCCGCCCACCGGTTCGACGGGCCCGCGGCGGACGCCCTCGTCCGGTTCCTGACCTCGGAGAAGACCCACCTGGCCGGCGCGCTGCCCCACCGGCGCCGTCTCGTCATCGAGCGGGTGGCGCCCACCCAGGGGACCTGGGTGACGATCCTCCACAACGAATGGGGCGGGAAGGTGAACCGGCCGCTGGCCATCGCTCTCTCGGCCGCCCTCGCCGCGAAGGGGGAGGCGGTCCGGGTGGCCCGCGACAATCGCTCCGTGGCCCTGATGTCCGAGCACCCCCTGTCGGCGGACGACCTCCTCGGCGCCGTCACCCCCGAGACCGCGGAGCCACTCGTGCGGGGCGCCCTGAGCGCCACGGGGCTCTTCGGGGCCGGCTTCCGCGAGAACGCGGCCCGGGCCCTCCTGTTGCTCCGCCGGGGTTTCGGCCGCCGCACCCCCCTCTACCTGACCCGGGAGCGGGCCAAGGCCTTGATGGCCCAGGTCTCGTCCCTCGCGGATTTCCCGATCACCCTCGAGACCTTCCGCGCCTGCCTTCAGGAGGAGATGGAGCTGGAGGTCCTAAGGGAGCGCCTGAGCGAGGTCGCCGACGGACGGATTCGGGTGACCGAGGTGGACACTCGGACCCCCTCCCCCTTCGCCGCAGAGGTGATCTGGCGGCTCACCGGCGACCTCATGTACGCGGACGACACCCCGCAGGTGGCCGCGGCGACCCCTTCCGTGAATCTGCTCGACGAGGTGGCGCGGTCGTCGGATCTCCGGCCCGCCATCCCGCGGGATGAAGTGCGCCTGCTGGAGGGGAAGCTCCGGCGGACCCACCCGGGGTACTCGCCCGGGAGCGCCGTGGAGCTCGTGGAGTGGGTGAAGGAGCGACTTTTAATCCCTTTGTCCGAGTGGGATGAGCTGCTGGCGTCGATGGTTCGGGATCATGGGCTCACCGGCGACGACCTGGCCACGCCCCTCGGGTCGCGGATCGTCTCCTGTTGGGGGGGGATCGCGGCGGTGGAGATGTTGCCGCGGCTCACCGCCGCCCTCGGGACATCGGATGATTCACCAGGGCCCGTGATTCCGGGGGGGACGCCGCCGAATCCCGAGGCCATCAAAGGGATGCTGTCTGAGTTGTCATCGCCGAAGGCGGCGGATCTGCCGGCGGTGCTCGAGGAGTGGCTGCGGTTCTACGGGCCCGTCCCCGTCGCCCGGATCACGGCGCTGCTGCCCGCGGACGGCGCGGCCGTCGACGCCGCGCTGCACCAACTGCGGCGGGAGGATCTCGTGGTCATCGGCGAGCTCACCGAGGGGGCGACCGGTCCGGAGATCTGTCACCTGGACAACCTGCGGCGGCTCCTCGCGATGCTCCGCAGGCAGAAGCGGCCCACCCTGACACCGCTGAAGCTGCAGCGGCTGCCCCGCTTCCTGGCGGAGAGCGGGGGGCTCACGGACGAAGCGGCGTCCCTCGAGGCCGTATTGGAGCGGCTCTTCGGCTATGCCGCGCCGCCCGCGCTGCTGGAGCGGGAGGTCCTCCCCGCCAGGCTTCCCGCCTACCGCGGCGACGCCCTCGACGCCCTGCTCGCCGCGAGCAACCTCCAGTGGGTCGGCCGGGGGGATCGGCTGGTGGCCTTCACCCTCTCGGATGATCGGGAGCTGTTCTTCGACGCCCCCGAGGAGGAGACACCGCGTCCTCTCGCCGGACTGCCCGATTTGCCGCACCGCTTCAGCGCCGAGGACCTGATCCCCCGCGCGGACGGCGCGGGGGTGGAAGAGATGAAGGCCAGGCTCCTGTCCGCCGCCTGGGACGGTCACCTCTCCTGCAACTCCTTCGCGCCCCTCCGGGAGGCCGGAGCGGACCCCGCCGGGCAGGGCAAGCGATTCTCGCGTTCCCGGCGGTTCCGGTGGCGGTCGACCCCGGCGGACACAAGCGTCTGGTACCGGCTGCCGCCCCTCCCGAAGGGGGACGCGCTGGATCAGGAGGCGCTGAAGCGGGATCGGGTCCGGATGCTCCTCGACCGGTACGGCGTGCTCTTCAGGGAGCTCCTCGAACGGGAGCCGCCGATGCTGCGGTGGGGCGCCCTCTTCCGGACCCTTCGCCTCCTGGAGCTCTCCGGCGAGGTCGTGGGAGGGGTTTTCTTCGAAGGCGTCCGGGGCATTCAGTTCGCCTCCCAATCGGCGCTTCAGCGGCTGCGACAGAAACCGGCACCGCCGGAGCGGGTCTTCTGGATGAACGCCGCGGACCCGGCGGCCGCCACGGGGCTGGGGCTCCCCGGAATCGACCTGCCGCCCCGAAAGCCCACCTCCCACCTGGTGTTCTCCGGGGATCGCCTGGTCGTCGTCTCGAAGCGGACCGGAAAGCGCCTGGAGATCCGCGCCGACGCCGACCATCCGCGCCTCCCGGAGTACCTCGGTTTTCTGGCGGTCCTGCTCACCCGGGATATCCGCCCCCTCCCCGGGATTACCGTCGAGACCATCAACGGGGGGCCCGCGTCCCGGAGCCCCTACCGGGCGTGCCTGGAGGCGATGTTCGATACGACCGCGGATCACCGGACGGTGCGGCTGAGCCGACGGTATTGAGCGCACCGTTCACCGGGCGGGATTTTGCCGTGCGGCATCCCCATGTAATGATTTGTATTTAAGTTATCTCTTCTTGACTTTTAATCCGCCATTATTAAATAGATACCCAGCTTTGGCAGGCCATGACGAAGAGAGATTACTACGAGATACTGGGGGTTTCCCATCAGGCGAGTGACCGCGAAATAAAGCAGGCCTATCGCCGGCTCGCCATGGAGCTGCATCCGGACCGCAACCCGGACAACTCCGAGGCGGAGGAGCGGTTCAAACAGGCCGCCGAGGCCTACGACGTGTTGAGCAACCCCGAAAAGCGAGAGATATACGACCGCTACGGGCACGCCGGATTGCAGGGGCAGACCGGCTTCACCGGGGTGGAGGACATCTTCTCCTCGTTCGGGGACATCTTCTCCGAGTTCTTCGGCGGCGATATCTTCGGGGGACGGCGGCGTTCGCGGCCGCCGCGGCCGGCCCGGGGGGCGGATCTCCGCTACGATCTGAGGCTGACCTTCGAGGAGTCCATGAAGGGCACCCGTAAGGAGCTCAACCTCACCCAGCTCCGGCGATGTCAGTCCTGCGACGGGGTCGGCGCGGCGCCCGGGACCCAGCCCGAGGCATGCACCACCTGCGCGGGGCATGGTCAGGTCATCCAGCGCACCGGCTTTATGACCCTGGCGACCCCCTGCCCCGCATGTAACGGCAGGGGCACCTACATCCCCCATCCCTGTGAGACCTGTGACGGCACCGGGCGGGCCCCCTTCGAGCGCTCCGTCACCGCGGCGGTGCCGGCGGGGGTGGACACGGGGATGCGCCTCCGCCTCGCCGGCGAGGGGGAGCACCCGGAGAACGGCGGGGAGCCCGGCGATCTATACGTATTTATCTCCATCGAGCCGGATGAGCACCTGGAGCGGGAGGGCAACAATCTCCTGGCGAGGGTGAGCATCCCGTTCACCAAGGCCGTCCTCGGACACACGGTTTCCCTTCAGGTGGTGGATCAGGAGGTAGAGGTGGTGCTGCCCCCCGGGACTCAACCAGGGGACGAAATCGTCATCCCGGGAAAGGGCGTCCCGCGGGTGGGGAGCGACGGCGCCGGGGATCTCCTGGTGGACGTCCGGGTGGAGCTGCCCCGGAAGCTCTCGAAGCGGGAGCGGGAGCTCGTCCGCGAGCTCGACGCGCTTTCAGAAGAGCTCTGAGCCACTCTCCGAGCGGGCCGGAAGTAAATTTTCCAAAAGCAGCGGTCTCTTCTTGATCCTTCCATCGTTGGTGCTACATATCGGGTTTGTAAACACAATTGTTACCGACAAGCAGAAGGTGGAGTTTTGGAATCTCAACTATCGATTGGGGGGGTGAAATGAACGTCCGAGAAATGACGTCGGAATGGTTGGAGACCAACGGTATCGGGGGATACGCCTCCAGCACTGTCTCAGGATCGCACACACGGAAGTATCACGGGCTGCTCGTTTCGCGGCTCGAGTCGCTGGTGGGGAAGTTCGTGCTGCTCTCGAAGCTGGAGGACTCCGTGTTCTACAACGGCGAGGAGCGGCTGATGACCGCCCATCGGTACGGCGGCGGCGCGATGGTCCCGGCACAGGACATCCCGGTGACCTTCGAGCTCAAGCACCACCCGGTGTTTCACTACCGCTTCGGTCCGGTCACGGTGCTAAAGGAGATCGCACTGGTCCAGGGGGAGGACACGGTGCTCGTCCGCTACACATGTACCAAGAACCGGCCCGGCGCCCGGCTCCGGGTGAAGCCCCTCATCGCCTACCGCGATTTTCACGGTCTGGTGGAGGAGAACATGTTCCTCCGGGTGCGCACGTTCCCCGTGGAGCGCGGCTTCGTCATGTCTCCCTACGAAGGCATGCCGCCCCTCCACATGCAGGTGAGCGGCAACTTTCAGTTCTATCCCTCGCCCACTTGGTATCGCCGGTTCGAGTACACCGAGGAGCAGCGCCGGGGCTTCGACGGGCTCGAGGACCTCTTCTGTCCCGGGGTATTCGAGATTGATCTCGACAAGTCCGCGCCGGTGATCCTGAGCGCGTCCACCGAGCTCAAGGGCGATCTCGAGGCCCTCTGGCGCGATGAGATGAGCGCGCGGGAGCGCCGGGCCCGATCCCACCGCGGCACACCCCTCGGGAAGGCGCTCAGGCGGGCCGCCCGGCAGTTCGTCTCCCGCAACCAGGCGGGGGATACAGCGATTGTCGCGGGGTTTCCCTGGTTCCTGGAGTGGGGTCGGGACGCGATGATCGCGCTGCCGGGGCTCTTGTTGAACCGCGAGGGAATCGACACCTATCGCGATGTGCTCCAGAGTTTCGCGCGGCATCAGCGTCAGGGCATCATCCCCAACTTCCTGGGGAACACTCCGCAAGAGAATGCGTACAACTCCGCGGACGCCGCCCTGTGGTTCGCCTGGGCGGTCCAGCAGTACCAAAACGCCGATATCAAGGGGCGGGGGGCGCTCCCCGACATCGTATTGAGGGCGCTGTCGGAGACCTTCCACCACTATCGGAAGGGGACCGATCACGGCATCGGCATACGCGACGACGGCCTCCTCCGAGTGGGATCGCCGGACGAGCAGGTCACCTGGATGGACGCCAACGCCTACGGGCGTCCGGTGACGCCGCGGTGGGGGTGTCCGGTGGAGATCAACGCCCTCTGGTACAACTTCGTCCGCTGGTACGCCGCTAACGGAAAGCGCCTCAAGCTTCCCTGGAGTGATGAGGCGGCCCCCCTCGCCGGTCGGATCCGCGAGTCGTTCAACCGTTGCTTCTGGCACGACGAGCGGCGATACCTGGCGGACGTGGTCCAGGGGGAGACCGTGGACGACACCCTCCGGCCCAATCAGATCTTCGCCGTCTCCCTCGAGTATAGCCCGCTCGATAAAGGGCGTTCCCAATGCGTCGTGAACGCAGTAAGGTCCGAGCTCAAGACGCCGTTCGGGTTGCGCACCCTGGCCCGCTCCGATCCCCGATATCGGCCGCGGTACGAAGGGGGGCCCGGTGAGCGGGACACGGCCTACCACAACGGCACGGTGTGGCCGTGGCTGCTCGGTCACTACGGCGAGGCGGTGCTCAAGGTGACCGACGATCCGTGGGCCGCCGTAGCGGAGCTCGAGGCGTGTTTCGAGGCCTTCGAAGCTCATCTCGAAGTGGCGGGGATCGGCACTGTTTCAGAGATATTCGACGCGGAGACGCCTCACACACCGCGGGGGTGCATCGGTCAGGCGTGGAGCGTAGCGGAGGTCAGCCGCCTCCACGCGCTCGTAGAAAAGACAAAGATGAACCTTTCAAAGGAGCGTTCCAGATGCGCATCTTAATGTATGGATGGGAGTTCCCCCCGCACATCAGCGGGGGGTTGGGAGTGGCCTGCTTCGGGATGACGCAGGCTCTGTCGGAGCAGGGACATCACATCACCTTCGTGCTGCCTCGACTGAAGGGCGGTATGCCGGAGAGCTCACATGTCAGCCTCATCGGCCTGGACCATCCTCGCCTGGATGAGGGAGCGATGCAGGAGGCCGGCGTGCTCGGCTCGCGGATACTCTCCGAGGTGGATATCCGCGCGGTGGATTCGCCCCTCTCGCCCTACCTGACCGATCCGCTCTATATCGAAACCCTGAGGCGTCTTCGGAGCGCCCGGGACCGGACGCGCCCGGTCAGCCCCATCGATGTCGATGTCGCCGGGGACTACGGGCCCAACCTGATGGCCGAGATCCTCCGGTACGCCGAGGCGGCGGGAGCCATCGCAGCGGCGGTCCCCCACGATGTCATCCACACCCACGACTGGCTCACCGTGCTCGCGGGAATCGAGGCCCGGAAGGCGAGCGGGAAGCCCCTCGTCATCCATGTCCACGCGCTGGAGTTCGACCGTTCCGGCGAGCACATCAACCAGGCGGTGTACGATATCGAGCGTTACGGCATGACGGAAGCGGATAAAATCGTCGCGGTGAGCCACTACACCAAGAGCGTCATCGTCGAGCGATATGGGATCGATCCGTCCAAGGTGGAGGTGGTCTACAACGCGGTTATGCGCAACGATTCCCCCGTGCGGGGGGTCAACCACAAGACCCGCAGTGAGAAGGTGGTGCTGTTCCTCGGACGGATCACCTTCCAGAAGGGGCCGGACTATTTCGTAGAGGCGGCGCGCAAGGTGCTCGCCCTCAGAAATGATGTCCGTTTCGTCATGGCGGGCAGCGGCGACATGGCCCCGCAGATGATCGAGCGGGTAGCCGATCTCGGCCTCGGTCGCAAGTTCCACTTCACCGGATTCCTCTCCGGGAAGGATCTGGAGCGCATCTTCCTCGAGAGCGACATTTATGTGATGCCGAGCGTGTCCGAGCCGTTCGGGATCTCCCCCCTGGAGGCCATGTACTACGATGTGCCGGTCATCATCTCCAAGCAGTCCGGGGTCTCCGAGGTGCTCAGACACGCCCTGAAGGTCGACTTCTGGAACGTGGATGATCTTGCGGACAAGATCCTCGCGCTCCTCACCCACGACCCCCTCCGGGCGGAGATCATGACCCACGCGGCCGAGGAGCTGAAGGGGATTCAATGGAGCAACGCGGCCACCTCCCTCGGGGAGATATACGCCGGAGTACAGCCGTCACCGAAGGGTGAGCAGGCGATGACACGATAGGGGAATGTCATGAATTACGTCAGTTTCTATTTCCAGGTCCACCAACCCAACCGGTTGAGGAAGTTCACCTTCTTCGATATCGGGAAGAATCATTTCTATGAGGATGACGAGGCCAACGGCAGCATCCTTCAGAAGGTATCGACGAAGTGCTACCTGCCCGCCAACCGGCTGATGCTCAAGCTCATCCGTCGGTTCGGGGGCGAGTTCAGAATCGCCTACTCCTTGTCCGGAACCGTCATCGAGCAGTTCCGGAAGTTCAGCCCGGAGACGCTGGACTCCTTCAAGGCCCTCGCCGACACCGGATGTGTGGAGTTCCTGAGCGAGACCTTCAACCACAGCCTGGCGTCCATCTACTCGCGGCAGGAGTTCGAGAACCAGATCGAGCGCCACCGGGAGCTCGTGAGCAAAGAGTTCAACACCACCCCGACCACCTTCCGCAACACCGAGCTGATCTATAACAACGAGATCGCCTCCATCATCGAGTCCCTCGGTTACCGGGCGATCCTGGCGGAGGGGGCGGATCACGTCATCGATTGGCGGAGCCCCAACTTCGTCTACCAGCCCGAGACCTGCACCAAGCTGAAGCTGCTGCTCAAGAACTACCGGCTCTCGGACGACATCGCTTTCAGGTTCTCAAACCGGCAGTGGCCCGAGTACCCCCTCACCGCCGACAAGTTCGCCAGCTGGGTCCATGCCATCAACGGCGCCGGCGAAGTGGTGAACCTGTTCATGGACTATGAGACCTTCGGCGAGCACCAGTGGGAGGCGACCGGCATCTTCCAGTTCATGGAGAACCTGCCGGAACGCATCATCGCCAACCCGGACTTCGGCTTCGCCACCCCGGGGGAGGTGGCCGAGAAGCTCCCGCCGGTCTCCAAGCTGAACGTGCCGGAGTACGTCTCGTGGGCGGACATCGAGCGGGATCTGACGGCGTGGCGCGGCAACCGCCTGCAGCAGGACTCCCTGGACGCCCTGTTCCGGCTGGAGGACAAGGTGATGCGGACCGAGGACGACGATCTCATCCGCGCCTGGCGGTCCCTCCAGACCTCCGATCACTTCTACTACATGTGCACCAAGTGGTTCGCTGACGGCGATGTCCACAAGTATTTCAACCCCTACAGCAGCCCCTACGACGCCTACATCAACTACCAGAACGTGCTCGCGGATTTCGAGTCCACGCTGCCGAGCGAGTGATCCGACCGCCGCGAAGGAGAAGAGATGAAATACCTTTTTGAAGTCAGCTGGGAAGTGTGCAATCTCGTGGGAGGTATTTACACGGTCCTTCGCTCGAAGACACCGCAGGCCATCAAGGAGTTCGGCGACAACTACTTCCTGCTCGGGCCGCTGCTCGAGAGCAACGCCGAGTTCATCGAAACCGACGAGCCGGGATGGGGGCCCATCCGGACGGCCCTCGAGGCCAAGGGACTCTTCTGCCGTTTCGGACGCTGGGCCATCGACGGCCGCCCCAGGGTGATCCTGGTGGACTTCAAAGATCGGGGGGCGCCGGACAAGATCCTCTTCAACTACTGGCAGCAGTTCGGAGTGGACTCCCTGAGCGGCGGGTGGGACTACACCGAGCCCGTGATCTTCTCCACGACCTGCGGAGAGGTCATCGAGGTGATCTACGACACCATCGCCTCGGAGGTGGCCGCGGTGGCCCACTTCCACGAGTGGATGTGCGGCGGCGGGCTCCTCTACCTCAAGAAGCACGCGCCGGAGATCGGCACCGTCTTCACGACCCACGCCACCATCCTCGGCCGGTCCATGGCCGGCGCCGGGGTGGATATCTACTCCAACGCGGGGGATATTGATCCGGAGGTGCAAGCCAAGTCCTTCGGGGTCCACGCCAAATACTCCATGGAGACGACCTGCGCCCGGGAGGCGGACAGCTTCACCACCGTGAGCTCGGTCACCGCGGACGAGGCGGCGGTCATCCTGGAGCGGCGCCCCCACTATATCGTCTGCAACGGGGTGGACGCGCAGGGGCTCCCGGACTTCGAGCAACAGCGTCAGACCGCGCATCAGCGGCGCAAGGTCCTCCTCGATCTGGCCGCCTCGGTCCTCCGGAAATCCCTGCCCAAGAACACCCGGCTCTTCATCACCTCCGGCCGGTACGAGTTTCACAACAAGGGGTTCGACATCTTCCTCGAGGCCCTGAAGCTCCTGGACGAGGAGATCAAGAACGATATCACTGTTCCGCAAATCGTGGCATGGTTTATCATCGCCACGGACAACGACGGCGTGGAGCACCTCGCGGAGGACGGGGGCGAGCAATACCTCACCCACAAGGTCCGGAACGGTGAGCACGACCCCATCCTGCGGGCCTGCCGACGGCTGGGGCTCAAGAACAGCGCCGAGAACAAGGTCAATGTCATCTTCACGCCGGCTTACCTGGACGGCGCGGACGGGGTCTTCAACACCCCCTACAACGAGGTGCTCGCGGCTTTTGACGTCGGGGTGTTCCCGTCATACTACGAACCGTGGGGGTACACCCCCCTCGAGAGCGTCGCCGCCGGGGTGCCCACCATCACGACGGATATGGCGGGGTTCGGCCGCTGGGCCATGAACCTGGAGGGCGATCAACAGACCAGTATCTCCGTGATTCCCCGGGCGGGGAGACCCCTCGAAGAGGTCACGCAAGATCTGACAGGGATGCTCGCTCACTTCTCCCGTATCGGGGGAAAGGGGCTCATAAAGCTGAGAGAGAGCGCCCGCGGGAGCGCGACCCAGGCGAATTGGGGGAACTTCTACAGGGGATATCTCGGCGCCTACGATCAGGCCTACACAATGGCCAACAAGCGCCTCAACTCCCTGGACACCAGCACCTTCTCCGACAGCCTCTACGTGGTGTACAAACGGGCGGAGGGCGTGGGACCGCACTACCAGACCTTCACCGTATCGCCCACCCTGCCCAAAAAAATCGCTGGGCTCAGGGCGCTGGCGAACAACCTGTGGTGGTCCTGGCATCCCGACGCGCAGGAGCTCTTCGAGGAGCTCAACGATGACGTCATCGAGGAGTGCCCTCTCAACCCCGTCCGCATCCTCGGCAAGGTGGCACCGGAGGTGTTGATACAAAAGGCCGAGGATGAGGCCTTCTTCGAGCGCTATGAACGGGTGTTCGGAGAGTTCGAGGCCTATATGGCGGCCGAGGGGCGCGCCTTCGAGGGAGGGCAGGTGGTGGACCCGGACCGTCCCATCGTCTATTACTCGATGGAGTTCGGGCTCCACGAGTGTCTGCCCATCTACTCCGGGGGGCTCGGCATCCTCTCCGGCGATCATTTGAAATCCGCGTCGGATCTGGGGTTGCCGCTCATCGGTATCGGGCTCCTGTATCGTCAGGGCTATTTTCGGCAGCGGATCGACAAGAACGGCAAGCAGCACGAGGTGTATCCCCCGCTGGATACGTCCAACACCCCCATCTCGGTGCTCAAGGATTCCACCGACCGGGAGGTGCGGCTATCGGTGGAGATCCACGACCGCATCCTTTGGGCACGGGTCTGGAAGGCGGAGGTGGGCAGGGTCGATCTCTACCTCCTGGACACAGACGTGGACGACAACCGCCCCGCGGACCGGAACATCGCGGCCCGCCTCTACGGCGGCGACCGCACCACGCGGATCGAGCAGGAGATTTTGTTGGGATTCGGCGGCGTTCAGTTGGTGGAGGACATCCTCGAAAAGAGCCCGTCGGTGTACCACCTCAACGAAGGGCACTGCGGGTTTATGCTCTTCGAGCGGATTCGCCGATTCCTGAGCAAGGGGATGTCGTTCCAGGAGGCCCGTGAGGCGGTCAAGGCGACCTCGGTGTTCACCAGCCACACGCCGGTGCCGGCGGGAAACGAAACCTTCGATCACGGCATGATGACGCGGTACTTCTCCCACTTCGCGCCGAAGATCGGCATCTCCGTCGAGCAGCTGATGGAGATGGGGTTCCATCGCCCGGGGGGGAACGAGGAGCCCTTCTCCATGACGGTCCTCGCGTTGAAGCTGACCAGCAAGGCCAACGGGGTCTCGAAGCTCCACGGCGCGGTATGCCGGGATATGTGGAAGGATGTCTGGAAGGGGGTCTCCGTGGAGGAGGTCCCCATCTCCTCGATCACCAACGGCATCCACCTGACCTCCTGGATCGGATCGAACCTGCGACGGCTCTTCGAGCGCTACCTGAAAGTCGAGTGGGACGAGAACCACGACGACGCCGAGGTGTGGCGGGGGGTGAACGAGATCCCGAGCGAGATCCTCTGGCTCGAGCACAGCTCCCAGAAGGATATCCTCTTCGACGCCCTGAAAAAGAAGATCAGGAACGACTATGTCACCCGGGGAGAAAGCTCCACCCTGATCAGCGATACCCTGGAGCGCCTCGATCCGAGGGCGCTCACCATCGGGTTCGCCCGGCGCTTCGCCACATACAAGCGGGCCGAGCTGTTGTTCCAGAATCGGGAGGCGCTGGTGCGCCTTTTGAGCAACAAGGAGTGTCCGGTTCAGATTCTCTTCGCGGGGAAGGCCCATCCGGCGGATCCGCAGGGCAAGGACCTCATCCGGCGGATCATCGAGGAATCACTGAAAGAGGAGTTTCGGGGCAAGATCATCTACCTCGAAAACTACGACATGGCCATCGGCCGTCTGCTGACGCGGGGGGTGGACATCTGGCTGAACACGCCGATCCGCCCCCACGAGGCCAGTGGCACCAGCGGTATGAAGGTGGTCCCGAACGGCGGCTTGAACCTCTCCATCCGCGATGGCTGGTGGGACGAGGCCTATAAGCCGGGCAAGGGCTGGGCCGTGGAGAACCCGTCCATCCCCATCAGCATCGAGCACATGGACGAGATGGACAACGCCGCGCTGATGGCCGTCCTGGAGCATGAGATCATCCCCATGTTCTACGACGTCAGCGACAAGGGCGTCCCGGAGAAGTGGGTCAAGTACATGAAGGCGGCCCTCAAGAGCTACTCTCCGTACTTCTCCACCATGCGCATGGTGGACGAGTACCATCGGACCATGTACCTGCCGACGGCTAAGCGGGGCCACGAGCTCATCGCCAACAGCTTCCGGGGCATCCGGACGCTCACCGAGTGGAAGCGAAAGATCCAGGCCCGGTTCTCCACGGTGCAGATCGATCACATCGCGGTCAGCGGTCCGGAGACATCGGAGAAGTCCCAGATGGTCCTCGACGTGGTGATGTTCGTCATCCCCGGAAGGCTCCAACCCGACGAGCTCCGCGCGGAGCTGGTCATCGGTCGCGGGGACGGGGAGAGCTTCTCCGACGGACCGGTGGTGGTGCCCTTCACGAACTGTGTGCCGGGGGACGGGCCCACCCAGTTGAAGTTCTCGCTCTCCTATCAGATAAAGAAGAGCGGCAGCTTCATGTACGCGGTCCGCGTGGTCCCGGTCCACGATCTGTTGTCGAGCACCCAGGAGACGGGGCTGGTCCTCTGGGGGTGAGGACCCGTCAGGGAGCTTGTCGCGCTACGATTCGTCTTTCACGGCGTGTCCTCCGAAGCGGTTCCGCATCGCGGCGAGTAGCTTGTAGGCGAACGAGCTCCCCTCCCTGGACCGGTAGCGCTCGAGCAGCGACAGGGTGATGACCGGGGCGGGGGTCTCCTGCCTCAGCACCTCCTCCACCGCCCAACGACCTTCGCCGGAGTCCTCCACATAAGGGGCGATGGCCTCGAGCCTCGGGTTCTCCTCTATCGCATCGGAGATGAGGTCGAGCAGCCACGATCGGATGACGCTCCCGTTCCGCCAGAGGTCGGCGATCTGCTCCAGATCGAGGTCGTAATCCGTCTTGTTCGAGAGCAGCTGGAACCCCTCCGCGTACGACTGCATCAGGCCGTATTCGATGGCGTTGTGTACCATCTTCACGAAGTGGCCCGCGCCGTAGGGGCCGACATATCCGAACCCTTCGGGGGAGGGCGCGAGGGTTTCGAACAGCGGTCGGAGCGCGTCGAAGGCGCCGCGATCGCCGCCGATCATCAACGCGTATCCCTTCTCGAGCCCCCAGACCCCGCCGCTGGTGCCCGCGTCGAGGAAGCGGATGCCCCGCCGGCCGAGCCGTTCGGCCCGGCGCGGGGCCTCTTTGTAAGGGCTGTTGCCGCCGTCCACGACGACATCCCCGGCATCGAGTAGCCCGGAGAGGGCCTCGAGGGCCTCCTCTGTCGGGGAGCCCGCGGGCACCATCACCCACACCGCGCGTGGTGGGCGGAGGACGGAGACCACCCCTGCGAGGGAGGCGCACCCCTCGGCGCCGCGTGACGTCGCCTCGGCGACGGCTGCCGCCTTGGGATCGTATACCGCGACGCGATGGCCGCCGTTCAACAGACGCCGGGTCATATTGGCGCCCATCCGCCCCAGGCCCACCATTCCGATTTCCATCTCGTGCTCCTTGCTGCGGTTGCGGGACTCCCGGTCCGTCCGGCGCCCCGGGCCCTATCATAGGAGGAATCGAAACACCTGGCCAGCGCCGGGATATTTGCCCGCGGATCCCCCGTCTGCTAGACTCATCTCGAGTTGACACGCCGATGCCCTAACCTGAGATGTTGTGTGATGATGCTCGGAATCCTGTCGTTCCCGGGATGCGGCGGGGGCTCCCACCCCTCGGCGGTCTCCGGCGCGCTCTTCCGGGAGTGGGATATCCATCACAACGCGGAACGGAGCGGCCGGGAAGAGGCCGCCCTCACCGGCTACCGGAGGATGTGCCGGCAAAAGCCCCCCTACGTTCGCGCCTGCTTCGACGCCGCCCGCCTGCTCTTCGAGCTCCGGCCGCTGACCGAGGCGCGGGCGGCGACCCGCGCGACGATCCTGCGGTTCCCCGATGACGCCCTCACGCAGTCCGCCATCAAGCGGCTGCGGAAGAGCTATAGGAAAGATGTCGAAGCGGGGATGCGGGAGATGAGAACCCTGGCCGACGCGACCCGAGGACAGGAGTGCCATGACACCGTGCTCTTCGAGATCGCCCGGCTCGCGAGATCATCGACGGACCGGCCGGGCGAGATCGCCGCCCTCGAGCTGCTCATGAAACGGTTCAGCCGGTGGGAGAGCCAGCTCTGGGACAACGCCGCCTGGCGGCTCGCCGCCCTCCATCGGGAGAGCGGGGACATCGCGGCCGAGAAACGCGTGCTGAAGGCGTTGCTCGATACCCGGGAACGATCCCGCCTCATCGGGAGCTACACCTCTCCCTATCACGACGACGCTCTCTTGAGACTCGGCGAGATTCAGCTCGCGGAGGGGAAGCGCGGGCTCGCGCTCGAGATATTTCTGGAGCTCGGGCGTCAGGAGACGAGCCAGCTGCGGGAGGAGGGGCTGCTCCGAGCGGCGCGCATCGAACGATCCCGCGGGGACACCCGGGCCGCCTGTCGGCTGCTGACGGAAATCCTCGGTCGGGATGTCGGCCGGCGTGTTCTGCGGGAGGCCGAGGCCCTCTCCCACCAGATCGGTTGTGGGTTTTAGATCGTTTCAGGTCTAGAGATCGTCTTCCGGGTCGATGAACTCCTCATCTTCGTCGTCGGCGTTGTCGGAGGGCTCGTCGATATCGGAGTAATCGTAGTCGTCCTCATCTTCGGAGTCCTCGTAGTCATCGTCGTGGAGAAACTGTATCTCGATGCTCGATTCGGCGAAGTAGCTCTCTATGGTCTCGAACAGCTCGTCGAGGTCCTCGCCGTTCCACTCACTGACGATTTCATCGATGGCATCGCCCATGTCTCCGGACTCCAGGATCTCCTCTATCTCCTCGACCTGGTCATCCGTGAAGCAGTCTCGAATATCATCGTATAAGCTGTTGTAGTCTCCGCTCTTGATCGCCTCCAGGACTGCTTGCTTCAAGCTGTAGCTCTGGCGAGGCTCGACGACGATTTCAAGCATCAAATCCCTCCGCGTCATAGGGCCCAATAGCAGTGGCCATCAATTCTATGCGAAATTATAGATTGAGCATCAGGTGTGTCAACAATTGGGTTATTGGAATTTTTAGGGGGCGTCTTCTTCGGTCTCTCCGATCCGCTCGTCGATGAGACTGATGACGCGATCCACTCCGACGAGCTTCGCGAAGGACCCGAAGCGGGGGCCCCTGGCCTGCCCGAGGAGCACCTGATAGATGGCGGAGAAAAAGTCCTTCGGTTCCACCTCATGGGCCCGCGCGATGTCGAAGACCAGCGCCTGGAGATCCTTCTCGCTCTTGGCGTCCGTCCCCTCGGCCCGGAGCGTCTGTTTCAGCTTCGAGAAGAGCTCCCGCTCGGCGTCCGTCGGATCCCGATACACCTTCCCCGGGAGGATATGGTCCTTGTAGAACTTGAGCCCCTTCTCGATGAGCGAGTCCACCACCTCCCGGTTGTCGTCGGTTCGCGAGTCGTAACGACCGAGGAAGCCGATCAGCAGATCGTGGGTGGGCTGCCCCAGCGCCGAGATGAGGTTGTTCACCATGGTAAAGTTGATGGAGGAGTCGTAATGCGGCACGCACCGCCCCCGATCGTGGATGTGCCAGAGGGGAGAGTCCGGCCGCTTCTCCTCCGGGATCTCCGGATATCGCCGGAGGTGATCCAGGTACTCGTCCATAGTCTTGGGGATCATGTCGAAGAACAGCCGCTTGGCCTGCCGGGGCTCCCGGAAGATGAAGTGTGCCAGGGAGTCGATTGGGGCGTACTCGAGCCACTCCTCGATGGAGACCCCGTTGCCCCGGGATTTGGATATCTTCTCCCCCTGCCCGTCGAGGAACAGCTCGTAGAAGAGGCCGAGGGGGGGGCGCCTCCCCATTAGCCGGACGATCTTGGCCGAGAGCTCCGCCGAGGGGATGAGGTCCTTGCCGTACATCTCGTAGTTGACCTCGTAGCTGTACCAGCGCAGCGCCCAGTCGATCTTCCACCCCATCTTGGCCGCGCCGTTCAACACCGAGGAGGTGCCTTCGTGACCGCACCCCGGGGCGCTCCCCACGGGGATGTCGCAGGTGTAGTCGATGGTCCGCGCCGATTTGTCGTAGGCGGTCACCCGGGTGGAGTTGATGCGGCCGCACCGCTCGCACCGGGGGAAGAACGGAGACCAGGCGGAACGGTTCTCCTCCTTCATGGTGGGCAGGATGATGTCGAGCACCCCCTCCACGTTGTCCAGGAGCACCCCGAGCCCCTCATTGAAATCACCGTTCCGGTAGGCCTCCGAAGAGCGCTTGAGCTCGAACTCGAACCCGAAGGTGGAGAGGAACTCCTCCAGCCGGCCGATCATGTGCCCCGAAAACGAATCGCAGCAGCCGTAGGGATCCGGGATGTCGCAGAGGGGCTTGCCCAGGTTCTCCTCCAGCATGGCCTGGTTCGGCAGGTTGTCCGGCACCTTCCGGAGCCCGTCCTGATCGTCGCAGAAGGCGTAGAGCCGGGTCGCCTTGCCCGAGAGGTGCTCGAAGGCCCGCCGCACCCAGGTGGTCCGCGCCACCTCGGCGAAGGTTCCGATGTGGGGGAGCCCGCTCGGCCCGAACCCGGTCTGGAACAGGGTCACCCCCTGGGGACCCTCCCGTCCCGCCGCCTTGATCAACTTTTCGGCCTCCTTGAAGGGCCATGATTTGTACATCTTCGCCATGGGGTCTTCCTTTCGCCTGAGCAAGAGGTACTCGATCGCGCCGTAATGTCAATGGGGAGGCTAGAGGTCCGGATGCTCGTCGAAGAATCGGTAGAGGGTGGCGCGGCCCACGCCGAGGAGCTTGGCGGCCTTGAGGCGGTTGCCGTTGGTCCGGGCCAGGGCTTGGCGCACCGCCTCCTCGGTGAGCTTCTTGCGCTTCCTGTCCGGGGCGCCGGTCCCGAGGGGAAAGACGTTGACGGCCTCCGGCCTCGGCGGCGGGGTCCAGCTCCCGGTGGACGGCTCCCGGATCTCGAGGGGGAGGTGGTTCGCGCCGATGGTGCTGGTGCGACAGAGCACGGAGGCGAACTGCAGCGCGTTGATGAGCTCCCGCACGTTGCCCCGCCACGGGTGGCTCATCAGGAGCCGCATGGCCTCCTCGCTGATGGCGGAGATCTTCTTGCCGGTCTCGTCGCGCACCTTCTCCAGGATGCTGGCGGTGATGTAGGGGATATCCTCGGTCCGATCCCGGAGGGGCGGGAGCTCGAGGGGCACCACGCAGAGCCGGTAGAAGAGATCCTCCCGGAAGGTCCCCGCCTGGACCATCTCCTTGAGATCCCGGTTCGTGGCCGAGATGACCCGGATGTCCACCGTCACCGACTTCTCGCCCCCCACCCGTTCGAAGGCGCTCTGCTGGAGGACGCGGAGCAGCTTGGCCTGCATGTGCAGCGGCAGCTCCCCCACCTCGTCGAGGAAGATGGTGCCCCCGTCCGCCAGCTCGAAGCGCCCCTTCTTGTCGCGGATGGCGCCGGTGAACGCGCCCCGGACGTGACCGAAGAGCTCGCTCTCCAGGATGTTCTCCGGGAGGGCGCCGCAGTTCACGGGGACGAAGGGACCGGACAGGCGGCGGCTCTCCTTGTGGATGGCGCTGGCGGCCAGCTCCTTGCCGGTGCCGCTCTCCCCGCTGATCAGCACGGGGTAGTCCGAGGGGCCCACCGCGCGGATGGTCTCGAAGATCTCGCCGATGGCCCGGGACACGCCGATCATCCCGTGGAACTCCCGCCGCTTGTCGAGGCGGAACTTGAGGTTGTCGATCTCGGTGAGATCCCGGATGGTGACCAGCACCCCGCGGGTCCGCTTGTTGATGACCACCGGTGTCGACTTGAACCGGACGTGCCGCACCTCCCCGTCCGGCCTGGAGAAGGCCACCTCCTGGTCCCGCGGGGTGTTGCGGATCGCGCCGTCCTTGAACGCACAGGCGGCGCCGCAGAGCCCCATGTCCTTGAATATCTCGTGACAGTCCCGCCCGAGCATCCGGTCCCGGCCCACCCCGGTGAGCCGCTCGGCGCTCCGGTTGACCAGCATCAGCCGGCGTTTCTCGTCGTGGACGATGATGCCGTCGTCGAGGAGCTCCAGGAGCTCCTCGGCCATGCCGTGCTCCAGCAGGTTGGGCAGCACCCGCCGGTTGGTCCCCGCCCACCCCTCGGACCCGTAGTTGGTTTTTCTCTCGTCAGTCATCGCGCACCTCTAAGCGAGACACCTTACCACGCTGTCTCAGTGTCTCAAAACGGAATGCGACAACGACGCGGTTGCGTCCGCGGCGGCGGGGGTTATACGAGGACTGTGAGCATGACGCCCGAAAAACTCTCGAAGCGCTACCTGAACGCCCTCTACAGAAAATACAACCGCCGGGAGTACCTCGGCTCGGACCCTGTCGAGCAGGTCCATCGGTTCCGGACGAACCGCGACCGGGAGCTCGCCGGGCTCATCGCATCGTCGCTGGCCTACGGGCGGGTGCGCCAGATCCAGCGGAGCCTCGCCGAGGTCTTTCGTCGGCTGGGGCCGCCGGCGGACGCGGTGACGGGGACCTCACCTGCCGCGCTGAGACGGCGGCTCGCCGGGTTCAAGCACCGGTTCACCACCGGCGCGGAGATGGCGGCGCTGCTCATCGGCGCGGGGCGCCTCATCCGGGAGCACGGATCCCTCGGCGCCTGCTTTGTCGCCCAGGTCGCGCCGGAGGACGAGACCTCGTTGCCCGCCCTCTGCCGGTTCACGGACGCGCTGAGGGACGCGGCCCGGGACCGGTTCGACAGCCTCGTCCCGACGCCGTCGCGGGGGAGCGCCTGCAAACGCCTCCACCTCTACCTGCGCTGGATGGTCCGCGATGACGCGGTGGACCTGGGGCTGTGGCGCGGCGTGCCGCGGCGGCTGCTCGTCGTCCCCCTCGACACCCACATGCACCGCATCGGGCGCCGGTTCGGGCTCACCTGTCGACGGAGCGCGGATCTGAGGACCGCCCTGGAGATCACCCGGGGGTTCGCCGCGTTCTCGCCGAGGGATCCGGTACGGTACGATTTCGCCCTCACCCGGCTGGGCATCCTGGGACAAACGGTGTAGATCACCCTCGGCTCGATCAGGAGGTTGAAGATGAAGCTCATATCCTGGAACGTCAACGGCCTTCGGGCGGCACTGAAGAAGGGCTTCCTCGATTACGTCGAGGCGGCCGACGCGGATATCCTGTGCCTGCAGGAGACCCGGGCGCTGCCCGAGCAGGCGGCGCTGGAGCTCCCGGGCTACGCGCTCCACTGGAACCCGGCCGAGAAGAAGGGGTATTCGGGGACGCTCATCGCGAGCCGGGTCGGATTCCTCGACGTCACCCGCGGGATGGGCATCAGGAAGCACGACACCGAGGGGCGCCTCATCACCGCCGAGCTGGACGACTTCTACCTGGTGACGGTGTACACCCCCAACTCCCAGAGGGGCCTCGCCCGCCTCGGGTACCGCACCGGCGAGTGGGACGTGGCGTTCCGGCGGTACCTGAAGCGGCTCGAGAAGAAGAAACCGGTGGTCTTCTGCGGCGACCTCAACGTGGCCCACCGGGAGATCGATCTCGCCAACCCCGGCTCCAACCGGCGGAACGCGGGCTTCACCGACGAGGAGCGGGCCTCCTTCGACCAGCTCCTCAAGGAGGGTTTCGTGGACACCTTCCGGGTCTTCTGCGACGAGGGGGGACACTACACCTGGTGGAGCAACTTCGGCAAGGCGAGAGAGCGCAACGTGGGGTGGCGCATCGACTACTTCGGGATCTCCGAATCCCTCCGCCCCCGCCTCGCGGCCGCCAAAATCCACCCGGAGGTCACGGGATCCGACCATTGCCCGATATCCATCGTCATCGACTGAGTACCGAGGTCGCCGTGTAGATCCCGACGCCTGCTACCGTCCTCGACGACGACTGTTTCTCGTTTGTCTATTCTATCGGGAGGGTCCCATTTTCAACAGGCGGACATCACTCCCCCACCAAGACGATCTCCCGGGAGCGTTTGTTGCGGCTCAGGGCGTAGGTGTACTTTCCGGCGTCCACGATCCGCGGGCGCTTCCCCGCGCGCCTCAGGAACGCGGTCAGATCGTCGATGGAGGGGATGCCGTCCGAGCGGTAGGAGATGACGAGGGTCGCGTCTGAGAAGCGGCGGATGGTCGCCTCGAAGACCTCGCCGATGCGTCTGGGGTCGCACCACGGGCTCTCCCCCTTGCCCGAGAGGGGCTTGTGCTTGTAGCGGTGGAGAATCCGCCCGGGCCAGGCGGCGGGGGCGGCGAGCCCCTCGAGGAAGTGGTAGTAGTCGAGGTAGTCCACGGGGGCGCCCTTTTTGGAAATGTAGGGGGGATCCAGGTAGACGAGGTCGAAGCCGGTAGGATCGATCTCCAGCACGTCGGACTGGACCGCCCGGCAGGGCCTCCCGGAGTCGAACACGGCGGCGTCGGCCTCAGCGGCGAACCTGCGGACGAGCCCGTCGAAGGGCTTGTCCCAGGTGGCCTTGTTGCCGAAGGATCGCGCCACGTCCCGCGACCGCATGTTGAGGTTGGCCCGGTGGAAGAGGTTGTAGGGGCGCTTGATGAGGCAGGCCTGGCCGAGGGCGAAGAGGGCGAGATCCCGACAGTACCCGGTGAGGTCCGACATTTTGGCCAGGTAGCGGTCGATGAAGCGGTTCTCCGCCCGGTAGAAGAAGAGACCGTTGAACGTCCGCTCCACGAACCCCCGCGTTTTGGCCTCCGGCCCCGGCGCGTCGAGCAGCCCGTCGATCCCGCCCGCCAGCCGGACCGCCTGGTTCTCCACCAGCGCCCGCGCCGCGGAGACGTTGAAGGCCATGACGTCGGACGCGGTGACCCGCGCCCCCAGCCGCTTGAGCCGGTAGGCCACGCTGCCGGTGCCGGAGAAGGGGTCGAGGGCGGTGTCGAACTCGAGCCCGGAGAAGACCCCCTCGAGGAGGTCGAGGAGCTTGTGCTTGCTGCCGAGGTACCGGGTCTGGGGAAAGCGATCCGCGCCGCTATCCGGGAGGGGGAGATGTTCTGAAACGCGCTTCATGGAACCTCATATGGGACGCTGTGCGGTCCGAACCCTACCACAGAATCGCGCCGGGGGCTCTTTTGAAAAATTTCGGACGGTTTCAACAGCCGGTCATGCCCCGTTGCCCGTTTTCAACTACCGCAAGGGGCGGCCGATGACGAGGTCGGTGGGGATGACCCACTCCTCGGTGGTGGCGCTGCCGATCCAGCCGTACCCCAGGGGGCGGCCGCTGGGATTGGTGGGGACGAGGAGGGTGCCGATGCCGAACCCGGTCTCCCCGGGCCGCCGGGTGTCGTCCTCGTGGCGGAACTTGCTGGCGTCCGCGATGCGGAAGAGGAGCCCGGGGACCGGGCCGGGGTTGGGCTTCGGGACATCGACGATGAACGCCACATGCCCTGTGGACTTGGAGGGGAACCAGTCGGGGCGGATCCACGCCAGCACGTCGCCGGGCTCGGCGCGGGCGATGTGGGAGAGGTGCCTCCAGCCGCCCCGCTGTTTCCCGGGGGCGATCCGGGCGATGGTCCTGTAGAAGTGGACGGCGAGGGGGCGCCGGCCGTTGGGGCGTCCCACGGTCCTGAGCGCCCCGGGGGCCGAGCGTTTGAGAATCCAGGTGGCCATGCCCGAGCAGTCGAAGAAGTACTCACCGTGTCTGGCCCGTACCCGGGTGACATGCTGGTATTTCGACGCCACCATGGTACGGCGGATATCGTTGATGACCGCCACGACCCGCTCCGTCGCGGAGACGCGGGCGCGCCCGGCGTTGAGGTCCGCCGTCGGGGCGAGGAGGCCTAGCAGGAGGATCGCCGCCCATCCCTTTCCGCGGGAGGTCTTTTTAACGAGTGATGTCAACAGAATTCTCATCAGCATCGAAGGAAAGACGCTGAAGTCGAGGAAAAGTTCGATTCGCGCCGCTGAAAAGCCCGGCCGGGGGATCTACTCGGAGAGGACGACGCCCTCGTGGGCGAGGAGCCGCTCCTTCCACCCCGCCTGCCCGGACCAGCCGCCGATCCGGTTGCCGGCGGCGATCACCCGGTGACAGGGGACGAAGATCGGCGTTCGGTTTCGCTTCATGGCGCCCCCCACCGCCCGGACCGCGTCGGGGTAGCCGGCGAGGCGGGCCAGCGCTTTGTAGGTGACCGTGACCCCGAAGGGGACCCCCCGCAAGGTGGTGAGCACATCCCTGAGAAACAGGGTCTGGCCGGAGAAATCGAGGGGGGTCTCGAACGAGGCGAGCTCGCCGTCCAGATAGGCGAGGAGCTCGCCCCTCGCGGTTCTCGCGTGTCTCTCGGCGGCCGGATCGGGGGTCGTGTCGGAGACGCCGGAACGCAGGGGGGCACCGGGGAGGTGTACCGCGACAAGCCCCAGCGAGGTCGTCTCCAGGACGAAATCACCGAACGGCGTTTCGACGGTTTCGATATGCATCACAGCGGGAGTATACCCTCGAAACGTCATTCCCGCCGGTTGAATTCGTTCATGGCCGGGATGACGCCCTCGAGGGCGATGTGCTGCACCGCGTCGGCCCCCCGCTTGACGACCGCCTCGAGGCCGGCGGCTTCGTCAGGAGTAAAGTCCTTGAGGACATAGTCCGATACCGACCCGTGCTGGGGACGCCCGATGCCCATCCTGACGCGGATGAAACCGCCGTCCCCCAGGAGCTCCTTGATGGAGGCGATCCCCTTGTGACCGGCGGTGCCGCCTCCGTTCTTGATCCGCACCGTGCCGAACGCGAGGTCGAGCTCGTCGTGGATCACGATGATCCTCGAAAGGTCGACGCCGAAGAACCCCACGGCCCGGGAGACACTCCGGCCGCTGAGGTTCATGTAGGTCAGGGGCTTGAGCAGGGTGAACTGGCGGTCTCCGAGCTGGATCTTCGAGAGAAGGCCGGAGAATTTCTCCCTCCAGGAGGGCACGATGACCCTCCCGGCCAGCTCGTCAGCGACCATAAAACCGAAGTTATGACGATTGTTCGCGTACTTCGGCCCGGGATTGCCGAGCCCCACGACGAGGAAGTGCTTCTCCACTACTTGGCGGGCTCTTTATCGGCCTCCTTGGCCGGAGCCTCTGCGGCTTCTTCCGCGCCCTCTTCCTCGCCCTCTTCCTTGGTCTCCTCGACCTTCTTGGCCAAGATGGCGACGACGGGAGCCTTCTCGTCAAGGAGCAGCGAGACGTTTTCGGGCATCTCGATATCCTTGGCGGTCATGATCTCATTGACGTTCATAGGGGTGACGTCCACGGTGACGGCCTCCGGGATATCCATGGGGAGGCACTCCACCGGGACCGTCCGATAGAACCGCCGCATCGTTCCACCGAGCTGCTCACCCGCGGAGCGTCCCGTGACCTTGAATGGAACGTCCGCCTTGATCTTGGCGTCCAGCTTCACCGCGTAGAGGTCCACGTGCAGGAGCTGCCGCGAGACCGGATCGTACTGGTGGTCCTTGACCATCGCCGAGTAGGCCTCCTTGGCCCCCTTGACGTTCAGCTCGAGGATGGTGTTGGTGTGCTTGGGGCCCGAGAGGGCCTTGCTCAGCGCTCGGGGATCCAACGCCAGCTTGGCGGTGTCGATTCCCTGACCATAGAGCACCGCCGGGACCAACCCCTGCTCCCGCAGCCGGCGCGCCGGCCCCTTGCCGGATCGCTTGCGAAGCGATGCTTCCAATTTCTGTTGTGACATATTGCGCTCCTTGAAAATCAACTCTTGTTGATGAAGTTACATTTCGCTAAAGAGGCCGCTCACCGAATCCCCGGTGTGGATCCGCTTGATCGCCTCGCCCAGCAGCGCCGCGCAGGACACGACGGTGACGCGCCCCTTCTCCCGCTTCTCCTGGGACAGGGGGATCGTGTCGGTGATCACCAGCTCCTCGATGACCGAATCGTGCAGCCGGTCGATGGCGGGGCCCGAGAGGACCCCGTGGGTCGCCGTGGCGATGACCTTCTTGGCGCCCGCGTCCATCAGCGCGGCGGCGGAGTTGGTGAGGGTCCCCGCCGTGTCCACCATGTCATCGACGATGATGCACTCCCGGCCCTCCACGTCGCCGATGATATTCATCACCGAGGAGACGTTCGCCTTGGGGCGCCGCTTGTCGATAATGGCGAGATCGGCCCGGACCATGCGGGCGAACCGCCGGGCCCGCTCCACACCGCCGGCGTCCGGCGAGACCACCACCACCTCGTCGGAGACCTTCTCCCGCAGGTATTTGACGATCACGGTAGAGCCGTAGAGGTTGTCGAAGGGGACATCGAAGTACCCCTGGATCTGTCCGGAATGGAGGTCCAGGGAGACCACCCGGTCGATGCCGGCGGCCTGCAGCAGATCCGCCACCAGCTTAGCGCTGATGGGGCTCCGCGGAGAGACCTTCCGGTCCTGCCTGGCGTAGCCGTAGTATGGAATGACCGCCGTGATCGAGGCCACCGAGGCGCGCTTCAAAGCGTCGATGATGATGAGCAGCTCCATCAGATTGTCATTCACCGGCGCGCAGGTGGGCTGGATGACGAACGCGTGGGATCCGCGGACGTTCTCCTCCACCTGAACGAAGATCTCGCCATCGGAGAACCGCCGGATGGTGATGGAACCGAGCTTGATGCTCGCGGCCTTGCTGATCTCCTCCGATAAGGGAAGATTGGCCTGTCCGGAAAAAACACAGATCGTCTGAAATGACATGGCGGCTCTCCTTTGCTTCGGCTGGGGCGGTAGGATTCGAACCTACGATTACGGGTACCAAAAACCCGGGGCCTACCACTAGCCTACGCCCCAACGTACCGGCGGGAACTGCATCGAAAGCGCCAAAAGCGTGTCCGTATGACCGGGCCCGCCTTCCCCTCTCTCGAGGGGCCTTCGGTTCGCGCCGGCAGCGACTCTTGCCCTCTACCAAAGGGCCTTTCCCCTGTCAATGGACTTGTGAGATTTACGGAATGTCAGAGGGCGCCGTCGGTGATGTTCCAGACCATGGCCTGGCCGGGCACGTCCCGGCGGCTGAGGATCTCCGTGGCGAACTCGCCGTCCTCGTAGTCGTATCTGCGGATGACCCCCCCCTTGTCGTCGGCGACATAGAGCTGCTTCGAGCCGTCCCCCTCGAGATCCGCCAGGTAGGTGGCGTGCTCGAAGCCCCCCGATTCCGCGTCGATGCAGCGCTTCTCGTAGCCGCTGTCGGTCTTCTCGATGAGCCAGATGCCGGTGGAGAAGGCCGAGGCGAGGAGCTCGTCCTTGCCGTCCCTGTCGACGTCCCCCGCCACCAGGAACCGGCAATACCGATCATCGATTTGGGTGACCAGCGTCTCCTCGAATTTCCCGTCTTTGAGATCGAACCGCCGCACCTCCACGGGCGCCTTGATGTTCGCGCCGTCGGTCTCGGCCTCCACCGACGCGTAGAGCTCGTCCGTCCCGTCCTTGTCCAGGTCGGTGACCAGGATCTCCTTGATATGCCGCGCCTCCAGGGAGATCACCTCGGACTTCTCGAACTTCTCGCCGGTCCAGGCGAACCGCACCACTTTGCCCCCCTGATCCTTGCCGGAGACCGTGTTCGGAAGGCTCGGGGTGGCGTAGAACTCGAGCTTCCCGTCCTTGTCCAGGTCGCCGATTTCAATCTCGTGGACGAAGGTGTTCTCCTTGCGATCGAGCTCCTCGGGCTCCCACTTGTCCCCCTTGCGCCACACCACCGCGATGACCCCCTGGTCATGGGTGGCGATGGCCACGTCGTCCGCGCCGTCGCCGTTGAAGTCCGCGATCTCCATGTCCCTGAGGCGGTTCTGCTTGCCGCCGAACTCCGGGTTCCACAGCACCGTGGGCTTCCACTCGTCCCCCTCTTTCTTCCACAGCTTCAGCATGGCCTTGTTGCCGCCGATGGTCAGGATACCCTCCTTGCCGTACGGCAGCGCCTTGTGGAACACATTGGAGTCCTTGTCCTCAATGCGCTCCTCCGACCACTTGCCCTTCTCGCGTTTGAGGATCAGCATCACCCCCTTGTCCGGCACCGTGTAGAGCCCCTTGTCGTTCGGTTTGAAATCCGACTGGGCGATCAACAGGCTGCGAACCGTATCCGGACCGGCCGGCGCCGCCTCGGTCTTCTCCTCCGGGGCGGGTTTCTCTTCTTCCGCCGCGGATTTCTTCACCGCGGTCTCCCGGCTCTCCTTCTTCTCTCCACACGCTATGGTGAGCAGCGCCATCATCCATGTGACAAGCAGCATTCTCATCGGGTGCCCTCCTTTCGAGCGGTTCATCGTCCCGTTTATTTTCACCCTCGTTCATAACAATCGAACCCCAATCTCTCAACTTTTTACTATTCCGCCCGGGTTTCGCATTATTCGAACGCCCGGGGTAATACCGGTTGAGGAGCCATCAGAAGAGGTTTTGTTGATACTATCGTGTCAGAACCAAGGAGACTGAAAATGAGACACCTTATTTATTTGTTTATAGTCTTCAATGCCTTCATCCCGGCGCTGCTCGGGTGCGGGCGATCCTCGGGCAATGATGACGCCGGAGCCCCCCGGGAGGATACGGGGGCAGGGAGCGACGGGGATTCGGACGGCGACGGGGATGGGGACACTGACGTGGACTCCGACGGTGACACAGACTCCGACGGTGACACAGATACCGACGGTGACACGGATACCGATGGTGATACGGACTCCGACGGCGACACGGACTCTGACGGTGACACGGACTCCGACGGTGACACGGACTCTGACTCGGACAGCGATTCTGACGGGGACACAGATACCGACGGGGATGGGGACACCGACGCGGACACGGACTCTGACGGCGACACGGATGTGGATACGGACAGCGACAGTGACTCCGAGCGGGATACCCACACCGCGCGGGATACGGACACAGGCACGGCGCAGATCCAGGGACCTGTCACCTTCAGGTTGAGCAACCCCCTCGGGGTGCCCCGATATCTCAACGGATTCTACGAGCTCGAATGCAGCCACTTCAACGGCGTCGAATGGGAACCGTGCCGCTTCGAGAGTCCGGGCTGTACAATATCATGTGATTCCATCGCTCAGGGAGAAGACTGCTGCATCGACTGCAGCCCGGCCACGCCGTTCGTATTGCCCATCGCCCCCGTCGGGACGCGCGACCATGAGTGGAACGGGAGGATCGCCATCGAGAACGAGTCGTATTGCGAGAGTTGTACCTGCTGGGACAGCGCGCCTCCGGAGTCCGGCCCGTACCGGGCTACCGTGTGTGTCTACGAGGCGTACGACTGCGTCACCCCGGCGTGCAGCGAGTCTGATGGCGTCATCGCGGACGCGACCATCGCGGGCGACGCCGACTGTTACGAGGTCGAGTTCAATGTGGTGACCGACGCGGAGGTCATCGAGATCCCCCTGGGCGCCGATGCTCCGGAGTGAAAGCGCGAAGACGCCACGCCCCCCCCTCTCGCGAATCCCACCGGCCGGATTTTCCACAGAGCGCCGTTTGACCGCCCGGTGCTTTCCGGTCATACATTAGCCGTCGACCCGGCCCCCCAGTGCAGCTACCGCGCCCACATCATCGAGGTCACCCGCGACACTCCGGCGACGAAGGTCTTCGAGATCATCGTCGATGACGAGGTCCAGGGCAGCGGAGGATGGACCGTCTACCGAAGCGAACGGATCTCGAGCCTCTACGGCGGCGGGTGAGCGCGGGGACTTCGAGCACCGCCGAGCGCCACCGGTTCTTTTGGCGCCTTGGCGCGCAGGACGCCGGCCGTACGACTTGCCGGGCGGACATCCATTCCGATATACCGATCCGTGAGCATTCTCCCTGGTTCATACGAACGTCGCCGTTCGCCCCGCTTGACGAGGCAACGGGAACGGCGGAAAAGGGGCGAAAGGAAAAAGGCGCGACGCAATGAACCGAAGTGAAAAATGGACCATGGGGGTCGCCGCGCTGTTGCTGGTGGTCGGCGGCGGCGCGCTCTTTGTCCCCCGTCCGGAGGTGGACAACTCGGCCCCCGTCTGGGTCGATGAAGCCGCCCCCGCCGCCATCGCCTACCGCCGCTTTCAGGCCGACTTCGGCGCCGACGAGGTGTTCGCCGTGCGCATCAGGGCGGCCGATCCCCGCACCCTCAAGGGGGAGCTTCGGCGGTTCCACGCGGTGTTGGAGGCGAGCCCGATTATCGAGCGCGTCATCAGCGCCGACGCCATTTTTCAGGAGACCGACGGTGTCCCCGCCCGACTCGACGGCCCCCTCAACAGGGCCCTCTCCCTCTGGGACGAAGAAAACAACACCGCGCTCGTTCTCGGACTCGCCCGCATCAGCCGCACCGACCAGCGGGACGCGCTGAAACGAAGCCTCGAGGACGCCCGGAGGGACGCCGCTCGGACGGCGAACGTCACCGTGCGACTGGCGGGGAATCCCCTCATCAATCTCGAGCTCGACCGCGCGGGGAGCGACGTGGAGCGGATAAGCATGCCGATCCTCATCGCCGTCTGCGTCCTCCTGCTCCTCTTTTTGACCCGCAGTGTAACGACGACGGCGGTCGCGCTCGTCCCCGCCGGTGTCATCGTCCTCGGGATCGACGCGGGGTTTACCCTCCTCGGGCTGAAGGCCAACATCGTCTCCAATATCGTGAAGCCCCTGCTGTTCGTGCTCCTCCTCGCCGGGACCCTGCACATCATCGTGGGGTGGCAGGACGCCGTGGCCGAGGGTATCGCCAAGCGAAGGGCCCCCTTCGCGGCGGCGCGACGAAAGGGCCGGGGCGTCCTCTTCGCCCTGACGACCTCGGCGGTCGGCTTCGGCTCCCTCGCCCTCTCCGAGGTGCCCCCCATCCGGGTCTTCGGTCTCTTCAGCGCGGCCGGGCTGATGATCGGCGTTCTGTACCTGCGGACGGTGCTGCCGTCCCTGCTGGCGTTCATCCCCGCCGGACATCACCTGGCCCGCACGTTGGCGGACGTCGCCGTGAGGATGGTGCGCGGTAGCCTCCGCGGCGGACCAATCCTCCCCGTCATCGCCGCGATCACCATCGGCGTCGGCCTCTATCTCTCCCTCTCTCTCAAATCCGATCCCCACGCCATCCGCTACTTCAAACCGAGCCATCCGCTTCGGATCGATCATGAAGCCCTCGAAGAAGAGGGCGTCGGTCTCGCCACCGCGGAGCTCATCATCGAGGGTAAAGCGTCTCTCCTGACGAAAACGATGATGGACAAGACCGGTCTCCTCGCCGATCGCCTGAGACCGCTTGCGGGGGTCAACCAGATCATCTCCCCCGCCGTCCTCATCGCCGAAGCCGCGTTCCAGAGCGATCTACCGGCGGGCGCCCTCGAGAGCGACGCCGTCTTCTCCCGGCTCATCGACGCGCACCGAGCGGCCCTCTCCGATTTTGTATCCGAAGACGGAAAACGGCTCCGCCTCTCCCTGCTCATCCGCAACCTGGACGCGTCGGACCTGGACCGGCTGAAGGGGGATATCGAAGCGGCCTTCGACGCGGTCTTCGACGGCGGCGAGGGCCTGACCATCAGCGGCAACTACGAGATACTCCTCTCCACCCAGGCGGGCCTCCTGCAGACGCTCAAGAGCAGCCTCCTCCTCACCGCGGGCCTGATGACCCTCCTGTTCCTCGTCTTCCTGAGGTCGGCCAGGGCCACCCTCGTCGCCCTGATCCCCAACCTGTTCCCCGTCAGCCTCAACTTCATCCTCATGTCCGCCCTCGACGTCCCCCTCGACGTGGGGACGAGCATGACCGCGGCCATCGCCCTCGGCATCGCCGTGGACGACACCCTTCACTTCGTGCTGGAGTGGCAGCGCACCGAGCTTCTCGCCTGCGCCAGATCCACCGGCCGGGCGATCATCCTGTCGTCGGTCATCATCGGCGCGGGGTTCGTCTCCCTGCTCTTCAGCGATTTCACCCCCACCCGGAATTTCGGGCTGCTGTGCGGCGCCGCGATGGCGAGCGCCCTCCTCGCCGACCTCGTCGTGCTGCCCCCGCTGTTGAAATGGATAGAACCGACTCGGCGGAGAAAGGCGGCGTGATGGCCGAAACGGACACTGTGGCCGCTGCAGGCGTGTATGACCTCATCGTGGTCGGGGGCGGCCCGGTGGGCCTCATGGCCGCCAACCTCGCCGGCGCGCGACGCATCCGCACCCTGGTCCTCGAGAAGAAGACAATCCGCGACGCCGGCTCCCGCGCCATCGGCGTCATGCCGCCGAGCCTCGATATCTTCGACACCCTCGGATTGAGAGCCGCCGTCACCCGAGCCGGCGTCACCGTCTCCGTGGCCCAGGTGAACAGCCGAAGGCGAATCCTCGGCAGGGTCTCCTTCGGCGCGAAGCCCCGCGGCTCGGCGCAGATCCTCTCCATCCCCCAGGATCGGACGGAGCGGATCCTCGAGTCCGCCCTCGGCGACCGAGCGCTCGTCACCCTTGAAAAGGGGGCCGCCGTCACCGGCCTCCGTCAATCGGAGACCGGCGTTACCGTCGACGTCGAAGGCGGAGCCCGCCGGCGCGCACGGTATCTCCTCGCCTGCGACGGCGACCGGAGCACCGTCCGCGAAGCGCTCGGTCTCCAAACGCCGGAGGAGCGGCGGGCGGAGACCTTCCTCATGGGGGACTTCATCGATCGCACACCCCTCGGGGCCGAGGCGCACCTCTTCTTCACCCCGAAGGGCGCCGTGGAATCGTTTCCCCTCCCGGACGGAAAACGGCGGTGGATCATCCAGACCGCCGGCTTCGAGAGGTCGCCGGACCCGGACCGGCTCGCGGCCGTCATCGCCGAGCGCTCCGGTTACCCCCTCGAAGCCTCGGATATCATCTGGATGAGCCCGTTCGGGATCAAACAGCGCACCACCCGCCCCTATTACAAAGGGCGCGTCCTGCTGTGCGGCGACGCCGCCCACGTCATGCCCCCCATCGGCGGCCAGGGGATGAACACCGGCTTCGCCGACGCCTACCTGGCGGTCGCCGCGATCCGCGGGGCGCTGAACGGCCGCCCCCGTGATGACCTGTTTCGCGTCTACGACTCCCGCCGCGCCCGGGCCGCGCGGGTCGCCACCCACCGCGCGCTCCTCGCCATGCGGATCGGCACGATGAAGGGGCGGTTCCTCTCCGGCCTGCGCAACGGGCTCATCTTCGCCTTCCTCCACACCCCCCTGGTGCGGTGGATCCCCACCCATTTCGCCATGCTCACCATCCCCTTCGGCACCATCGACAAGATGGCCCCCCTACTTCCGAACCAGGCGGAGCTCCAGGATCCCTGAAAGGGGCCGCGCCACCTTCTCGGTATCGAGCCCCGCCGCCCCCAGCATCCCGGTCAGGGCGTCCCGATCCGGGAAATGGGAGAGGCTCCGGGCGATGTACCCGTACACGTCGCCGTTCCGGTGAAACCACCTGCCCCAGATGCGCCCCCACGTCTCGAGGATGAACAGCTCGACCGCGGAGGCCGCGCGGGACCCGGGGCGGGAGAAATCGAGGACGGCCGCCCTCCCGCCGGGCCTCAGCACCCGAACGATTTCAGCGATGGCCCCCTCCAGATCCGGCGCGTTTCGGAGCGCGTACCCGGCGGTGATGATGTCGACCGATTCGTCCGGCAGGGGCAGCGACATCATATCGGCGCACACATAGCTCTCCCGCTCCCGGCCGTCGTCCGCGGCTCTGGCCACCCCCATCATCCGGCGGCTCAGGTCGACGCCGACGATCTCCCCGTCCGGATACCTCTCCCGCAACAGGGGCAGGAAATCCCCGGTGCCGGTGGCCAGATCCACGCAGACCGGCCGGGGATGGGCGGGCAGCCAGGAGACCAGCCGCCGTTTCCATCCCTGATCCCGCCCGAAGGAGAGCACCGCGGTCACCCGCTGATACGCCGGCGCCACCACATCGAAGAGGCCGCGGTTGTACCGGCGCTTCTCCTCCGCGTCGTCGAAATCGACCCGGGCGAGCCCGAGGCCGGCGGTTTTCACATTCATTTCAGTCTCCGTATCGATCTTCTCCGGCTTACGCGGTATTAACCGACTATGGAATCAAAGCCCAAACATTTGGAGATTTTTCTGCACGCGGTGGGCACGGACGTCCCGGAGCACAGCTACACGCAGACCTTCGCCCTCGACTTTCTGTTGAAGCTGCAGGGGACGACCCCGACGAAACGACACTTCCTCGAGAAGGTTTACGCCAACACCGGCATCGAGAAACGGCACACCGTCATCAATGACTACGGCAAGCCCCCCGAGGCGTATACGTTCTATCCCAAGACGCCGGACCTCAAGCCGGAGCCGGAGACCTGGACGCGGAACGACATCTTCGTCGAGCAGGCCGACCGGCTCTCGGTGAGGGCGGCGAACGCGCTCTTTTCAAAGCTCGGCGATTTCGACAGGACGAGGGTAACCCACGTCATCACCGTGAGCTGCACCGGGTTCTCCGTGCCGGGGTTCGACATCCACCTGGTGAAGACCCTCGGGTTGAACCGCAACGTGCACCGGCTCCACGTGGGGTTCATGGGGTGCTACGCCTCGATCCCGGCCCTGAAGACCGCGAAGGATATCTGCGCCGCACACCCGGAGGCGGCGGTGCTCATCGTCGGCGTGGAGCTCTGCTCCCTCCATTTTCAACAGAAGTTCACCCCCGAGATCGTCGTCGCCAACGCGATCTTCGCGGACGGTGCCGCGGCCGCGCTGGTCTCCGCCGACCCGGACCTGACCGACACCGCGCCCCTTCGGCTCGACACCTTCGCCACCTACCTGGTGGACGACAGCGAGAAGGACATGGCGTGGCGCATCGGCAGGCATGGCTTCGACATGCGCCTCTCCCTCTACGTCCCGTCCCTCATCGAGATGAATATCAAGGCGGTCATCGACGCGCTCCTGGACGGCACCGGGTGCACCCTAGACGATATTGATACGTTCGCCATCCACCCGGGGGGCCGGGCCATCCTCGACAAGCTCCAAGCGTCGCTGGGCTTGCGGGACGGGGACCTCCAAGTCTCGTATGACGTGCTGCGGGAGTTCGGCAACATGAGCTCCGTCACCATCCTCTTCGTCCTCGAGCGCATCCGCGCCGCGGCGTCGCCGGGGCGGATCTTCGCCGCGGCCTTCGGCCCCGGGCTCACCGTCGAGAGCGCCCTGCTGACGAAGGGGGCCTGACGTTGCGGTCCTTCGATACGCGGTCCACCGCTCCGGAGCTGATGGACGATCCCGCGTGCGACGAGACAAAGCTGCTGCGCACCGTGGAGCAGTTCGCCCTCATCAACGCCCTCCTCAGCAACGCCCGCGCCAACCTCCGGCGCTACGTGCTCGACGACGGGGGGGCGCGACTCTCCGTCATCGACGTGGGCGCCGGCGGCGGAGACATTATGCGGTGGCTGGTGCGGTCGGCGCGCAAGCGGAAGGTCGACCTCTCGGTCACCTGCATCGACGCGGATCCCCGCATCGCCGCGTTCGCCGAAAAGCGGTGCAGCGCCTACCCCGAAATCACTGTGCGCCACGCCGCCTGGCAGTCCATCGTCGACGGCCCGCGGTACGACTACGTCTTCGCCAATCACCTGCTCCACCATTCTCCGGACGACGAGGTCGCGGCGACCATCGCCGGCCTCTCCCGCATCGCCCGGCGTCGGGTCGTCATCAGCGATCTCAGTCGATCGAGATGGTCACACGGCCTCTTCGGACTCTTCGCCGGGCTCCTTTTTCATAGAAGCTTCGCCCGCTTCGACGGTATGCTCTCGATCCGAAAGGGATTCCTGCCGGAGGAGCTCTTCCGAGCGGCGACGCAGCTGGGGATTGACCGCCGCACACAAATCGCGGAACAATTCCCCGGTCGGATTCTGATGATCATAGACGCGAAACAAGGAGACCCCCCATGACCGAGACCGCCTTGGAACAGTCCGATGTATTTGAAAAGGTAAGAGAGGTGCTATGTGAAGTGCTCAATGTCACACCGGAACAGGTGACACCGGAGGCCGCGTTCAAAGAGGACCTCGGCGCGGAGTCCCTAGACCTCATCTCCGTCATCTCCGAGTTCGAGGAGCGGTTCGACGCCGATATCACCGATGAAGACGCGCTCGCGCTGAAGACCGTGGGGGACGCCGTCGCCTATATCGAGAGGACACTCGCTGCGCAGGACGAGACCTGATGAATCGCCGCGTCGTGATCACCGGTATCGGCATCGTCTCCTCCCTCGGGAACACGGCGGAGGCGATGTTCGAGCGGTGCCTCGCGCGGGAGACCGTCGCGGCTCCGATCCCGGAGGGATGGGATCGCTTCGGCGACCTCACCTCGGACACCTGGGCCCCCCTGCCGGCGGTCGAGTACGACCAAGCGGAGCTCTCCCGCATCGAGCAGAAGCAGCTCGACCCGGTCTCTAAAAACGCCGTCCACACAGCGTTCCGCGCCGTCGAGGCCGGGGGGCTGCGCCCGCGGCTCGTGGACGAGAAGCGGCGCGCCTACCGGATCGACGGCCTCGACCCGGCGGACACGGGAGTCTTCATCGGCACCGGCGTCGGCGGCGTGCACACCATCGGGGAGAGCTACGCCCACCAGATCCTCGCCCCCATCGCCGGGAGCGGCGATACCCCGCGGATCGCCCCGTTTCCCAAACGCTTCAACCCGTTCACCGTTCCGATGCTGATGCCCAACGCGGCCGCCGCCAACATCGCGATCAAGCTCGGCATCACCGGCCCGAACCTCACCCTCACCCTCGCCTGCGCGTCCGGTACCGCGGCCATCGGCCACTGCTACCGCGCGATCCAGCGGGGGGAGATCCGGGCGGGCCTGGCCGGCGGGTCCGAGTACCTGTTCGATCCCTACGGCACCATCTTCCGCGGGTTCGACACCGTCAAGACCCTCGCCCACGGCTATCAACCGAGGGCCGCCGCCAACCGCCCCTTCGACGCGGACCGATCCGGTTTCCTGTTCAGTCAGGGGGGCGCCGCGGTGCTGTTGATCGAATCGGGGGACCACGCCTCGGCACGGGGCGCCTCCCCCGTGGCCGAGCTGGCCGGCTACGCGGAGGGAACCGACGCCTACAATATCATGATGATGGAGAAGAGCGGCGCGCAGATCGAGCGGGTGCTCGGCGACCTCTATCGGGAGGCGGAGATCTCCCCTCACGCCGTCGATTATGTCAACACCCACGGCACCGGTACGGCGCTCAACGACGCCGTGGAGGCGGCGCTCATCGCCCGGATCTATCGATCGGACGCCATCGTAAACAGCACCAAGGCCCTCATCGGCCACACCATCGGCGCCTCCGGCGCCATCGAGGCCGCGGTCACCGCCCTCTCCCTGAAGCGGGGGGCCATCCACGGCATGCCCCATCTCGACCGCCCCATCGCCGATCTCAATTTCGCCAGGGACTCCGTCTTCGGCCACGCGGTGACGGCGGTGAGCCACTCCTTCGCGTTCGGCGGCCACAACACCGCCCTGCTCTTAAAGGCGTTCCAGCGCTGAACGGGGGGAGCGGGCGCGAGCCCCTATTGGTCACGGAACAGCTCCACATCGAGGTCGATTTTAACCGACTCCCCCACCATCCCCAGCCCCTCGCTGAAGCCGCCGAAACCGATGCCGAACTGCTTTCGGTTCACCGCGGCCTGGACCGTGTACCCGGCACGCACGGTGGTCTTTCCGTTCATGGTCACCGTCTTTACCCCGGTCAGCTTCCCGGTGAATTTCACGGTCCGGGTGGTGCCCTTGATGGTCAGATCCGCGGTCCCGAAGAAGCGCTTCCCCTTCCACGCAATCTTTTTAGTCACCAGACGCATCTTCGGATACTTGGCCGCGTCGAACACCTCCGCCGCCCGCAGGTGGGTGTCCCGTTTTTCGTTTCCCGTATCCACGGACGACACGGCAACGTCCGCGGCGACGGAAGTGAGCTTACCGGCGTCATCGGCCCGCACCGTCGCGTCGAACTTTTGGAACGCCCCGCGGACCGTATTGATCCCCAGGTGGGTCACGCTGAACCCGACCCGCGTGTGGTCCTTGTCAATCTCCCAGCCGAGCTCCCCTGCGCCGGCGATCCCCACCGCGAGGGTAAGCATCGCGGCGATCCCCAATACTATGCGAATTTTCATTATTCACCTCCAATGATGTGCCTCAAGATGGGCACACTCCCTTGCCTTGCAAACGCCGTTCCCACCTGCACCCCGGATTGATTCGAGACATTAACGCTTCGTAAATACTAGATTTATCTCATCACACACCCAATAGAACAAAGAGTGTATCGGTTTCTCAGTGTCTCACGAAATGAGACACTTACTTGTTGGCGAGGGCGCTCACCCACGGACCGCCTACCGAAGGGAAACGATCTCGAGCCTCTGCGGCGGCGGGGAGCGAGCCATTCGGCTCGTCTCGAACTGAAAATCCCTATCCGGAGACACGGCCTCGCAGCCCTGCTAGGGAGACCTCTTTACCCGACTCCCCCTCCGAGGCGATCACCCGGTCGCGACGCTCGAGGACGCAGAACGCGTGCGAGTAGACCTCGAGCTCGGCCTGGGGCCCGCGGCTGTTGTGACCTTCCTGTGTCGTCAACTCGTCATCCCGTCTCCCCCAGCTAAAGCCCGACGCGCATCGGCCGGGCCCTTATCTATCACCTTGGTTGTGGGATGAATGGACCGAAAGAGGGGATGTCACATTTGATCGCCCCCGGTCCGACGACCGCGGGATGGGCCTCAGTTGACTGCATTTCCACTTGAGAGAATCCCTCAAGTGGTCTACTTTCACCGGGTTCAAGTGGACAGCAGAGAAACTGGATTATGAAGTTTAACCCACTTTTATCGATCCTCGAAAAGAACAGAATACGGCTCGAGCTCAGAGAAGACCAAGTGCGACTGAGCGCACCGGAGGGCGCGCTGACCGAGGAGATAAAATCCGCGGTCCGTCAGCACAGCGCCGAGCTGATCGAGCATCTGAAGCGCGAAACCCCAAAAGAGACAGCGGGGACCATTCCCCGGGTGAAGGATAGGGCGGAGGGATATCCGCTGTCGTGGTTCCAGGAACGGCTCTGGATTCTGAACCAGCGGAATCCGGACGACGTGAGCTACAACGTCCCGGTCCTGTTCCGCGTCGAGGGGACGCTCGACGTGGGAGCCCTTGAACGGAGCCTGAGCGAGATCGTGCGCCGCCACGAATCCCTTCGAACCCGCTTCGAGATGACGCAGGGCGGAGAAGCGGTCCAGCTGATTTCGCCGGCGGCGGCGGTCGAGCTGCCGCTGGTCGAGGTCGAGGACGAGGATATCAAAGCGCACGTCGACGCCATCGTGACCCACCGGTTTGATCTGTCGAACGGTCCTGTCATCGTCGCGCGGCTGCTCCGGCGGGACGCCGAGACCCATTTTCTGCTGATCAACGTGCACCATATCGTCTCCGACGCGTGGTCCATCGTCGGCATCTTCATGCGGGAGCTGCAGGTGTGCTACGCCGCCTATTGCACGGACCGATCCCCCCAGCTGCCGCCGCTGAAGATTCGGTATCGCGACTTCTCGGTGTGGCAGCGGAACCTGGATGTCTCCCAGTACCTCGCTTACTGGAAACGGGAGCTGGAGGGCTACGAAGACACGCTCGAGCTGCCGAGCGACTTCATGCGTCGTCCCCAGTCCGGGGAGATCAGCGAAACCTTCACCTACCAATACCCGAAGGCGTTCTCGCGGGCGTTGGAGAGATTCTCGAAGACCCACCGGGTCACCCTGTTCATCTCCCTGCTCGCCGGGCTCGGCGTCACCGTGAACCGGTACACCGGTAAGAGCGACCTTTGCATCGGGACCACCGCGGCGGGCAGAAACCTGGTGGAGCTGGAGCCGCTCATCGGATTCTTGGTCAACATCCTCCCGTTGCGCCTCCGGATCGACGAGTCGATGTCCGTGGCGAGCTACCTCGAAACCGTGCGCGGGATCGCGCTGGCGGGCTTCGATCATCAGATGGCGCCCTTCGAGGAGATCCTCTACTCCTTCGACGGCGCCGAGCGGGGGAAGAAGAACGCCCTCGTCCCCGTGATAATGCGGCACCAGACCTTTCCCCACGCTGAGATGGACCGCCGCCTCCCCGGTGACGTGAGGTTTACGGGCTTCGCCGGCGGCGGCGACGGCGAGGGCGAGGGGGAGGGAAAGTCTGCCGCGAGCATCCCGGCGCGGTGCGAAATCGAGATGTCCTATTCTGGGGACGGGGAGGCGCTGGAGCTGGAGATCGTCTTCGCCTCGGACCTGTATACGCGAGGGACCATCGAGCGGCTGCTCGCGCACCATCAGCAGGTCCTGGAGCAGATGTTCGCCGACGACGCCAGACCCCTGTCCGGGCTCTCCCTGCTGAGCGACGAGGACGTGACGCGGCTGTGCGGGATGGGGCGCTCGACGGAGCGGTCGCTGACGACGGGGACCACCTTCGTGGACCGCTTCGAGGCCCAGCGGGGGAAGACGCCGGACAGCGTCGCCTGCTACGACGACGCCGGGGAGTGGCGCTTCGACCAGATCGCCGCGCAATCCTCGCGGTTGGCCCACGGGCTGATCGCCGAGGGGGTGCGGGCGGGGGATTTGGTCGGGCTCTGCCTGAACCAGGGGGCGCCGCTCCTGGCGAGCCTCCTCGGGGTCTGGAAGGCCGGCGCGGCCTATGTCCCACTGGATCCCTCCTATCCGGAGGCCTACCTCCGCCAGATCATCGAGGACGCCGCGCCCGTGCGGGTGGTGACCACCTCCGATCTCCGGGAGAAGCTGGGGCTGCCCGATGCGCTCTGTTTCGCCCTGGACCGGAGGACCGAGACGTTGAAGGGGTTTCCGAAAACGCCCCCCGACATCCGTCTCGACCGCGGGATGCCGGCGTACCTGATGTACACCTCCGGGTCCACGGGGGTGCCCAAGGGGGTCAGGGTGCCCCACCGCCAGCTCATGAACTGGCTGGAATACCTCGAGCGGCGGTGGCCCTTCGAGCCCGGGGAGGTGGTCGCCCAGAAGACCACCATCGCCTTCGCGGTCTCGGTCAAGGAGCTGTTCGCGGGGTTGCTCAACGGCCTGCCCCAGGTGTTCCTCGACAGCGACACGATCCAGGACATGGAGGCCTTCGTGGAAGCGCTGGCCAAATACCAGGTCAGCCGCCTGAACCTTGTCCCGTCGCATCTCAAAGGGGTGCTCGGACATCTGCGGCAGCGGGGAATGAGCCTCCCGGCGATGCGGTTCTGTACCACGGCGGGGGAGCCCCTCACGCCGGAGGTGGTGCGGAATTTCCGGACGCAGCTCCCCCACGCGCGGCTGCTCAACAACTACGGATGCACCGAGCTGAACGATATCACCTACTACGACACCGCGGGGTACGACGGTGATCAGGGCTTCGTCCCCATCGGGAAACCGATACAGAACACCCGGCTCTACGTGCTCGATCGCGCGGGGCGCATGGTGCCCGAGGGGGTGGCCGGGGAGCTGCACGTCGAGACGCTGGGGATGTCGAACGGGTACCACAACATGGAGGCCATGACCGCCGAGCGGTACCTGCCCAATCCCTTCAGCGATGATCCCGACCGCCGCCTGTACAACACCGGGGACGTCGTCAAGTATCTGCCGGACGGCAACCTGGAGTATATCGGTCGCTGGGATTTCCAGGTGAAGGTCCGCGGGTTTCGGGTGGACGTTCGTCAGGTTGAGAAGGTGCTCGGGGACTTCCCGGGGATCGGTGCGCGGGCGGTGAAGGGCGAGGGGGAACGCCTCGTGGCCTTCTACACCACGCCGAAGGGGGCCGAGGTTAAGCTGGGCGGCCTCCGCGAGTTTCTGCAGATGCGGCTGCCGTCTTACATGGTGCCGGACGTCTTCGTCGCGTTGGAGGCGATGCCGACGTTGCCGAACGGCAAGCTGGATCGGCGGGCCCTCAGGACGGCGATCGGGACGACGCTAAGCAGCGATGTCTACGCGGCCCCCGAGACCGCCGAGGAGAAGACCCTGGCGCTCATCTGGTCGGAGGTGCTGGAGCTCCCGGAGGAGCGCATCGGCCGGCACGCCCATTTTTTCGAGATCGGCGGGCATTCCCTCGCGGCGACCCGTGTCGTGGCGCGCATCAAGGACCAGCTCCAAATGGAGGTCGGCCTGTCGGAGGTGTTCGAGCTGCCCGTGCTGAGCGCGCTGGCCGAGCGCGTCGCCAAGGCCCGGGCAGGGGCGGGGCTCGCGCCCGTGGAGACCAGCCATTGGTCCCTGCAAATCGACCCTTCGAGCCCCCCCGAAGAGCGCGCCTCGCGCCTTCTCGAGGACCGGGTGGTGCTGTTTACGGGGATGGATCGCGCCATCAACAGAGCGACGGCGCGGTTGCTCGCGAATCACGGCGCCGCCGTCGCCATCAACTCGTTTCAGGACGCGGCGGTCGCGGAGCGCCTCAAAGACCTCATCGAGCGAGCGGGGGGCCAGGCCGCCCTGTTCGAAAAAGACGTGACCGACGAGGCCCAGGCAAAGGCGCTGGTCGAGGCCGTCCGGGCCGAGCTCGGCGGGATCGACGCGCTGGTGATCGACGCGGACATCGCCCGGGCGCCCTTCCCCTTCCTGGAGTGTGAATGGGGGGATCTCGAGGACAAGGTGACCCTGGCGCTGCGGGCCGTCTCCTCTCCCTGCCGGGCGATCGCCCCCGAGATGATCCGGCGGGGCGCGGGGAGCATCATCGCCGTCTCCGAAGAGCGGCCCGAGCGCGCCGACGGCGGCACCGCGGACATGACGGCGCAGGTGGCGGTTGATTCGTTCCTCCGCTCCCTGGCCGCCGAGGTCGGCCCCAGGGGGGTTCGGGTCAACACCGTTTTACAGCGTTTGGCCGCGGCCGCCCCCGGGGCGACGCCCTCGAGGATCCATTCGTCCCCCCGGGATCTGGCCGAGGCGATCCTGTTCCTCGCCAGTGACGTCTCCCGGTTTATGACCGGTTGCGTCATCCCCCTCCACGCCGGATGAGGGCCGTTTCGAGATGCTGATCCATTGGCTTTTTCTAAAGATCGCGCGCCCCCGACGGCACAACCCGAGCGGGCCCTAGACAGGACGTGACATGATCCTAAAGGACTTTAAAGGAGCTTACGGGCAACACTGCGAAACCACGGCCGCCGGCAGCCTCATGAACAGTCTCGGCTTGGAGCTGTCGGAGCCGTTGCTGTTCGGGATCGGGGAGGGGTTGAGCTACGTCATCCAGAAACCCGCGGTTCACGATGCGCCGTTCATCGGCGGCCGGATCCCTTCGGATGTTCTGACGAAGAACATCTGTACGAATCTCGCGCTGGATCTGACCCTGCACGAAACCTCCTCCGCCGAGGAGGCCTGGCGGACGGTCAGGCGCCATCTGGATGCCGGCACCCCTGTCGGCCTGAAGCTCGATTGCTATCACCTCGAGTATTTCAATAACAAGTATCATTTCGCCGCGCACTGCGTCGCGATCTACGGCTACGACGACACCTACGGCTATCTCGTCGATACGATACAACACGGCCGGTACGTGAAATCGAGACTCGAGAATATCCGCCGGGCGAGGGGCGAGCGCGGTCCGATGGCTTCGAGGAATCTGAGTTATACCATCGAAGACAGCGGCGACACCCCCCCCCTCGAGGAGGCGCTCCTGGCCGGCCTCGGAAACAACGCGCGGGAGTATCTGAACCCGCATACGGACAACGTCGGCTGCAACGGCATCAACCGGACCGCCGCCGAGGTCGAGAAGTGGTTCGAGAGGGGCCACACCGCCGCGCGTGATTTCAAGACCGCGGCCATGATGATCGAGAGGGACGGGACCGGGGGCGCGCTGTTTCGGAACCTGTACCGGGATTTCCTCGGCCAGGCCTGCGAGCTGTTGAAGGACACTCGGATAAGACAAGCGCACCAACAGTTCATCGACACCGCGCGGATGTGGACGACCGTCTTCGGCATGTTCAACAAGGTCGCGGAGCGCCGTGACAAGGCCCTCCTGAAACCACTGACAGAGACCCTTCGCGAGCTGGCCGACCGGGAAGCGGAGACCATGGAGCTCTTGGTAGGACTATCATGATGACACACCGCCTGCTCGTTATCGACAACTACGACTCGTTCACCTTCAACCTCGTCCAGATGTTTCGCCGCTACGACCTCGAGATCTCCGTTTTCAGGGCGGACAAGATCTCCGTCGAAGCGGTGGGGGAGCGCGCGCCCGACTACATCCTCATCAGCCCGGGGCCCAAGAACCCC
>JBNLED010000197.1:0-90743 GCA_050304755.1 Polyangia bacterium | reverse complement strand
GGAGCGGCTGGAGGACCTGGCCGGGAACGTCAGCACCGACCTGAGCCTGGTTGCCGCGAAGATCGTGCGGATCATCTATGTCCGGGCGGACGCGCCGGACGGGGGGGACGGGCTCGCCTGGGACACCGCCCTCCCGACGCTCCAGGCGGGGCTCCTGGCCGCCATCGAGGGGAACCAGGTCTGGGTGGGGCAGGGGGTGTACCGCCCGGCGGCCGCGGTCGCCGGGGACGCGGATCCCCGAGAGGCCACCCTCCTGTTGAAGCCGGGGGTGACCGTCTACGGCGGGTTCGAGGGGGACGAGACCGCGCCGGACCAGCGGTCCCTCACCGAGAGCTCCTACTCCGTGCTGGACGGTCGGATGGAGCTCGAGGGCGGCGGTGCCAACGCGTACCACGTGGTCACGGTGACCACTGACGGACACCTGGACGGGTTCACCATCCTAAACGGCGTCGCCGACGGCCCGGTGCCCCACGAGGTGGGCGGCGGAATCCTCGTCGAGAAGGGGGCCCTCACCCTCTCCCACTGCGTCGTGAAGGACAACACCGCCGTCGCGTCGGGGGGCGGGCTCTACGGCTATATGTCGATCATCGACCTTGCCGACACCGCGTTCTCGGAGAACCACACCGACGCGGAGGGCGGGGCCGTGTACACCACCGACTCCGTCGTCCGGATCAAGCGGAGCCGCTTCGAGGGGAACAGCGCCGCGGAGGACGGGGGCGGCATCTCCAATGCCAACTCCCGGGAGGTGACCCTCGTCAGCTGCGCCTTCTCCGGGAACCAGTCGACGAACGGCTACGGCGGGGCGGTGAAGAACCGGTACGCGACGCTGCGCATGGCGAACTGCGTGCTCGACGGAAACGACGCCCGGTTCGGCGGCGGGCTCGGGGACCAGCGCTCCCCCCGGGTGGAGATCCTCGGCTGCACCTTCTTCGACAACCTCGCCGAGCAGGCCGGCAACGGGATCTTCTTCGAGGACAACGACGGCGACAATATCACCCTCGCGAACGCCATCTTCTGGAGCGAGGCGGCCTCCGCCGGAAGCGAGGACTGTCAAGTGACGGCCGGCGGCATGACGGGAGACATCGGCGTCACGTACTCTGATATGCCGACCTGCGGGACCGCCGCGGGGGTCTCGTGCGCCGTCGGCTGCATCTCCCTGGATCCCCTGTTCGCCAACCCCTCCGGGCCTGGAGCGATCTCGTTCGCGCTGGGGCCCGGGTCTCCCTGCGTCGACGCGGGGAGCTGCGCCCTCATGCCCCCGGACTACCTGGATCTGGACGATGACGGAGGAGAGACGGAGACGCTCCCCTGGGACATGGACGGGGCCCCCCGGTGTCAAGGGGAGGCGGATATGGGGGCCTTCGAGCGGGAGTGATTCCTTTTAAATTTCGAACGGCGTTCAAAGTTTCGGGGCGATTTCCCCACCCTCTGAAGGGTTGAGAATAACAGCGGAAAGGAGTACGGTGTAAGCGCATTTGGGACCACGGACAATGTTGATATCATGAACCAACGGGAAGCTCTACTGGAAGCGCTCTATGATCTGAAGCACGATCTCGGGAAGTACATCAGACTGCCGGTGACCCTGCTCCCCAAGGACGCGGCCCGGGAAGACCTGGTGCACCAGACCCGAAAAGCGGTTTTCGAGACACGGCAGGGGCCGGATGGCGTCCTGTCGGCCGAGGAGGTTTTCAAACGGTTCGCGGCGGAATGGGACGCGGTGGCGCGCGCGTTCAACGGATATGGGACGGTCCGGGAGGCCCTGGCGCGGGCGGTATTGTGGGGAGAGCGGGTGGCGGATCCGACCGCGCGGTGGGAACGGGACGATTTGGTGAGAGACTTGTCGCGCGTGGGGGCGGCGATACAGGCATGGATACAGGAGGTGTCGGGTGGCGACTAGAAGCACCGAGAAACCGAGAGTCCTCGTCGTCGATGACGGGACCACGTACGCCGCGGTGATCGCCGAACAGATGCCCGAGGTGACCCTGGTGGATCCCGGATCCCGGGGGGACACCGGGCGGATCCCGGACGGCGGCGGCGCCCTCGCGTACCTGGAGGACCACCGGGGCGACGTGGACGTGGTGCTCCTCGACATGCACTTCGACATCCCCGAGGAGCGGCTCCTTCCCTTGGGGCGGGACGCGTCCCCGCGGAAGACCCGCCGGTTCCAAGGGGTGGCCATCCACCGGGCGATACGCCAGCGCTTCCCCAGCCTCCCGGTGGTGCTCCTGACCGCCATCGAGGATCTCTCCCCCGTGGACGCGGCCGGGGAGCTCCGGGCCCAGTCCATGACCTACTTCCTGGACGGGGACGATCTGGACGCCCTCCGGATCCGCATCAGCGCGGCGTGGCAGGAGTCGGGGATCATCGAGGAGGAGTCCCGCGTGTTGTGGGGGGACGCCCCGGAGATGCGGACGCTCAGAAGGCGCCTCTCCATGCTGGCGCGGGGGCGGATGCCCGTCATCCTGGAGGGGGACACGGGCACCGGGAAGTCCTTCCTGGCGGAGCACTTCATCCACAAGGAGAGCGGCCGGCCGGGGCCCTTCGTGGTGTGCGATCTGGCCACCGTCCCCTTCGACCTGATCCCGGCGCATCTGTTCGGGGCGATGCGGGGGGCGTACACGGGGGCGGTCGCCGACCGGAAGGGGCTCTTCGAGATGGCGCACCAGGGCACCCTGTTCATCGACGAGGTGCAGAACATCCCCCTCGACGTCCAGAAGCAGCTGCTGCAGGTGCTCCAGGAGCACCGGGTGCGCCCCCTCGGCTCGGTGAAGGACGTGACGGTGGATGTCAAGGTCATCGCCGCCAGCAACCGCCCCCTGGATCGGGCCGTGGCCGAGGGGCGCTTCCGCTCGGATCTCTACATGCGGCTCTCTCCGGCCCGCCGAGTCCGCATCCCGCCATTGTCGGAGCGGCTCTCGGATTTGAAGTATCTGATGATCCAGTTCGCGGAGCGGGCGGTCCGCGATCCGGACGTGGAGGAGCTGGCCCACCAGGTGACGGACGCGGTGGGGCTCCCCCGGGGGGCGCGGGTGGCGCTCCACATCGGCCGGCAGCAGGCCGCCTCCGGGGCGCGGGACCGGCTCGAGCTGCTGCTCCCGGAGCCCGCCTGGCAGCTCCTCGCCGCGCACCGGTGGCCGGGCAACACCCGGGAGCTCGAGAACGTGGTGCAGAACATCGTCACCTTCACCCTGTTCGCCGCGGCGGACGCCATCCGGGACGGGGTGCCCGTGAGCGGCACGCGGCTGCAGATCGATCCGGGGCTCATCGGGGAGCTCCTCGCGGGATCGGCGATCCTCTCCGACGGCCCGGCGGCGGACAACGCGGTCGGCTCCTCCAACCAGGTGCTGGTGGAGCTCAAGCCGGGGGCGACCCTCAACGCGGTCTCCAGCGACGTGGAGAAGCAGTACTTCCTGACCCTCTACCGTCAATCCCGGGGCGACTTCGGCGAGATGGCGGCGCGGCTGCTCGGGGACGGCCGGAAGGGACGGGCGGTCCGCCTCCGGTTCAACCAGCTCGGCCTGAAGGTGAGGGAGCTCGAGAAGCAATGAGTCGGATAGGCGCCCTCTGGTCCGACGGGGGTCGGGGAGCGGCTCCGAGCGAACATCCCGCCCCGACGAGATTCCCGCCTGCTTCGAGAAGGGGAGAGACGCGGTTCCTGGCGCTCCTGGTCCTCTGTGTCGGAGCGGGCACCGGGCACGCCCAGCCGCTTCCGGAGCCGTCCTCCGGGAAAGGACCGGAGCTCCCCCCGGAGGCCGCCCCGGACGCGGGCGCCCGGGCCATGGCGAACCTCCTCGACGACGCGGTGGAAAAGCTCTCGGAGAAGCGGAACGAGGAGGCCCTCGCGAAGCTGCAGCAGAAGGACTACCCCGCCGCCCTGAACCTCCTGAAGCAGGCCCACGACCTGAACCCCCAGAGCGCCGAGATCGCCAACAACCTGGGATACCTCTACTACCTCCTCGGCAATTTCGATGAGGCGGAGGAGCTGCTGCGCGCCACCCTAAAACTAGATCCGTCGCGGTTCATCGCCTACGTGAACCTGGCCGATCTGCTGGGGCGGGAGGGGGCGTCGGAGAAACGCCTGGCCGAGGCCTCGGACGTCCTGAAGAAGGTCCGGGAGCTCCACGGGAACAAGCCGGCCGTCATCCTGCGTCAGGCCCGTGTGGCGCGCCTCAGGGAGCGCTATCCCGAGGCCGAGCGGTATTACAAGGAGTATGTCGGGACCCGGAAGCCCAGCGACAAGGTGCTGGTGGAGATCGGGGATTTCTTCCGGGAGGCGGGGCAGACGGACGAGGCGTTCAAGTGGTATCAGCGGGTGGACGACCGGGGGGAGTGGGGCAAGGAGGCCGCCGGCCGGATCTGGGAGATTGAGGTGGAGCGTCAGGCCAAGGAGTTCGGCTGGCTCAGACGGCAGGAGGCGATCCCGGAGCAGGCCCGAGAGTTGGTGGCCAAGGGAAAGCGCCTGACGACCCGCCGGAACCCCCAAGAGGCGCGACGTCTGTTCGAGGAGGCCCTGGCCATCGCCCCCGAGTTCTCGGCGGCGTACCTCGAGCTCGGCGACCTCCTGAGGAGCGAGCGGAACATCGAGGCGGCGGAGCTCGCGTACCTGAGGGCGCTGGCCTTCGACAGCGGCAACGCCGATATCTACTTCCGGTTGGGGGAGCTCCACCTCTCGAACGAGCCCCACGGGGACTTCGCGAAGGCCGCCCTCTACCTCTCGCGGGCGCTGGAGATCCGGCCGGACTGGACCGCGGCGCACCTGCCCCTGGCCCGGGCGCTCCGGGGGGCGGGGGATCTGGACGGTGCGCTCCGCAACCTGGAGATCTTCTTGAAGCACTCGCCCAAGGGCGCGAACCGCCGGGAGGCGCTCGGGCTCCGGCGGACGATCCAGAAGCTCGTCTCCGAGAACGCCCGTCGGACCGCCCCCGAGGATCGGGAGCACCCGCCGGGACGCGCCCTCTCCGCGGATCTCGTCGAGGCGCTGACCCGCGCGCGGGCCCACCTGTCCAAGGGGCGCCCCGACGCGGCCATGGCGGAGCTGACGCGGCTGCCCGAGCAGGAGAAGGGGCCGCTGGTGTTGAACCTGGAGGCCCGTATCCTCCACGCCTCCGGGCGGCTGAAGGAGGCCTCGGTGCGGCTCACCCGGTCTTTGAAGCTGAACCGTCAGCAACCCGAGGTCTATGAGCAGCTCGGCATCATCTTCTACGAGCTGGGACAGCGCAAGCGGGCGCGGCAGCGCTTCGAGAAGGCCGCGTCCCTCGGCGCGGGGGTGGCCGAGTACTACCTGGCGCGGCTCGACGCGGAGTACGACCGCGACATCGGTTTCCTGCCGATGGACGATCTGCTGGGGATGGATCGGCTCTTCGCGGCCCGGGAGCGGCTCGGCCGTTTCCTGAAGGAGCACGCCGGCTCGGTGTACGCGGAGGAGGCCCGGCTGCTCGAGTCGGACATCGAGACGCGGCTCTGGTCCGTGTTCGGCGTGCTCGCCGCCCTGTTCCTGGTGCTCGCCGTGGCGCTGGCCCTCATCGCGCGGCGGCTGTTCGGCGGGGTGGGGCTCGCGACGCTCCTCCGGCGCTTCCCGGACGCAGGGCCGGAGGTGCAGCGGGTGCTCTCGGCCATCCGGCACGAGGTGCTCAAGCACAACACCCTGGCCCTCGGCGGCGTCATGGAGTCCATCGAGCGCGGGGGCGCGGACGCGGCGGAGAAGGCGCGGCATTTCCGGCGGGTCCTGCTCGGCGACGGGGAGAACGAGGCCGTGGAGCAGCGGCTCGAGAAGTATGCCACCGAGCTCGGCAAGATCGGGCGGTCCTACGGGGTCCGGCTCAACCTCCGCCGGCGGGAGCCGGCCATCGCGCTGCTCTACCGGGGGTTCGGGGTGCTGAAGGATCTCCTGGGCCCGCTCCAGGATCTCTCCCGCCTGAATCGGAGGGGAAGGGGGAAGCTCCTCGAGCGGCTCAAGCAGGCCTACCACCTCCTGAACGTGGAGGGTTACGAGGCGGTGCAGCAGATGCTCGGCCAGATCCGGGTGCTGCGGGTGGACGAGGGGCTGGTGCGGGGCGTCATCGTCCGCGTGCTCCGGGAGCCCGCCCTCGCCGACGTGGACGTGGCGCCCCTCGATATCGGGGGGCGGGGGTTGCCCTGCGGTGTGCTGATTTCGCAGCGGGCGTTCGAGGATATCTTCACCAACCTGCTCCGGAACGCCGTGCAGTCCTCCCGGTCGGCCGGGCTGAGTCCGGTGGAAAGCGGGCTCGACATCGATTTGGAGATCGATGACGTGACCGGCATCGAGCGGGTGGTGTTCCTGGTGAAGGATCGCTCCCCCGAGACGCTGACCACGGAGATGATCCGCGGCCAGGCCATAGAGGGGGGGCTCGGCATCACCTCGGATCTGGTGACGCGATACGACGGCACTGTGGACGTGGTGGCGGGCGAGGGCGGCTGGGAGAAAGCGGTGCGGGTGAAGCTGCCTTTGGCGGCGGAAGAGAGGGGAGATCAATGACGGTATCTGAATTGACGATTCTGGTGGTGGAGGACGGGGACGAGTACCTGGAGAACCTCAACCGGTTCGTCCGGGGACCCACCTACCTGCAGGTCCACAGCGGGGGCGCGGCCATCGGGATCCTGAAGTCGCGCCCCGTGGATATCATCTACCTCGACATGCGCTTCGACCGAATTCCCCACGAGGACCTCCTCGGCGATCACGCGGCGGTCACCCGGGACCAGAACGGGGATCCCGAGCGAGCGTGGAAGTACCTGATGAACCACCAGGGGCTCTACATCCTCGCGGCCCTCCGGAAGGCGGGCTTCGGCGACTATCCGGTGGTCCTGGCCTACGACTTCTCCGAGGAGCCCCGGCGGTTCGAGAACCTGAAGCGCCAGTACCCCAACCTGGTGTGGGTCTCCGACGCCGTCTCCTTCACGGAGATCCGGGAGCTGCTGGAGACGCTGGGGTGATAACGAAAACCAAAGATCTCGCCGTAGGGCCCCGCCGGTCGCGCGCCGCCAGATACATCAGTGCGTCATCCGACAGGGACTCCACCGCATCGCGCTTGCCGCCGGAGATAGCTTTCAATATCCTCATCTCACCTCGATCTCCAGCCTATACAGAACCGCACGTGTTGAAAAGGATGCGTTTTTTTTCACTCTCTCCTTCTCGCGCGAGGGAGGCGGTCGGATTAGGGGCTCGACAAGAGGACGGATATCTGTAGAATTCTGATATTGAGCGGAACCGGGAGCAGCCTCTTGCCTCCGGCTTTTGTACACCAAACGAGAAACAGGGAGGCCACCATGACAGCATCGAAATCGGGAAGTCTTGCACTGTTCGTTCTGGCGGGGATATTTGCCACCGCCTGCGTCACCTCGGCGACGGACGAGGAGATCGGGAAGATGTGCGACAACCTCGTGAAGCTCCGTGGGGACGTCGACGCGTCTTCCGTCGCGGAGAAGAGCGCCGAGGTGAAGGAGCGGTACCAGCGGGAGGAGAAGCGCCTCAAGGACTGGAAGGCGCGGGACCTCAAGGCGTGGGACGAGGAGCTCGAGGCCAAGCTGAAGGCGACCGAGGACGAGGAGGAGCAGGCGAAGCTGAAGGAGGAGTACGGCAAGAAGAAGGCGATCACCGAGTCGAAGCACGATCCGGGGATCGCCGAGCTGCCCAAGAAGCTGGAGGCCGCCCTGGCGAAGGCGAAAGCGGAGGTCGACGAGAACCAGAAGGCGTGGAAGGCGGCCGTCGACGAGTGCGCGGCCAAGGCCAAGAAGGAGGGCGTCTCCCAGAAGGTGGCCCAGTGTCGCATCGCCGCCGAATCGACGGACAAGTACTGGAACTCCTGCCGGTAGAGCTCTTCCTCAAAATGGCCGAATTGCAGGGCGGACACGTAGGTCCTCCCCGGCGTATTCATTCGCTGTGGGCGCACGGGGCCGCCTGTTTTCTGATTTTATCGTTCTCCCACCGCCGCCACCACCTCGGATACGGCACGGGTCAGGGTCACCAGGTCCTCGTCCCCGATGACGTAGGGGGGCATGAGGTAGACCAGCCTGCCGAAGGGGCGCACCCAGACGCCCCGGCGGACGAACTGGTCCTCGATCCAGACCATGTCCACGGGGCGGTCGAGCTCCACCACGCCGATGGCCCCCTTGGCGCGCACGTCCGCGACGTGGGGGAGGTCGGCGAGGGGGGTGAGGGCCTCGCGGAAGCGGGCCTCGATTCGACTCACCCGCTCCTCGAACGGGCTCTCGAGGAGCAGGTCGATGCTGGCCGCGGCCACCGCGCAGGCCAGGGGGTTGGCCATGAAGGTGGGGCCGTGCATGAAGAGCCCCGGTGAGCCGGCGCAGACCCCCTCGGCCACCGCGGTGGTGGTGAGGGTCGCGGCCAGGGTCATGGTGCCGCCGGTGAGGGCCTTGCCGAGGCACATGATATCCGGCGCGACCCCCGCCTGCTCACAGGCGAAGAGGGTGCCGGTGCGGCCGAAGCCGGTGGCGATCTCGTCGAAGATGAGCAGCACCCGGTGCTCGTCGCACAACCGCCGGACCTGCCGGAGGTACTCGGGACAGTAGAAGCGCATGCCCCCCGCCCCCTGCACGATGGGCTCCAGGATGACCGCGGCGATCTCGTCTTGGTGGGTCTCGATGAGGGAGCGGAACCGCGCGATGTGCCCGTCGGTCCACTCCCGGTCGTCCCGGCAGGTGGGGAGCCCGGCGAAGAGGTGCTGGGGAAGGGCGCCGGCGAAGAGGTGGTGCATGCCGTTCTTAGGATCGCTCACCCCCATGGCGCCGAAGGTGTCGCCGTGGTAGCCGCCGTTGAAGGTGAGCATCCGCTGCTTCTCCGGCTTGCCCGCGGCCTGCCAGTACTGCAGGGCCATCTTGAGGGCCACCTCGACGGAGACCGAGCCGGAGTCGGCGAAGAAGACGCGATCGAGGGGCGCCGGGGTGAGGTCCACGAGCCGCTCGGCCAGCTCCGCCGCCGGCCGGTGGGTGAGGCCGCCGAACATCACGTGGGCCATGTCGCCGAGCTGCCGCTCGATGGCCCGGTTCAGCGCCGGGTGGTTGTACCCGTGGATGACCGCCCACCACGACGCCATGCCGTCGATGAGCTCCCGGCCGTCCTCCAGGCGGAGTCGCACCCCGCTGGCGGATCGGACGCCGTACACCGGCAGGGGATCGACGACGGACGCGTAGGGGTGCCAGACATGGTGTCGGTCGAAGTCGCGCCAACGGGGGGTGGGTCGGTCTGACATCACGGTTTCGGCAGGATCACCTTCTGGCCGGCCTCGACGCCGTTGGCCCGGGACCAGCCCGCGTTGACCTCGAGGACGTAGCTGACCGGACAGGGAACGGAGCGTCGATCGTCGTTCAAGGGCGGCACGTTCTCCAGGATGCCGGCGATGAACCCGTCCGCCTCGATGAACATCATGTCCAGGGGGATGCAGGTGTTGCGCATCCAGAAGGATTGGACCCGCGGCGCGCCCCCCATCTCGAACAGCATGCCCCGGTTCTCGGCCAGTTGGGTGCGGTACATGAGCCCCCGGGCGCGCTCCTTGTCCGCCTTGGCCAGCTCCGCCGTGACGGTCGGTTTCCCGGGCGCATCCGGAAAGGTGACCCGGGCGGTCTCGAGGGTCACCCCGCCGAACACCGGGTCGGTGGGACACTCCTCGGCCTTCTCCGCCGCCGGCGGCGGGGGCTCTTCGGTTTTGACGACGCACCGCTTCGGGGCCTCTTCCTTCGGGGCCTCCTCCACCGCCTTCTTCTCGGCGGCGGCCGGAGGGGCCGGAGCGACCTCATTGGAGGCCGCGCCGGTCTTCGACGAGCCGTTGCAGCCGGCGGCGAGGCAGAGGGTGACTGGGATGGCGATTGTCTTCATCATGGGGACGCATCTTATTACAAAGTGGTCTTCCGGGACAGAAACTATTGATCTTCACCGCTCACTCTGCGAAATTAGCGCCCCATGACGAGATCCGGACATCAGAAGGCGTCCCCCTATACATCGGTTCCCGGGCTCCCCGAGCAAGGGGAGGTGGACCTCCCGGCGCTGATGGGGGGGCCGGAAGGCCCCATCGAGCTGGAGATCGGCTTCGGAAAGGGGCGGTTCCTGCTGGACCGGGCGGAGGGCCTTCCCGGGACGCGGTTCCTGGGGCTGGAGACGCGGCGGAAGTGGGTCCACCTGGTGGCCTCCCGCGGCGAGAAGCGGCGGCTCGACAACGTCCTCGTCCTGCACGGCGACGCCCGGAGGGCGCTCTCCAGGATGACCCCCGACGCCGCGCTGCAGAACGTGTTCATCAACTTCCCCGATCCCTGGTGGAAGGCGCGGCACGAGAAGCGGATAGTGGTCTGCCCCGCGCTGTTGACGGAGGTGGCGCGGCTGCTGGTGGACGGGGGCACCGTGTTCGTGCAGACGGACGTGGACTTCCGTAAGGACGCCTACAAGGCGCTGCTGACGGGCACGCCGGAGCTGACGCCGGTGGAAGGGGAGGGGGATATCGAAGAGAACCCCTTCGACGCCCGCTCCCTCAGGGAGATCCGGTGCATCGAGACCCGGCTGCCGGTCTATCGCCTGTGGTTCCGCCGACGCCCCCGGGGGTGAGCGTCCCGCCGATTTCACCTTTCGCGCCGGACGCCATTCCCCAACGCGCGAATTCCTGATAACAATAGTGATTGGATTTCTGAAACCTTGATAATGTAGCGTTATACAGACCGTAGTCGCCTCGAGGTGTCAGGAGGCGAGGAGGAACATATGAAACTCATGAAACTGTCGATCTCCCTGGTGCTGACGAGTGTGCTTACGGCCCTCTCGGCGGCGGCGCAACCCATGGTGGACGCCAATGAGGTGAACGCCTCGGAGGGCGTGGTCCTGCCCTCTCCGTCCATCACCGAGACCCGGGACGCCACCGCCCTCGCGGTCAACCCCGCCAACCTCGGTTTCCTCGATGCATGGAATCTCGTCTACGTGGGGTCCTGGCTGGAGACGGCGCAGCGGCGCCTCACGGGGCAGGGGCATGGCTTCTTCTTCGCCCTCCCGGTCGGTCCCGTCGGGCTCGGCGTCGGGGTGGAGCCCCTCTCCCCCATGACGGAGACCGTCCAGTGGCAGGGACTGGGGCACCGGACCCGGTTCTCTTTGGGGCTCGGGCTGAACCTCAAGCGGGTGGTCGGCCTTGGCATCGCCTATCGCACCTTCTGGTTCGAGCAGTACGGGGATATCCGCACGCTGGATCTGGGCCTCTCCATCCACCCCATGAACTACCTCGCGTTCTCCTTTGTCTTCTCCAACATCAACGCTCCCCGGTTCCGTTACCGCTACTGGATGGCGGATACGGGCATCTGGTCGGGCATCCACAACCACCGGGCCCCCCGGCGGTTCAACGTGGGGATGACCATCCGCCCGCTGGGCAACGAGCGCCTCGCCCTGGGCGGCGAGATCCGCTATCTCCACGGCGACTCGGACGACCAGCTGTACGCGGACGGCACCTTCTCGCGGACCGACATCATGGCGTTCCTCAGCGGCGTCCCCATAAACGGGGTGACGTTGAAGATGCGCTTCCTCGCGGAGGGGATCCGGGACGCCCGGCAGGACACCAACCTGATCCTGGACGGCACCCTCGCCCTGGATCTGCCCAACTTCGGCTTCGGGGCGTCCGTGTACGGCCAGGTGAGCCCGGACGGCACGACGGGGTATCAGGGCACCTCGTGGTTCGCGTCGTTCCACGGCGATGTGGCCCCCTCGCTCAACCTGCCCCGCCCCCTCCGCTCGACCCACGTGGTGGTGCTGGACCTAGAGGACAAGATGGACAGCTACGACGCCACCCGGCTCGCCGGCGTGTTCCAACGGATCGAGAACGACAAGAGCGTCGACATGGTGCTGTTCAGGCCGGACTCGGGCTCCCTCGGACTGAACGAGGCCGAGGAGGTCCGGGAGCACCTCCGCCGGATCCGGAGCACCGGCCGCGAGGTGGCGTGCTACCTCCGGGAGGCCACCGGACCGGTCTACCTCGCCTGCGCCCAGGCGGACCATATCTGGCTCAACCCGGCCGGCGCGCTCCTCTTCGCGGGGCTCAAGACCCACCGGCTCTACTTCCGCGATCTCTTCGACAAGGTCGGCGTGAAGGCGGACATGATCCGCATCGGCGAGTACAAGGATGCGCCGGAGACCTACACCCGCAACACCCCGTCGGACCCCTCCCTGGAGCAGATGAACCGCTACCTCGACGAGGTCTACGTCCGCGTCGTCTCCCTCGTGAAGCGGGATCGGGGCTTAAAGGATCACAACGCCGTCCGTAAGCTGATCGAGCGGGGGCCCTTCACCCCCAAGGAGGCCCTGGCCGCCGGCCTGGTGGACGGCATCGTGGCCACGGACGAGATTGAGGAGAAGTTCTCCGAGCTGGTCAGCGGTCACGTCTTCTTCGATCAGGAGTACCACGAGAACAGGGTCCGGCACCGGCGGTACATCGACGCGCCGGCGGTCGCCGTCGTGCACATCGACGGGGATCTGGTCAACGGCGAGAGCCGGGAGATTCCCCTGCTCAACATCAAAATGACCGGCGCCAAGACCATCACCGAGAACCTTCGGAAGATCGCCCGGGACACCCGGATCCGGGCGGTCATACTGCGCATCAACAGCGGCGGGGGCTCGGCCATGGCCGCGGATATCATCTGGCGGGAGGTGATGGCGCTCCGGGAGGAGAAACCGGTGATCGCGTCGCTCGGGGCCGTGGCCGCCTCCGGGGCCTACTACATCGCGTCCGCCGCGGACGAGATCTACGCCTCCCCCTCCAGCCTCACCGGCTCCATCGGCATCTTCTACGGTAAGGCCGACATCTCGGAGCTCCTGGACCGGGTGGGGGTGGACACCGTGACCTTCAAGCGGGGGGAGATGTCGGACGCCCAGTCCTGGCTGAGGCCCTACACCGACAAGGAGCGCGCCAAGCTCGAGACCCAGCTCAAGCAGTTCTACGACCTCTTCCTGGAGCGGGTCGCCGCCGGGAGGGAGCGGGGCTTCACCACCCAGATCGTCGACAGGCTGGGGCGGGGGCGCATCTGGGCCGGGACCGACGCCAAGAAACACCTGCTCATCGATTATATGGGAACCTACCGCCACGCGCTGGATCGCGCCCGGCAGCTCGGTTATGTCCCAACGGACATCCCGGTGTTCCACTTCCCCCCCAAGCGGCGGAGCCTGGTCATGCGCGCGATGGACTCGGCCATGTCGATGGTGCGGACCCGGCAGGAGAACCCCCTCTCCTTCGTGCTCGACGCCTCGGGGATGAAGGACGCCCTCGGCGCTGTCGTCCCGTTCGCCGCGGTGCCCGCCTACTCCCCGCGGGCGAGGCTTCCCTTCGTGCTGATTCAGGACTGACACACCGCCGAACGGGAACCGGGCCGCGTCATCGAACCCGCCTTCCCGTTTTGTGGAGTACTTCTCGAAAGATGGTATATTATGTTGGCGATGAGTCTTTGTTTGTTATACGATTCGAGGTCAAATGGTACGTTTTCACCTATGTTACAAATACGGATTGTTGCAGAAATAAAGGGTAGTTGAGTATGCGTAATAGAGGTGTTGCCATTTCGGGTCAAACCAAAGAAGGAGGATGAGAATGATGAGGAACGCGATCCAATTTAAGCGCTTATGGGGAGCAACTATTGCCTTTGCCGTTCTGGTGTTGGGGTTGACCCCGGAGGCCCACGCGCGCAAGGGGCGCGTGCGGATCGAGTCGACCCCGGCCAACGCGGCGATTTACGTGGATGACAAGACCGGAGGCATCAAGGGATACACCCCGGCGAACCTGCGCGTCACAACCGGAACTCGAAAGATTATCCTCGAGAAGGAGGGGTACAAGCCCCTCGAGCAGTTCATCGAGGTCAAGATGCGGAAGAAGACCATCCATATGGAGATGGAGAAGATCCCGGAGACCGCCAAGCTCCATTTTATCGCCGATCCGAAGCTCAACGAGGCCAAGGTCTCGGTGGACGGCGAGGTGAAGGGCGCCATCAAGGACGATCTGGAGATCCCCTCGGGGCGTCACCTCGTCGAGATTAACTTGGAGGGATACCAGAAGTGGGAGCGCTGGTTCGATCTGCAGCAGGCCGAGAACCGGGACGTGGACGTCAAGTTGGAACAGGACGTGGGGGACATCAAGGTGATCCCCCAGCCCTCGGTCAAGGACGCTTTCGTCTATATCAATGATGAAAACAAGGGCGCCGCCCCGTGGGCCGGAGAGCTGCCGCCGGGGCGCTACAAGGTGGAGGTCAAGGCCCCCGGGTTCACCTGCTCGCCGCAGACCATCCTGGTCGAGACCGGACAAAAGGCGGAGGTCACCATCCAGATGATCGACGAGTCCGACAAGGAGAAGGTGGGCAAGCTCTCCGTGGCCTCCGAGCCGGCGGTGGCGGAGGCGCTGGTCTTCATCGACGGGGTCAACAAGGGGCCCTCCCCCTGGAGCGGCGTGGTCAAGTCCGGCCACCACAAGATCGAGGTCCGGGCGCCCAACTACGCCTGCGATCCCGACACCATGTTCGTGAAGGGCAACCAGCAGAACGTGTCCACCATCAAGCTCTACCCCATCGCCAAGCTCAACGCGTCGGTCAACGTCGACAAGGCCGAGGTCTTCATCGACGAGTCCAGCATCGGGTTCACCCCCCTCGAGGACGTGGATATCCCGGCCATGCGCTCCACCCTCTACATCCGCAAGGAGGGGTACAAGGAGTACAAAGAGGTCATCTTCCCCCAGAAGGGCGAGATGGTGGAGATCAACACCATCCTTGAGTACGCGCCCACCCAGGGGATGGGCAACTACATCGCCCTCAAGGCCGACTTCGGGCTGGTGGGGCCGAGCAAGCTGACCAGCGACGAGAACCCCGTCTTGTCCCGCAATGATGATAGCACGACCTTCAAACCCGATAATACGAAGATATCGGTCGCCCTGGCCTACACCCATCTCTTCAACTCGTACATCGGCCTCGGGGCGCACATCGGCTACACCTTTGGCGGCCTCGGGGGCGATATGGCCCTGCACGTCGATCCGATGCTCCGCTTCCAGGTCCCCATCATGTCCAGGGGGCGCCGGTTCGTCGAGTTCTACCTGGGGCTCGGGGCCGGATTCACCGGCTACTTCCACACCGGATCAGCGAATGAGGATGATCTGTATGAACCCGGCGATGGCAATGAATACGAGAATGCCGTCGACGGCAACCGCGGCGGCGCCGCCTTCGGGTTCAACGTGATGACCCCCCTCGGTATGCAGTTCAACGTTACGGAGTTCCTCGGCTTCTTCATCGAGGCGGAGTGGTCCATGTACAAGGTCTACGGCAAGTTGGAGAACAACGCCGAGGATACCTTCGAGTACATGTGGATGGAAATCGGCGCCGGCGCCGGCCTCGCCTTTATCTTCTAAGGTCAACTCCTCTCAAAACTCAATGTCGCATACCCCCAAACGATAAAACTGCTTCCCGATTTATATATCGGGTCTCTCGCGGGCTTTAGAATTTCGTCGGGATGTGCTTTTGCAGCTGCCTCAGGCTGTAGTAGACCATCGCGGCGGAGGCGGAGATGAGCGCGGCGAAGAACCCGCTATTGTAGGCCGACTGAACGTCGCGTGAAAAAGCCGCGATGGACCCGGCCACCAGGGCGAGGCAGCAGAGCCCGAAGGCCAGACCGGGCCTGCCCGGCATGATGCGCTCCACCGCCACCAGGGTCACCGGCATGGTCATCTGGAACAGCAGAAATCCCGCGATGAGGGGGACCGGCAGGTGGCCGAGGAAGGCGATGAGGGGCAGGCTCAGGAGGAGTGCCGCCATGCACCCCCGGACCCATCCGAGGCGGTCGCAGAGGATGCCCCCTAGCCCCTTCCCGAGGAACGCCACGATCAGGAGGGCGATCTTGACGCCGAGGGTTTTGGTGCAGGCGTACGAGCCGCCGAACCCCACGAGGGCGCGGATGGCCACCGAGACCAGCAGCAGCACGGTGATGAGCGCGGGCTTAGGGATCGCCTCGCCGCGATCCGGCGAGGGCCGCGCCGCTCTGTCGGGCGTCCGCCAGAGGATTACCGCGGCGAAGGCCAGCCCCATCATCAGCACCATCGGCCAGGGGAGGAACACCTGATTCTTGCTCAGCAGGGTGGCGACGCCGAGGCCGATGGCGCCGGGGGCCACGAAGACCCCCGGCATGGCGGCGCGGCCGGGGATCACCCGGAGCGACAGGGCCCCGGCGCCGACGTGGAAGCAGCCGTTCCCGACCGCGGTGCAGATCGCCGCGGCGACCGGTGAGATGGCGAGCAGCGGCACGGAAGCCGCGGTCAGGACGATCCCCGCGAGCGCCAGCGTCTTGTAGGTGCGGGTCCGGTCCGCGACGACCCCGATGAGCACCTGACCGGCGAACGCGATGACGTCGTACAGCACGATGACCGAGAGCCCGTACACGAAGGGGACGCCGTAGAGCTGGCTCACCGCGAACGCGACGCTCACGGTGACGAAATCGACCATCGCGTGGGCGAGCCCGAAGACCGCGCCGAATCTGATCGGGGAGCTCTGGGAATCGGGATTCATGTCGATTTACTCTTCTATATAATATCGATTTTAATTGAAAGGATCATGCGATAAGATGATCTCGGGTAAAGAACCAGGGGCAAAGGAGATAGTCGTTATGAAGAGAGTTAAGCTTAGTATATTGCTGTGGTTGGTGGCGATCGTGAACGCGGTGCCGCTCGTGTCGCTCGCGGACGTGGCGGACATCGACGTGGACAGCGACACGGACTCGGACGCGGACACGGACTCGGACGCGGACACGGACTCGGACGCGGACAGCGATTCGGACGCGGACAGCGATTCGGATGCGGACAGCGAGGCCGAGAGTGACGGCGGTACCCTCGACGGGGGGAACACGGGCCGTCGCAAGGACAGCTCCTGTTCCTTCGCCGCCGGCGATCGCGGCTCCCCCCTACAGCTCGCGGCCGTTATGGCGATGATCCTGGTGGGCCTCTGGCTGCGCCGCCGCTCTAAAAAGTAACCGAGCCTTCATGACCGGTCCCGGACTGGGGCTCCTCCTCAAGTGGCTTGTCGCCCTGACGCTGACCCTCGTTATCGAAGTCCCGATTTATGCGGCCTTGGGACGCGGCAGCGCGAGGGTGTCCCGCTGCATCATGGGGGGCGTCGCGGGGACGCTGATCACCCATCCCCTGCTCTGGTTCGTCTGGCGCCACGCGATCGACCCCTACCTGCTCCGCACGGTCACCGGGGAGGCGCTGGTGTGTCTGATCGAGGGTGTCGTCCTGTGGGCCGTGGCGCGGCCCATCGGTCTTCGGAGGGCGCTCTCCGTCTCGCTCCTCGCCAACGCCGCCAGCTACGGCATCGGCGTGCTGCTCCACATGTTCCGGGTCCTGTAGCCTGTCGTGTCGGCTGTCTCGGAGAGCTCCGGGGACCCCGCACGCCCGAGCCTCCGCCGCTGATCAGAGCCATTGGGAATCGAGCCAAGCGGTCCGCTCCAACATCCACTGCTTCATGGCCGCGATCTGTTCCCCCCAGGTCTCCGTGACTGGATGCTCGAACATCTCCGAGGGATCGCCCCCGGGGGTCCACGAGGTATCCTGCTCCGTATCCTCCGCCTGCTCCAGCAGCTCGGGCCACCGCTCGAAGTTGCGCGCGGCGGCGGCGGTCAGGGGGGCGACCAGCGCGTCGATGCGGGCCAGCATCGCGTCGTCGGAGAGCTGGCCGGCGCGGTGCTCCCGCCAGCGGTCCCTGACCAGCGTCAGGAACACCGGATCCTCCATGAGCCTGGCGTACCAGTCGTCCTTGGGCTCCCGGGTCAGGGCCGTCTCGTAGGTCCACCCCTCGGTGGAGATGTTGTCCCACATCGTGCTCATGCCGATGCCGAAGGTGAGGTTGTAGTCCCAGAGGGGGCCGGCGACGATCTTCCCGTCCCGATCCTTCATGAAGTAGGTGCTCCGCACGTAGCCGTCGAACTCCCGGCCGAGCTCGTTGATAATCAGGTGGTCGGCGAAGGAGACGGGGTCGAGGTAGGCGGCGTATCCGGTCTCCGGGTCGGCGAAGTCATCGGAGTGGAGCGCCGTGCTGAACTCGAAGAGGTAGTCCGTCAGCCACGCTTCCTGCTCGGCGTTGATCTCGTTGGGATCGTAGACCTCGAGCTCGCCCCAGCAGATGCAGTTGTCTTCTCCGGTGTCGACCTCCGTGTCGCGTGGGCCCCACACCGGATCCTCCGGGCAATCGGCGATCCCCGGACACTCGATCATGGGCTCCTCCGCGGCTGCCCACTCCAGCTTGAAAATATATCCCCCGCTGATGTCCGGAAGCGAGACATCCTCCGGCCGCAGCTGCTTCAGGTCCTGCCGGTTCTTCTGGTTCTTGATGGTCTCGACCACCATATAGACCCCCTCGTAGTCCTTCGACCCGAGCGCGTCCCCGTCCAGGTTCTTGTAGAGCTCGCAGAAAGCGAAGCGCGGCGCCGCGAGGCCGATATCGGCCCCGAGACCGTAGATGAAGGCGTCCCGGATGAGGGACCGGTCGGCGTAGGGCCCCCGCATCGCCCAGTCGGATTCGTCCGGCATCCCCAGCACCAGCCAGTCGGCGTCCTCGTCATTCCGGTCGCGGAGCTCCACGCGATAGGGCTTCTTGGGGAACATCGCCGTCGACTGCCCCCTGAGATGGAACGCGGAGCGCACCGCCAGATCCGCGGGGCTCGAAAAGGAGGCGATCCCGCCGTGGGTCTCGAACACCATGAAGACGGCGGGGACGAACTCCCGATCGGGCTCCCCACCGCCGTAGTTGTCGATGACGACGATGGGGAGGTCCAGGCTGACATCGTCGGTGCGGGGGATGTACACCGCGGCCGCGTTCGCCAGGCCGATCCCCCCGTCGAATACCTCCGCCTGGATCTGCGTGGTGCCGCTCACCGTGATGGGAGTCCCATCGAAGAGCAAAGAGGTCTCGGTCGGTATCGTTCCGTCCAGCGTGTATCGAATCTCCCCCGACCCGCCGAGGGTGGAAATCGCGACGTCCACCGAGCCGACGAAGGTTCCGCTCGGCGGATTGAAAACCAACCTGACATCATTGTCAGTATCCGCATCCGTATCGACATCCGTGTCGACGTCGGTATCGGCATCCGTATCGACATCGGTATCGGCGTCGGTGTCCGCGTCCGCATCGGTGTCCGCGTCCGTATCGGTGTCCGCGTCCGTATCGGTGTCGGCGTCCGTGTCGGTGTCGGCGTCCGTGTCGGTATCGGCGTCGGTGTCGGTGTAAGTGTCCGTGTCGGCATCCGAATCCGTATCAACATCAGTGTCCGAATCCGAATCTGTATCCGCGTCTGTATCCGCGTCCGCTCCTCCGGTGATACAGGTTCCGTTGTCGCAGGTCAGTCCATCACCGCAGAAATCGAAATCGCCGCACGCGCAATCCTGGCTCCCGGGGCTGCAGGGATCGTTTGCATCCCCCTGGCAGGCGCCCGCGGACAGAAGCAGGCTCGCTATCAAAAAGCCCCTGAAAGCCGTATCGAGAATCATCATCCATTGCCTTTCCGTTGCGTTCCGGCAACCCTATTCATACTATGAAGTGTCTCGGCCGCCCAAACGGGCTCACAGCGAGGTGTCCATAGGGGATAGTCATGATTCCGCCGTGCGCTGGTCACAGTGCGACATGACGGTAGAGGGCCGGTTCGAAGGTGTTGAAGCCGAACACGTTCCCCATGGAAAGGTTGAGCTGGAAGGTCGAGTCCCCCTCGGGAGTGACGAGGTTCATCTGCCCCGACGCCGACCAGTTGATCAGGGTGTCGCCGTTATCGAATCTTATCGGCTCCCCGAGCACGAAGGTGAAGAGCGACGGCCGCGCCGTGTAGCTCCAGACCTCGGACGCGGTGTTCGCGGAGAAATCGAACGCGTATTCCACGACCCGCGACTCCGTCCCCGGCGCGCCGTCGTTGTCGAATATCAGGATGCCCCCGTCCAGGACCTGGAACTGATGCTGGTGCCAGAATCTCGGCGCGCCCTCGGCGAACGAGATGGTCTCAGCGGTGGAGCCGAACACCCACAGGCACCGGCCGGACGCCCGGTCCACCTTCGCGATGCTGCTCAGGTTGCGGAAGCCGATATAGTAGGCGTCCTCCGCGGGATCGTAGTCCAGCGCGTTGGCGAAGGTCCAACCGTTGTCGGTGGTGTCGCCGACATCCGTCTCGGGATCGAAGCAGTCCCAGACACTCCACACGGGCGCCACCTCCCCGTCAGGGGAGATCTCGACGATTTGATTGCCCATGAGCTCGGCGCCGTCGATCGTTCGATACTCCGCCGCGATGGCGCCGATGGTGCCGTCCTCGTGCTCCACGAAGTCGTGCGCCAAAAGCGGCACCGGAACGCCGGTGATCGACGCGCCGTCCAGGGAGACCCGCATCAGCTCCGACGCCTCGGAGGGGGTGCCGGAGATGCTCGCGGCGTTGTAGAGGATGCTCTCCTTGTCCCGCGAGAGGCGGGCGCGATAGATGTCGAGCTCCCGATCGTCGACGTGATACCAGACGATGCGTCCCCCGGCATCGATGATGGTCACCACGGAGCTGCCGTTCGCGATGACGGGCACGATGGTGAAGCCCTCCGGGCCGGTCCCCTGGACGGTGAGCTCGGGCAGGGAGATCGGCAGGCCTCCCGTGGTGATGGTCCGGGGCGCAGACGTCATCTCGTCGTCGCCGTCAACGGCCGTGATCCGGTACCGGATTTCCGCCCGGGGGGGCATGCCGAGCAGCAGCGCCCGGTGGGAGGTGGCCGGCGTGGTTTCCATCGGCGTCGAGTACGAAAGATCATCCCCCTCGCCGAACGCGACGCGGCCCGTCGCGGACCGGCTCGTGGTCCACTCGACGATGATCACCGTCGCGATATCGTCGGCGATTCGCGCCTCGATACCGGCGATCTCGACGGCGGCTGTTTCGGGATCCTCCTCGCACCCGGAGAGGCTCACGAGGAGCAGGCTCGAGAACAGTATAGGGACGAGGTGGGGGACGCGTTGCTCCGAGGTATGCGGCTTCATCTTCTCTACTCTCCTTCCGGCGCCAGCACCGTCAGCAGATACGGCGCGGGATTGCGGCATTGTCCGCACTGCACCGAGAAGATCCAGGTGCCCTCCCCGCTGAACCCCTCGAAGGGTGTGCCGTCCTCATCCACCATTTCAGTCAACGGGATGGGCGCGACGCTGTCGATCTCGTGCTCCCACTTCTTCGTCGCGATGAGCATGAGGTCGAGCACCTGTTCCTCCAGCTCCCTGACGGACATCCCCTCGTAGAACCCGAGCATGGCGCGGGTGACGATGGGCGGCGCGACATCGCTCCAGTCCAACGCCGTCCGGCCGCTCGACGGTACCGGCACCGGGGTCAGGGCGGTCAACCGCGCGCTGAAGTCGAGGACGTCGCAGCCCTCGCCGACCGCGACCGTCCTATTGGCCGACGCGTGGGATGGGGTCATGAAGGTCATCATCCGCGCGCCCACCCCGATCGTCGTCCCGGTGGTGAGCACCAGGAGGTATTTCTGCTCCTCGCTCACGACGTATTCGTCCTCGACGGGGACCTCGGAGTCCAGGAACGTAAAGTCGGCGAGGTTCACGCAGGCGGTCTCTTTGTTTGTGTTGCGGTTGAGATACCCGTCGATGTTGGACTGCTGCAGCTCGTCCCGGCTGAGGGCGGCCTCGATCTCCCCCTCGGACAGGTTGCGGATGCGCACCAGCGTAACGTTGCCGATATCCGCCGCGGGGTCCATCTCGTGGCACTGGAAATCCCGCGTCAGGTCGTCCCAGCAGATGTCGATGTCCGAGGTCGGGGCGGTCTCGACGACGGGGATGTGAAACCGGCTCTCGTAGGTATAGTTGTTGGCGTCGGACAGATAAATGACCGCGGCGCCGACCCCCGGGGGGGGCCCGCCTCCGGAACCGCCCGAGGATTCTTCGCAGGCGGTGAGCGAGCATCCGACGCCGAGCATGAGCATCATCAGTGGAATTGAGATAACTTTCATCGATACATCCTATATTGTTCCGCTAGTCTCCAGCGAGATTTCCCTGGCGATTGACGGTCGCCTCCCCCATGATCCCGCAGATGCCCGAGGTCGACGGCCCGGTTTCACCCGTGCCGGTGTAGGCGCACATCCCATCCCTTCGTCTGTACCGGAATTCGGACACCTGGGGATCCCAGTTGGAGACCGAATACTCTTCCCATCGCCCCGATGCGGTGTTGTATCGCATGAGGATGTTGGCGTGGCCCACTGATTCCGCTGCGAACCCGTAGGCGATCCGCGCCCCCACGCCGGCCGCGATGGCCGCCTCATCCAGGCCGAGATCGCTGTTGGCGCAGGCGCCGTTCTCATCGACGAGCACCGACGGATTCCGCTTCTCCACCACCACCTCCCAATCGCAAATGGGGCAGGGCACCGCGGGGCTGGCCACCGCGTGGAGCTCGTAGCGAACCCGGCAGACATCGACGGGGTCGTCGTCCGCGGTCATGAGGTACTGGTCCTCGAACCCTTCGTACGAAGTGACCGGCGCCTCGGTTCCGAGTAGGGTATCCGGTTCGCTCCATTCGGGTTCGGAGCCCGTATCCCCTGGTTCGTCCGTCGAAGAATCGGTCGCGCGCTCTTTTGGAGCGTCGGTCGCTTCCGTGTCGAAGGTGTCGCTGTCGTCGCAGCCCAACGCGACGAGGCCCGCAATGATCATCTGAGACAGGCAGAGCCGATTCATTTTTCACTCCCAGCCCTTGTTGAGCGCGTACAGATTGTCGATCAGGATGTTGTGACCGACCATGTTGTTGACGTCGTCGTCCGTGTAGGCCGTGTATATTTCCCGGACCTTCTGCGGGATCTCGAAGTCCGCATCCCACTTGACATCCCACGCGACCGCCAGATCCGGCGTGAGCTCGCGGATGACGCCGGCGGTGCCGTAGTTGGCGATCCGGTTTCCGCCGGGGACCGGGAATACCTCCCCCTTGCAGGCCGGCCAATCCGTCAGCCCCTCGCCGAACCGCCAGATCTCCGTCGCGATCCGGTTGTCTCTGTCGAGCTCGAACTCGAGGAAATAGTGCTCCGGTTTGGTGCTGAATTCGTCCTCCACACCGGTCTCGCGGGTGGAGACCAGGAGGGTCCCCTCCGGGGTGATGTTGGCGCCGTGCTCGAACTCGAAGCCGGTGGTCTCCGGCTCGAACCGCCAGGATCCCGGCGCATCGCCCCACTGACCGATGACCTCGCCGGATTGTCGCGAGATCTCCGCCACGGTATTTATGTCCGGAAAGCTCAGGAGAACGGAGTCCCCCAGGGGATTCCACACCACCGAGTTGGCGTAGCAGAGGCTCTTGCGGATCTCCTCTATGTCGTCGTCACTGATCATGTCCGGCTTGCCCATCATCTCCCAGAAATCCTTTTTCTCTTGGAGCAGCACCACGTCGAGGCCGGTCTCCTCCACCCAGTCGGTGCAACACCACACCCTCCGCTCCTCCCCGTCCGCGGTCAGCTCGATGAGCCACTCCTCGGAATTGTAGACGAAGCTGCCGTCATCAGTGATATCCATCGAGTCTGTCATGGAGGGCGCGTCGATCTGTTCGAATTGCCGGAAATCCAGGGTCGTCCTGGCGATGGAGGGCTGATTGGTCGCCTCGGGGCCGAGGTAGGTGGATCGGTCGAAATAGAAGTGGCTGCCGTCCCGGGCGATCCGCGGATAGGCGGTCACCGGGCTCCACGCCTGGTCCAGGTAGTACCAGACGATGCGCCCCTGGCGGTCGATGATGTAGACGGTGAAGACCCCCTCGTACATCCCCAGGAGCTCCGGCGTCTTCTCGACGGTGCCGAGCATCCAGCGGTTCTCGGACGCGAGGGAGGGATCGAACGCCCGGACCGTCGCCCGGGGGATGCTCTCGGGGACCGCGCCGGTGGTGCCCGCGGTCTCGCAGACGGTCTCATCGCCGTCCGTCTCGTTGACGATCTGAATTTCGACGTCCGTCAGCTCCGGCACGCCGAAGACCGGGATCTCGTGCGCGCCTGCCGCGCCCGGCTCCTCCGGCGATTCGTACCATTCGTCGTTTTCGAACGAAAACCGCAGCTTCACCGACTCCGAAGCCGTCGTCTGATCCCAGCCCACCATCAGGACGGTGTTCACCTTCTTGGGGACCAGCTGGTCCTCCAGCTCGACCTCCTGTTCCAGCACGCCGACCCTGACATCGGACACCCCGTCGCACGCCCCGTCACCCGCCGAGGCCGTATCGCCGCTGTCGTCCTCCGTGTCCAGGCCGCTCCCGGTGGCGGTATCTTCACCACCGCCCGGTTCCGTGTCCTCGCCCGGGGCGCCTTTGTCTTTTTCTGAATCTGAATCGTCATCATCACACCCCAGGGTCAGGGCGCCGAAAATCAACAGGCATCGGAACCATTCATAGTCCGCTCGCTTCATCGCTTCTCCATCCTTTCTGTCCATCGTTGCTCATGGTCCGGGCGTACCTGTCCGGAGTGACGCCGTCTCGGAAGAGGGCGATCCCGTTTGGTATCCCGCGCCGTGTGGTCTGAGCCTTTAACACCACCGGGGCAGATAATTTGCACCTCCAAAGGGAGCCGAAGGTACTTTTCTTCACCGCGGTGATCAAACGGCGGCGCCCCCGATCGGTGCTCGAGAAGCGCCGTAAATCGGCGCGCCGGCACGGGGCTCCGTCAGTCGGTATGGCGACCTGCGCTCTCGGGTGGTCGTCATCGCGGGTCGGGTGTTCCGGTCAGGGCTTGAGGGCGGTGAGCAGCCACCTGTGGCGCCCCACGTCGGTCCGCCGGAACCCCTCGAGTCCGGCGCCGGTCATCCATCCCGCGATGGTGGGGGCGTTGTAGGTGTCGCCGAAAGAGCGCATGTTCACGGCGAACAGCGCGCCCACCGGGGTCTCCCGCTGTTGTTCGTCGATGGAGAAATCGAGCACCGCGAGCATCCCCCCGCGCTCGAGACACTCGGCCCCGCGTTTCACCAGCCCGGCCGCTTTGGCCGTTGACTCCTGATGAAGCACGTTGGCGAGGAGCACCATGTCGAAGGTCCCGTCCACCGGTGTCTCCAGATAATCCCCACCCACAAACCGAATCCGCTTCGCCAGGGGCGTGTCCCTGAGCCGCCCGGTGCCGAGGTCCGCCACGGTGGGGGTATCCAGCACCACCGCCTCGAGCCGGTCGTTGCGCCGGCAGAACGCCTCGGCAAAGTGCCCGACCCCGCCCCCGAGATCGAGCATGCGCCGGCGGCCGCTCATGTCCAGCGTCCGCGCCACCCGCTCGGCCACGTGCCCGCCCATGGCCTGCATGGCCCGCGCGAACCGCGCGGCGCCATCGGGAGCTCTCGGTCGGGTGGTCCACTCGCCCCCCTTGAGCCAGGTCTCGAGGTTCTCCCCCCAGCCGGTGTACATATCGTGGGAGTGCTCGAGAAAGTGCGACAAATCCATCGCCCCCGGCACGAAAAAGCCGGCCAGCTCGCCCGGCATGACGTAGCGGTCACCGACCGCCTCGGCCACCCCTAGCGCGGTCAACGCCCGCACCACCTTGCCGGTGGCCAGCGGATCCAGGCCGCACGCCTCGGCGATGGCCTCCGGCGTTCTGGGCTCCCCCTCGGCGAGCGCGCGGAGCACGCCGGTCCTCCCCGCCACGGTAATGATGCGATGGGAAGCGAAGCCCCATAGCAGCGATTGAAATCGATCGTGAGCCTCGTCTGCGCGTGTCATTTGACAACTCCTTTTACAAGGTCGGCGGCCTGTCCTCAAAATAGACTATACGGCGTGTTTCGACGGTGCGCCGCATCGACGGCCTCCCACGGGAGGCCCTCCAACCAAGCAGAGACGGCTTTTTTCGATAGGCGGAGCTTCGCGGCGACGATAAACGTGTCACTCATGTCACGAACCGATATCACACGGGCCGGGGGGGAGGCAACAGCTCCCGGAGGTGTCACCCGGTAGCCGTTGTGCATCCGGCTATCCCGCTCATCGCATGAACGAGGTGATCCTATCGAGGAACTTCCGTGTGATGGTCTTATCCGTCAGCTCGACCTCGATCTCGGACTCATCCGACGGCAGCTGATCGAACTGCACCTGGGTTCGCCGCCCCATCTTGAATTCCCTGCGGGCCTCGCACACCGCCTGGGCGAGGAGCTCGTAGAAGTCGTCCGTCGCCTTGACTATCCTGAGGACGTTCGTCAGCGCCAGGGCCATCTCCCGGGCGGAGGCGAACCGGTCCTTCGGCGAGACCTGCAGGGCCTTGTTGATGACCTTGACGAGCCCCCGCGGGATGTCGGGTCTGATGCGGCCCAAAGGCTCGATGTCGCCGCCCGTTATCTTGGTGTAGATCTCCCGATCGTCGGCGCCGGTGAACAGCTTCCTCCCGGCCAGGGTCTCCCACATCAGGTTGCCCACGGCGAACAGATCCGATGAATAGGTCGCCTTCTCCCCGCGGAGCACCTCCGGCGCCAGGTAGGCGAGCTTGCCCTTGGCCACGTCCGGCGGGGTCGGGGCGCTGAGGCGATCGCTGGCGAGGGCCAGCCCGAAGTCGATGAGCTTGGCCGGCCCTTTGACGCTGATGAGGACGTTGTGGGGGGAGACATCCCGGTGCAGGATGGGCACCTGCCGGTTGTGCTCGTCGATCCGTTCGTGGGCCGCGGCGAGCCCCCGCAGCACGCCGATGCCGATGGCCGCGACCAGCTCCCAGCGGGTGCGCGAGCGGATGTGGTTGATGTAATGGATGTAGGTGGCCAGGTTGATCCCCTCGATCCACTCCATCACCATGTAGTACTCCCCCTCCTCCTCCAGGAAGTCGTAGACCTGGACGATATTGCCGTCCTGCAGCTGCGCGCCTACCCGGGCCTCCTCGAAGAACATCTCGCGGAACTGGGGGTTGTCCTTCAGGTGGGAGTGCATGTGCTTGATGGCCACCGTCCGCCTGAACCGCCCGGGCCCTCGCATGGTGGCCCGCCAGACGTCCGCCATCCCGCCCGAGCCGGCGATCTCCTCGAGCTTGAACTTGGCGCCGAGAAGCTTGATGACCGTCGTGGCCGTCTTCTCATTTCCGGCGTCGCTCGATTTCTTCTTCCGCTTTCTGCTCATGGGTCGAGAATAGTCCATGAAAGGGACACAGTAAAATTTGGTGCCCCCTCCGGGTTACTCCTCCATCGGCGTCCTTCTGATCTCGACCTTGCCGTCGAGGTGGGCCTTGACTGCGCCGATGGGCACCTCCCTCCTGTGGAATATGCCGGCGGCGAGGGCACTCTCGGCCCGGGTCTCGTCGAACACCTCGAAGAAGTGCGCCACCCGTCCGGCGCCGCTGGAGGCGATGACCGGGATCGTTACGGCGGACTTCACGGCGTTGATGAGCTCCAGATCGAAGCCGGAGTTGGTGCCGTCCTTGTCGATGCAGTTGAGCAGTATCTCGCCGGCGCCGAGCGTCTGGGTCACGCGGGCCAGCGTGACGGCGTCCAGCGGGGCCCCCTCTCGGCCCCCCTTCACGGTGCACTGATACCAGCAGAACCGCTCGCCGTTCGGCCCGGGGAAGGCGGTCTCGATCACCTGGTGGGGCACCTCGTCCGGCGCGTTCACGTAGACCCGGCGGGGATCCACCGAGATGACCACGGCCTGGGAGCCGTAGACCTCGGAGATGGTCTCGATGGGGCTATGACCGCTCTTCTCCCCGGTCTCGAGATATTCGAGGGCCACCGCCACGGCATCGCTGCCGATGGAGATCTTGTCCGCGCCGGCGCGGAAATAGGCCGAGGCCACCTCCAGGGCGGTGTAGGCGCGGCCGTTCCCGTCGGTGTAGTCGCGGATGCCGCCGCCGATGGTGAGGGGGACGAAGACGTTCTCCGAGGTCTTCTCGAGGACCTCGAGCATGGGCATGTCCTCGAGGGGGAAGTCCCGGAACCCGGTGATGTTCAGGAAGGTCACCTCGTCGGCCCCCTCCAGGTAGTACCGCTCGGCCAGCTCCACCGGCGCCCCCAGGTTGCGGACCGCCCCCTCCTCCCGAACGTCGTACTGATCGCCCTTGGTGACCACCAGATCCCCGGCGTCGTTGCTGCGGACATCCAGACAGGCGATGATCCGCTTGGCCAGTACAGTCTCGCCGGCGCGGATTTCGGCGGGCATGGCGGGCTCCCGGTTCTCGATGAAGTTCTCGAGCACCCTGAGGCCCACCGGGCCGCTCTTCTCCGGGTGGAACTGGGTCCCGATGACGTTGCCCCGCTGCAGGGCGCTGGCGAAGCGCTGCCCGTAGTCCGTTCGGGTCAGCACGACATCATCGTCCTCGGGATCGACGTAGAAGGAGTGGACAAAGTAGAATTTTTCGTCGCCGGTCAGCCCCTTGAACAGGATCGACGGCTGCTCCGGCGCGATGCCGTTCCATCCGATGTGGGGCACCGCCAGATCGATATCGAACCGCCGGACGGCGCCCTTGAAAAGGCCGAGCCCCCGGACGCCGGGGTTCTCCTCGCTGCTCTCCAACAAGGCCTGCATGCCGAGGCAGATGCCGAGGAAGGGCCGATCGCTCTCCAGATAGTCGCGCAGGGGCGCCACGTAGCCCCGGGCTTCGAGGATCCGCATCATGCTGCCGAAGGAGCCCACGCCGGGGAAAACCAGCTTGTCGGCCGAAGAGATGTCCTCTGCGCTTCGGACCATGCGGACGTCGTGTCCGAGCTTCCCGATGGAGTTGACGACGCTTCGAACATTGCCCGCGCCATAGTCGAGTAGGGTGATCATGGTACGCTCCGGGGGGTCCCGCCAGTGAAACCCACCCCTTTATCAATCGTGGCTCGTTGGATGTAAAGGGGAATCTGAGGCGAGAGGGGGCCTCGCCGCGGCGTTACCGGTGTCCGGTCCGCCGCCCTCTGGTCCATTCGAACAGCACGACGAGCCCGATCCCGGCGGTGTAGGCGAGGAGATCCAGCCAGTGGAACGAGTTGCCGATGACAATCACCGCGAGGCGGTTGTCCTGCAGGCCGAGCCGCTCCACGAGGTGGGCCCCCTGGAGGATCTCGATGACGTAGGTGAACGCCAGCACCCCGAGGGCCGTGGGGAGGACGGGCCCCTGCCACACCGACCGCACCGCACAGTAAATCAGGATCACCACCAGGAGATCGCCGCCGAACGGCCGTATCCAGGCGTCGCGCACATAGAGGGCGATGAAAATCTCCGTGAGGAGGAGCGCCAGGGTCGCGATGACGTATGGGAGACGGCGGATCACGGCTCAGTCCATCACCACGACGGAGACCTCGACCACCGCCCGCCAGCCGAAGATCTCCCCGCGGCCCCGATCCAGAATGTGGTACTCCGGCTGCCCCCAAAAGCTGACGACGATGTTTCCGATGGGCAGGTCGATGATGAGCGCGCCGGAGTGCTCCCGTCGTCCGCCGCTCCAGAACCCGAACAGATACCGCGCCTCCACCTGAATGAGGCCGTCCTTGTCGAGGCGGAACTTGGGCATCAGGGCCCAGGTCCACCCGCTCAGGGAGTGGTAGCGGAAGCCGTGGCTGAGGGCCAGGTAGTACAGCCCGTCCTCCAGCTCCGCGTTGAGCCAGTGATCGATGGGGAGCACGTGAGAGGTGCCCATCAGCGCCTTCCCGAAGAGGCCCCGGTTGGTGCCCCGGAGCACCGCGTCCTCGATGGCGAAGTTGAACGGCACGAGACCGATGAAGGTGATGCCCATCCCCCCGTTGGCCACGAGCTCGGCGCCCCCGTACCCGGTCTTCGGCGACCATCCCCCCAGGCCCCGGGCGACCGCCCGGAGCTCCCACAACATGATGACCGCGTCGTTCCAGGGCTCGTAGGCGATCCCCTCGACCGCCACGCGGACGCCCCCCTCGGCGGTATTCTCGGACGTGTCGGCGTCCCCGGCGGGGCGGTTCTCCCGGCCGCCGCCCGAGACGAATCCCCCGACGGTCAGGCGACCGAGGCCCCTGGCGACCGCGATGTCCATCGTCATCATCAGCGACAACCAGAAGACAGTTCGCGTGATCACGACCGGGGATGTCAGAGCGTTTTCTGTCATTTGTTCAAAAGACGTATATCCGAAAAAAATATGCAGTTCAAAAAAATAATGAGAGTCCACACTATCGTTATATTGCCCATCTTTATTGAGCAATGCCTGTTTTCACAATACCCTCTAAATGGTACAGTCGAATCCTGATGATTATCTTGAGGTTCAGGAGGCTCGACGATGTCCGCTGGTAGGTTCGAGGTGTGGCTTGATGAGGAACGCCAGATTATATGTCAGCGACTGAACATGGAGCCGAGCTTTTCGGAGTTCATGCGGTTGAGCGCGCTGACCGGTGAATGCGCCCGGCGACTCCGCGAGCCGACGAGCGTCCGGGTGCTCATCGAAGGAAAGGGGATCGGGCAGTTGCCGAGGGCCGTGCGGACGGCCATCGTGGATACGCTGAGGGAACCGGATTTGAAGCGCGTCGCGGTGGTCACCTCCCATCGCTTCGCCCGAATCATGATGCGTTTTCTCGCGGTCGCGACCGGAATCGCCAAGCTGAGATCCTTCGAAGACAGGGATGACGCCCTGGAGTGGTTGCTCTCATGAAGATGTCCAAGCTGCCGGAGGAGGCACAGAAACGCTTGGATCAGGTGCTCGATCTGATCGCGCATATCTCGTTCGGTAAGCTGGATGTGACCATCCCCTTGCTCTTGGAGGACGACGCGTTCGCGGATCTCTTTATCGGTCTCGAGATCCTGGTCGCGGATCTCCGGGAGACGCGCGAGGAGCTCGAGGAGGAGGTGCGCGTAAGGACCGAGGCGCTCGAGGAGGACATCCGCCAGCGGAAGCGGGTGGAGGCGAGGCTCAGGGCGAGCGAGGCGACCTATCGGATGTGGGTGGAGACCTCGCCGGATCCCATCGCCCTGTGTGACAAGGACGGGCGGGTGCGAATGGTCAATCCCTCTTTATTGCAGGCTTTCCGTCTGGATACGGTGGCGGATATCATCGACCGCCCCTGGGTTGATTTGGTGATGGACCAGGACCGTCCCAAGGCCGCCGACTACGCGCGGGATACGGGAGACCCTCTCGGTGTCCGTACCGCCGAGCTCTCCTTCCTCCGGCGGGACGGGAGCTGCTTCGTCGGCGAGGTCAGCAGCTCGGTCATGCGCGGCGTCGAGGACGGGGATGACGGCGGGCGGCAGTACGTCATTCACGATGTCACCGAGCGGCGGCATCGGGAGCAGGAACAGCTGCGGGCGGAGAAGATAGAATCCATCGGAACCCTCGCCGGCGGCATCGCCCACGACTTCAACAACACCTTGACCGCCATCACCGGGTGCCTCGGCCTGGCCAAGAAGATGCTGTCCGACGAGCCCAAGGTGAGGAAGCTGTTGACGAACGCCATGGACGCGGCGTTCCGGGCCACCTCCCTGACGCAGCAGCTGCTCACTTTTTCCAAGGGCGGTATGCCGATGAAGACGAGCTTGCATATCGGCGAGCTGGTCGAGCGGGTGGCTGACTTCTGCGTGCGGGGATCGAACGTGCGCTGCGCGGTAGAGGTCTCGGACGATGTGTGGCCGGTGGAGGGGGACGCCGGACAGATCGAGCAGCTGGTGGGAAACCTCGTCATCAACGCCCAGCAGTCCATGCCGGACGGCGGGGTCGTGAAGGTGTCTGTCGGGAACTATCGGGAGCCCCCTCCCGGAACGTCCGACCAGCGTCGCTTTGTCCGCATCGCCATCGAGGACGCGGGCGTGGGGATTTCCGCCGAGAACCTGAGCCGAATCTACGATCCGTACTTCAGCACCAAGGACGGCGGATCGGGCCTCGGGCTCGCGACCGCCTACTCGGTGGCGAAGAAACACGGGGGCCGCATCGACTGCGATTCGTTGGTGGGCCGCGGTTCCGTGTTCACGACCTATCTCCCCGCGTCCAAGAGACGCGTGGTGTCGCGGACGACGGATGCCCCGCCGCCTGACCGCGGGCAAGGGAACATCCTTGTCATGGATGACGAGGACCTCGTCCGCCAGGTCACGGTGGAGCAGCTGCGGGACGCGGGCTACGATGTGGTGGCCGTGGAGTGCGGTGAGGATGCCGTCTCCGCCTACCGGCGCGCCCTGGCGAACGGCAATCCCTTCTCCCTGGTGCTCCTCGATCTCACGGTTCCGGGGGGGGACGGCGGACGGGAGACCATGCGCAAGCTGCTCGCCATGGATTCATCGGTCAGGGGGGTCGTGGTGAGCGGCTATTCGGATGATCCCGTCCTTGCGAGCTATCGGGACTACGGTTTTATCGCGTGTCTTACCAAGCCCTATCGTCCGCGGCAGCTCCTCCGCATCGTCGCTTCCTCCATCCGGGACGAGCGGCGGACCGCGTAACCCGTCAGCCCTTCAGGGCATCCCCGAGGAAGATCTCGAGGTGTTGCTTGAGGTGGGCCAGCTCGTCGAGCCAGGTCCCGAGCTCGGCGCGTCCCTCGTCGGTGATGGTGTAGACTTTACGCGCCGGCCCGTCCCCCGGCTCGAAGCTCGAGGTGACCATGGCATCCTTCTCGAGGTGGCGCAGGTGGCGATAGACGACGCCGGGATCCGGCGTCTCTTTCATGTATCCGCTCTGCTCCAGGCGCTCGATGAGCTGATAGCCGTGGGCCGGGGCCTCCCTCAGCAGGACCATCAGGCAGGGAATCAGAAAGCCGCGCACCGCCGGTCCCTTGTCCCGACAGCAACAGTGTTTGTGCTCCCTCGATGCCGATCCGTGGTGGCGCATGGGCTCCTTTCGAGCGCGGTACAACTATAATGTAAGGAATTTTCGGTGAAAGGGAAAGATGCGTCATCGATTTGGGGGGACAATCAGGCCATCTTCGACACGAAGAGGAGCGGGATGGATCAGAGGCTCTCCAGGGCGTCCTCGGCTCCCGCCAGCTCCTTTTTGAGCTCTTCGATATACTTTACGAGTAGCTCCTTTTTTTCCTCTTTCGAGATGTAACGCCTTTTAATGGAGTGACCGGATCCGCAACCGCAGCCGTGATCGCGAGGGCCGTGATGGCCGTGATGACCGTGATGGCTGTGGTGACCATGACCTCCGCATCCACATTGAGAGTGACCCCCGCCGTGATGACGATCGTGATGATGACAATGACAGGACATACTGTCCTCCTTTCTGTCACTCGATGAGAAGTGACTGTTGGATATTAGTGACAATATGTCATTAGTACACTATTGACTTCGTGTCAATAGCTGATCTCAGTAAAAGCAGGTTCGGACCCCGCCGTGCATGGCCGCCCAGCGTCGGTAGAGGCGATCCTGGGTGTAGCTCGAGCGGGCGGTCCAGGGCGTATTCCCGCGCGTTGATGCGATCGTAGTGATTGTTCCACGCGGCGAACCCTACAAACAGGATGATCAGGAGAAAGACGGCGGTGTGGAATCCGTGCTTCAATAACCGGAGCGGCCTGCTGACGGGATCGATGACGTCCTCCTCCGAATACTATCCGGCCTTGCCGTTGAGCGCTTCACGGACCGCCTGGGCGAGGGTGGTCTTGTCCACCGGCTTGCTCAGCACCGCCCGGATGCCCTTGTCGCGGAGCCGTCCCTCGTCCACCCGATCCCGGTTCCCCGTGAAGAGCAGGATGGGGAGGTTGGCCCTGATCCGGAAGATTTCTGCGGCGAGCCGCTCTCCGGTGAGCCTTGGCATGGTCTGGTCGGTCAGCACGAGATCGACGTTCTCCGGCTGCTCGCTGAACTTTGCGAGGGCCTCCTCCGCGTCCGTGAAAGCCACCACCTTGTACCCCAGCGTCTCCAGGCGCCGCTGGGCCAGGGCCGCCAGGGCGGGCTCGTCGTCCACCACCATGACGCGTTCGTTGCCTCGGGGCAGATCCCCGTTCCGGGGCGGCACGCTGACCGAGGTTCCCTCGTATTTCGGGAGATGCACGCTGAAGCGGGTGAACGCGCCCGGGCGGCTCTCAACCCGAACCCGCCCCCCGTGCCCGGAGACGATGCCGTGCACCACTGCGAGCCCCATTCCGGTTCCTCTCCCCAGGGCCTTCGTGGTGAAGTAGGGTTCGAAAATGCGGGAGAGCAGATCCGTTGGGATGCCCTCTCCCGTATCGGCGACCTGGATCTCGAGATAGTCGCCGGGAACCATGCTCGGCTCGTTGGAGAGATCCTCCGCCGACAGGGAGACCTCTTCGAGCGTGAGCTCCAACACGCCGCCCTCCGCCTCCATGGCCTGGGCGGCGTTGGTGGCGAGGTTCATGATCACCTGGTGGATTTGCGAGGGATTGGCGAGGATGGCGCCCGAGGGCGCGGTGATGAAGGAGCGAATTTCAATAGTAGACGGGATCGACGGGCGGAGCAGCCTGAGGGTCTCGCGGATGATCTCCGCGGGCCGGACCACCTCCCGGGTCAGATCGGACTTCCGGCTGAAGGCGACGATGTGGCCCACCAGCTCCTTGGCCCGGTGGCCGGCCTTCATCACCTCGTCGAGGCTCTCCTCCGCCGGGCTCCCCTCGGGGATGAGCTCGAGGGCCTCCTCGGAGTAACCGAGGATGGCGGCGAGGATGTTGTTGAAGTCGTGGGCGATGCCCCCCGCCAGCGTGCCGATGGCCTCCATCTTCTGAGCGTGCCGGAGCTGGGCCTCCAGTTGTCGGCGCTCCTTCTCGGCCCTCTTCCGCGCGGTGATGTCTCTGATGAAGGCGAAGAACTGCCCCCCGGAGGTCCCGACGAAGGTGGTGCTGACCTCCACCTCGATGACCCCGCCGTCCTTGCGGCGGTGTCGGGTCTCGAAACGATTCTGTCCGTTCTCCGTCACGGTCTGAAGGTGGTTCACGGTCTCGTCCAGTGATTCGTTGGCATCGATATCCGAGATATGCATGGCGAGCACCTCGTCGCGGGAGTACCCCACCATCTTGCAGTAGGCCTGGTTTACGTCGATGATCCGACCGCTCTTCTCCACGGTCCAGAACCCGTCCATGGCCACGTTGATGGTTCTCTCGTACCGCTCCCACGCGCGCTTCCTCTCCGTGATATCAATCGTGTACCCCACCATGGCGCTGGGCCGTCCGCTGCTGTCCCTCTGGACCCACAGATCCAAGAAGGCCTCGAACCGCTCGCCGTTCTTCTTTAGGAGCGTCACCTCGGCGGCGTGGCTTCCCTTCTCCCTCAAGGTAACGGTGATGTCGCTCACGAGCGTCTGGTGATCCGTCGCCCGATAGACCAGCGCGATGTTCTTTCCGATGACCTCGGACTCTTTATACTGAAAGAGAGCCTCGGCGCCCCGGTTCCAGCTGGTGATGTTCCCCTCCAGATCCGTGGCGATGATGGAGGACGTGCACTGGTCGATGATCTGCGCCTGGCGCTGCCGCTCCTCCGCGGAGAGCCGGGCCTCCGTGATATCCCTCGTGAATCCCATGAAGCGATCGTTCGATAGCCGGACCGCGTCCACATGCCACCACCGGGTCTCTCCGTCCTTCCTCATGAACTGCGTGTCGACGCTCGATCGTCCGGTCGACAGCAATTGGTGGAAGCTCTCCATCGCGCGTTCGAGAGACTCCTCCGTGACCAGTTGGGGGATTCCGAGCTGTTTGAGCTCCGCCTCGGCGTACCCGGTGGCCTCGCAGGCGGCGGGGTTGACCTCGATGTAGTTGGCGTTGCCGTCCGCGATAAACACCCCTGTGGGCGCGTTGTCGATGTACTGCCGGAACTTGGCCTCGCTGGCCTCGATGCGGGCGAGGTGGTTCCGGGTCCTGAGGCGGTTCAAGCCCATCTCGGCGATCATCTCCGCGAACCCGTGTAGAAAGGCGAGCATGGTCCGGTGCTGGGCCTTCGTGAACACCGGCACCTCGTCGAGGGCCTCGAGGTAGATGCCCTCGTCGAACCCCAGCTGTCGTGCCTGCTCTTTGAATCGCCGTCGGATCGATGCATCCGGGGAACGGTAGAGGAACTGACCGGTGAAGACGTTGGCGATGTGTTTCCCGTCGATGATGACGGGACAGCTGGAGTCGACCAGGCCGTGGGGACATTCGTAGATGACGTAGGGCGCCCCCCGCTGAATCTCCTCGTGGATCCGGATGTCGCTCTCGATGCAGCGCTGACCGGCCTCGGGGTGCTTCCTGTGAAAATCGACGCAGATCCGCTGCCAGCCGGCGCCGGTGAGCACGTTCCCCTGCATGTCGATGACGGCTGACGGGATGCGCGCGGTCTCATAGAGATCGCTCAGCAATTTACTGAGGACGTCGATGTCCACAAGGTCTTTAAACTCGTATTTCATCTTCTCCGGCTCATCACCTTCGCTTTTTCCGGCCCCGCCGACGTGGCAATGACTTTCGTCACGGGGTTCCTTCTGATATCGCTCGGGAAACAGCGTCTCTGAGCTCGGTCCTGGTGAAGGGTTTGATGAGCAGCTCCGCCGCGCCGACGCGCGCGGCCTCCGCCTTGCTGAAGTCGTTGCTGAAGCCCGTGCAGATGATCGCGGGGACGGCGATCCCCTGCTCCCGCAGCCGGGCGACCAGCTCGGCGCCGGACATCCCGGGCATGGTCTGATCGGTGATGACGAGATCGACCTCCTCCGGCGCCCCGGCGATGAGATCGAGGGCCGCCTCCGGAGAGGTCAGCGCCGTGACCCGGTGTCCGACCATCTCCAGGGTCCGCTTCCCCAGGTTGGCCAGCGACTCCTCGTCATCGACCATCACGATGCGCTGCGTCGGCAGCGTGGAGGCGGGACGCCGGGACTTTGCGGGAGCGGTGGCCGCCGCTTCCGAGAGGGGCAGGAACACGGTTACCGTGGTGCCCTTCGATGGCTCGCTCTCTATGGAAACGGCGCCGTTCAGGTTCTTCACGATGCCGTTGATGACCGAGAGTCCGAGTCCGGTGCCCTCTCCCTCCGCCTTGGTCGTGAAGAACGGATCGAACACCTTGTCGAGGTGCTCCTTTGTGATTCCGCACCCCGTGTCGCTCACCGTGAGGGCCGCGTAGCGGGTCCCCTCCTCCGGCATCAGGGCTTCCGGAAGAGACGGCGCCCCTCGCCCCCGCCCCGAGGCGTCCACCTCGAAGAGGCTTAAGCGCAGGCTGCCCCCCTTGTTCCCGAGGGCCTGGAACGCGTTGGTGCCCAGGTTCATCAGGATCTGGTGGAGCTGGGTCTCCGGCGCCAGGATCCAGAGGGGCGGGGCGTCCACCGTCTCGCTGACGGTCACGCTCGACGGGAGCATCGCCCGCAGCATCTTCACCGTCTCCGAGATCACCGGCTGTACCTGCGTCAGCCGGGGCCGCTGCTGGCTCTTTCGGGAGAAGCTGAGGATCTGAGCGACCAGGTCTTTGGCCCGGAGGGTCGACCGCATGATCTCATCGAGGGCGTCCTTGAGCTCGGCGTTGTCCCCACTCAGGAGCGTCGCCGCCTCCGCGTTTCCCAGGATGGCGCCGAGGATGTTGTTGAAGTCGTGGGCGATTCCGCCCGCCAGAGTGCCGAGGGCTTCCATCCGGTGGGTGTGGTGGAGCTGCTCCTCGAGCTTCTTCTGCTCCATCTCCGCCCTGGTGCGCGCCGTGATGTCCACGAAAATGGTCGCGAACTCGTTCGGAGCGGTCTTGAACGCGGTCACCTCGAAGGTCTTTTCGATGCCCTCCGCCCGGTTGGTGAAGTGCACCGGATCGCCGGACGTGACCACCTCGCCATAGGTCTCGATCCAGTGGGGCTCGATGGCGGGGATCACCTCGCGGACGGTTCGGCCGATGACCTCCTTGCCGACGAGACCGGTGAGCCTCTCGAACGCGGGGTTGACGCTGAGGAACCGATAGTCCACCGGCGTGCCGAGATCGTCGCGGATGAGCTCATGGAGCGCGAACCCGTCGATCATCCGGTTGAACAGCTGGGTGTAACGCTCCTCGGCCTGCGCCTGAAGGCTGGCGTCGGTCGCGAAGGCCACCAGGTGCTCCCCGTCCGCCGAGGAGACATGGGTCGCCTGTACGCTCACCGGGAAGGTGCTCCCGTCGCTCCGCCGCTGGATGGTGTCGCTGCGGACGACTCCCTTCGAATTCTTCACGTACTCCCAGAATTCGGGCCAGCGTTCCTTCGTGGATACCATGTCGACTTGCCACACATGACGACCGATGAGCTCTCTTTGTGCGTAGCCCAGTGAATCGCAGGCCAGGCGGTTGACGTCCACCAGGCGTCCGCCTCTGTCGACCCAGAAGATGGCGGTGGGGGCGTTTTCCACCGCCTCTCGGGTCAGTCGGAGGGCCGCCTCGGCCTGTGGAACAGCGGTTCCGTTTCGCTTGTTGTCATCCATTTTTCCCCCGCTTAGACACCAAAGAGACAACTTGATATCATGTACAGTAGAAATGTAGCACAATCATCGGAGGGAACCACTGGCGCCCCACTGACGCGACGGACCGGTCGATTTTTTTCGGTTCGGCTCTACGGCGAGGTCTTGGACACGGCGTGGCTTATTGATCCAGTCCGAGGGCGGAGATCGTCGTCTCCGCGTAGCGCGCGCCATAGGTCCTGTAGGATTCCGGGAGGAAATGCAGATTGTCCGACAAACCGGCCAGGTCCGCCGCGGACACCACGTGGGCATTATCGACAAATTCAGGCAATCGGTTGATGCCGTCATTCTTCCCGTTGAAGCCCGAGCTGCCGTACACCAACTCGCCGGCCACGAACGGGATATCACCGAGCCCCAAATCGGCGTGGAGGTCGTCCACGACTTCCTTCACCTTGTTCAGCCAGTCGTCGTTAATGTTGTCGGATTCCCCCTGATGAAAAATTAGACCATCGATGACTCCACCTGACTCCAGCGCCCGCTGGGCCCGTACGACCATCCATTCATAGGCGCCGCTCCAGTGGTCGTCCGGCGGAATAGTCTGCCAGCTCTCTCGAGTGACGACCACGTCTTTCCTGAACAGGTCGATGCCGGCGCCGGGAATCGCACAGGGGATGAGCCCGATGGTGTCCTGTTCGGGGTACGCCTCTATCAGGGTCTTGGCGAACCAGTCCCCGATGCCGATGCCGTTGACCCAGCAGGCGTGCAGGGGAGGCGCGGCGGTGTCCCACTCGTTGTACTCCCGCCCGGTGGCGGCGCAGGCGTCATAGCCCAGCACCTTGATGCGCTCGTCTTCCACCTGGTCCTGAGGCTCGATGGTGTTCTCATAGCCGAACATGTTGGACTGACCGAAAAGCAGAAACAGGTGGAATACCGGTTCTGTGTTCGCTTCAGTGCCTGTATCCGCGTCGGCATCGGTATCGGCGTCGGTGTCACCGTCCGCGTCGGTATCGGCGTCGGTGTCCGCGTCGGTATCAGCGTCAGTGTCCGCGTCGGTGTCGCCATCCACATCAGTGTCTGTATCGGCGTCACTGTCGGCATCCGTATCGGCATCCGTATCGGCGTCGGTGTCGGTATCGGCGTCGCTGTCGGTATCGGCGTCGCTGTCGGTATCAGCGTCGCTGTCCGTATCGGCGTCGGTGTCGGTATCGGCGTCGGTGTCGGTATCGGCGTCGGTGTCGGTATCGGCGTCGCTGTCGGTATCGGCGTCGCTGTCGGCATCGGTGTCGCTGTCCGTATCGGTATCGCTGTCCGTATCGGTATCGCTGTCCGAGTCAACGTCGGAAAACGAATCGCCGGCATCGGTGACGGATGTTTCGTCAGCGGGGGAGCAGCCGAGAGAAAGCCAAAACACCAACCAAGAAACGGATCCAAGCGTCCTCATGTGCCTTCTTCCACCTTTGTTCTTATGACCCCTCGTCATCACAGTATTCTCTGCTGTCATCAGTTTTACCTTCTCAGGGGCGCCGCCCCAGAGTCCCTTCAGTCATTATGATTGTAGGGGCCGAAGAATAAAAACGAGTGGATCCTACCCGGTTTTTTAGAGAAATTCCTCGATCGGATGAATCGCGGTGGGGTTCATCGCCGCATCCGCCCCCAGCAGGTGAGGGTGTCGTCCATCCGGATGCCGCAGGAGTGGGTCTCTCCGGCCGAGACCTGGGTGAATTGTCCCGGTGGTGGAGTGCTCTCACCCCATTGGTCGTACCCCCAGCACACGGCGGTGTGGTCGGCCCTTACACCGCAGGTGTGGTTGAGCCCGGCGGAGACCTGAAGAAATCCGCCGTCGGGAGGCGATGATTCACCATAGGCGTCCCGTCCCCAGCAGCGGACGGCGCCCTCCTCGGTGATTCCGCAGTTATGGTGGTGACCGGCGGTGATCTGGGTAAACCGCCCATCGGGCGGGCTCGACCGTCCGTCATCGTCCCGCCCCCAGCACACGGGGCGCCCCTCCCGGCTCAGGGCACAGGAGTGGTAGTATCCCGCGGCCGCCTGGCGAAACTGCCCTTCAGGCGCCGATGATTGGTCATAGTGGTCACTGCCCCAACAGAACACGGCGAGATCAGGGGTGACGCCGCAGGTGTGCATCACCCCGGCGGACACATGGACGAACGTCCCGCCGGGGGCGTCCGATTCGCCGTAGGGATTGCCCCCCCAGCAACTCATCCCGCCGGTGACATCGATGGCGCAGGCGTGGTTACTGTTGGCGGAGACGACCGCGAAGCGTCCCTCGGGGGCGTCGGTCCGGCCCACCCTGTCCTGGCCCCAGCAGAGCAGGCTCCCGTCCTCCGCCCTGATGGCGCAGGCGTATCCGACGCTGGCGGAGACCCGCGCGAAGCGTCCCACTGCCGGCGTGGCCTCCCCATCGTCGTTCCGGCCCCAGCAGGAGAGTCCCCCCGCCTCGGTGACGCCGCAACTGAAGCGCATCCCGGCGGCCACCTGGCGGAACGCCTCCGGGGGAGGGTCGGCCTGACCCGCGGTGTTGCCCCCCCAGCAGCGCACCTGCCCGCCCTGGGCGACCCCGCAGGCGTGGTCCGTACCGCAGGCGATGTCCTGATAACGCGCTTCCGGCGGGACCGTCTGACCGGAATCGTCGTCGCCCCAGCAGATCACGCGCTCCGACGCGGTCAGACCGCAGGCGAAGTCGTACCCCGCATCGATCCGGACGAACCGCTCGTCCGGCGGGGTCGCCTGACCGTCCGCGTCCTCTCCCCAGCAGACGATGGCGCCGCTTGGCCGCAACCCGCAGGTGAAGCCGCCGCCGGCCGCCACCGTTGTGAATTCTCCGGCCGGGGCGGCGCACTGGCCGGCCTCGTTATCCCCCCAGCACACCATCGCGCCGCCGGCGTCGACGCCGCAGGTGTGGGTTCCGCCGGCGGAGATCCGTTCGAAGGTGCGGTCCGGCGGCGCGGACTCCCCGTAACTGTTCGCTCCCCAGCACACCGCCCGGCGGTCCTCCCGGAGACCGCAGCTGTGGTCCGGCCCCACCGAGAGGCGGGTCATCGTCACCGCGGGGGGATCGGACCTGCCCTCCAGGCTGCTCCCCCAGCAGATGACGGCGCCGTCTGTCTTCAGGGCGCAGGCGTACGCGGTCCCGGCGCCCACCTGAAGGAACGCCACACCCCCTCCGGTTTCCGTCTCCGAATCGAAGGTCTCCCGGCCGGCGGCGTCGGTGTCATCGTCTGAGGTGTCATAGGACAGCCAGCAACTTGGTAGAAACGCCAAGAGTGCCGGTCCTGCTATCCAATGCGTCCGGGGCATGGGCTAAATAGAAGCACCTCGACGAGCCCCCGTCAATTCTAACAATAGGCGAGGGGTCAATGATCCGAGTGGTCGTGCGCCGCGGTTTCGACCGCCGACTCATGATGCGCCAGAGCGTGGTTGTGCTCGAAGAGGAGCCCGGCCGTCCCGATGAGCGCGATGATGATCCCCGCGGTGATGCCGCCGTACTTGTCGAAGAACTTGAGCCTCAGGAGCTTCATGCCCCGGAGGGCGAGCCACGTGGCGAGGAGGATGGAGGAGATGGCGGTGACGGCGAAGGCGGCGTTCGTCAGGATGACGGCGAAGGCGCCGTAGCGGGAGGCGGCGAAGGTGATGGGGAGGAGCGCGATGCAGGGGGTGATCCCCAGGATCACCACGAGCCCCCAGGCGGCCCGTCCGCTCAGGTGCGCGGTGGGCAGGACGTCCTTGTCGCAGTCCCCGTGGCCGTGGCCGCAGGCGTCGTCGTGTCGGTGATCGTGGTCGTGTCCCGGCAGATCATAATCGTGGGGATCGATCCCCATCCACCGGTTGAGGACCGGGAGCCCGTGGGAGTGCCCGTGTCGGCTGACGCGGACCTTGTACGCCGAGAACAGCGCGTAGAGGAGCCCGAAGGCGATGAGGAGGGTGGGGGTGACCTCCCGCAGGAACTCGGCGACGTCCCGCGGGGCGCCGTGCTTCGCGAATACGCTCAGCAGCCCGATGGCGATGGAGGATATCGCGTGCCCCGCCGCCGCGAGGAACGCGAGCCCCATCACCGATTTCACCCGCCACCGGTTCGCCCGGCCGATGACCACGAAGGGGAACCAGTGATCCGGCGACAGGGCGTGGGACATGGCGAGGAGGATCGCCGGGGCCACCAGTGTCAGCGCGCCGTATTCCGATGCTTCCATCGTCGCCTAGATTTTTTCCCGGGGAGGCTTCTTCGAGAGCAGCTCGCCGCCGATCATGATGTGGTCTTCCGAGACCTCCTTGAGCATGATGTGGATGGTGGGCAACGGCGCCCCGATGGACTCGTGAATCGCAGCGGTGACCGCGGTGAGCAGCTTCTCCTTTTCTTTTTCGGACCGACCCGCGGCCATCTCAATCCGGACAATCGGCATCTGACCCCCGTCATGTCGCGCGAGGTCTGCAGCGACCCGCGATAAAACTGGTGCCTTCTAACACAGGCTACCATCGTCTTCAATCCGTCAAAAAGGCGCGACTGTCAATTGCTCGCGGGAGGACGCGATGGGAGCGGTTTCATCGCGCCGGCGGCCGCGGCCGGTGGGGTCTGCGGGCTCGGTGAGATCGGTTGACCCAGCGGCGCGGCGTTAATGGGGACCGTCGCCGGCGGGGGCGACGGTCGTGAGATGAACAGCCAGAGGATGACGATCAGAAGCACCACGATAACGGCGACGAGCCCGATCAGGACGGGCTTCCCCACCCCTTTTTGCGGCGGCGCGCTCGCCCCCATCCGTTGTCGCTGCAAGGGCTGGGTCTCGTCGGCGCTCGGCTTGGCCGGGGCCATCGCGCGCTGGGCCACGGTCTTCTGCTCCCGCGGGAGCAGGGTCCTGAGGGCCTCGGCGAAGTCCCGGGCGGACTGATAGCGGCTCTCCCGATCCTTCTCGAGCGCCCGCGCCACGATGGGATCGAGCCGCTCGGGCAGCTCGATGTTGGGGTTGCGCTTGGATATCGGCGTCGGGGGAGTGTTGATGTGATGGGAGATGTACTCCATGGGCTTGCTCTTCGGAAAGGGCAGCCGCCCGGTGACGAGCTCGTAGAAGATCAGCGCGACGGAGTAGATGTCCGAGCGGGAGTCGAGCACCTCCCCGCGGGCCTGCTCCGGCGACATGAACTCCGGCGTGCCGAACACCATCCCCTCGCGGGTGAGGATCATGGATCCCGGCCGGAGCTTGGTCTCGTGGATCTTGGCCAGCCCGAAGTCCAGGACCTTGGGGAAGTCCGGCATCCCCCCCTGCTCGGTGAGCAGGATGTTCTCGGGCTTGAGATCCCGGTGGACCACCCCCACCGCGTGGGCCTCTTCCAGGGCGCCGAGCACCTGGATCATCACGCGGATGCCCCGCATGACCTCCATGGGGCCGTCCCGCCTGACGAGCCGCGCCAGATCCACGCCGTCCAGATACTCCATAACGATATAGAGTTGATCCGTGTCCTCCATATGGCCGTACAAAAAGACCCTCACCGTGTTCGGGTGGGAGAGGCGGCTCATGGCCCGCGCCTCCCGCCGGAAACGGGAGACCAGGTCGGCGCGTTTGGCCAGCTTGGCGTGGAGGATTTTTATGGCGACCATGCGCTCCATGGCGGGCTGTTCCGCTTTATACACCTCCCCCATGCCACCCCGCCCGATGCGTTCGAGCACACAAAATTGACCGAGCAGCTCTTTTCCGATGAGATCTACCGCCATATCCTCACATTTATACCGCATACATTTTGCATCGAACAACCCGCGATAGCCAGTTAAAGGCGATTTTTTTATTGTACCTTGAAATTTCATCCAATCGATATCTGCGACGGGCGAGGGATCGAGACTCCGGCGATCCTGTTTTTTCTTGACCGTCTGCTCAATGCTCCGGATAAAACGGTCGTGAAGCGGTCGGAACAGGGCCGGAGAGGGAATGGGATTCCCGAGGTGTTCCCGGAGAAAATAACAGAGCTGTCCCGAGGTCTGAAGTGTCGGCACGTAACCGTTGATATACGGGCGGTCGATACAAGTGTTGGACAATGAAACATGGTCTCGGATAAGCTCAGCAACGTTGGGCGTCATGGCTTCCTCCCTTCGGGGATGAGGGTTTTTTGCACCTCCTTCGTGGTGATGGGCAGAAGTCGGTGGCACTCTATCCCGCCACTACTCCTGAAAACGTATTCTTCGTCTCGTCGGTTTGAGGTCGAAGACTTCGCTAGTGTACATGGATGATCGCCGACTCTATCAGCACCAGATCGATGAGCCCGTGCGCCACCAGGGGGACCGAGAGTCCGCCCAGTGTGTGATACAGCCGACGCCAGATAACGGCGCCGCATAGGAGACCGGCGAAGGTGACGAGGCAGAACCGGTAGCCGGCGAAGCCCGAGACGACGATGACGTGGTAGCCGGCGAACGCGATGTCGCTGGGGGAAAGCCACGGCGTGCGAGGCTTGCGGTCCCCCGCGGGCGCGGGCGACACCCAGGGCGGCAGCGCCCGCCAGAAGAGCTCCTCCAGGACGGGATTGACCGTGGAGAAATAGATGAGCAGCCCCCACTTGCCGGCACCGAACCCGAGTGTCTTCAGCGCGCTCCGGTCGATGCCGAGGGTGTCCCAGGCGAAACAGATTACCGCTCCGACGAAGAGGGCGATCGCCGCGTTCACGACCATCCATCCGGTATGCCATCCTTTGAGCAACACCCCCGGGCGCACCACACCGCGATGGAGCCAAAGAGAGGTCAGAATGCCCATGTGAAAGAGCGCGATGGTCACCCAAATGCTTTTGAAGTAATGGATACCGATAGCCACCAGCAGCCAGAGGCCGGCCGCCATGACGGCGAATCGCCAATTCGATTTCCAAGCGGTGAATGTCATTAGACATGTAAATGCGCTCGAGGCCACAGGCGGTCAAGCCGAATCCGCAACAGGATTGCGTATCATGTTTAATACATCGGTCGGCGTTGTATATAATGATATAAAGGGAAAACGGAGAACAGCACATGAGACGATTTATATTCATTTTCACAATCGCTGTTTCGGTGTTGGGGTGCGCTAAAACGACAAACAACGGTACAGATTCATCCTCGCCAGGGGATACCGGGACGGTCGCCGAGGTGGGGACCGCGGACGTCGATGGGGACGCCGATACTGACATGGACACGGACGGGGATTCCGATTCGGATACGGACGCTGATACCGATTCGGATAGCGACAATGACTCGGACACCGATGGCGACGCGGATGCCGACGCAGACGGGGATACAGATGTGGATACCGACGCAGATGGTGACACCGATGCGGATGGTGACACCGACACCGATGGTGACACCGACGCGGACACTGATGCGGATGGTGACGCCGATACGGATGGTGACGCCGACACGGATGGTGACGCCGACACGGATGACACGGATTCATCCTCGAATAGTACCGACACCAACAACACCACGGATGCGGACACGTCTTCGGCGGCGGACAGTGATACCGGCACACACTCCGCGCCGTGCACCTATACATCGTCGGAGTCTGTCCCCCTCCCGGGCGAGCTGACCTGGGAGGCGCCCTGTTGGACCGGCGAGGGTTACCTCGCGGTCTTCGCGACCGAGCACGCCGAGTCCGATGCCCCCTGGTTCACCATCGACACCATCTCCATCGATTCGTCCGGCGAAGTCCTGCAGAGGGGAACCGCGTTGACCCTCCGGGCTCCCGAGACGCCGACGAGGGCCTGCTCGGTCGAGGCCGTGGCCTGCGCCGATGATCGGGTCGCCGTGCTCTTTACCCGCTACCCGCTCGATTCCGAACAGCGTCCGACCATGAATTTCGCTACCCTCGATAAAAGCGGCGGAGCGCTGACGGCGCCCGTTGAGCTGGGGGAGAGCTATACGTCGGAGCTTACGGATATCGCGTTCAACGGCGAGACGTTCGGCGTGGTCTGGCAGGGAGTACGGGACCGGCTCGATTTCGCCGGTCTGGACAAGGACGGGGCGCTCCTGAGCGCGCGCACCCACCCCGACCTGGACGATTTCACCATGGCCGGCGACAGCGAGCTCTACGCCGGTGAGGATGGCTATGTCCTCTTCTATATCCTCTACCCCCCCAGCGGAATCTTCAACTCGCTGCTCGCCTTGGATTCGGAGGGGGCGCTCGTGAGCGGCCCACGGGTCCTGAATACGGAGCAGTTCTCGGGCTTTCAGCTCACCGTCGAGCATGACGGCCTCTATACCACCACCTGGGATGGAACCGACAGCGTCACCGAGGAGGACTTCCAGCGTTTTATGACCGTCGACGGCCAGGGGGGGGTGGTCACCGGCCCGGTCACCGTGGCGCCGCCTGAGCTGCCGATGAAGGCCATCGCCTCCAACGGCGGGGAGATGCTCTCGATTCATATCGGATACGAAGACGCCTATGTCCTCCGTTACGCGCCCCTCGATGAGTCGCTCAACCCGGAGACCTATACAACCATAGCGACGGCGGACGACAACATCCTGGTGAATCAGCTCGCCTGGCACGACACCGGCTTCGGTCTGTTCTGGAGCGTTCGGGAGGGCGACTTCTTCCCCTATTACACCGAAATCACCTGCGTGCGGTAGACCGACCTGGCGCGCCTGTGAATGGCCCGACAATGATGCCTCTCCCCGAATCACTCTGTCATTATTTGATACATACAACTGTCCTGTGGTCTCATATTTTGGTATTATGACGCGGGTTTTTATACTTTGATTGTTTTTTCATTTTATAGGTTCAATATTTGATAACACCCCTGAGACACCAACCACTGGAGTAAGAAGAATGACGAAAGCTAAACGATTGATTCTGGCGACGGGCATCATGCTCGGCAGTCTGATCACCGGCGTCGTCGCGCTCGCCGACAATCCGATCATTACCCATGAATATACCGCGGATCCCAACGGGGTCGAGTACAACGGGCGGTTGTACCTCTACTGCTCGAACGATGAGTCGAACAACAACGGCTACGACCTTCGCGAATACACCCTGATCTCCTCCGACGATTTGGTCAACTGGCGGGACCACGGGGAGGTGTTCAACTCGGCGCGAGACACCACCTGGGCGACCCAGGCCTACGCCCCGGGGATGATCGTCAGGGACGACAAATTCTATCTGTACTTCCCCAACAGCGGGAACAATATCGGCGTGGCCGTGGCCGACGATCCGGACGGCCCCTTCATCGATCCCATCGGCGGGCCGCTGATTCCCAGGAGCGGTGCGCTGAATACCGACGTGGAGTGGCTCTTCGATCCGGGGGCCTTCCTCGATGATGACGGGCGGGCCTACGTCGCCTTCGGCGGGGGGCCGAGCAACACGGACGCGCGCATCATCGAGCTGGGCAGCGATCTGATCTCCATCGTGGGATCGGCGGTCACCGTCGACGCGCCCCACTACTTCGAGGCGCCCTTCATTCACAAGCACGAGGGGCGGTATTTCTATTCCTACTCCACGGACGGCGCCACCACCATCGATTACATGACGAGCGACAACCCCATGACGGGGTGGGTCCATCAGGGGACGGCGCTGCCCCAGCCCCCGAACAACAACAACAATAATCACGCCTCCATCTTCGAGTTCCAGGGGGTGTGGTACATCGCGTACCACAACCGGGTGGTCTCCGGCGGCGCGACCTACAAGCGGAGCGTCAACCTCGATCGGATATCGTACACCGGCGACAACCTCTTGCAGCAAGCGACGTGCACCACCGAGGGCGTGGAACAGCTGAAGTGGGGGGATCCCTTCATCCGCACGGAGGCGGAGACCATCGACCGGGAGAGTGGAATCGAGACCATCTCCGTCGACCCCGGGCGTGAAGGCGCCTACGTCTATGTGGGGGAGCTCGAACCCGGCGACTGGTTTCAGTTCACCGGGTTCGATTTCGGCGACGGCGCGGACTCGGTCGAGTTCAGCGCGGCCAGCGGAGGGGGCAGCGGGAATATTGAAATTCGAATCGGCTCCTCGTCGGGGACCGTCGCGGGGACCTGTCCGGTGGAGAACACCGGGGGGGGGACCAACTGGCAGACCGTGACGTGCCCGGTCGACGGACTGACCGGGGTTCAGGATGTGGTTTTCAGTGTTACGAGCGGCGGCATCAACATCGACTGGTATCAATTCTCCGGGCCCGGCGCGGATGGCGGCGACGCGGACGCCGATACGGACGCGGATACGGACGGCGATGCCGACGCCGATACGGACGCCGATACGGACGGCGATACGGACGCCGATACGGACGGCGATGCGGACGCGGATACGGACGCCGATACCGACGCGGATACAGACGTGGATACGGACGCGGATACGGATACGGATGCGGACGCCGATACGGATGCGGACGCGGACACGGATACGGACGCCGATACGGACGCGGATGCCGATACAGACACGGACACGGACGCGGACGCGGACACTGACGCGGACGCCGATACCGATGCGGATGCGGATACGGACACCGACGCCGACACCGATACGGATGCGGACGCGGATACGGACGCCGACACCGACTCCGCGGAGCTGACAGATGGGGGCTCGTCGGCGAGCGGCGGAGACCCCGGCTGCGGATGCGCCACCCTGGGCGTCAAGCGGCAGCACAGCTTGATACAGCTGATGTGGGAGATCCTCTGAGCACCACCGGTCCGCTGAATCTACACGATTAGATGACGCTGCCAGGGCGCCGTTTCAATTCCATTGCCAGTCGAGCGGAGTGTCTCCAAAGAAACACTCGAGGGTGTCTTTGGCGCTGCCTGGTCCATGGCAGTCGGAGCCGAAGGTGTGCTTGAAACCGTGTTTGGCGGATGCCCGCCTGACCCATTCGTTGATTTCAATGTGATCCGCCGGGTAATAGTAGAGCTCGACCCCGAAGACTCCGGCCTTCTTGAAGAAAGCGAGCTTCTGATCGAGCTCGTCTTTGCGTTGGCGCATCTTCGAGGGGCTGTCGCCGAAGAGGTGGCCCGGATGCGGCAGCACGGGCCGGCCCCCGTCGGATCGGATGACCGCAATCACCTCGTGAACGTGGGGTTTATCGGCGGGTTCCGCGTCGCGATAGATCGGCCCGTTCTTGAATTCCCGATAGGGGATGTCGGTCGGGATTGTCCCGATGGTTTTCAAGTAGGACCAGAGGTCGACCTTGTTGAAAGACACTTTTTCTTTCTCATAGCCCGGCCCGCCGGCCTTGTGCTGTCTGAGTCCGCTCATGCTGATGGCGTCTCCGTGGAGTCGCCGTGCGGTTTCAATATACCCCTTCATTTTGGCCTCCCGATCCTGTCGGCGAAGCTCGGCAAACGCCATCGTATTGCTGAAATCCCCCTCAGGAAAATAGCCCAGCAGCTCCATGTCGAAGCCGATCTCAGGCGCCACACAGTCGACCTCGACCCCCGGGATGCCGACGAGATGCGCCTTCCGGCAGGCCCTCAGGAAGCGATCGACGCCGGCCATGGAGTCGTGATCGGTGAGGGCCAGGTGGGTCAGACCGACCTGCTGGGCCCGCTCGACGAGAGGTTCGGGCCAGAGCGTCCCGTCTGAGAACATGCTATGGGTGTGAAGGTTGATTCTGTGATTGCGGCTCATATTGTATTTGACCTTTCGACGACTGCTCCATAAAAAAGAGTATTGATTCTCGCGGACCGTCATTCAAGTCACGCGACGACTTTTCTTTGAAACCAAGAAGAGGGCAGGGCGCCGGTCCGCTGGATCCGGTCGAGGAGCGCTATGAGTGTAGGCGACCTCAAAAGAAAACGGAGGCATCGGATATCGACCACATGGTTCTGAGCATATGTTTGATACTATCAAAGCCGTTGTCGGGAACACAAGATCGGGAGCGTAGTGGATGAACCTGTTTCGGCCTATCGTCGTTATCGTCGCAATTTCAAGTTTGCCCCCGGGCTGCGGCCCGAATCCGGTTGTCCGCCAAACGGAATCACAGACACCGTCCGCAAGAGAATCCTCCGGCGACGCCCCGTCGTCAGACCTTGCGGCGGACGCGGGGGGAGAAGAAGAACCCTTCATGCCGCCGGTGGAGACCATCGCGAAACTGGAGGGTGATCGGTGCACCCCGCATTGGGGCGGCGGCGGCGGATGCGTCCCCGAATCAAACGTTCATTTTGAATGCTCAACACTTTTCCGCACGGTCTCGCGTTTCGAATTCGGCCGTGCCATGCCCGTCGACCTGGGTGACGGCATGCTGCTGATAACGGGTGAAAAAAAAATGGCGGTCCTCCACGTCGATGAACCCACGCCGCAACTGCGTTTCATGAAACCGCCCCCGGAAGATCGCGCCGCGAAGTACGCCGTTGTGAATCCCGGTCAGTATATCTTCAAAGACGGCGGGGATATCCATATCCTCGAGAAGGTCAACTGTAAGCAAACCTGCCGGCTACAGCTGCGGACCGCGGTGTGCCCCCCGGGCGAAGAATGCAAGCAGCGCCGGCCGCAACGCATTCAAGAGGCGCGGATAGGGCGATACGGTCTGAGCGATGTCACCCTACAGAAGATCCAGCAACAGTTCGAGCGGGTGAAGGCCGAACAGCGAAGAGCTTGGTGTATGCGCTCCAGCGCCGGCTGCTACGACGGGTATGACGCCCCCCCCCACGAGGTTTCGTCTCCACGAAAAGACGACAGGAAGGGCGCCTGGATATCGGTCGCCGGATCGGTATCGATTCAACTGAACCGGGAGGAAAAATCGCTCTTTCTGAACGTTCAGAACGGCGCGCATACGTACAGATATCCGCTGTGCAGCAATCGGGATCCCCTCATCGGACAATACGAGCTGCACCCCCCCGTCGCGCTCGAAAACGGTTTGGTGGCACTGGTATCGAATGTCTTCAGAACGACGGGCTCGGATCTCCTCATCCGGTTCAATAAAGAAGGATATCCGATAGCGGAACCCGTAGTCCTCGGTCCCTTCTCCGCTGCCGGATGGATCGGTGGATGTACGGCAGATCGCTGCCTTGTCGGTAAACTCAGCGCCGGTGAGGAGTTCGTCGGATCGGTTGTCGAGCTGCCCTCGATATAGTCCGCCGTCCGATGCAGAGCACCCACACCTCAGATCGTATGTCAAAATGCCCAGGGAGCCCTCTTCTTCAGTACACAGCTCGGGCACGTGGTGGTCGGTATCCATCATCATCTGCGCGGACAGGGACATATCCTGGGAATCCGAGCTCGAACTGTCATCGACGTCAACGCAACAAATATTCTCCGATATGGGATATCCGAAGGTGCTACAGCCTTATTCCTTAGGCTCGAAGACTATCCTACGATAACTGGTTAGGTTCGGCGTGCCGTCATCCGTAACCTCACAGATGACATGGAAGCTCTCTCCCGATGAATCGGCAGGCACCGTTATCGTGGCGCTTTGTGAGCTGCTATCGGCAATAACGATGTTTTGGGGATAGCTGCCGGCTTCGGTGTAGATCCACCACTTGAACGTCAGCGAATCAGCGTCGGGATCGGTCGATTGAGAAGCGTCAAGGGGGACCGAGGTCCCTGGGGCGGGATTCACGGTGATGATGCCCAGACCCTCGCTATCGTTGACCACGACAACGGGGTTCCTATTGCCGGTGCCATCCTTTGCCCAGTCCATCCTGGCCGCGAAGTCGTTGAACGCCGTGGGAAGGAAGGTCTCAATACCGTATCGATGGCTTGCTGCAAAGGCCGTTCCCTCCTCGTTCACCCAGGCAGAAGTCCGGTCGTCGACGGTCTGACCGTAGGCGAAGATGCCTCCCCAGCTCCCCTGACCGGGGGAATCAGGATCACTCAGACCGTTGGGCATGACATGGAGGAACGAAGGGGTATCGCCTTCGACGCCCCATTTGTATTTGGAGTAGATGGCGCCCAGGTTTCCATGCCCCTGGATATCCGGCGCATAGAGCTCATCCCAATGGTCCACGCCCCAGCCGTTGTGATCGAGCCAGGCACATTCATCCCATAAAAATACAAGGCCCGTTCCCGCGGTTTGACGACGAATCCATTGATGAGAGCTGCTGGCCCAATCCGTCGAGCCCCAGGCCTTGTCCTGATCCGTGATGGTATAGACGCGGAACTTGCTCGCAAATGTTTCGAACTGATCTGCGGTTCGATCGTTCTGGACACGCCAAAGCGCCTGGGAAAAGGTGTTCCCCCCTCCCCAAACCGCTATCCAAATAGGACGATCGTCATCTTCGTCCCCCAGCTCGATGATTTGCTGACTCCCTGCCGAGTCGTTGCTGACGCCCAGAATGCCGGTCCCCCAGCCGGGACTGCCCAACATCGCACGAGATCGCAGATAGTCCGGGCTCGGCCAATATCCGAGTTGCTGCTCGTTTTCATCCGTCTGGAAATCGGTTTGGGCCGAACGTTTCAGCAAGTTGGGCGCATCCTTTTCGTAAGCGTCGATGGTTGATCCGATTCGGTCAGCCCATGATGGCGGATAGTTGCCGCTGTTGTAGCCCGACCCTGCGATCACGGCTTCTATTTCAAACAGATCAGCAAGGACATACAAATGTATCAGGCTTTCGGAGTCATCCGGCTCCGTGTCGTCGGGGGCGATGTCGGTCAGCACGACCAGTCGGGGTTTGAGCCCACGCGCCACCTCAGTGTCTGTGTCGCCACCGGTGTCGACGTCCCTGTCCGTGTCGACGTCGCTTTCCGAGTCCATTTCTCCATTTGAATCCGTGTCCGTGTCGGCATCTGCATCCGTATCCGAGTCGGAATCGGTATCAGAATCCCCATCCGTATCGGTGTCGCTGTCTGTGTCCCCATCCGTATCGGTGTCGCTGTCTGTGTCCCCATCCGTATCGGTGTCGCTGTCTGCGTCGACATCCGTATCGGTGTCGCTGTCTGTGTCCCCATCCGTATCGGTGTCGCTGTCTGCGTCGGCATCCGTATCGGTGTCGCTGTCTGCGTCGGCATCCATATCGGCGTCGCTGTCTGCGTCGGCATCTATATCAGCGTCCACGTCTCCATCCGATCCGCCGGCGGGCGAAGAATCATCGTCGCTGTTGGTTGCTGCAGCGTTGGCGATGTCGGCCTTGTCACTCCGGCTGCAGCCGAAAACGAGCGGCATTGCTGCACAGAAGAGATACTGTCTTGCGATACGCTTCCACATTTTACCTTGAATCACTCCTGCCATAGATCGTTGTAAATCATTTCGACAGTCCTAATCTTCAGTTGTATCACAAGCATCCGCGATCGCGTCACCAAACCTGAAGGTCAAAATCTCCTATGAATGATCACCAGGACGGGGGACAGTGGCCGGGTTGCCGGAGCCACTCATCCATGAAGGCGGCGCGGTTGTCGATGAGGTCCCTGGTCTCCTCCAACGCGTCGAGGTGCTCATCGTAGGAGTACTGCCTGTTCGGATCGTCCTGCATCGCGGTTGATATCTGCTCGGCCCACAGGTCGAGCTTGTCTTTGAGAATGTCTACATCGTACGCCTGCCTGGCGGCTTCGAGGGAATCGAGGTAGCGCCCGCACCACCCCGTATCGGACAGGACCAGCTCGAGGTGCAGCTCCCTTTGCCAGTTGTCGTGCTCGTGCAGGATAGGATCGACGGACTCGAGCCCCTCCCATCCGAAGGCGGTGTCCATATCGTAGGGCAGATACACGAAGCCCCGGGTGGGGTGATCGTAGAGATAGAAATTGATTTCGACGCCCGCCCAATAGCTGTCCGGATCGGGCAGCACGGCGAGCCCCGCCCAGAGGTCGACCGCGTGGGGGACGTCAACGAGGGCTTCGATTTCGCTCAGCGTCGTCGCCGCCCAGAACGCATCGATACGGGTGGTGTCGAGGGGCCCGTCTTCGTTCGTCTTGAGCTCCAGGCCTTCTTTATACAAGTTCCCGTCCGATTCTTCGAAATGACGATCGAGGTACTGACCGTTGACGCGTTCGAGGTTGGCGAAAAGGCCGTAGTACTCGCCGTTGAGATACAGCCTGGCATTGTTGGCGCAGGAATAGGGCATGCCGTAGCGCCTCATGAAATCGAACGCGAGGCGCTCGTGGAGCAGTGTCCGATCGTAGTGGGGCGCGTCCAGAACGAGCTTCCGGAGCCCACGGAACCGGCCGGCGGCGTCGGTCTCGTTAAAAGAGACGACGAACTGCATCTTGTCGCAATCCCGGGACCAGGCGCCCTTGAGCCGCATCATGGCGTCGACCGTTTCATCCTCATATCGAAAGACGACGGGATGATAGAGCTTGAGGTCATCGGTGCACTCCTGCTCGATAGCGGCCCATTCCGCGTCGGTGACCTCCACATAGAAGCCGGGCAGCAGGTCCTCGTTGTAGATGTCCGCACAGGGACGCGGAAAATCAACCGCGGGGCTGCCCTCCGTGCTCGAAGACGAGTCGATGTCTCCGCCGTCTCCACCCTCTCCGGCGTGGTTCGCACCGACCGGCTGGCACGATGCGATGATGACGATAAAAAACGCAAGCCATTTTGCAGCCGACCTGATTCTTTCGTGAGCGTTGTCCGGCGATAGGCTTCTCTCTCGGCACTCTTGGCTGTAAAATCGAATCACCGCGTTATTTTACACTTTAGGGACATTTTTAAAACGTTTTTCACTGGGGGACAGGGAAAGCAATGGCTTCATGGGGGAGGGGGGAACAACCCGTCGTTCGGCAATATGAACAGATGCTCCTGAAAGGACCAATGGGTCACCCGATGGATTTCATTTCGAAGATGTCCTTTGGCTTCCCCTTTTCAGTAACTACGTGCCTTGGGGAGCTCAGTCCCCGGGAGACGGAGATACACCGTTCAATACAAACGTTGTGACCGATCGCGCCTTGATAACGGACGTCAGCCGGCTGCTTCGAACGCGGATGTCCGGGAGTGACTGGAAGTCTTCGGTGTCGGAGGTGCGGTAGACCGATGCCGTCGAGGGAAGCTCCGGGAAGGCGGAGAGGTCATAGCGCCAGATGGCGTCGGAGTTACCGGCGTTGCGCTGGACGATGACGAGCGCGCCGTCTGTCTCTCCGTAAAACATGACAACGTCTTCCCGTTCGAGGTCGATCATCACGTAGCCGGGCCGGATCGCCCGGGTGAACTGCATCATCACGTAGTACTTCTTGGTGAGCCAGAACTGCTCGGTACCGTTCTCGAAGTCCGCGTGGATGAGCCCCCAGTTCTTATTGAGGCTGATCTGCGCCTGCTCGCTCTCCACCGCCTGCCAGAAGATCCACCCCTCGGGCTGCAGCAGGCGGAGGTCGAGGATGACGCGGTTGGCGATGTCGAGACCGGGCGCAATATCGTCGTGGTTGTGTGTGAACTGGTCAAAGGGCGCGGGGGCGCCGCTGCCGTCCACCTCGGAGGACCAGAGTCTTTTTCCGTCCTGAACCGCCAGGGCCTTGAGCTGGGAACGCTCCGAGCCGGAGTAGGCGTGGGTGTTGATCTGATCCACCATGGCCTGCGTCGCTTCACCGTAAGCGTTGTAGGAGCCGATGGTCTCGCCGTAGCTGCTCTCGTCCGGGGCGGCGATCTCCACGTCGCTGAGCCCCTTGGCGTCCAATGCCGCCCGCGTCTCGCGGATGACGGTGTCCTGGAGCGATCGATCGAGGTGACACCCCTCCTGGCCGCCCCCCGAGTTCCACCAGCTTCCATTGGGCTCGTTCATGGGCTCGAGGGTCCTGAAGACAATGCCGTCTTCGTCCCTGAAGTGCAGCACCACCTCGGTGAGGTAGTCGGCGAAGTCATCCGCCCGATCCCCCGGGAGGTTGTTCCCTCCGTTGCCCGAGGCGCACCCGCTCACTGTCATCCAGTAGGGCGGCGAATTGGAGAAGGCCTCGGCGATGAACTCCGCGGGATCAATCCGATCCCGCGCGGCCTCCAGTATCCAGCGCTGGTTGGCGTCGGCACTCCAGTCATAGGCTCCCCCTTCAGAGGGCTTGAACCCCGGCATCTCCTTGCCGTACCCCATGTGCTGGTGACCCGGATCGTCGCCGCCACCGATATTGTAGCGTACGATATTTATCCCCAGGCCCTCTTCCGGATCGAATAAAAGATCGGCGATGGCGGTTCGCTGACCGTCCTGGAAGCCGCCCACCACGTTTCCGAACCAGCACAGGGAAGTCCCCCACCCTTCGAGGGTCTGTCGTCGTTCCTCGGGGTCGACGGCGATCTCCACGTCGGGCACGAGGTCGGTGTCGCTGTCCGTATCCGCGTCCGTGTCGCCATCGGTATCCGCATCCGTATCCGCATCCGTATCGCCGTCACTATCGGTGTCGGTATCGCCGTCCATGTCCGCATCCGTATCGGTGTCCGTATCACCGTCCGTATCGGCGTCGGTGTCCGCATCCGTATCACCATCGGAATCAGCATCACCATCGGAGTCTGTGTCGGCATCGGTATCTGCGTCTGCGTCGGTATCCGCGTCTGTGTCCGCGTCTGTGTCCGCGTCCGCGTCACTGTCCGCGTCCGCGTCCGCATCCGCATCCGCATCCGAATCACTATCCGTGTCTGAATCGCTGTCTGTGTCTGTGTCCGTGTCCGTGTCCGTATCAGCATCACTGTCCGCATCGGTGTCTGTGTCGGAATCGGTATCTCCGCCGACTGTCGACGTATCCGCCTCGCTCGTCTGCCTGCCGGACGAACAACCGAGGACGACCCCCACCGCTGCCCACCATAACCAGCTGGTGTTTATGCATTTTGTTTCTTTCGCACATATACCGGATTTTCTCTTGTTCACGTTTCCATCCTTTGCTGTTTATCAATCCCGCTTATCGCCCCACGGAAACCGACGCGGCCGCGGTCTTCATCAGAATTGCGTGAAGAAATTCCACACCTCTTCCTTGGTCCAGGTCCGGTCACCGCCCCCTGAGTCTGCGGTTTCCCCATCCACCGGAGCGGGGGTATGCCCCGCCCCTTCGAACGCGGCCCACACGACCGGATACCCGGGATCGCACCCCTCGTAGGCGGTGGTGATGTGCAACCTGCTGCCGACCGCCGGCTCGGGCGGATCCTGAGGCGTGCAGTGGTTGTTCCGGACGAACGTATCGCGAAGCCCTTCCCCGGCTCCGTAGCCGCATGTCGGGTCATTAATGCTGTGAATCCCCATGTACGCGATGGGCTTGGTGCCGTCACCGCAGCCGCTGAGCTGCATACCCGAGTAGACGGCGACCGCCCGGAAGACGTCCGCGCGATCACATGCGAGCACGTAGCTCATGCCGCCGCCGTAGCTGAAGCCCATGGCGAAGAGCCGCGTCTTGTCGACACAGAGGTCTTCCTCGATAAGTGCGATCATGTCGTCGACGAAAACCGTGTCTTGACCGCCGGGATTCGCCCAGCCGTTGCCATTGCCCTGGGGCGCGACAAAGATCGTGCTGTTCTCCGCCCGTTCCCGAAGCCCGTAGTACGACCACGTGTAGCCGCTGGTTCCGCCGCCGTCGACATCCTGCATGGTGCCGCCGTTCCAATGGAACGCGAAGATCAACCGATGCGGGTGGTTGTTGTCGTAGGTGTCGGGAATCCTCATCATGAAGCTTCGGCTCTGGCCGCCGCTCTGAATCGTATGGGTACCACTGGTCAGCGTTGGGGCCTTTCCGCATCCGGCGCTCGCGTCTGAATCCGTATCCGAATCCGTATCTGCGTCCGTGTCGGTATCTACGTCTGTGTCCGCGTCCGTATCGGCATCCGTATCCGCGTCCGTGTCCGCGTCCGTATCGGCATCCGTATCAGCGTCCGTGTCCGCGTCCGTATCGGCATCCGTGTCCGCGTCCGTATCAGCATCCGTGTCCGTGTCTGAGTCCGTATCGGCATCAGTATCCGTGTCGGCGTCAGTATCCATGTCGGCGTCAGTATCCATGTCAGCGTCAGTATCCGTGTCGGTATCAGTATCCGTGTCGGCATCAGCATCCGTGTCGGCATCAGCATCCGTGTCGGCATCAGCATCCGTGTCGGCATCAGCATCCGTGTCGGCATCAGCATCCGTGTCGGCATCAGTATCCGTGTCGGCATCATTATCCGTATCGGCGTCCGCATCAGCAACCGTGTCCCCATCCAAGCCGGCGTCTTTGTCGACTGGAGCGTCGCCGCTATCACCGCAGCCGAGCGCCATGATTCCGTGGAAGACAAACATAGACAAAAAGAGAAATAGATTATTTTTCATACATTCCTCCTGTAATTTTATATTACAATTCATTCTCAGTAGAACTGAGATGACTCTCTTTTCCTAGTGTCATCCGTAGACTAAAAATGGGCGGTTTCGAGTCATCCGACACAGGTTCAGTCGAAGAAAAGGGTAGATCAAACTAAGACATTCGATCTGTCGCCGCTAAACGTGATACCAATGCTGAGACAGGAAAAATACAAAGCCAAAGGGTAGAAACCGAAAGCCTTGGGATCTTTGAACTCAAAAAAACCGCCCGCTATTGATATTGGCAACCCACTCCTATATAAAAGGAGTATATTGTCTATTTTTCAGTACTCAATACTTTCCGATTTTGATAAAAAGACAGAGACAGCTAACTCTGTCCCCACACAAAGAGAGGAATAACAGATATGAAATTATTTGGAAGTTATTTATTTTATATTGCCGTGTTGAGTTTGAGTGTTTTAATCTCGTCATGCGGTGAATCGTCAGATCAAAACAGAGATAGCGGAACCGGAAATGGAGACTTGGATTCAGATTCTGACTCTGACACTGACTCTGATAGTGACGCAGATGCGGATTCGGACGCGGACGCGGACACGGATTCGGACGCGGACACGGATTCGGACGCGGACACGGATTCGGACGCGGACACGGACACGGATTCGGACGCGGACACGGATTCGGACGCGGACACGGATTCGGACGCGGACACGGATTCGGACGCGGACACGGATTCGGATGGCGACACGGATTCGGATGGCGACACAGATACAGACGGCGACACGGATACGGATGGCGACACAGATACAGACGGTGACACGGATTCGGATGGCGACACCGATTCGGATGGCGACGCGGATGCCGATACGGATGCAGATACGGATGCCGATACGGATGCAGATACGGATGCAGACACGGATAGCGACACCGACGCGGATAGCGACACCGGGGGAGGGCCCGGAGATCCCGTGCCCAGTACCGGCTGCGGCAAGTCAACGTCCCTTAGCGGCGAAGACAGATTTACCATCAATGTATCCGAGGCCGGAGCGGGGGACCGCGAGTATTTTCTCCGCCTCCCCGATGACTATGACGAGAATCATCCCTACGCCCTATGGTTCGCAATTCACTGTATGAACGGGAGCGCCGAAAACGTGGCCCATAGCGAGCCCGATAATCGAGAGAATTACGAGTACTTCGGGATGTGGAAGCTTGCCAACCCTCCCGGTGGTGAAGCGACCACTATTTTCGTAGCGCCTGAGGGGATTGGTGCCGCATGGGGTCAGGGCGAAAGAGACCTCGCGTTCTTCCGTGCGATGATGGCGAAATTCGAGAGCGAGCTTTGCATCGATACATCACGCATCTTCGCCTCGGGCTTCAGTATGGGCGGTTCCATGTCGTACGCCCTCGCCTGCGCGATGCCTGAAAAGATGCGGGCCATCGCGATGTACTCCGGAGGAAATATGAGTGGCTGTGATCAGTCGAACCGCGGGCCCGTGCCTATTTTCATTTCCCACGGCACACAGGACGGTACCTGTACATGGCCCAACTTCGGCGAACCCCAGATCAATGATCTCGCGGAGCGAAACGGCTGCCAGACCAGAGATCTCTATAATGAGTGCCATCCCACCAGTCTCATGGATCCCGTCTGTGTCGATTACGAAGGTTGCGACCCGGGTTATCCGGCACGAGCATGTATCTTTGAGGGCCCTCACATCGGGTCGCCGGGGACCGAGGGAACCTACGGCAAGAACAATACCTGGGTGCCCCAGGCAAATTGGGATTTCGTCAAGCAGTTCTATTGAGCTCGAGTTACCCCCACCCCCAGGTCATAGCTAGTGCAAACTGGATTCCCGCCTGCGCGGGTATGACGTGAAGTGTAAAGCGGCCTCACCAGTCCCTACGCGAAACCGATACTTCCCGGTTGATTTGTCCGAAGATGTCCATGGGCGACTTACCGCGAAATAGGGATCGTTGCGTGAACGTTCAATATTTGCTGTTTGTCGACCGAAGCAAAGGGAATGATAGCGCTGGAACCTTGGGACGCCTTGAAGCGGCGTCCGAGGCCCGCTCCGGGATAGGAGCATCGGAATACGAAACATGAAACGGACTTCTACCGGACGTCCGACGCAGTTTTCTACAGATAGAGTCACCCGTTTTGTCCCTAACGTGGCCTACAGAGATATTGAGATGGTCGACTGCGATAAAAGCATGCAAGCCGCTCTCATACGCGCTGGTTTCAGCCGTGTGTCTGACGAGAAATGTAACTGGAGGTTTTTTATGAGAAAGTACTTTAGCATCCTATGGGGATTCTTCTTGGTCACCGGACTCGCCGTCTCGGGCTGTTCGGGCGATCATCAGGAATCCGGCGCGACCGACGGCGGTACGGGGGGAGACGCGGACACGGACACCGATGCCGACACGGATACGGATACGGATGCGGACACGGACACCGACACCGACACCGATTCGGATACGGACACCGACGCCGATTCGGATACAGACGCGGACACGGACACCGATTCCGATTCGGATACGGACTCGGACGCCGACTCCGATTCGGATACGGACACAGACGCCGATACGGACACCGATGGGGATACGGACACGGATACCGACGCGGATGCGGACGGGGATACGGACACGGACACAGATGCCGACGTGGACGGGGATACCGATTCGGACACGGACACCGACACGGATGGGGATGCGGACGCGGACGGGGATACGGACACCGATGGGGATACGGACGCGGACGGGGATACGGACACCAATTTCATCGAGGACACCGATCCGATGGCGCCCGGCCAGCGGTTGACCGAGTTCCCGATGGACAAGGTGGTGATCACCAATGAATATCTTAACAGCCTCTTCGACGTATCCCTTGACTACTTGATGTCCCTCGATCCGGATCGGCTGATGGCCGCGGTCAAGGCGGTGTCGGAAGGGGTCGATCCGGACGTGACCCATCTCGATACGTACGGCGGTTGGGAGGCGTCCGCTGCGGGCTTTCACCTCCGCAGCCACAGCCTGGGGCACTGGCTCTCCGGCATGGCCCGCGCCTACCAGCAGCTCCACCTGGTGGACGAGCCGCGCGCCGCGGAGGTGAAGGCCAAGATCGACTACACCATCGGCGAGCTCAAGACCTACCAGGATCGCATCGGCTCCGGCTTCATCTACGGCTCCTTCGAGGCCCATTTCGATTCTCTCGAGGGCATCGGCGACAAGTCCGGCCCCGTGCCGTGGTACACCATGCACAAGTTGATCTCGGGTATCCTGGACAGCTACGTCTATGCCGATAACGAGACAGCGTTGGCGGTGGCCAGCGGCCTGGGGGACTGGATATACAATCGGGTCTCGCGGTGGGACGACGGCCTCCGCCGGACGGTCTTGGGGACCGAATACGGCGGCATGAATGACGTGCTCTACCAGCTCTACAACGCCACCGGCAGCGAGAACCACCTCGCCGCGGCGAAGATCTTCGACGAGGATTGGTCCGGGGGGCTCTTCGACAGGACCGCTCAGGGGCAGAATATACTGCCCGGAAAGCACGCCAACACCACCATCCCGAAGTTCGTCGGCGCCGTCAACCGGTACCTGAGCCTGGCGGACGACGACTTCTACCGAACGGCCGGCGAGCAGTTCTTCGAGATCGTCCTTAGGGACCACACATACGTCACCGGCGGCAACAGCCAGGACGAGCACTTCCGCGATCCGAATAGGCTCGACGCGCAGCGAGACAACACCAACAACGAGACCTGTAACGCCTACAATATGTTGAAGCTCTCGCGGAACCTGTTCATGGCCACCGGCGACATCCGGTACTCCGATTACTACGATCGCAACTTCATGAACGAGATCCTCGCCTCCATCAACCCCGAGACCGGGATGACCACCTACTTCAAGCCGATGGCCTCCGGCGGCTTCAAGATGTTCGGCACCCCGACCAACTCGTTCTGGTGCTGCACCGGCACGGGCATGGAGAACTTCATGAAGCTGGACAACAGCATCTACTACCACGACGCCAAGGATCTCTGGGTCAACCTGTACATCAGCTCGACGCTGGACTGGACCAACCGAAACCTGCAGCTCACCATGGAGACCACGATGCCCGAGAGCGACAGGGTCACCGTCACCATCGACAAGGCCCCCAACAATCCCCTGAAAATCAAGTTCCGGAAACCCTACTGGGTCGACACCTGCGAGCCGATGGTCGTCTCCGTGAACGACACCGAGTGCGACGCGACCGAGGTGGACGGATACCTCGAGATCGAGCGCGTCTGGCGGGCCGGGGACACGGTCGAGCTGACCTTCCCCATGGCCGTCGGGGTCTCCAGGCTGCCGGACAATGAGAATGCCGTCGCCTTTACCTACGGCCCCATCGTGCTCAGCGTCGGATTCGGCAGCGAGAACATGGTGCTGGAAGGGCACAAGGCCTCCGGAAAGCCGAACATGATCAACGTCGATGATTCCATCGGGATCTCGAGCGGCGCCATTAACGATTGGATCGGGAACATCCGGGAGAACCTGGTGCAGACCCCCGGCACGATGGAGTTCAAGCTGAACAACACGGACTCGGATGACCGGTTGACCTTTACGCCCCACTACCTGCGCTACGATGAGCGATACGGCATCTACTTCGTCCTGGAGGGCGCCGGCGGCGGTGAGGTACCGGACAACTGCTCCGAGTCCAACACCACGGGGGTTCAGTGCGACGGCGTCCGGTAGCGCGTCCAAAGCCATAGGGGGGGACGAGCCAAGCGATCACTTTTAGAGTTTAGCGCAGACGCTCCAGTCGGCTCCTGAGCGCCTCGATGTGATGCTCCTCCGCACGGGTGAGCTGGATGAAGAGCTCCCTGACTGTCCCCTCTGCGCCGTCCGCCAGGGCCTCGTAGAACATGGCGGCGTGCTCCTCGTTCTGGAGCGCCAGCTGCAGCGCGTCCGGGTAGCTGATGCCCTCCACGAAGGCCCACTCCGGAGAGGTCTCCACGCCGTCGGTCGCCGGCGCTGAGTATCGGGGCAGCTCCTCGGCGCCGAGGCGATCCCCCAGCGCCTCGATGCGCTTCGCGTGGTCGGCCTCCTGGTCCGCCATCTTCATTAGGAAGCGCCGGGCCTCCGTCTCCTCGGTGCTCTCGGCCAGCAGACGGTAGAACCGCTCCGCGGCCCGCTCGATGTCGATGCCGTTTCTGACGGCCTGTTCCAATGTGTTCGCCATGACCACACCTCTCAGATAGAGAGTATAGCCCGTTCGACTGTCCTCAGAAAATAAACGGAATCATGGCCTTGCGGTTCTGCGGATAATCCGGGAAGCGATCCTGGTACCAGCGATGGATGGATCGGGCCCGCGGGAGGAGATTGGCCGCGGTCCAGATCGCGAACACCAGCCCGCCGGGGGACCAGGTGAGCGCGGCCCAGCCGAGCCAGAGCACGAGCTCCCCGAAATAGTTGGCGCAGGAGACGCGCTCGAAGAGCCCCCCCCGGGGGATGCCGTACTCTCCGTCCGTCTTCTGGCGCAGGTCGCGCAGCGCCGCATCCGAGCGCCGGTTTATGATGTATCCAAGGACGAACAGGCCCGAACCGGCGATGAACCGGGGGTCGACGAGCCAATCCGGCGGGAGGGGGGACGACAGGGCGAAGAGATATCTCCCGTTGAGGTAGCCGTTCCCCGAGTTGAAGACGACGCCCATGAGCACGGTCACCAGGGTCATCCGCTTCCGTCCGGCGGCCAGCTGAAAGGGATAGATGAACGCACGATGCAGGTAGTGGCTCTCCCAGAGGAGCAGGAAGACCCAGGCCACGAGGTTGTCGAGGCGATCTCCGAGGAGGAGGAACCCCGGCATGAGGAGGGCGGAGGGGGCCTCCATCAGTATCCACCCGAGCCGGCTGTTCAGGGGCGGGCCCCAGCCGCCGCGGGTGAACCGCCCGTAAGGCGCGGGGATGAAAAGCAGAATCGCGAACACCCCGAGGGCCAGCAGGCTCCAGCCGACGAGGAGCTGGTGGTAGAACAGGGCTTCGGTCACGGAACACCGTATTCTCTAGAGCCGCCGATCGCCTGGTGCCGATGTGTCGCCGTCAAGTTTCGCCTCGCGGCCTTGATAATAGCAGAAAACCGTCCGCCAAACCCCCTTCTCCTCCCGTTCCCCTTCGAAAATCCGAGCCCCGGAGAAAATGGGGACCCGGTCCCAGAAAATGGGTATCCAGGCCTTGTGCTTGTGATTATCTTTACACCTATGACACAATTGTTCAGATTCATTTGCGGTTTCCTCCTGTTGTCCCCCGCGGGATGCGGCTCGAACGACAAGAGCGGCGATGCGGACGGGGGGGATGCGAGCACCATTGATGTCCAAGATCAGGAGATCGACGCGTCGAATCCGGTGTTCTCGGCGAGCGAGCTGCCCAGCTTCTATCTCGACCTTTCGGAGCGGTCGGTGGAGGCCTTGGAACAGGACCCCTTCGTCTATCAGGAGGGCACCTTTCGTTACGTATCCCAAGACGGCAGCGAGGAGATTACCCTGGAGGGCGTGGGCATCCGCCTCAAGGGGCGCGCCTCGTTCCGGCCCATCGGCGAGAAGGCCGCGTTCAAGGTCAAGTTCAACGAGTTCGTCCCGGGGCAGCGGTTCCTGGGGCTCCGGCGGCTGACCCTGAACAACATGGTCCAGGATCCGAGCATGATGCGGGAGCGGCTCGGGTATCTCTTCTTCCGGGTGCTCGGCGCGCCGGTGTCCCGCTGCAACCACGCCCGGGTCTACCTCAACGACACCTACTACGGGCTGTACGCCAACGTGGAGAGCCTCGACAAGTCGTTCCTCGAGCGCAACTTCGCCCCGCCGGACGGCAACCTCTTCGATACGAGCAACGAAGAGTACTTCGTCGACATGGTGCCGGGCAACGAGCCCCTGTTCGAGCTCGAGACCAACCGGGAGACGAACGACGTGTCGGATTTGTATCACCTCATCGACGTGCTGGACGGTCCGGAGGAGTCCTTCGTCGAGGACGCCGAGTCCGTCATCGACCTCGATCAGTTCCTCCGCCTCGGCGCGGCCCAGGCGGTCATCGCGGACTGGGACGGCTACTTCGGCGCTTCCAACAACTACAAGATCTACCACGAGGTCGCCGCCGATCGCTTCGTGCTGTTCCCCTGGGGGATCGACCAGACCTTCAATATCATGGACAGGGACTACACCATGCTGGACTATCGGATCGACGGCTCGAGCTCCGACCGGCCGAACGGCGTGGTGCTCACCAAGTGCAGGGCCGATGAGGGGTGTTACCGGCGCTATCTGGCGTATGTCGAGGCGGCCGTCGAGACCTTCGAGGCGCTGAGGCTGACCGACAAGCTGGACCAGATGCTGCGCCAGATCGAGGCGGCTCGGAAGGACGACACCTTCCGGCCCTACAGCGACAGCGAGGTCGACCGCTCCGTCGACCGGCTCCGGGAGTTCCTGGAGCAGCGTGGCGCGATCGTGAGGGATCAGCTGGAATACACTAGTGCTCCGTCAACCCCAGAATGGCGGGTGCATTTTCTTATTCCCCCCTTGAAAAGGGGGTTTGGGAGATATCGTCAATGAACGGGCGCCTCGCTTTGACAAAATTCCCCTCTCCCCCTTTGCGAAAGGCAAGAGGGATACCCGTCAGTTCTCAATTGACAAGGCTCTAGAACCGTCCGAGCAACCCGGTGATTGACCAGGCGACCCCGGCGGTCACGGCTAGGGGCCAGACCAGCCACCGGAGCGGGTGACTGGGGCGCCGGAGGGAGAAGATGGCGGCGCCGGCCGTGGTGGCCGCGAAGGTGACGGCGGTGTGGGGATAGTACATAAGGCCGCTACTGAAACCTTCAGTAGCATGTTGTGGATTACCAAGTGGCTTAGAATATTTGTTGTTAGGTTTGTTTTGTTAATGTTGTACATTAACCTATGTGGAAGCACTGACGGGTGTTCTCGAAGGTCTTCTCGGCCATGGCCACCACAGGGGCGTTCCGGATTTCGGCCAGCTTCTCCACCACGTGAGCGACCCTGGCGGGCTCATTGGGCCGTCCTCTGAAAGGGATAGGGCTGAGGAACGGCGTATCGGTCTCCGCGAGGATGCGATCCTCGGGAATCCAGGCGGCCACCTCCCGGATATCCCCGGCCTTGGGAAAGGTGACGATACCGGAGAAGGAGATGTGGAGCCCGAGCTCGATCGCTTTGGCCGCGAACGATCCGCTCGCCGAGAAGCAGTGGATGACGCCCCCCAGGCGATCGGCGCCTTCGTTTTGGAGGATGGCCAGGGTGTCCTCCTCGGCCTCCCGGGTGTGAATCACCACGGGGAGAGACACCTCATGGGCTATCCGCAGCTGATGCTCGAAGGCGGCCCGCTGGGCCTTCGGGGGGGAGTGGTTGTAGTGGTAGTCGAGGCCTATCTCACCGACAGCGACGATTTTGGGGTGTCGGAGGGCCGCGCGCAACTGCTCGAGCATTTCGGGGCCGGCCGCCGAGCCCTCATGGGGGTGGATGCCCACCGCCGCCCAAATCCAGGGGTATCGGCTCGCGATATCGAGGGTCTCTTTGAAGGCCCCGGGGGTGGTCGCACCGGCCATCGCGATGATCCCCCCGACCCCCGCGGATTCCGCGTTGGCGATCATGTCCAAGGGGGAGATTGTCGGGTGATTGTGGCTGTCAGTGATGTCCAGATGAGCATGGGAATCGAATAATTTCATGGCATTGACTCAGAGCGCGGAGAGGCTTTCGTCCAACTCCCGGAGGAGATCCGTCGATAGCCGGGGACGGCATGATTCAAGCACAAAGCGGGCTTTGGGATCTACCTCCGAGAGGGTACAGAGGGTGTGTATCGCTGACGAGACGACCATTTCGTTCCGATCGTCGATGAGCCTCCCGACCTCCTCCGCGAGCCCCGGTATCGGCAGCCGGGAGAGGGCGGTCAACGTAGAGAGCCGGGTGTCGGTGCTCCGTGCCCTGAGGCCTTGGCGGATCAGGTCCTTGCCCTTCTCGCCGTTGGAGCAGCGATAGAGGGCCACCTTCGCGATGGCCTTGAGCTCGGCAGGCCCGAAGAACCGGCTCGCCAGGCTCTGGAGGGTCGGGACGGCCCGCGGGGTCTTGAGGTGGCCGAGCGCCTTCGCGGCGTCATAGGCGTCATCGGTATGCCGGGACGCCATGTCGAGAAGCAGCATCTCTCCGCCTCCGTCCTTCAAGTTGGCGAGACTGACCGCGGCCTCGAATCGGACCGTGGGCTCCGGGTCCGAGAGCAAAGGTGTCAGGGCCGGCACTGCGCGTTTGTCCAGGGTTTCGCCGAGGGCCGCGGCGGCTGCGATGCGGACCGACGGATCAGGGTCCTCGACCCGTTTCGCGAGGTGCAAATAGGGATCTTCGAGCACCACCAGGGAGGAATCCACCGCCGTGCACCGCACCGCCGGCGAAGGGTCGTCCAGGGCGCGAATGAAGTATGAGGTGTCGACGGGGAAGCCCTGCCGTGCCTGTTCCGTGATCCCCTCCAGGGCCTGCGCCCGGATTTCTCCGATCTCATCCTCCAGTAGGGCTTCAAGGGCGGCCACCGCGTCGGATTGCTGCTCGCCGCTCACCTGACCGAGGGTGCTCGCCGCTACCCAGCGGGCATCCGGAGAGCCGAAGGCCGCGTCGCGGATTGCCGCCTTCGGGGTCGGGATATCGGGAGGGGGAAGAAAGGAGGTCATCTGCCCTTCCGGCGATTTCTGGAACCGGGCGCCTGATCGCTCCGGTCCGCGTTCTCGAGCTCGGCGAGCTCCGGCACCGGCGGCTCGTCCTGTAGGGTGGACTGGGAGGAGACGGGGCGGATCTGGTCCACCGGGTACTCCCGGAGGATGGACTCCTCACTGAGCTGTACCCGAACCATCCGTTTGAGCACATCCCGATCCCGGATGCGCCCCTCCCCGTCCGGGGTGTTCACCCGCCGGCCGATTTTCGGCATCCCCTTGGACGCGGCCTTATAGACCTCGTTTTCGTAGGTGAGGCAACACAGCAACCGGCCGCACACCCCGGAAACCTTTTGCGGATTGAGCACGAGGTTCTGATCCTTGGCCATCCGGATGGAGATGGGTTTGAAGTCTCTGAGGTAGAGGTTGCAGCAGAGCTGGCAGCCGCAAATCCCCACGCCGCCCACCTTCCGGGAGACGTCCCGGACGCCGATTTGTCGCATCTCGATGCGGGTGTGGAGCCGCTGGGCCAGGTCCCGCACCAGCTCCCGGAAATCCACGCGACCGTCAGCGGAGAAGTAGAAGACGGCCTTGTTGCCGCCGTGGAGGTATTCCACCTCCACCAGCTTCATGGCGAGCCGAAGCCGCTCGATGCGATCCTTGCACAGCCGATAGGCGGCGTCCTCCTTGTCCTTGTTCCGCTCCCTCTGGCGCAGGTCCCCTGGGGACATCTTTCGGATGACCCTCGGCAGGTTTTTATGGTTCAGGTACTGACGCTGGGTGGGCCGTACCACCTTCCCCAGGGTGAGCCCCCGCTTGGTCTCCACCACGACCTGATCGCCCTTTTGCAGGTACATGTCCCGGCCGTCGAAGAGGGTGATGGGATCCGCGTCATGCAGCTTGATCCCCACCACATCCATAAGGACCTGTCCCTCCTTGAAGTCGTGTTCCGGGAGATCATCGAACAGCCGATCATCATTGATCTTGGTGGTTTTCAGAAAGGTGAGCTCACCGTCGCTCATCTCGGCGTAATCCCTGGGCTCGGTCTCGGGCTCCGGCGGGATCTCGCTCTGGTGAGGGGGGGGGATGCTCGGGAGCCGGCTCTCTTCTTGAGGCGGACGTCTCGGCGAATGGCGTCGCCGCCTTCTCCTCGGATTCTGAGCACCGCCCGTGGCGCCCTCCTCACCCGAACGGGGGGCGCCGGGGGGGATGGAACGGCGTCGCCTCCGCGGACGATTCTCTCCCTGCTCCCCTTCGGAGCGGGGGCGTTGCCCATCCGGACGCCTGCTTTTTCGCCGACGGCGCTGGCCCTGCGCCCCTCCTTCACCCTGTTGTCTCGCTTGTGGCTCCCCGCCGGCGGTCTTTTTCTGTTCGCCTTGCGCCTGGCCACCGCCGCCGCTTCGGGGTCTACGCCGCGGGGGACGTCTGCGACGCCTTCCCTCCTTCGGCGGGTTGGTCTTGTTGTTTTCGTCGTTCATCGCTGTCTGAATTCGCTTCCCAGCGCCGGACCGCTCCGGCGACTACGGATCAGCACGCTCTCCAGAGCGAGCTGCGGGTTCATGTTGTTATTCATAATCGCCTCGTGGGCTTTGTGAAATAAAAAAGTAAACGCGGCGATCCGTTGGATCGAGAGCTTCCGCGCCACCCCCAGCAGCCGATCCCCGAGCAGCCGGGCGAGGGGCCGCTCCGTCGCCGTTTCGGGCGGGCCGGTGGTGATCCAGAGGATCTCGGAGAGCAGGGTCGGGGCCATCTCGATGAGGCCGAGGGCGCTCTCCCTCGCCTTGGTCTGCCCCTTGCGCTTCTCGATGACCTCGAGCCCCTTGATCGGCGTCTGATCCACCGCGGATTCCAGAAAACCGAGGAGATCCTCGATGCGCTCGTCGAGGGCGTCCTCAAGGTAGGCGCGGGCCCGATCCAGGCTCCCCATGGAGAAGGCCGCGGCCGTGGCCGCCCGCTCCGGGGGTTCCCCCATCCGATTCAGCAGGGTCTCCACGGTCTCTCGGGGCAGGGCGTTGAACCGTACCACCTGGCAGCGGGAGCGGACCGTGGGGAGCATCGAGGAGAGGCGGGCGGTGACCAGGATGATGAAGCGATTGGGCTTGGGCTCCTCGAGGGTCTTGAGCAAGGCGTTGGCCGCCGCCTCGGTCATCCGATCCGCGGGGTCCACCACCGCGACCTTGGCCGCGCCCTCGTGGGGGCGCATGGCCAGTCGCTGCTCCAACTCCCGAACCGAGTCCACGGGGATGGATTTCCGGTTCTCCGGGAGCGTCAGGGAGAAGACGTCCGGATGGATTTCCTTCGTGATTTTAGAGCAACCGATACACTGCCCGCAGCTGTCATCCGAACGCTCCAGGCAGTTGAGGGCCATGGCCATGGCGGTGGCGGTCAGCCGCTTTCCCACGCCGGAGGGCCCCGAGAAGAGATATGCATGGGCGACCCGCCCGGAGGTGAGCGCTCGCTGCAATGTGCCGATGGCGGATTCCTGGGCTAGTATGTCTGAAAAACCCATTTCTTTTCACTCAGTTCCTAAAGACAGCAAGTATCATGCCGGAGGAGGGCGGGTCAATTGGTCGGTTGTACTAAAAGGAGACTCGAGACAACGTGATTCTGGGAACACGCCCTACCGCACACCATGCATCCAGCGCTTGATCAGCGGGCTTATCACGAAGAGCAGGCAGGCCGCCCCGATGGCGATGAATCCGACATTCATAAAAACTTTCGTGTAGAGCGGCAGGGATTGGGTCGCCGCCATCTCGACGGCCTCGGTTCCGGCGTCGCCGGCGGTCAGATTGGCGATGAACTTGCCGGCCTGATGGGCGATGGACGACGACATCATCCAGATCCCCATGACCAACCCGACGATTCGCGTCGGCGCGAGCTTGGTCACGAGGGAGAGCCCCACCGGCGACAGGCAGAGCTCGCCGAGGGTGTGCCCCAGGTAGGCCAATATGAGCCAGATGACCGGCACCAGCCCTTGAACGGCGTTCCCCTCACCGGCCTTGAAGGCGAGGAACCCGATCCCCAGAAGGAGCAGGCCGAAGCCGAACTTGACCGGCGCGATCGGTTCGATCCCCCGCTTGGACAGGAACCCCCAGATCCAGGTGAACGCCGGGGCGAAGATGAGAATGAACAGGGGGTTGACGCTCTGGAACATGGACGCCTTCAACTGGAGGCCGTTGATGGCCATGTCCACGTTTCTCTCGGTGTACAGGGTAATGGCGCTGCCCGCCAGCTCGAAGAAGGTCCAGAAGAGGGAGGTGAACAACAGCAACACCACGATGACCCACACCCGCTGCCCCTCCGCGCGTTCCTTTTCGAGGGCCCCCATCACCGCGAGGTAGATCAACATCGAGACGCCCATCACCCCGAGGAGGATGTCGAGGGAGTCGTTGTGCGCGATCAGCTGCATGATCAGCGGGATGACCAGGAGGCTCAACAGGTAGATGATCCAGGCATTGGGGATGCCGATGGTTCGTTTTTTAAGTAATTCCGGCTTCTTGGGTTCGCCGTGATCGTCGTAGACCCCTCGCTTCTTGGCGATGAGGAAGACGATGAGCCCGATCACCATGCCGACCCCCGCGAGGCCGAATCCGTAGTGCCATCCCAGCTGCTCGCCGATATACCCGCAGGTCAGGGGGGTGAGAAACGCTCCGGCGTTGATCCCCATATAGAAGATGGTGTATGCGCTATCCTTCCTCACGTCGTTCTTGTCATAGAACTGCCCGATGAAGCTCGAGATGTTGGGCTTGAAAAAACCGTTCCCCATGATGAGGAGTGAGAGCGCGACGAAGAAGACGAGCTCGTGCTCGAAGGCCATCGTGAAATGCCCGGCGGCCATCAGGACGGCGCCCCAGACGATGGCCCGCTTGTAGCCGAACAGCTTCTCGGCGATGAGTCCCCCCAGGATGGGGGTCGCATAAACCAGCGCGCCATACGCGGCGTAGATGCCGTAGGCGGTATTGTCTTCGTATTTCAGGGACTTGACCATATAGAGCACCAGGAGCGCTCTCATGCCGTAATAGGAGAAGCGCTCCCAGAACTCCGTGAAAAACAATAGAAACAGGGCCTTGGGATGGTGCTTCCGGTTAATGAAAATGACCAACGATATCCAAGTCGCGACCCCGAGCCACGCGATGGCCATGATGGTGAAGCCTGTCATCGGATGATTCTTCCTCCTCTAGACGGGTTGGCGATGTCGTGTTTCGGATTACACCGTATCCCAGCCGATTTGTCGATGTTTTACCGAAATCACCGCTCCCTCGGTTTTCGGAAAACGGGCGTTCAGTGAAGGGTTTCCTTTACCCGCTCGTCGATTTGGGTGAGAAATTGTATCATCTCCGAGGGGTTCATCTGCGTCATCGCCGCGCCCATCTCAGTCGCGACCTTGGGCATCCCCCAGACTATAGAGGTCTCTTCGTTCTGTGCGATCGTCACGCCCCCCGCCTTCCGCAGCTCGAGGAGCCCCTCCGCGCCGTCTTTCCCCATCCCGCTCAGGATAATGCCGAGCGCCCAGGTCGAGAACGACGTCGCGATGGATTTGAAGAGGTGGTTCACCGAGGGCACGTAGAGGTCGGTCGGCGCTCTCTTCTTCAGGATGATTCGGTTCCCGCTGGTGATCCCGAGGTGGGTGTCGTCCGGTGCGAAGAGCACCTGCCCGGGTTTGACGAGCATGTTGTCCTCCGCGGTTCTGACCTCCGAGGTTACGCCGGAGTTCAGCCAGTCGGCCATCCCCTTCGAGAATCCCTTGACGATGTGTTGGGCGATCAGAATCGGGACATAGAAGTTTTTCGGCAGGTGGGTGAGGATATCCGCCACCACCGCCGGAGCCCCCGTGGATCCGCCGAGGGCGATGATGCGTGGGACGAATTTCTCGCGAATCGTTCTGATCTCCCACTCCCGATCCAGGGAGCTGTCGAACAGGGTGTCCCGGGAATCCCCCTCTACGTAGGACCTGGCGGTCGGGCGTATATTATCGGTCTGGGACCAGTTGAACCGCTTGTCCGGCTGCGCTTCCATGGAGCGGCGGATGACCTTCAGGAGCTGCTTGCGCACGTTGTCGTAGTTCCCGGTCAGCATGTCCTGGGGCTTGTCGATCACCTCGACGGCCCCCGCCTGCATGGCCTCGAAGGTATACTTGAGATTCTTCGAGTTGATCATGGAGCTGATGATGACAATCCGCGTCGGGCACTCTTTCATGATGCGACGGGTCGCCTCCAGCCCGGTGATGCCGGGCATGAAGATGTCCATGGTCACCAGATCCGGCCGCAGGGTACGGCACATCTCTATGGCTTCATCGCCGTTGTCGACGATCCCGACGATTTCAATACCGGACTCCTCATCCAGGCAAGAGGAGAGGACGCGCTGAAACACCTGAGAATCGTCGGCGATGAGAATTCGAATCATATTGCTCATCCTTTTACAATAATTGTTCTATCGTATCCACAAGCTCCTTTTGAGAGAGCTCCCTTTTGACAATATAGGCATCCGCGCCGATGTCCAGCCCGCGGGCCTTGTCCTCGTCGGATCCGAGCGATGATACCAGGACGACCGGCAGCTGGAGGAACCGGTACTGGGTCTTCAGCGTCCGGGTCAGCTCGAGACCGTTCATGTTGGGCATCTGGATATCGGTGATGACGATATCGATTTTGTCCGTATTGATGACATCCAGGGCCTTGTATCCGTCGGAGGCCGTCAGCACGGTATACCCCGCCGACTCCAGCAGCGTCTTCTCGAGGGTCCGGGTGGCCATCGAATCGTCCACGACCAGGATTCGCGCCGAGGTGCTCGTCTCGTCGAGGTTGTCGGATAGCGACATCGTCCGTTTGGAATACGTGCTCCCCGCCGCGCGAACCAGATCCGAGGGGTTGAGCACCAGGGCCAGCTCCCCGGTGCCGAGCAGGGTGATCCCGGAGATGTACGAGACCCGCTCCAGCAGATCGCCGAGGGGGCGCAGGATAATCTGCGCGTATTCAATGATATCATCTACCTGAAATGAGAACCGCCGTTCACCGAAGGAGATGATGACGATAATCCGATTCTCCGTTTTCTGCGACATGTCGGTAGCGGACAGGTGAAGGAGATCGCTGAGGGATCCCATGGGGATATTCACTCCCTTGAAGGTGATGACATCGCCGCCCCCGATCTGTTTGGTCTCGCTGTCGGTGCCCAGAATGACCTTCTCGATGTTGGACGCCGGGATCGCCATAATCCGTCCGGACACCTTGAAGAGCAGACAGCGGAGCGTGGACATGGAGAGGGGGAGCCTGAGGTTGAATTCCGTTCCCCGGCCCATCTGGCTGTTCAGTCGAACCTCACCGCCGAGGCGCTCCATGGTGTACTTCACCACGTCCAGACCGACCCCGCGCCCGGAAATCTTCGAAACGTCACTCTGGGTGGAGACGCCGGACTCGAAGAGGTAGTCGAAGAGCTCGTCCTTGGACATGGACTCTACCTCGTGCTCTTTCATCCGCTTCTTCTTCTTGAGGGCGGCGCGGACCTTCTCCGGATCGATTCCCTGCCCGTCGTCTGAGATTGAGAGCTCCACGGCGTCCCCGATGTGTCGCGCCACCACGCTGATCCGCCCCTTCTCGCTCTTCCCCGCCTTGATCCGCTGCTCGGGATGCTCGATGCCGTGGTCCACCGCGTTTCGAAGGAGGTGAATCAGCGGATCCTCGATGGCCTCCAGTACCGTTCGGTCTACGGCGTACTCACCGCCGTCGAGGAAGAGCTCCACCCGCTTGTTCGTGAGACGGCAGATCTCACGGACCTGGCGTCGGATCATCACGAAGATGGTGGAGACCGGGGCGAGGCGGATCTTGCGCAGCGCCTCTTGGGAGTTCTGGATGAGCTTCGAGAACTGCCGCTCGTCCCGGGAGAACGTCTTCGTGATCTGGGCCAGTTGGATTCTGAGCCCCCGGATTCTGTCGTGGATGGCCTCCGCCTCGGTGTCCTTCTTGGTATCGGTGTCCAGCCGCTGTCGCCATTGGCTGACCCCCTTCAGGAGATCGCCGACAGCGTTGTCGAGCTGTTTCAGATCGGAGGTCGTCGAGGTGAGGTAGAGGTGGGCTTCGAACAGCTCTCCGACCTGGGCGATCAGGTTCGCGATACTCTCCTCGGACACCCGGATGAAATTATCCCGCGGTTGGACCTCCTTGATGGAAGGGCGATCCTTCGGGGGGCTCTCGGAGACCTTGATGTCGTCGGCCCTCGATATCGGCGGCGCGATCGGCGGCGCGATCGATGAAACCACCGGCGCCTGCGACTCCTTGGCCCTCAAAGAAGCGACGAGATCCTTGAGGACCTCCACCGTCGCGGCCTCCTTCGTCGAGAGGCTGGCGTCGCCGATGCTCGCCTCTTTAATCGATCGACGGATGACATCTATGGTATCCAGCAATACGTCGATGACCTTCGGGGTGGTGCTCTCCGGGCTTTTCTGAAGGGCGCCGAAGACATCCTCCAGCGCGTGGGTTACCGTGGCGACGCGCTCGAAACCGATGGTGCCGGAGGACCCCTTGAGGCTGTGTGCCTCCCGGAACGCCTTGACGAGCGTCTCGGAGGCGTCTCCGCTCCCCTCCTCGAGGTTGAAAAGGAGCTCCGCCAGGGACTTGATGTGCTCTCCCGCCTCCGTCCGGAATACGGACATCAGGTAGCTCATCTGGTCGCTCGGCAGGTCGAGCTCCTTTTTGGGCGCCTTCGTTACCTCTTCAGGTGGCGGGGGCTTCGGTATGCCGGCGGCTTCCGAAGGGGCCTCGGTATGCCGCGCGATGAAATCATCGAGCTTCCGGATGCTGATCTTTTCATCGTCGGAGAGCTCGTCCATACTCGTGGTGAGGTCGTCAAGACTCTTGCGGATTGTGTCCAGGGTGTCGAGGAGCATCTCGATATCTTCGAAGCGCAGGCTCAGTCGGTCGTTCGAGATGAGCCTCAGGACCTCTTCGAGCTTTTCTCCGAGCCGCGCGACACGGGTTACCCCGATGGTGCTCGCGGAGCCCTTCAGCCCGTGAGCCTCCCGATAGGCCAGCCCCAGGGCCTCTATCGCGTCATCAGTCTCTCCCTCGGTGAGCTGAACCAAGGTCTTCCCGATGGCCTTGATATGGTTCATGGCCTCTTCTTTGAAGACCTCCTGAAGCTCCGAGATCTGTTCGTTGCTCAGTTTCATTGACGCTTCACTCCGCCTCCCTAGGTCGACACTTTCTCGGCGGTGAATCCCTTGGCCGACACTAGCCTGTCCAAATCGACGATGATGAGCCCGTCGATGGTCACCGCGAAGACATACGGCGCCTGCGCCGGATCGAAGTTGTCCTGAGGGGCGACGAGCTCCTTTTCCGGAATGAGCACGACGCCGATGATGTTTTCGACCTGAAGCGCCAGCTGCTTTGACGCGCCTGTGACGATGATCGCGTAGTCCGCGTCCGAGATACCCACCCGGTTCGAATGAAAGAAATACTCGAGGTTGACGAGGGCGATGGACTCGCCGCGGCGACGGATAATCCCGGGGATATGCCGCGGCACCAACGGGATGGCGGTTATCTCCGAAATCTGCGTAACGGCATGGACCTTGTTGAGGGGGACCGCGTAGCGCAATCCCATGATGGAAAACTCCAACAGGGCGGTGGTCCCCTCCTTGGTGTCGAGCTTCTCGATTTGCTGCGCGAGTATGTCGGCGCGCCTTTGGAGAATCGACTCGTTCATGGCTTCCGTGTCGCTCATTGCGTTGTGTTCCGCCTCATTGCTCAAGGCATATCTCCTGGTAGCGCCCGGCGACGATCTCTTTCAGCCGGCCGGCGTTCAATCCCTCTGATTCTTCGAGGAGCTCGTCTTCGGAAACCAACTCGAGGAGCCGGAGCACATTCTTGAAATGTCGCTTGGCGATGTTCGGCTCTCCCTCCCGTTGAAAGATGACGCCCAGATAGTAGTGTCCGATGATGAAGTTCTTGTTCAGAAAGATCGCGCGCTTGAGACTCTCCACCGCGTGGGACACATCCCCCGAGTGATCCGCCAGCAGCGCCAGGATGAAGTGGACCCGATGGTCGAGCCGCCCGTTCTTTCCGGCGTGATTTTTAAGCATCTCCAGTGCTTGAGCGGTCTGCCCTCCGTCGGCCAATTCGCGGGCCTGTTGGAGGACGGGGTCTTCACGCTTCACTTCGCCGGGGGCACCGCGTTGCCCGGCAGCGGGCAGGCGCGACATGCGGGAAATCCTAGAAATGTGCGGCGCCTGGGAGGTCGCTGGGGGATGGCTCGTCGTGTCCTCAGGGGGCGGGGGGAGATAGGTCGTCTGCACGCCGATCCCCGGGATCGTGGTCGTGGTCGCCGCCGGACTCGTCAACTCGGCTCTCTCCTTGTCCGAGGAGGTCCTGTAGTAATACGTCGCGTTCGAGTAGATGACTTCGAAGCCGCCGAGCTCGGGAAAGGCCTCGGAATGCCCCACCAGGAGGAACCCCCCCGGGCGAATCATCTTCTTGAACATCTTGACGATGCGGTCCGCCGTATTGAACGGGAAGTAGATCAGGACATTCCTGCAGAAGATGAGATCGAGGTTGTCCCCGGTCGGGCGCGCGCCGTGCAAAAGCTCGATCAGGTTGAAGTGCTTGAATTCGACAGACCGTTTGATGTTTTCATGCAGCCTGTAATCGCCGTCGACGTCCATGTGGAAATACTGCTTTATGGTTGATTTTTCGACACCCCGGAAGGACCAATTCCGATAGATGCCCCTCCGGGCTTCCGCGAGAAACGAGGTGTTGATATCCGTGGCGATAATAGAAATGTTCCAATCCGTCAGGAGCGGAAAACGGTCGCGAAGCAACATGGTGACGGAGTAGGGTTCCTCCCCCCGGGCGCACCCGGCGCACCAGATGTTCAGGCTCTTCTCATTCATCCGATCCTTGATGATCTCCGGAATGATGCTCGAGCTCAGGGCGCTGAAGTGGGGGCGGTTGCGGAAGAAGTAGCTCTCTCCGACGGTCAGGACGTTGACGATTTGCTGGAGGACCTCGTCCGATATCTCCGCCGCTTCAATCAGATCGTGGATGTTATTCTTGATGGCCTGATCGAGCTTGCCTATTTTGAGCTCGAACTCACGCTTCTTGAACCGGGAGAACGACAGCCCGCAACGGCGCTCGATAAGCGACGTGAATGCTTTATACTCGTCGACGGATATCTGAAGCCCGGTACCTCCGCTTTGTCTTCGGGCATCGGTGAGTTGCTGTCTCACGGGCTACTCGCTCCCCTCTGTCCCCGTTTCCGGGGGCTCTTTCAGAATTGAGGGGTTGGTCTGTATCGATAGCACCGCGGACCACACATCGATGATCGCGGCGGTGAGCTCAGGTGTCTGGATGAGCCCGAGCTCCTCGAGCATCCCCGGCATCACCTCATCCGCGATCTTGATGCTGCCGCCATCAACGGTGATGACGTCAGTGGTCTCCTTCGCCATCAGCGCGAAGAGGGATTCGCCGAAGATGCAGACAACGATGATGTTCTCGGGATTGATCGGGGTCTTCCCCATCCCCGAGAGCTCCCCCAAGTCGAAGAGCGCGATGAGCTCGCCATGGTAGTTGATCATTCCCACAACCCCCTCGTGGGGTTTCTGCGGCGACACCACCGCCACCATCTCGATGACCTCTTCGACCTGCTCGACGGGGATGGCCCATTTTTGAGTATCGTTGCTCAAAATCAGGAACGCCGTCTCGACAGTCGACGCGATGGCATCCGGATTTTTCGGTTTAGATTCCAGTAGATCCCGTTTCAGCCGGATGAGCTGGGCTTCCAGTCTGTGGATCTCATCCAGCTGGTGCTCCAAAATCCTTATGTCTTGTTTTGTGATACCCATTAAAAACTAAATGAAAAAAAGGGGTTAAATAAACTCATGACTTGAGCAGGTGCCGAAGCTCACAGAATTTCAACAACTCGCTCATCTTCGTCAGAAGCTCTGTGCGATTGATGGGTTTTGTGACGTAGTCGTCGCACCCCGCCGCGAACGCCTCTTTGACCTTTCCGTATTCACTCTTGGTCGTTACGATCACCACTTTGGTGTTTTCCGTCGTGGGATTGGACTTGATCCGTCGGCAGCATTCGATGCCGTCCATCTCGGGCATCATGATATCCAATAACACCAGGTCTGGTTTGAATTCGTCAATCTTTTTAAGGGCTTGTACTCCGTTCTCGGCCATGTCCAGGTCGTATCCCTGACCGGACAGCAACATGTGCTGATAGAGGCGCATGGTTTCTGTATCATCAACAATCAGTATTTTACTCGGCATCTCAACCCCCGGTGTCCAATGGTACCTATTTTGGTGTATCGGCCATAAACGATATTATTTTATATCTTTTATAAAGCTGCAATGACTACTAGCGTGTTTTACGGTTTTTTTCATTCCATGAGATGTAAGAAATTCGAGCGGTTGGGTCAAATGAAAGCGATTGATCAGGCTTCATTCTCGAATACCCATTCGGGGAGCACGGGGGAGGGGGAGCCCGTAACGAAAATCCAGAGCTGATGGGCCGCTCGAGTGGCCCCCACATGGAGCAGGTGTCTCGACTCCTCGGAGTCCGGATAGACATCCCGGTTGACATCTGCGATCACCACGTAATCGAATTCCAGCCCCTTGACCTGACGAATATCGGTGACTTCAACCCCGGGAGAGAAGGTGAAGTCCTGGTCCAGGATGAGGTCCAGCCGGGGGACCTCCGCCTTGATCAATCCGTTGTAATAGGTCTTGGCCATGGCCGGGTGCCTGGCGATCACCGCCACGTTCGCCCTGGGCTCCCGGCGGGCCAAATCCCGAAGGGCGGATCCCAGAAATCCGACCGCCTGCCCCGGTCCGGAGAAGCGGTGGAGCTCGATGGGGGCGCCGTGTCGCGGGGTGGCCGATTGCTCCTCGGCGTAGGGACCCAGCACATCCGTCGAGAAGCGCATAATTTCGGCGGTGGAGCGGTAGGCGACCTCGAGGGGAACGATCCGACTGTTCTTGACCCCGATATCCGCGAGGAGCTCCTCCCACGATACGAAGCCGCTGGTCTGATCCACCTTCTGGGCTGTGTCCCCCGCGAGGGTGACCGGGTTCTTCGGATCGATGGCGTCGAGCAGCACGGCCACCTCCAGATGGCTGTAATCCTGAACTTCGTCCAGCATGAGGTGGTCGTAGAGCAGCCGTCCTCCCGTCCCCTTGAGCCAGCCGCGTTTGAGCTGGTAGAGGCGCAGGAGGATCGCCTCGTCCTCCCGGTCGATCACCGGGGGCTCATCGCCGGGTTCCGGGTCGAGGCCGTTGTATATCTGCACGCACCACTCGTGGATTATACGGATCTCCTGCTCGGAGAACTCCGACGGGGCGTGGATTTCGGCGGCCCGCCGGAGTGCCGTCTCATCGGTGAAGAGGTCGGCCCAGTCCGAGACGATATCCGAGGTCTGGCGTTCCAGCCGGAGGAGCTTCGACTCCAGGATCGCGGCGGTCCGGGAGTTCAGGGGCTCGGGGGAGACCTTCCGGACCCGCATCTTCCCCTGGACCCAGCGGTGCATCATGACACGACGGACCTCCAGGGGGAGCCCGCCGAGGGATCGCCACGCCTGCGCCACCCGCTCCTCGTCCGGTTTGCCGGAGACCGACGCCATCAGCATCTCCGTGATCTCCTCGTCCTGCCGATCGACGATGTCGTCGAGGATGGGGAGCATGGCCGCGTGGCGCTTGAACCGGGAGACCACTGGCGGGGTGTGTCGGCTGTGGGCGGTGGGGAGCCCGTTGATATGCCGGCGGCGCTGGTTTCTCGCCCAGTTGTCGAAGGTCATGACCCGGACGCCCTCCACGCCGAGGGCGGGGAGCACCCGCTCGACATAGGTGGCGAGGGCCTGGTTGAGCACCACGACCAGGATGCGGTTCGGTCTGAATCGCCGCTCGTCCGCGAAGGTCAGGTAGGCGATACGGTGGAGCCCCACGGTGGTCTTGCCGGAGCCGGCGCCCCCTTTGACTACCAGGAGGCTGGAGGCCTGGGATGATATCAGCTCGAACTGTCTTTTGTCGAGGAGGGCCGCGATCTCCGGGAGGTGCTTGTCTTTCCGGTCCGAGCCGTCCGCGTCCACCCCCAGGATGCCCCGCACCGACGAGAGCCCTTCTGCGCGGGTGGAGGCCCCTTGCCCGCCGGAGAGTCTGGAGGACTGGGGATCCAGGAGCTGCCACGCGTCCTTTTTCAGGGCGTAGATACGCTCGGAATCGGCGATCCGTCTCAGCATGCCGTCGTCGATCGTGACCGACCGCCGGGATTCGATAATCCCCCGTCGGAATCGACCGCCGAACTCCTCCTCGTAATCGTCCCCTTCGTCATAGGAATAGTAGATCCGGCTCACCGGCGCGTTGCGCCAGTCCACGATCCGGATGCCGTCCTCCTGGGAGAGGTAGGTGTGCTTACCGAGGAGGACATCCCGGGTCTCGCCGTCCTCCCGGAGCGCGAGATGGCCGAAGTAGGGGCAGGCGGGATCCACGGGGATGTCCTCGCCCCGTCCCCGCTGATGGGCGAGGGCCTGGAGCCGGGTCATCTGCTCGATGAGGGGGGGGATGTCCTCGGGTTTGGCCTCGGCGAGGGCGTCCCGGAGCACGATGAGCTCCTGGTCGTAGTCCATCCCGAGGGCCCGCCGACTGCCTCTCGTGGCGATGTGATGCTGGACGTCGGTCAGTATTCGCTGTTCATCCGCTACAACTTCTGGAATATCAGTACTTTTCGAGATTGTCGTCACTGTTGCTCCTCAACGCGGGCCGTTTAAACAAAAATCCGATTCTATATCACAGCGGGCCCTTGGGCTGAACGGTTTTTTCTGTTTCTAGGGAGGAGCGCCGGCGCTTCAGGGATGGGACGGGGACTATTTCGGGCGACACCGCGGTCAACAGCTCGACGATGAGAGGCGGGGTAAAAAGGAACGCGTGGATGGTCTACAAATCGGACGGAAAGACGCAGCGCCAGTCCGCGTCGGTATCCGATGTCGGCAGGCACTGCTGAACCTCTACCTTTCCACCGATGTCCCGATCTCCCACGCACCCCTCCGCCACACAGTCGGGCACACAGTAGGCGTCCGCGACACCATCGCCCAGCTCCGCTATGATGGGGAACGGATTGATGCATTTGTACCCGGAGGGACACTCCATGATGTCGCAGGGCTGGGTGCAGAAGTGTGTCGGCACCAGGCGCTCTTCCAAAGATGTATCAGGGTCCAACGTAAGGATGTCCGTTTTTGTCATGCAGTCACATCGCTGTTGAAACGAGAGCTCGTAGACCGAACTGGTCAGGTCCGGATTCAACTCGTATCCCGGTTGGGTGCAGACCGCGCCGAGTACGGAGGGGCCCGTTGCGTCGCATGCATCCTCGGTCAACTCGGTATGTCGAGCACATTCAGTGGTCACGAGGTGCCCCGTTGCGATCTCCGACGCCTTGTCGGTGAGATGCACGCGATAGGGGCAGTCGTCGTCCGATGCCGCTTCGCAGTAGTACCACCCGGCCTCCTGCTCCGCCGCCGCCACGAGGTCGGCGTCGCTGCAATCGATGGGCGTCGACAGCTTCGGTACCGGGCAGAGAACTATCCTGCTTACAATCACCTCGTCCATTTCATTGTCAATCACCTCTTTTTTGTCCAGATAGGCCTCTCGTTCGGCTTCGGACAGGTGGTCGTAGAGCTCCGCGGGACAGGATTCATCGGCCATCTCTCCCCCGACTCGAAGCACCTCCACCACCAACTCACAGCTCGGCGTCACCTGACCGCAGGTCTCACATTCAGAGGAGGATTCCCACTCCATCGGGGACGTGTAGCACATGGTCTGGTTTCCCACACGAAGGACTGGAGTGCTGACATGGGTGCAGAGATCGCCGCTCTGCGAGATGATATCCAGGTAGTCGTCCGTATCCGCATCGGAATCGGCGTCCGAATCGGCATCCCCATCGGTGTCGGTATCGGTGTCGGTATCGGCATCGGAATCGGCATCCCCATCAGTGTCGCCATCGGTGTCCGCGTCGGTATCCGCGTCCCCCTCCGGGCCGGTGGCTGGAAAGTCGCAGTGCCAGTCCACGTCGGTGTCGGAGGAGACCATACACTCCTCGGTGATGATTTCACCGTTCTCTCCCGACTTGAACCCCGAGCACCCGTCGACCATGCAATCCGGGATGCAGTAGGAGCGGTCGGTATTCTCCGCCAGCGATACCGGGATCGTCTCGATACACTGATATCCCCCCGGGCAGGGGAGGTCGTCGCAGGGTTGGGTGCAGAAGTGGGCGTCGTACACCCGATCTTCGAGGGGCTCATCGGTTTGAACACTGAGAAGCTGTGTGTACGACATACAGTCGCAGGTCTGCTGGAACGAGAGCTCGTAGCTCGCATTTGCGAGGTTCGGATTCAACGCGTATCCCGGCTGGGTGCATACGGCCCCCAGCTGAGACGCCTCCGAGGTATCACACTGCTCTTCAGTCAACGCGGTCTCCTGAAGACAGCCTACGGAGAAGAAGTGTCCAATTGACATCGTCTCGGCGGGGATGGTGAGCTGAAGGTGGGGAACGCAATACTCGTGGTCCGGCGCTTCGCAGTAGTACCACCCCACCGCCTCGGGATCATCCGCCTTGAAATACGCCGAGGCCTCGTCGCAGTCCAGGGGCGACGACAGCTTCGGCACAGGACACATGATGACCTTTTTGGCGATCTCGCCGCCCCTGATATCGACCCTGACCTCCTTCCTGGCCAGATATGCCGACGCTTCTTCTTCGGACAGCCCCTCGTAGAGCTCCGGGGGGCAGGACTCGTCATCCAGGTCGTCGCCCACGCGGACCAGCTCGAACAACAGCTCGCAGCTCTCGATCGTCCCCCACTCCGGGCCTTCTTCTGTTTGGAGAGGCGCCGGTTCCCAGGGCAGCGGCTTCGGCAGGCATGTCATCGTCGGCGTCGTGGGGGTGGCAACCGTCTGTCTCATGAATCCGGCGGTGACCTGGGTACAGAGCTCCCGGTTCTCCGAGATGATCTCCAGGTACGAGGGCGCTTCCGGATCGGTCGACTTCGAATCCCTGAAGAGGGTTTCTTCATCAATACATCCGGCCATCCCGATGGTTATCAGTGAAAATACGATTCCCCTAAGCGCTGTGTGCATGGCGACCTCCTTGTGTTGCCTGTTCGCTTTCCCTCGCGAACCCGTTTTGTTCAAGCTCACCTGGTAGGTACCTGCACCGGCTCACCGCGGACCCCCGCTGTTTTTCTCTTTCTTCAGCTCCTCCAACCGGGCCCTTACGGCCGGGCCGTGCACCGATCCCGGATAGTGCGCGGCGAAGCGCTCCAGCAAATCCCGCTCCGCGGCGGTCCTCCCCAGCCTCCTCAGCGCTCGGGATTTCCCCACCAACGCCTCCTCGGTGAGAGTGCCGCCGTTCCGCCGGAGGTACTGGTCGAAGCGTTGGAGCGCCAAGTCCGGGCGGTTCAGGTGCTTCAGCTGGAGGTCGCCGAGGGCCACGAGGGCGTCCTGCGCGGCGGGGCTCGACGGGTGATGACGGAGGAGATCCCGATACGCCGTCACAGCTTGCCGCCACTCCTTGTGCGATTTGTGTCGGCGGACACTGAGGAGCAGTTCGCGGACGGTCGGCAGATCGCGGACGGTCGGGGCAGGGGGGTGGCCCCTGAGATCCAGCGTGTCGACGATACCCTCCTCGGTCGAGGACAACTTTTGAAACGCAATGTCGAGGGCTTTCGTCGCATCGTCTTCCAGCCGGGCCACGCGCTGCTCTTTGATCGAGAGACCCTCCCCCCTGGAGACCATTCGCACCTCACCGTCTGCGCGGGTCACCGCTACCCGCCCCCTGAGCACCTCCACGCGATCCGCGACGCCGTCCGCGGTGACCGAGAACACCGTGCCCTTGACCTCCGCCTGTCCCAGGCTCGTAAACACCTTGAAGGGGGGGCCCTGCCGCGCCGGATCGACGGACGCCACGACCGTTCCTTTGTAAAGGGTCACCGAAAAGGGGGTCTCGAGGTCCGGCCCCGCGACGATCTGGGTGTCTCGCATCAGCAGCAACCGGATTCCCGTCGGCAGCAGCAGGCGGCGATCCTCTCCCTTCGCGGCGATTTTCTGCATGCCTTCTGGCGCTGATGGCCGTTCGTTCGCCTGAAGGTCCGGCGCGCGCTCCTCCGACTCCGACTGGGATTGCGCCTCAGTGACCAAAGGACGCACTGACAGCAGCTCGTCCGAGTTGGTCGGGGCTGACCGGGATGCTCCCACGGTCAATCGCCAGACCAGCACGCCCGAGGCAACGAGGAGCACCGCCGCAGCGGCCGCGAGGATGGGTCGAAACGACCGGCCCCAGTCGCGCCGAATTTCGTCGGCCGGCGTCTCGTGGAGTCGGCGGAGCACCGCCTCGGCGGTCCGCCCGGCGTCGAGCGCATCAGCTACGGGATCGAGGACGCCGCGGAGGACCGCGCTGTCCGCCAGGCAGCGGCGGCATCCCGAGAGATGTCTTTTCAGAAACCGGAGATCCAGAACCTCAACGGGCTCCCGGAGGCTCCGGCGTCTCATGATAGAGACCGCCCGTTTACATTGACTATCGGCGTGTGTCATCTTTGTCCCTCTCGAACCCACTCTCTCAGGCACGAATCCGCGAGGATGTATCGCCTGAGCTGGGTGAGCCCCTTTCTGAGGCGGCTCCGGACCGCATTGATCCGGGCCCCGAGGAGATCGGCTATCTCCGAGATTTCGTAACCATACAGGTAGTGGAGCACCACCGCCCCCCGCTGCCTCTCCGACAGCCTCGAGAACTGGAAGGCCAGGCGCTCCCGTACCTGCCCGAGGGCCGCCTGGTGCTCCACGTCGACGACCATCGGATCGGGGTCGGCGTGGGCCTCCCGGAGTTGCCGGCGGCGGCTTCGCTTCTCGAACTGTTTCGCCGCGGTGCGCACGGTCACCCGATCCACCCAGTACTCGAGGGAGCACTCCCCCCGGAAGCTCCCCGCCGATTGCACCACCTGGAGGACCGCGAGCTGGGCCAGATCCGGCGCGTCGCCGTCCCCCGCCAGATACCGGCAGGTGCGGGTGCCCCTCCCCGAGATCCGGACGACGAGGGTTCGCTCGGCCGCCGGATCCCCAGATTCGACGTCGCGAAGGAGCGCGAGGTCGTCCTCTCGTGTCGTGCTCTCCATAGACCTCTGTTTCGTGGCGAATTCCATCGTCAAGGGGTACCCGCGAGCCCGGCGCCCGGCGCCCCTCTTTTTTTCAAAATAATTCCACGTAGGCGCCGATCGTTGCCCGAACCTGGAGCCGCCAGGGCTCGTAGATCACCGAGGAGTGTCCCTCCACCTCCGCGCGGTAGCGGGGCTTGTCGGTAAGGACGCGCATGCCGAGGCGGAACGCGCCGAACAGGGGGCCGGCGATTCGGAGCCCCGCGGTGACCTCGGGAATGATGCTCGTCCTGATCCGGGTGGTCGCTCCGGTGGCCGTTATGGCGTTGTTGGTTGACGCGGCGAGCTCCCCCACCGCGTCGAGCTCCAGCAGGAGGTCCGCGCCCAGCCGCCATCGCTTCAACGGGAAGGTCCACCCCAGGCCCACCGCAATCGGGTGGCGGCGGAGCTCCAGGGTGGCCTCGGCCGCCTCGGGGGAGGCCTCCAGTCGCTGCGATACCGTATAGTCCATGGTCAGTAGAAGCCCTTTAACGAGGCGGATCCCCAGCCCGAAGCGACCGCCGTGCACCGCCGGGTGACGGTCGGAGGTGACGTCCAGTCCGTAGGCCGCGAGGAGCTTCATGCGGCCTCCATCTGAGCTCAGGACCTCGGAGGAACCATCACGGTCTCTGGCGGCGGGCGTTTTCGGGGGCTTGTCATCTGCGGTCGGTTTGTTCGGAGCGCCTGTGTCGCCCGCCTCTGGGGCCTCCAAAGACCCCTCATCGGCAACCGTTTCCTCCTCTGCGTCATCCGGTAGCGTCTCTCTCTTCGGGGGCTCGGTTCGGAAGGCCTCCTTGCTGATATCTGGTGTCGTGGTGAAAACAGTCGAGGGCTTTTCCTTTGCCGGCGCGTCCGCGCCCTCCTTTGACATGGGCTCCCCGTCCTCCGCGGAGTGGTCGTTGTCCGCGTCGTTGTCCTCCTCGGTCATCAGGGACGCCACCGCGCTGCTCATGATGAGCCCCACCGCATGGCCGGCGCTCTCCTTGGAGGGCTCAATCGGGCGAGTCAAAAAGGAGCCCTCGTCCTGAGCGGGTACGTAGATAAGGAGCATTCCGGCCTCCTGCCAGAAGACCGCCTGCGCCTGCCGCTCCCCGGCGATTTCAACGGCGCGGGCCCTGGCGGCGTCGGGAGTCGGGAATTTTCCCTCCCATACCATCTCCGCCTTCGCGTCCAGATCGGTCAGGGCCGCCTCCACCGAGGCGAGGATTTCCCTGCTCTCATCAGGGGTGTCGCCGTACCCGAGCAGCACAAGCGTCATGGGTTTCGGTTGGGCCCACGCGGCCGATGACGCCAGGCAAGCCGCAATGACCAGCGACCAGATGCCCGATCGGATGCTCCGGAGTATCTGAGACTGTCGATGTTCGGCATCCGCTGTCATGGGGGTATAGGGGTACAATGCTCCGTTGGTCTTTTCCAAGTAATTTGTGCCGGAAGTAACTCAGGCCGAGTGACAGTTGCAGTTTCGGACCTCGAGGGTGACGTGATCGAGGCAGTCGAGGGAGCAGAGCCGCTCCTTGATGGTCTGGGTGGTCTCCTTGGGGTGGTGGGAGACGACCGTAGCGAGGAGCCCGTACCGGGCGCCGTTGGGAAAGAGGTGAAGGTCCTGCACCTGGTTGCCGTTGTCCCCCCGGATGAGGGTCTGTACGTTCGTCCGCACTTTGTCGTCGGGGACGAAGTCGAGCAGCGCGGCGCCCGAGGACTTGAGGAGGCCGGCGCCCCACTTCAGGATGATGAGGCCGCCGGCCAGGGCCACCGCCGCGTCGAGCCAGATCCACCCGAACATTTTGCCCAGCACCAGGGCGGCGATGGCCAGGACGGAGGTCAGTGCATCGGTAATGACGTGGAGGTAGGCCGAGCGCATGTTCTGGTCGTGGCCGTGGGCGGGGGGACCGTCCTGATGGTCGTGAGGGTGACCGTGATCGTGACCGTGGTGATTGCCCCGGAGCAGGAGCGCGCCGACGGTGTTGACCGCGAGCCCCACCACAGCGATGAAGATCGCCTCATTGAACAGGATCGCGCGAGGGTCGATGAGCCGTTGGATCCCCTCAGCGACCATCTCCACCGCCACGAACCCCAGCATGATGGCGCCGGCGAATCCGCCGAGGGCGCCCACCTTGGCGGGGCCGAAGGCGAACCGGGTGTCCTTGGCGATGCGTCGGGCGATGATGCACGCGGCGTAGGCCACCCCCAGCGCCAGCAGGTGGGTGCCCATGTGCCACCCATCCGCGAGGAGCGCCATGGACCCCGACAGGGTGCCGCCCACCACCTCGGCGATCATGGTGACCGCCGAGATCGCGATGATGGCCAGCAACCGCTTCTCCCCCTTCGACGGGGAGGACTTGTAGAGTGAGCAGGTCCCTTTCGCTTCGCACATCGCTCAGATCCTTTCCACTAAGCGCTTCAGATAGGTCACGAAATCAGCGAGCTCCTCGGGGCTGAAGCCCGCGGCGAGCTCCTCGGTCAGCTGAATGTGATATTCGTGGTGTTTCTCGAATTGATCCCGCCCCGCCCCGGTCAGGGCGAGGATATAGCTCCGCCGGTCCTCGGGGTTCGCGAGCCGTTCCACCAGCCCGGTGCGCTCCAGGCGATCCACCATCGCCGTGAGGGTGCCGGTGGTGACCCCCAGCTTCTGGGCGAGCCGCTTCATGGTGGGGGCGTTCATGTGTCCCAGCATCTCGAGCGCATGCATTTGGGCCGGGGAGAGGGCGCTCTCCGCCACCACCCCTTGTTCCCAGGCGTTGATGCGTTCATAGAGCTCGAGCAGTAGATGTCCCAAATCCGCCTGTGCATCCGAAGTCATACCGCCTCCTGAAAGAAAGTTTGACTCTCAAATAACTTTAGGGTCGAAAATGATGACTGTCAAACAGTTCCTTCCCTTGCCTGTTTTTTGTTACAACCGGGGGCGACGAAAGGGGACTGATTGCGAGTCGGCGTTCGATCACCTTCTGAAGCTTCGAAACGAGTATTTCAGTGCGAGATTGCGTCCGCGATAGCCTTGTTGGTGCTCAGACCGGTTGACGCCAAAGCGGATGAGCCCCCCTCGCCCTCCTCCGACACCGCAGAGATCAGCGGCACGGAGCGTTTCCGGGCCGAGGCCATCGGAAACAACGGAAGCGCTGACGAGGAGATCTACGGAAACGATGACGACTATTTTCGATTCGGCAACACCTTGGACGCCACCGCCGTGGCGCCGGGGATCGAGAGCGGTCTTCGGCTGGACGCCGCGCTGTTCCATCAGGCGCCGGATCGCGGGGAGCGCGCTCCCGGAGGGGACAACACGACCCTGCGCTACGACAACGACCTCCGGTTGGAGCGGCTCTACGGCACCTTTCGAATGGGGGATTTCTCGCTCACCCTGGGGGATTTTCACGTAGAGCTCGGCCGGGGGATGGCGCTCTCCCTCATCGCGGTAGATGAGATCGGAGAGGATAACGCCCTCAGGGGGGCGCAAGTGGAGTACCGGATACCCCGCAAGGTCCGGGCCGTTCTGGTGGGCGGCGTGGTGAACTCCTCGAACGAGGATCCGTTCACCCGCCAGCTGCTGAAGGACGACCCCATGGATCGGCTCCTCGGCGCGCGGGTGGAGTGGGAGGTTCTGGACGCGCTGGGGTTCGGCGTCCACGGGGTGATGGTGAAGCCCCGGTTTACTCAAGAGTCGCAAATCCCCGAAGAACGCCTCTTTGTGGATCGCGCGCCGGGGGTCGGTGTCCTAACGGGAGGCGGCTCCGCCGAGGCCCACCTCGAGGGCGCCCACCTCTACTTGGAGGGGAACTACCAGCAGCACGACAACTACCGGGCCGTCGAGTCGGTGCTCGACGAGTCCGGAGTCGCTGCGTTCGGCGAGGTCGCTTACGACCTGACCCCCTTCAGCATCAAAGGGGAGGGGGTCTACTACCGCCGGTGGCTCATGGAGGGCCCCTACCGCGGCCTTGCGAATGACGTCTCGCTGATGCGCCCTATCTCGTACAACAACCTGCCCACCCTGGAGCCTTCCTTTGTTCCGCTGGCGTCCATCGGTAATGTCTTCGGGGGGCGACTCACCGGCGACGTCTACATCGACCGGGCCGGCCTGCAGCTCACGCTGAAAAGCGGTGTCCTCCATTACAAAGGCGGGCTGCTCCCGAGCGGCGAGTGGAACGACCGCCCGGACACCACGGTGATTCACCCGATGCTGACAGTTCGGGAGCAGTTCGAAGGGACCGATATCACCGCTACCGTGGAGGGGGGCTTCCGCTACGAGACGACCCGGAGTCCGGAGATTGCAGGGCGGGACTCGGGGGTTCTCTGGCATCTCAAGGGCCATGTCGTCCTCCCGGTCAGGGGCCCCCACCGCGTCGAGGTGTCCGCCGAGGTGAGGCGGCACGCCCTCGAGGTAACCGAGGGGACTGACTATTGGGTGACCTTGGAGACCCTGGGATATCAGTGGACCGACCTCTTTGGTGTCACCCTCGCCCACGAATACAGCGACGAGCGGGCCGTACGAACCAGCCTGGGGGGGATGCTTTGGCCCGCGAGCCACTATGCCCGGCTCCGGGCGAGCGCCGAGCTGCCGGCGCCCCTCGAGGACCTAAACATCGGGCTCTCCATCGGCTCCCGGCGGGGGGATATCCGATGCGCCGGCGGCGTGTGTCGGCGGTTCCCGGACACCGTCGGCGCCGGGCTGGAGGCGGTCTATCGGTTTTGAGTTGGGAGGATCACGCGATTCCCGAGGGGGGCCCTCG
>JBNLED010000196.1:0-73400 GCA_050304755.1 Polyangia bacterium | reverse complement strand
TATCGGCATCCGTGTCCGTGTCGGCATCCGTGTCCGTATCGGCATCCGTATCGGTATCGGCATCCGTATCGGTATCGGCATCCGTATCCGTGTCCGTGTCCGGCGTGCCAAAAGTCCCCGCATCCACCGCCGGTTCGGAATCGCTGCCGTTGCATCCGAAGAGCGCGAGCCCGCAGATTTGCGCCGCCAAAAGGCAGCGGTACATATTTGTAGTTTTAGAGCTTCCTTTCTCTGTCGTGTTGTAACTCCTTGACGCTCCCATTCCGTATCCTTTCTTTCACCCCTCTTCCCGAAGACGATGCCATCCCCATTGCATCAGCCGAACCTCCTGACATTACAGGCTGCAATGGATTCATGTCGTATCCTCGGCCCTTTTCACGATATTTCGCTCTCGCAATCAGGCTTCCGCGAGACTAACATCATAGCAGAAACCACCCGCAGGAGTGCGCAAATTCTTGATTGATGATGTCTCCCTGGCCCCCGTCAGCGAGAAAGAAATGCCCTGTTGCCCCGGCGAACAACCCCGCCCGAAGCTCCGAGGGAAAATTCAAACGGTCCTCCCGATTACCTCGCGTCGTTCAGCTTGTTCGTCAGGAGGTCGATGAGGCCGGTATTGGCGTTGTTCGGATCCGGCAGGGTGTCGTCACCGAAGTAGATACCGAAGTTGCTCTCGTGGTAGTCGTGATACGAGAAGTGGAGGTTCCTCTCGATGAGCAGATCGAGCATGTCCTCCACCCATCGGAGGCCTCCCCAGTCCTCGTCGAAGCTCCCCCGGATGGCGCCGAACTCGCCGAGATAGAGGGGGACGCCGTGGTGCTTCGCCCAGGCGAGGTAGGCGTCGATCTCCTGGGCGAGGAACGCCTTGTCCCAGCCGTGGAGCGGGACCTGCGCGCTCAAGAAGTCCAGCCGCACCTGGCACACCGCACCCGCCGGTATCTGCTCCCCCTTCATCCAGCCGCTGAGCCGGTAGGTGGCCCCGGGCTCGGTGCGGACCATGTAGATGTCGGCGCTGAGGTTGGTGTCGTCGTCGGTGCCGGAGATGCTGAGGCTGGCGTCATCGCCGTGCCCCGTCGCCTCGACGGCGGAGTTCCCCACGCCGTTCTTCTTCCAGAAGAACCAGCCCCGGTGGGTGTCGAGGTCGACCCGCCAGATCTCCTCGGCCACGCTGCCGTCCGGGTTCAGCCGCTCGAGCACGATGTCATCGAAGTAGACCTTGCCTGAGTTTCGCTGGGCGGTGAGGGCGGGCTTCGCAATCGTCATCGTGGGATCCTTTATCGTGAACGGGTCCCCCTCGTAGTACGTCCAGTCGCTGTCCCCTTCGGGCAGGTTGGGGCTTCCGAAGGTGCCCTGGCGCCAGTTGATCAGGAACCACTCGACGCCCACCCGGTCGGGGTCCGGGTAGGTCGTATCCTCCGCGACGAAGTCCACCCATGAGGCGCCCTGGTGGGTGAAGTGGAACGGCTTGTAGAAGTGAAACTCGTAGACCACGTTGGGGTCGTTCACCAGGAACTGGTTGCGATCCGCGTCCTCCTTCCACTCGCCGGCCACCGCGTTGACCCGCTCGACGAACAGGATGTGGAAGGGATCCACCGCCCGGACAGCCTTGATGGTCCGATCGGCCAGGGTGTGCCACTGCGCCATCGACTCCGTCACCACCGGCTCGTTCAGGAGGTCGTACCCCGCGATGGTGGGCTCCTCCCGGTACCGCTCGGCGATGGCCGCCCAAAGGTCGATGAACCGCTGCTGGGCGCTCTCCTGCTCCCAGAGCGCCCCGCCCTCGCCGTTGGACTGGAATCCGCCGGGGGGCACATGCATGTTGAGTATCAGATAGATGTCTTGCGCCTTGGCCCAGGCGATGTTGTCGTCGAGCCACTTCCACCCCTCGGCCTTGTACCGCCCCGGGTGATCCTCATCTTCAAACGTCGCGTGATGCAGGTAGAACCGCACGCTGTTCATCCCCATATCGGCCACCCGCTGGTAGTCCACCGCGCTGTGGTGGAGGCGGGGAACGGCCACGTCCTGCCAGACCTGATTGCCGAACGAGACCCCCCGAAGCATGATGGGTCGCCCCCCGGGTTCCCTGACCTGATCCCCCTTCACATAGAGGAGCGGTGGTCGCTTGCCGCCGCCCGGCACATCGCTCGGGGGAAGAAACATCCCGCAGGCGGAGACGAGAACCGCGCAAACCAAACAGATGGGTGTTTTGTAGTTCATGATAAATTACTCCTTTCGGCTTCACCCTATGAAAGAAGCATGCCGAAAAGACGGCGGGGAGGGAAGGCGCTGAGCCATATCTTTCAGGGCGTATCAGCCAGACAAAAACCTTCCGTTTTTATTGTGTTAATTGGCCATAAGCCAAGGAATCTGAGCGTATCTCGGGCCTCCCCGCTTGTGGCAGTTCGAGCTGTTCCAGAGTCTCATTTTCACGTACTTGATCTTATAATCGGGTTACTGATTTCGGGATCCCGGGCCTCAGTCGCACGAAGCTGAGCGCGCCGACAGGACCATTCGACGCACCAGTCCGCCGGGCCAGGCCACTGGACTGGAGATTTCCGGCTGGTGCCTTGTCAAGTCTACGGTGGTGGGTAGAGGTTGAGATATTTTCGGCGAGGTCAAGGAACGACGACGAAGGACTGGCGGCGCTCAATTCGAGGAGGAGTGACGCCGAGATCGTCGAAAAGGGCCAGCCTGACCCATCAACGGAGGCTTGACGAGGCACTAGATTCCGATATTCCGAACCAGGGAGAGGAGGCGATCCCGGGAGAGATCGGAGGAGAGGGCATAGGCCATGTCGCCATCCAGGACCACGGCGACGTTGAAGCCGTTCCGCCGTCCGACGAGGACATCCCGGCCGCCGACGGAGACATGGCGACCTCCGGAGAGGACGGTGTTCTGCCGGTTGAAGATCATCAGGGTCACCCGGTGGCCGTCCACGGTGTAGGCCATGTGAGCGGCCTGGTGCTCCCGGACATTGGAGAGCCGGGCGCCCTGAAAGCTCGCCTTCTTGACGTTGAGGTGGGGGGCCCGCACCGGAAAGTCGACCTTGCCCCGGAACCAGGAGGCGGCCTGGGAGGGATCCCCCTGAACCTCCATGGGGAGCTCATGGGCGTGCCGGGACACCACATCCTGCAGGACGTTGTCCAACGGCTCCTCGGGGGCCGAGCCGACCGTCCCTAAGACGAGGAGCAGGGAGGCCGCGGCGGCCAGGGGCACGGCCACCGCCACCGCGATCCGCCAGGGGGTGAGCCGCCGGGACGAGAGCCCCATAATCTGCTGCCGGAGGTGATCCGGGGCCCTGATGTCACCGAGCTTCGAGATACCGCTCTTGAGCTTCCGCTTGATCAGCACCAGCGCCTGACAGCCCTCGCAGGCCTCTAGATGCCGTTCGATGTCGAGCATCAGCCCCGGCTCCAGCTCCCCGTCCACATACGCGTCGAGATACTTTTTTTGGTGTGTACAACTCATGGCGTCCTGACCTTCTTTTTACGAAATTCTTCGATATTAGTTGGTTTTTCTCCCTTCGGGGTGGTGAGCCCGGCGTCCACAGCGAAGTCGATGAGCTCCCGCTGCAGCATCCGGCGGGCCCGGTGGAGGCGGGACATCACCGTACCGATGGGACAGCCGAGGATCTCGGCGACTTCCTTGTAAGAGAACCCCTGCAGATCCGTGAGCATCACCACCATGCGGAAATCATCCGGCAGCTCGTCGATGGCCCGTTCGAGCTCCTCCCCGAGAAATTTATTGAACACGTGCTTCTCCGGATCCGAGGCGTAGGCCCTGGCCTCGGTGTCGAGCACCTCATCGTATATCGATTCGGTGGCGGCCCGCTCCAGGTACCGCCGCTCGTGTCCCCGGTGACGATAGTCATTGATGAAGGTGTTGGACTGGATGCGAAAGAGCCAGGCCTTCAGATTGGTCCCCCACTCGAATTTATGCGCGAACCGAAAGGCCTTGACATACGTATCCTGGACAAGCTCCTCGGCCTCGGAGGCGGAGCGGGTCAGCTTCAGCGCCCCCGCGTACAAGGCGTCGAGATGCTCTATGCAGGCCTTCTCGAACTCCGCGCGAACCTTTTTTTTCTCTGAGAAGATCACGTTCCAACCTCCCAATCTGTCCTCGGAACAAGCCTCCCTCGGCGATTATTCCCGATTGTTTTTGAGACAATCCAAAATTCGTCCCTACCATTAAATTGAATGTGCTTTATAATTCTCTACACGAAATTGTATTGAAGTGGAGGAGATCCTTACCGACTCGAAAGTATGTAGTATGAATTCATCGTCTGAAAAAAACCGACTTGATTTTCGACGTCAAACCATCTTCCTACGCACCTTCGACCAGAAAATTGCCGGACTGAGGAGGGAAAACGAACGACTGGAGCGGCTCATCGCCAATCCCAAGATACGCTTCAGCCGCAGCTCTCTGGGAGGGCTCTACCGCATCGTGAACAGCCTCCTCAGCGCCGGTCCTATGTATGGGCTGGACGACATCGAGGCATGGGCGAAGAAGACCCGGGATTGGACCGTAGAGATGGGCAAGCGGGGACAGAAACCCACCAAGCCGGAGCTCGAATGGCTCCTCGGGGCCATCGCCGAGCTCGGCGACCTCCGGGAACGGGCCATGGAGCGGATACGTGAGGGGGAGGCCGGCCTCGAGGCCCGCGACGAGTCGGAACGGTCCGGACCGAAGCCCGCGGCGGATGGCGCGGGGGGCACCAAGCAGAGCCCCCGGACGGCCGCGGAGCCGCAAGCTCCGAGAACGCTGGAGAAGACAGCGGCGGACGCGAGACCGGAAGACAAAGTCACAAAGACGCATCCCGCGGATACCCGGGATGGGGATGAGGATGCGGCGCCAAAGAAAGGCACTGCGGATTCCGGATCGACGACCGAGGATCTCGCGGAAACAGACACTTGGGGGGAGCCACCGGCGCCGGGTACGGCGGACGGGGAGAAGGACAAGATAAAGAAGCGGGACGCAGACGTCTCACCTTGGACCACCGTCGAAGAGACGGGTGAGGAGTCCCCGCCGAGCCGAAAGGCTGCGGACGATCTGGAGGTGATTGAACACGGGACCAACGGGATTGAGCTGATCACCCTCGATCCCGGACCGCCCCCCGAAACGAATTCTCCCCCCTTCGCGACCGCCACGTCGGAGAAGAAGGCCGCGGCTTCCGACAACCTGCCGTTCACGGACGAGCCCGCAAAGCGCTCCGTCAAGGAGGTCGCCTTTATCGCCAATGAGTCGGAACGGAAGAAAAAGCGCGACAAATCAAACACCATCCCTCTGGAGATGGAGGACTTGAACGAAGTCTCTACGGCTCAGCCCCCTCAGTTGCCGTCACGACGGAACGGGGTGTCGCCGGTGTGGCGGATTGTCGCCCTCTTCGCGATAGCGGCGCTGATTCTGCTCTCGGCGTATCACTTCTACAGGGTCCGGGACCTGCGCAGTCGAAGCGACGCCCCCATTGACCGCGAAACGGTCACCCGGACGCGTCCTCCCGTGCCCCCCGAGCCGGACAGGACACCGCCACCGGCCGAAACACCACCGGCCGAAACGCCACCGGCCGAAACGCCACCGGCTGAAGCGCCGCCGGACCCGTCGGAGGCGTCGGTGGTGAAAACGGAGCCATTTAAAATTTCAGCGGAGGAGCCCAACACCGACAAGGCCAAGCAAAGCGGCATCAATCGCCCCGGCGGATCACTCGACAAGCCCCGCGCCGAAACCCCGAAAAGAGACGCCGCGGCGGAGAAGGAACGGCGCAAGCAGCGGGCCAAGCGTCAGCAGGAGCGCGAAGAGGCCGCGCAGAACCAGAAACCGGCGAAACCCGCGGAGGACACCGGCACCCTGGTGGTCAAGGCGCCGTCAGAGGATGTTCCGGTGTTCGTGCTGGTGGACGGGATCTCGAGAGGGAAGGCGCCCGTCCGCGTCAAGCTGAAATCCGGAATCCACGAAGTCGTCTTCAGCGCGAACGGCAGACGCGCGATGAGAATGGTTCCCATTCGGGAAGACAAGACCAAAACCATCGATGCAAAAGTGCCTTAGCCGAGATCTCCACCGCCGAAAACGCGGTATCATCAATAATGGATGGATATGGTTGAAAACAGTTTGAACATAATTTCGGACCTCGACGATCTCGGAAACCAGATGGTCGAGTCCGTGGAAAACGCGCTCCTCGGCCAGCGAAGAGCGGTCGAGCTCGCGGTCTGCTGCTTCTTCGCGGGCGGCCACCTGCTCATCGAGGATGTCCCCGGCGTGGGAAAGACCACCTTGGCCAGGTCCCTCGCGAGGGCCATCGGCGGTGAGTTTCGACGCATCCAGTTCACCTCTGATCTGTTGCCCGCGGACATCACCGGGGTCTCGGTGTGGGATCAGAAGACCGGCGATTTCAGGTTCAAGAGAGGGCCGCTGTTCGGCAACATCGTCCTGGCGGACGAGATCAACCGATCGACCCCCAAGACCCAATCGGCGCTTCTCGAGGCCATGAGCGAAAAGAGCGTGTCGGTGGACGGCGTCCCCTCGAAGCTCCCCGAGCCGTTCATGGTCATCGCCACCCAGAACGAGCAGGAGCGCCACGGGACCTACCCCCTCCCGGAGTCGCAGCTCGACCGTTTCCTCATGCGCATCTCCATGGGGTATCCCAATCCGGAGGCCGAACGCAAGATCGTCTCCAGAAAGTCAACGCTGGATCCGGTGGACCGCGTGAGCTCGGTGGTCCATCCCAAGACGCATCGGTCCATCGCCGAGGCGGTGGACCGGATTCACATGGACAGTACCGTGCTTGATTATATCATGGAGATCGTCACCCGTTCCCGAAACAGCGATCTCCTCGAGCTCGGTATCGGCCCCCGTGGGGGGATGGCGCTCCACCGCGCCGCCCGGGCGCTCGCGTTTCTCAGGGAGCGGGATTTCTGTCTCGTGGATGATGTCAAGCAGCTCATCGTTCCGGTGCTGGCCCACCGGATCATCCCCGCCAACAGCTCCTTCGGCGCGGCGGGATCACGGATCGCGGCGGAGCGAGTGCTGAGTGAGATCCTCTCCGAGGTGGAGATCCCAATCTGATGGACGGGAAAGGGTCTCCCCGGCGCCGGAGGTGGAAACGGCTTCGGCGCCGTCTCCTGCCGAGGGGCATCCGATTTACCCGCCAGGGAAAATTCTATACCGCGGTGACCATCGGTGTGGGGTTCGCCGCGGTGAACACCGGTAACAACCTCCTCTTTCTGGTGCTCGGGCTCATGCTCGGGTTGATCGTCGTCAGCGGAATCCTCTCCGAGATCAGCCTCCGGGGAATCGAGATCCGACGCGGGATACCGAAGTACGCCGAGGTGGACATTCCCTTCCCGGTCGAGCTGTCCGTCACCAACGTCAAACGGTTCGCCTCGTCCTTCGGAGTGGAGCTGCGCGACGAGATCGAAGACCGGCCTTTCCGGCGACGCTGCTTCTTTCTTCGTGTCAGCCCCCGGGAGACCCGATCCATCGCCTATCGCTGTGAGCTCTCCCGGCGGGGACCGGCGAAATTCGACGGGACGATTGTCTCGACCCGATTTCCGTTCGGGCTGTTCGACAAGACCCGTTTCATTCCCCTCGAGGACGAGATCATCGCGCTGCCCAAGCAGCTCGATATGGCCCTGCCCCCGCCCGCCTCTCTCGCCGGCGAGGGCGGGCGGCCCCTGACTATCAAGGGCCTCGGGCAGGAGTTCCGTGAGCTCAAGGAGATGATCCCCGGAGATGATCCCCGGCTCATCGATTGGCGATCCACGGCGCGGCTCGGCAAGCTGATGATTCGTCAGAACAACGTGGATACCGCCGGATTCCTCGAGCTGGTCCTCGACCCCCTCTCCGATCGGGCCGCCCCCAATCCGGACGAGCAGGTGGAACAGCGCATCTCCGCCGCCGCCACCATCATCAAGGGTCTCTCCCGACAGGGGGTATCGCTCAAGCTCATCACCTCGCCCCCCGCCGTGCTGACCTCGGACACGCCGAAGGACGCGCTGCGTCTGCTGGAGCACCTGGCGCTGCTCGATGTCTCCCGGGCCCGGTCCGCCCCCCCGCCGATGGGCCAGGCCGTTTACTCCGTGCTCATCGGTCCGCGGGCCGACACCATCGGCGTCGCCGACCGGATCGCCATCCCCCGAGTCGAGAGGGCCGCCTTATGAGATTCCAAAGGACCCAGAAGGCGCTGACCTTCTTTCTGGCCCTGGTCGGGGCGCTTCCGCTCATCGCCTCCACGGAGATCGGCTGGGGGTTCAGCGCGACCTTCTTCCTCTTGTGGGGCGCGGGGTGGCTCCTCCCCTACGATCTGATGCGCTCCGAAGGATATCGCCGGGGGATCACCGGGGCGCTGGTCGTCCTGATGTCTGTCCAGATCGCCCGAATGTTCTTTGGCGTTCCCATGGCCCAGGTGGGCATGGAGTTCATCGCCGCCGCGCTGGGGGCCAAGCTGACGAGCCGCGGGTTCGCGAGCGACTACTACCAAATCGTCATCCTTTCTTTTCTCCACATCATCGCGGCGACGGTGGCCATCGATGATCTGCTTTACGGCGTCTGCTTCATCCTCTTCGTCGGGCTCAGCTCTCCGGTGCTCGCCCTCACCTACCTCCGCCAGGAGATGGAGAACCGCTTCAAGCCCAACACCGGGAACTCCGGCGCGGAGGTGCTCGAGAGGCTCTTCATGTCCAAGCGCATCATCTCTGGCGGCTTCCTCGCGACCACCTCTCTCCTCTCCATCCCCGTCCTGATCATGACCGCGTTGCTGTTCGTTTTCTTTCCCCGGCTCGGCATCGGCGTCTTCGGAAAGCTCAAGAGTCACGAGGCCGCGGTAGGGTTCGGTGAAACGGTCACCCTGGGGGACCTCGATATTGTCCGGATGGAAGACACCGTGGTCATTCGTCTGGAGCCCGTCGGAGACGAGCCCCCCCAACGGACGCTCCCCCTCAGGATCCGGGGGGCGGTCTTCGATATTTTCGACAACAACAAATGGTCCAGGAGCCGGAACAGTGGCGGCTGGAGCGCGCTCTCCACGAACCAGCAACGGTACTTGATTGATCCCGAAGCGGCCCGGAAGCGGGGACGGCGCTTCGACGTGCTCCTCGAGCCCCTGGACCCCAAGGTGCTCTTCGTCCCCGAAGGCACCGGCGTGATTCACACCAATCTGGTGTCCCAGAAAAAAAGTGTGGCGCCGCGAGCCCTAGAGGGCAACCGCCTCGGGGAAATCCGCTACACGGACGACGCCGAGGTGGGGATTCGTTATCGCGTGGAGCTCACCGATTCCCCTCCGACGGGCGCTCCGCCGAGCCCGGCGATTTCCTATCTGGGGCTCACCGAGGGAGGCGAACGGATCGCCCGGCTCGCCGACGAGCTCGCGCCGGAGGGGACCGGCCGAGGGGTGACGCACCAGCTTATCACGGGCTTGAGGAGCCGTTATCAATACTCCCTCTCCCTTGCGGGGGACGCGCGCAACGCAACGGAGTCCACCCCCCTCGATCGGTTTCTCTTCTCCAGGAGGACCGGCACCTGCGAACACTTCGCCACGGCCCTGACCCTGATGCTCCGGGCCAAGGGGATCCCCGCTAGGCTGGTCACCGGGTTCCATGGCGCGGACTGGAACTCCGTCGGTGAGTTCTACTCGGTTCGCAAACGATCGGCCCACTCCTGGACGGAGGCCTACCTCGACGGCCGATGGGTCACCCTCGACGCGACCCCCAGCGTCTCCGGTGCCGAAGGACTCCGGCCACCGGGGAAGCTCTCGATGATCATCGATGCCCTCAGGATGCGCTGGCACAAGCACATCGTCGGCTACGATCTGTCCACTCAGGGGAAAATCGCCATCTCGATATGGCGTTTCTGGCGTCGGAATTCTCGGTTCGGCAAGGGACTGCCCGGCATCCCCAAGGCCATCCCCATCTTGATTCTCGTCCTCGCGGCGGCCGGGATCGCGTGGCATCGGTTCCGCCGTCGGAGCCCCCGATCCACCTCGGCGGGAAAGAAGCGCCCCCCCAGAATGGCCCAGAAGGAGGCCACCAGGCTCCTCAACCGCCTTGAAAGACGACTGGCCAAGCTGGGCTATCCGCGCACCGTCTTCACCACCCCCCTCGAGTACACGGAGATCATCGAGCAGGTCGCGCCGGATCTCGCCGCCGGGGCACGGCCGGTCATCGACCGGTACAACCAGGTGCGGTTCGGACAGGTCGCCTTCAGGCCGGGGGAGTATAAACGCCTGACTGAGGAGATTCGACAGCTGGGCCGGAGTGGATAGCCGGCAGATTCAATGAAGAGGGCGTACGCGCGGGTGCGCCCCTGCAACGATTTATTGGGTTACACCGGGGCGGACCGATGGTCCGCCCTCCAATTATCAGGAATGATAATTAAAATGATTGGATGACGTGCTCACCGGCCAGGACTTTCCTCAAGACCTCACTCAAATGATCGAGATTAAACGGTTTTTCAATGAAGCCGCCGCGGTATTTGGCGAGCATGTCGATGAGGTCGGTATCCGGCGGCGTGCCTGAGGTCAGAACGACTTTCACACGGGGATCGATCTCGATGAGCCGCTTGAATGTGTCGCTGCCCCCGAGACCGCTCATACGGATGTCCATGAGCACCAGATCGATGCCTTCCACGTCGGCGGAATACTCCTCGATGACGTTCTCGCCGTCCTCCACAGGGAGGACATCGGCCCCTAGCTCTTCTATCATCATTCCGATGATGGTTCTCAGGTGTTCCTGGTCCTCGGCGAAAAGGACCTTCTTTCCCACGAGGGGTTGCTCGGCTATAAGTTCATCAGTGAACTGGTGCATATTTTTTGATACAAACGATTTTATTCAAAGTGTCAAGGGTTACAAAACTAATTGTAGTTGAAAATGAAACCAAATCAAAACAAGAATACACATCAAAAAAGCCGCGCCCGATCCATCCTCTTCGCCGTCATCGCGGAATACGTCTCCACCGGCCGACCGGTGAGCTCCAGACGTATCGTAAAGAACCATCAGCTCAACCTCTCGCCGGCGACGATTCGACGGGAGATGAAGGCACTCACCGAGATGGGGTACGTCATCCAACCCCACACCTCGGCCGGACGGATCCCGACCGATCAGGCGTTCAGGCTTTTCGTGGACACCTTGAAACAGGAAACCCATCAGCTCACGGACCAGCACGCCCGGCGGATCCTGTCCCGCTTCCAGCACCTCACCATGGGCTCCCACGAGACCTGGCAGGATGTGGTCCGCACGCTATCGGATTTCGTGTATCAAGCCGCGCTGGTCATCACCCCGGCGCTGTCCGAGTCGGTGCTGCAACAGCTGCGCTTCGTTCCCATCGGACAGGGAGCCCTGCTCGCCGTCGTGGTGACCCGGGAAGGCCTGGTGCACAACGCCGTGGTCAAACCCAAGACACAGGTGGCGGATCGGGATCTCGAGCGGATTCACAACTATCTCGGCGAGCTCACCACCGGCCGCACCCTCAATGACCTCCGCACCATCCTTAAGGAGGAGCTGAGAGACGCCCGCAAACGGTGCGACGCCATGCGGGAGCAGGCGACGCTGCTCGGCACGGAAGCGGTGCAGGCCAGCATCAAGAGCAGGTCCGATTTGGTGGTGGATGGGCGGAGTCACCTCGCGGCCCAGCCCGACCTCAGGGATCGGATGGAGGAGCTGATGCAGTTCCTCGAGGAGAAGACCCGCATTCTCGAGCTGCTCGATCAGGCGGTGGCGTCCAACCGCGGTCCGGTGGTGGTCATCGGCCAGGAGGGGGGTGACGCCTTCGAGGGATGCGCGATGATCACCGCGCCGTTCGGTCAGACAAACAACCAGGGGCAGATCGGCGTGATCGGATCGGCCCGGATGGACTACAGCGCGGTCATCCCCCTGGTGGGGCTGGCCGCTGAGTTCCTGACCCATCGCCTCGACGATTGATTCGGTTCAACTCTCCGGCACGAAGTATCCCGCGTTCTTGAGGGCCTCGAGCGTCTCCTTCGACAGCCCGCCCGACGGCGCGTCCTTCTCACCGATGCGGTCGCCGAGCGCCTTCAGCAACCGCTGAACCGCCGGATCCTGCCGGAGCTCGCCGAACCGGTCCGAGCTCTCCGAGGGGTCCTCTACGAGATCGAAGAGCGCGTATCGCTCCCCGTCGAGGGAGGCCACCAGGGAAGGGAGACTCCTGGGATTGGCGGCGGGGACCCCCTTCCGGTGGGCGTTGAGCTTCCCGAACACCCACTCCTCTATTCGGTGATAGTGGACCACCTTGTACCGGTCGTCCCGTATGGCCTGGCGCCGGATGCCGTGCACGTTGTACTGGCTGTAACGGATCCGGTCCCCTGTCCCCGCGCGGGCGGGCTCGAAGATTGAGCGTCCGTCGAGACCCTCCCTCTGACCTCCGATGCCGGCGAGGTCCAGCAGGGTCGGGGCGAGGTCCACATGGGTGGACGGACGGTCGTCATACACATCATGGGGGCTCACCCCCGGCGCGTGGATGATCAGCGGGACCCGGAGGGTCGGCTCCCACATGTGGTAGGCGTGGGCGTAGCAGTTGTGTTGCCCCATCATCTCGCCGTGATCGGCGGTGAGCAGCATCGCCGTATTCTCGTACCTGCCGCCCTTTTTCAGGGCGGAAATCAGCTGGCCGATCTCCCGATCCATGTAAGCGATGTCGTCGTCGTAGGCCGCGACGATCCGCGCGTGCACCTCCTTCGGCAACGGGCGATTGTACTCCCGGAACGGATACTCCGGAAAAGGTCCCTCCGGCACCGTCTTCAGAAATCGGCGGGCCTTCCGCGGCGGCCGGTAGGGGGCGTGGGGGGACGTGAGGAAGAGGGTCAGGAAGAAGGGGCTGTCCCCGGTGGTGTTCAGCCACTCTATGGCCTCGTCGATGAGCAGGCCGTCCCATGGGAAGGCCTTGTCGTAGACCTGGGTGTCCCGGTAAACCTGGTACCCTTGGGCGAACCCCCAGATCTCGCGGACGAGGGGATTTCCCACCATGGCGGCGGTCTTGTAGCCCGCGGTTCGAAACCGCTCGGCGACGGTGGTCAGCGCGTTCTCCAGCGTCTTGGCGCCGAGCTCCACGCCGTGCACGGACTTCGGAACTCCCGTGATGATGGTGGTGTAGCTCGGACGGGTCCAGGAGGAGTTGGACACGTGGTTGATAGAGAAGACGCCCTCTTTGGCCAGCGCGTCGATGGTCGGACTGGTGTCCCGACCATAGCCGTAGATCCCCAGATGCCGGGCGTTGAGCGCATCCATCACGATGAGCACCACCGAGCGGGGCGCGTCCGGAGGCTCGAATTGCATCGGGCCGTCGAGGCGCTCGACGGAGAGACCGCCGAAGTAGGCCGCTGGCGCGGACCGAGGAACGGCCTCCGCGGCCTCCACGGCCTCGGTCGGAGAGGACTCGACCGCTGCGGGGGATCGCTCGCCGACGGAAGACGGCTTCGGCGGATCACTCTCACCGCCGCACTGGGGGAGCAAGAGACCTGTACAAGGGAGTAGAACGAGCAACCACTTCAACACGGATCGCATCATTGTTCCTCTTCCATGCTCGCGCGCCGGATGCGGGCCCGCAGCCGATGACGTACAGCAGGGCGGGTCTGCCCTCTGTCAACGGCCCTCACTCCGACCAGTACCGAGCTGTCAGTGGTAGGTTCCCTTCGGCGGGGCGCTCTCGGGCATTTTAATCGTCCCGTAGCGCTCCTCGTAGGTTTTGATGAGCTCCGAGAGGCCGCTGAGCATTCGCTTCGCGGTCCGGGGGTTGCTGACGATGCGAGAGACGACGTGCCCCTGCCCCCGCTGGGGCTCCATGAAAACGAAGTCGAAAATGAACTCGGCGTCGTTGTTGTGAATGATCGCGACGTTGGCGTAGGTCCCCTTGGCCTGCTCGTCGCTTACCTTGATGCTGAGGCGCTTCGTCTTCGGGCTCGCGCTCCCCTTGGGATTACTTTCAGACATTCATGACTCCTTCCTGGCCTTTCGCCCCCTGCGCATTCGCTCGAGCATACCGATGTTGTCATCCGGTATCTGATCGGTGGTCTCTCTGATGGTGCGTTCGATGCGCTTGCTGAGGGGGGACTCGATGCGTTTGAAGATCTCACCGGCCTCCGTCAGGCACCTCAGGCTGCCCGCCATGTCTCCACGCTCCAGCATGCGGTTGCCCATGGCGTAGAGGGTGTGGGCGATCTCGAGCTCGTTGCCGGTGGCCCGGAACGCGTCGAGGGCCCTGCTGAACGCGGCGCTCGCCTTGTCCTCTGAATCGGGGGTCGAGGTGTCCCACATCGTGGTCGACTCGATCTCTCCGAGGGCGCGGTAGGCGAGCCCCTCGGTCTCCTTGGCGTCTTGATGCGCGACGAGAGACAGAGCGTTCTCGGCCTGCTGCCGGCCCGCCTCCAGCTCTCCCATCTTCAGGGAGAGGAGGGACATGTTGCTCAGCACCTCGGCCAGTAGCCGATCATCATTCTGGACCGTCGCGATCTCCTCGCACGCCTTGACGTGCTGCATGGCCTCCTTGTACATGGACCGCTCCCTGAGGGCCTGGCCGAGCTTGCATCGCGCGGCGGCCTCGGTGCGGCGATCGCCCACCTCCAGGGCCAGATCCAGGGCGGAGGTGAAGGGCGCCATCGCCCCCTCCGTATCCCCCCGGTTGAATTTGACGGTCGCGAGGGCGACCAGGGACTGGGCCATCCCCCCCCGATCGTTGATGCGGCGGCGCAACTCCATAGCCTCGGTGAAGAAGCGCTCCGCCTTCTCGTAGGAGGTCCGATCCGCCTCGATGCTCCCCAGGCTCTGCAGCGATACCGCCATGGAGCGTTTGTTCCGCTGCTTGCGCTGGATCTCGAACGCCTCCTTGACGAGCCCGTAGGCCCGATCGAGCTGACCGGCCTGGCGGGCGAGCTCCCCCAGATCCCCGAGGCAGGCCGCCACACCGGCGTCGTCACCGGTGGCCCGGAAGAGCGCCAGTCCCCGGTTGATGAACGCGCGCGCCGCCACGCTGTCCCCCCGCGCCCGGTAGAGCCGCCCGATCTTGTTGAGGGCCGCGCCGGCCTTGCCCCGGTGGGCGATGATCCAGGCGTTCCGGAGCATCTCGGTGAGGCACTGCTCCGCCTCCTGGAGGTTGTTCTGGAGCTCGTATAAGGTCGATAGATCATGAAGGGCATCGATGCGGGCGACCCAGTCCTCGGGGCCGAGCAGCTCGAGCCCCTTGTGGAAGAGCTCCGTCGACTTCTGGTTGAGGTAGAGGGAGCTCGCCTGCCGCGCCGCGCGGAAGCAGGACATGGCCGCCTTGTACTGCTCGCCCCCCTTGACCCAGTGGTTCGACTCGAGCTCGGACAGAAAGGGCCCGAACTTGGAGGCCGTGTGGCTGAGCCACTCGGCGGCGAGCAGGTGGTACTGCTTCTGCCGCTTCCTGTCGATGGTGCTGATGATCTTCTCGCGGATACCCGATCCCGCGAAGGCGTACTTTATGGTGCCGCGGATATCCCGGTCCGAGAGGGGCACGAGGAACCTTCGCTCCACCAACCGCTCGAGGGTCGAGGCGATGGCGAGGGCGTCCGAGTCGTCGGCCCAGATCTGACCGGGGGTGATGTTCTTCTTGAGCCGGACGGTGAGCCGCGACATGGCGACGATGGCCTCGTCCCAGAAGACCTCGCCGAAGAGCGCGGCGGTCTGCAGCACCTGGCGGTCCCGCGGCTCGATCTGATCCAGGCGGGCCTTCAGCGTATCGTGCTGGTCCGAGGGGATCCGGCTCAATTGGCCGATGTCGACGGTCCACTCGTCATCCTCGGTGTTGACGACCCCCGATTCCCTGAGCAGCGCGCATCGCTCGGAGAGGGCGCCCGGGTTGCCCTTGGCCTGGGCGATGGTCTTCTCCACCAGGTCCTCCGGAGGATTCGCGAGCTTGGGCATGAACGATGAGAACAGGTCTCTCATGACCTTTCGGGTGAGCGGCGCCAGCGTGACGGGGAGGACGTTGTCCCCGCGCATCAGCCCGGCGGTCTCCGGCCCCCCGCCGCAGATGACGATGAAGGGGACGTTCTGGAGCTCGTTGACGATCTCCAGGAACAAGCGTCCCCCCCGCGATGTCATCGGTAGCTTGTGGGCCTCATCGAAGAAGAGGACCCTCGGTTGGTCCTTGAGGTTCACATAGAAGAAGCGGAGCAACGCCTCCTTGAGCTTCTGATGCATGAGCTCCGGATCGCCGAGGAGCGATTTGAGCACCGTGCTCTTGGAGAAGGGCACGCCGGACATGAAGCCGAGGAGGTGGGTGGTCTCCGCGATGATCGACTCCGGGGTGTTCTCCAGCATCTGTCCCACCTTGCTGGCGATGCTGCCCCGGAGGGCGTTGGCGTCGGTGGCGTCCTCGGTTTCGAACACCCTTCGGAGGAGCCTCGAAAACGGAAAGAAGGGGTCGTTGAGCTCCCGGCTGACCACGTAGTGAATGCGGCTCCTGGGCAGGCTCACCGCCACCCGGCTGGCCGCCATCTTGAGCAGCGTGCTCACCCCCATTCCCGGCTGGCCAGTGACCACCACCCCCCCGAAGCGGTTGTTTTCCACCGACTGTTTGTAGAGCTTTTCTATCGCGCGGAGCTCCTTCTTTCGCACATAGAGCATCCGGCCTTTATTGGCGGTCTTGTTCGCTGTGACCATCCTCGTGGGCTGGGGGATCGGGGGCGCGAGGGGTGGGAGGCTGTCCTTGGGCATGAAGGATATCTGTCCCTGGACCCTGTTCGAGGCGGAGATGCCGGCGAAAATCGGCGGCGGGGGCACGCTGTCCGACGCGGGGAGCGGCGGCACGCTCTCCAGGGCCGGGGGAGGGACGCTGTCGGTCTCCTGGATCACCTGCGCCCGGATCAGGTCGGCCCGGAGCAGGGGGGCCCGGCACTGAATGCAGATATCGTAATCCGCGGGGGTCTGGGCCTGACATGAGGGGCACGTCCACATTTTCGTCTTAGCGGTGGCCTCGGCGGTGCACTCGGAACAAAGGTGTTGTCCCCTCGCTATCGGCGCACCACAAACTGCACACTGATTGGCCATCGTGTTCTCTCAACCCTTACCCCTCCGGGTGTACCGGAAGTTAGAAATCGTATCGCTCTACGAGATCATTGGCAAGCAAGATCAGCGGGATGATGACGGAAACTGATAGATGACCTCGTCCTTCCCCACCATGCCGAGCTCGTCCCGGGCCACCTTCTCGACGTAGTCGGGGTTGGAGTGAAACGCGTGAATCTCAATCCGGAGGGCGTCGTTCTCCCGCTTGAGCTGCTGGTTGGCCTCCTCGAGTCGGGACAGCTCATTGGAGAGGCGCTTCACCCTCGCCAGGCCGTTGGGATCCAGAATCTTCAGCGGGACGACCACCGCGCTCACGAGGAGCAGCACCAACAGAATCCCCACGCGAAAAAATCGATAGAACGACTCCATCGTTCCAACATATCGCCAAATCCGGCCGCAGTTCAAAAAAACGACCTCAATAATAGATTTTCAGGCGCGATCCGGACCCGACCGGCGTTTCGAGCACCCGGGCCGCCTCAGACGGGGGCAGATCCGATGCCGGTACCAGGTATTTCTGGAAGACCCCGTCCCGGTACTTGGAGGGGAGCGGCGGGGGCAGACCGCGGAGGGCGCTTCGAATCCGGAGCCGGTCCAGGGGCCGGACATCTCCGAACTGAACGCCGAAGCCCGGCCGCCGCCGATCCGTCTTCCGCCGGTGCCAGTTGATTCGGTTGACCTCTCCGAAGAGGCAGAGATGCCGGTTCCCGTTCCAGAGGTTGAAAGAGCACATGAGATCGTCACCGATCTCCGGCATGTTCTCGCTCTCGAGGAACACGCCCCTGGGGCTGAGATCACAGGCAAAGAGATCCAGGGGGCGATCCCATGTCGAGGTGGCCACCTCGATGGGGAGGCGGATACTCCGGCGTATCTCGAAACGCTTATTCATGGTTTCCTCCATTCCTTGTTGTCCGTCAGTATTGTAGGTTCAAAACCTACACTGTGTCAACAAAACCTACACATCGGAGTCTTCGGAAGCCGTAAGTATCGTTTATATTCTAATGATTACAATGAAACGAACGCCCCATTGATCCTGGCAAAAAAAGCACCCTAGGAGCGCGTCCATCGAGTCTATTGCGTCCATTGGGTCCATTCCATTACAAAGCGCCCCAAAGTCTTACTGCAACGGGTCTCGCCAGCCCGCCGCGAACGCCTCGAAGCGGCCCGCCTGAATCGCCTCCCGCGCGCCCTTCATCAGCGATCCGAAATGGTGAAGGTTGTGGAGGGTGAGGAGCCGGAGCACGAACATCTCGCCCACGGTGAAGAGGTGGCGGAGGTAGCGACGCTCGAAGCGGGCACAACAGGGGCACTCGCACCCCGGCTCGAGGGGCAGGGGGTCGTCGATGTACCGGGCCTGCTTGATGTTGATCTTGCCGCCGTGGACAAAGGCCTGGCCGTTCCGGGCGTTCCGCGTGGGCAGAACGCAGTCGAACATATCGATGCCCGCGCCGATGGCCAGCAGCAGATCGTCCGGCATGCCGAGCCCCATGACATAGCGGGGTTTCGAGGCGGGCATCCGGGGGGCGATATCGGAAATGATCCGGTACATGTCCTCCACCGGCTCTCCCACCGAGAGCCCCCCGAGGGCCAGGCCGTCGAAGTCCAGGGCGGCGAGGGCGGCGAGGTGGTCCCGCCTCAGATCCGTGTGGATTCCCCCCTGGACGATGCCGAAGAGGGCCTGCCCCTCGGCCCGGGGCGCGCCGGCCTGGCGCTCCGCCCAACGGGTGGTGCGCTCCATGGCCCGGATGACGGTCTCCCGATCCGCGTCCCCGGCGGGACACTCGTCGAGCACCATGGCGATGTCCGAGCCGAGATCCGCCTGAACCTGGAGGGCCCGCTCGGGGGTGAGCTCGATACGGGCGCCGTCGATGTGGGAGGAGAACACCACCCCCTCGTCCGATATCTTGACCCGCTCCCCCAGGCTGAACACCTGGAACCCGCCGGAGTCCGTCAGGGTAGGACGGCGCCACCCCATGAACGCGGCGAGGCCGCCGGCCCGCCGGATGAGCGCCTCTCCGGGCCGCTGCATCAGGTGATAGGTGTTGCCGAGGAGGATGGCGGCCCCGCTCGCCGCCACCTCGTCCGGGTGAATCCCCTTGACGGATGCCCGGGTTCCCACCGGCGTGAAGGCGGGGGTCGGCACCTCCCCGTGGGGGGTCCGGATGACGCCGGTCCGGGCCTCTTTGCAGGTCGCCTTGATTTCGAAGGAGAACGGATCGGTCATCTTTTCCTCGGCAGGATGAGCATGGCATCACCATAGCTGTAGAATCGATATTGCCTCTCGACGGCCTCCTGATAGGCCGCGAGGATTCGCTCCCGGGAGGCCAGGGCGGAGACGAGGAGGAGCAGGGTGGACTTCGGCAGGTGGAAGTTGGTGAAGAGCCCGTCGATGACCTTGAAGTCGAACCCGGGGGTGATGAAGAGATTGGTGAATCCGTGTCCCGGTCGAAGCGCCCCCCCGGCGGCGAAGGCCCCCTCCAGGGCCCGGGTGGTGGTGGTGCCCACCGCGATCACCGGACGCCGCTCCTGTCTGGCCTTCGAGATGGCCGCCACCGTGGTCTCGTCCAGGAAGTACTCCTCCCGATCCATTTCGTGGGCGGAGATGTCGTCCGCCGTGATGGGACGGAAGGTCCCGGGGCCCACGTGGAGGGTGATGAATCGAATCTCCACGCCCCGTCCTTCGATTTCTTCCATCAGCTCGGAGGTGAAATGAAGCCCCGCGGTGGGCGCTGCCACCGAGCCCTCCTTTTCGGCGTAGACGGTTTGGTATCGGACGTCGTCCGCCGGCTCCGGCGGCCGCTTGATATAGGGCGGCAGGGGGATCTGACCGTGCTCCCGGACATGGGTCCAGAAAGTGTCGAGGGGGCGATCCGCTTCGATGACGGCCTCCCCGCGGGACCCCCGGGAGATCAGCGAGATATTCACACCGCCGAGATCCACGCGATCGCCCTCCCGGAGGGGACGGTTCGCCTGGAGGAGCGCCTCGAAGCAGCAGGATGACACCCCGGACGCCACGGATCTCACCAGCAGCACCTCCACCCGGCCCCCGGTGGGACGGATCCCGAAGAGCCGGGCCTTGAACACCCGGGTGTCATTGGCCACGAGCAGGGCGTCCCGGGGCAGGAGGTCCGGCAACTCCCTGATGTGTCGGTGGGCCGTCTGATCCGTGTTGGAATCCAGCACCAGCAGACGCCCCCCGTCCCGATTCTCCGGCGGGTGATAGGCGATCAGCGCCTCGGGGAGCTCGTAATCAAATAATTCGGTTCTCAATCCTCTGTCCTCGGTTAACATTTCGACCAAAGTGTTGTAGTTGATTTTTTGAAATATTGACACTTACTTAAAGTCGTTTAAGTAACTTAGGTCGATGATGATGTAATATGACCCGCGCGGTTACGGGTTGATTCGGAGAAGCATTCAGGAGTGACGCGTTTTGACAGATGATACAAAGACCCCAAAAATGGACGAAGTGACAGAAGAAGAGACCCCCAAAGAGGAGGAGAGCGGCCCCGAGCCCCAGGATTCTAAAGAGGTGCGGGAGCTGAAGGAGAAGCTCGCCACCACCCACGAGCGCCTGCTCAGGACCGCCGCGGATCTGGACAACCTGAGGAAGCGCACCAAGCGGGATCTGGAGGACGCCGTCAACAGGGGAAGGACGGAGGTGCTTCAGGAGATCCTCCTGGTCATCGATAGCGTTGATCTGGCGCTGACGTCCGCGGATCCCAAGGGGACGGCGGAGGGCATCATCGAGGGGGTCAAGATGATCCAGAAGCAGTTCCTGACGGCCACCGAGCGGTTCAAGCTCAAGGCGGTGGAGACCGAGGGGCGGGCCTTCGATCCCTCGTATCACGAAGCCGTGGCCCAGCTGGCCTCCCCGGAGCACCCGGTGGGAATGATCGTCAGCGAAATGAGGAAGGGGTACCTCCTCGGCGACCGGCTGCTCAGGCCCGCCATGGTGGTCGTATCGAAGGGAGGCTCAGAGTCGGCGTTGTCGGACGAGGACCGGACCAAGGCGGGACACGAGCGCGACGAGGCGACGGAGGACGCGACCCCGGACACCGAAGCCGTCGCGACCGTCTCGGAGCCGGCGCCTCCCGCTCAGGCCCCGGCGGCCACCGAGGAGTCCGAGTAGGAGAGAGGTCTTGAATGAGTGAGCGAATAATCGGAATAGACCTCGGCACCACCAACTCATGTGTGGCTATACGGGAGGGCAAGGACGTGGTGGTGATCCCCAACGCCGAGGGGAGCCGCACGACCCCCTCCATCATCGCCGTCACCGAAGCCGGAGAGCAGCTGGTGGGCCAGGTGGCGAAGCGGCAGGCCGTCGCGAACCCCGAGCAGACGGTGTTCGCCATCAAACGTCTGATGGGTCGGAAGCACGATTCCGAGGAGGCCGTCAAGCAGCGCTCCATGTGTCCCTACGAGATTATCGCCGCGGACAACGGCGACGCCTGGGTGAAAATCAAGGATCGGAAGATGAGCCCACCGGAGGTCTCTGCCGTCATCCTGTCCGAGATGCGCGCCATCGCCGAGACCTATGTTGGGGAAAAGGTCACCCACGCGGTGATCACCGTTCCGGCGTACTTCAACGATGCGCAGCGGCAGGCCACGAAGGACGCAGGAAAGATCGCGGGGCTGGAGGTGGATCGCATCATCAACGAGCCCACCGCCGCCGCCCTGGCCTTCGGCAGCCTCACCCAATCCGATGAGTCCAAGAAGATCGCCATCTACGACCTCGGCGGCGGCACCTTCGACATCACCATCCTCGACTACGAGGAGGGGGTCTTCTCGGTCAAGTCGACGGCCGGAGACACCTTCCTCGGCGGGGAGGACTTCGACCACCTCGTCATCGACGAGCTGGCGCGGCGGTTCCGCGATGAGCATGGGATAGAGCTTCGAAACGACAAGCAGGTGCTACAGCGCCTGAAGGAGGCCGCCGAGAAGGCCAAGCACGAGCTCTCCTCGTCCCTCAGCACCGAGATCAACCTGCCGTTCATCACCGCGGACGAGTCCGGCCCCAAGCACCTCATCGTCGAGCTGCTTCGGAGCGACCTCGAGACCATGGTGGAGCACCTGGTCAAGAAGACCTTCGGCCCCTGCGATCAGGCCCTCAAAGATGCGAACCTCACCAAGGACGACGTGGATGTGGTGCTCCTCGTCGGGGGGATGACGCGGATGCCCCTCGTCCAGAAATCCGTCGAGGAGTTCTTCGAGAAGAAGCCGCTTCGGGGCGTCAACCCGGATGAGGTGGTGGCCTCCGGGGCCGCCATCCAGGGCGCGGCCCTCTCCGGGGATGAGACGGACGTGCTCCTCCTCGACGTCACCCCCCTCTCCCTCGGCGTGAAGACCGGCGGCGGCGTGTTCACCCCGATCATCGAGCGGAACACCACGATCCCCACGCGGACCAAGAAGGTCTTCACCACCAGCCTGGACAACCAGGACTTCGTGCCGGTGCACGTGCTCCAGGGGGAGCGCCAGATGGCCAAGGACAACACCTCCCTCGCCCGGTTCGAGCTCACGGGGATCCCGCCGGCCCCCAGGGGGCTGCCGCAGATCGAGGTGATTTTCGACATCGACGTCAACGGCATCGTCTCCGTCACCGCCCGGGATCTCGGGACGCAGAAGGAACAGATGATCAAGGTGACCGCCGGCTCCGGCCTGACCGAGGAAGACATCTCGCGGATCATCGAGGACGCGGAGAGCCAGAAGGAGAACGACGAGTTCCTCCGGATGCTCGCCGAGGCGCGCATCGAAGCGGAGTCCCTGATCTTCACCTCCCAGCGGGCCATCGAGGGGTACGCGGAGATGATCTCCGCCGAGGACATGGAGCTCATCAACAATGATATTACGACCCTCAAGGAGGCCATCGAGACGGATGACCTCGAGGCGATCAACAAATACAAGGCACAACTCGAGACCTCGGCGTTTCGCATCGCCGAGGCCATGTACACCGCGTGCGAGTCCGCCGACGAAGGGCTCCCTCCGGACGGAGAGAGCAACGATTAGCGACGAAACAGAAATTCGATCAAAGAGCAGAGTTATATGTCGAAAAGAGACTACTACGAGGTCCTCGGTGTTTCGCGCGACGTGACGCCTGAGCAGCTGAAGAAATCCTATCGCCGTCTGGCGATGAAGTACCACCCGGATCAGAACCCCGATGACGCAGGCGCGGCCGACAAGTTCAAGGAGCTCACCGAAGCGTTTCAGGTGCTCTCGGATCCCAGCCGCCGCGCCCAGTACGACCAGTTCGGCCACGAGGCTCCCAACATGGGCTTCGGCGGCACCACCGTGGACATCTCATCGATGACGGACTTCTTCGAGTCCATCTTCGGCTCGGTCTTCGGCGGCGCCCGTCCCAGGCGACGGCGGCGGGGCACCCCGGGGCGGGATCTCAAATACGATCTCGAGGTGAGCCTGGAGGCGGCCGTGTCCGGCGCGGAGGTGAAGATCACCGTGCCGCGGCCCGTCCGGTGCAAGGAGTGCGGCGGCACCCGCGCGGCCCGGGGCACCTCCCCCACACGGTGCCGCCAGTGCGACGGCGCCGGCGCCGTGAGGATGCAGCAAGGGCTCTTCTCGGTGACCACCACCTGCGTGGCCTGCGGCGGGAGCGGTGAGACCATCACCGAGATCTGCGATGTCTGCGACGGCAGGGGGCTCGTCATCGATGACACTGAGTTCGATGTCACCCTCCCCGCCGGGGTGGACGACGGCGCGGTAAAGGTCCTCTCCGGCGCCGGAGAGCACGGACGGGGAGGCGCCCCCGACGGCGATCTCGTCATCATGGTCCATATCCTCCCCCACGAGCGGTTCGTTCGTCGGGGCAACGATCTTCACAGCGTCCTCCGCATCACCTATCCCCAGGCGGTAATGGGGGCCGAGGTCGAGGTGGACACCATCGGAGACCGGGTCACCATGCGCATCAAGCCGGGCACCGAGCACAGCCAGCTCTACCGCCTGCGGGGCAAGGGAGTGCCCTCCCTCCGGGGCGCCGGCCACGGGGACCAGATCGTCCACATCGAAATCGACGTCCCCAGCAAGCTGACCCCGCGCCAGAAGGAGCTGGTGAACGAGCTCGGCAAGGAGCTCGGCACCGAGGTGCAGATGAAATCCCAGACCTTCGTGGAAAAGCTGAAGAGCCTGTTCGACTAGCCGAAAAAAAAGCCGCCTCGAGGTGAAGGCGGCTTCGTTCAGGAAAGTGTGAGGAGAAAAGAGCGCCCGTCGCTACTACTAGACCTGGGACATGGAAGGCTCACTGAACTCGCCCCTCAATTAGTCCCCTGCTGGCGCACGGGACCACGATGGGCGGGGTTGCTTCAGGCCGTCGCCAGCAGGGGACTAATTGAGGGATAGCGACGTTCTGAAACAGCCTTCCTTGTGAAGCATGTCCGGGAAACCCCTGGGGCGGCGCAACGCCGACCGTGGTGCAGAGCACCGAGCTAGACCTGGGACGCTTCTTTTCCGACCTCGCCATGAAGCATACCAAAGGCCGGGGGGGATGACAAAAAAGCGGCGACTTTTTTTTCATCCTCTGACAGGATCGGTATTCAAATGGAAACAAAAAGTGACGTGTCCGTCGGGCCGTTCCTGTGGTAAAAGCAGTGGAGTAAAAGGCTCTTGGAGGTATGAATCGGATGACATTTATCGAAGCAGCAATGGCGGTTCTCGAGCGGGAGGGGCGGAATATGTCCTCCCGGGAGATCGCCGACAAGGCGGTGAGCATGGGGATCCTCTCCCATGTGGGGAAGACACCGGTCCAGACGATGTCCGCCAGGATGTCCGCCTCGGTGGCCAAGGGGGACAAGAAGGGCCCCTTTGTCCGTGTCGGTCGCGGGGTATTCGGTCTCGTGAGTTGGAACGGCAAGCCGCCGGGACCGAAGCGTGTCCCGAGCCCCCCTCCGAAGGAGAGCGGCCCGGCGCAGGCCCCCGCGGCCGAGGGTGCGCAGGGGAAAATTACGAGGGACAGCGCGACGAGCAAGGAAGAGCAACGCGATGGCGCGGCGCAGAAAGAAGCGCGATCCGACGGCACGGCGCAGAAAGAAACCCAATTCGACGGCGCGGCGCAGAAAGAAGCCCAACCCGACGGCGCGGCGCAAAAGAAAGCGCCCAGCGCGCTTCTCCAAAGTGAGCGTCTCGCGGAGAGGCCGTCCCCCGAGGTCTCCGGCCCGAAGCATCAAAAGGAGCCCCCGGAGGGAGAGATGTCCGAGGTGCGCTCCTCGAAGCCCCCCGAGCAGAGAGATATCCCGAGAGACGGCGCGGACGCCCCCTCGAAGAAGCGCAAACGGAAGCGACGCAAGGGGGCCGGAAACGGAGAACCACAAGACGCGAAGGCCCCCCCGAAGGTGGAGACCGAATCCGCGCCGGCTCAGCCGCCGTCGGCGGCGCCCCGGCATCCCGTTCAGCCCCAGCCCGGCCCGAGCCCCTGGAAAGACGAGGAGACGAACGATCTGACGGATCAGGTGGAGGCGCTCCTCCGGAAGACCGAAAAGCCCCTCTCCACGGAGGATATCCTCAAGGAGATGGGGCTCGCGGGCTCGGCCACCGCGACGCTGCTGGCCGCGCTGCTGGCCGCGGACGGATTCGACCGGGAATCCCAGGGGCAGCGGGCCAGATTCGTCAAGCACAAGAGCGGCTACCGACTGTTGGAGCGGGAGATCAGCTCTGAAATCATCGCGCTGGAGCGCCAGGCCAACGAGACCCGGGACCGCCTCGTTCGCTTCGTCGAAAAGCAGGTGCTCCGGAAGCTCAGGGGGCTCTCGATGGGCGCCTTTGCCCGGGTGATGATCACCTACCTGCACCGGTCCGGTTTCGGCGCCATGGTGCCGGTGGACCTGGCGAGCCCCGGGGAGTTCCACCTCTCCGTCCAGGACCGGCGACACCGGGGACGGTTCCGCACCGCGGTGGTGCTCCGGAGGGATCCCGCGAACCACGCGCTGTCCGAGCGGGCGGTCATGGATCTGCGGGGCGCGATACACCATTACGACGCCATGGGAGGGATGATACTGACAACGGGACAAGTACTGGAGCGGGCCACCATGGAGGGGCGCATCGCCAACCTCCCGCCCATCGCCCTCATCGACGGAGAGACGCTGGCCCGGGAGCTCGTCCGTCTCGGCATCGGCATCAAGTCGCGGAGCATCAGCCTGCCCGCGTATGACGACGCCTTCTTCAGCGCCCTCGAATAGGATGTCCCGCCGTTCCCAAAACCTGTCGTTCTCCTTCTCCGACTCGGAGATGCCCGTGAGGTTCGGCCGCTATTTACTGCTCAAGCGGACGGGATACGACGCCATCGGCGAGCACTTCCTCACGCTCTGGGGGGCGGACGAGGGGATCGATCAGCTCCGCTTTGTCCGGGCGATATATCCCGCCGTGGCCGAGGACACGGGGTTCGTCGCGGAGTTCTCGGAGGAGGCGCGGGCCCTCTCCCAGCTGGCGAGCTCCAACGCTGTCCGGGTACTGGAGGTGGGCATGGAGAGCGGTATCCCCTTCGTGGCCCAGGAGCACGTCGAGGGGGGGGCGCTGGATCGCCTGCTCCAGCTGGCCGGCGACAAGGATCGATCCTGCACGTGGGAGCTCGCGGCGCACATCGTCGCGGAGGTCCTCCGGGGGCTGGATTACATCCACCGTCGGGAGGATATCAGAGGGCTCCCCCTGGGCATGCGGCACGGGGATGTCCGTCCGCAGAACATCCTCATCTCGTTCGCCGGCGAGGTCAAGCTGACCAACTTCAACTCCGCCCTTTACTCCCTCGTCAACCAGGCCACCAACGCGCGGTTTCAGACGGAGCGCGGCATCTTCGCGCCGCCGGAGGCGTCCGATGGGAACGCCGTGGCCACGGTGGCGGGGGACCTCTGGGGGGCCTCGGTCCTGCTGCTCTCCATGGTGGCCGGCCCGGACGCGATCGATGATCTCCAGGACGAGGACGACTCCTTGCCGTCCATCGCCTACCGCATCGAGAACCTACCCCGGCGGCTCAACCTGCTGCTCGCCCGCGCCCTGCATCCGCAACCCGAGTATCGGTTCGAGAACGCCCACACCATGCGGGAAATGCTCCTCGAGATCATCCGGGAGAGCGCCGTCGGTCATCCGCCGGACGACCTGGCGGCCTGGGCCACTACCCTCGGCGCCGCGGATCGCAAGGAGGAGGAACGGTTCGTCCGGAAGATGATCCGCCAGGACGTCAGGATGAACCTGGACGAGTCCGCCGAGAGCGGGAAGATCTGCCCCGGAGCGGTTCTCGATGGGAAATATCACCTCCTGCGGGTGCTGGGGGAGGGGGGAATGGGGCAGGTGTTCGAGGCCGAGCACCTGGGCATCGAGAAGCGGGTGGCGGTCAAGGTGTTGCACGAGCGGGTGCTGAACGATCAGGTGGCGGTGGAGCGCTTCAAGCGGGAGGCCAAGGTCATGGGACGGCTCCGCCACCCCAACATCGTCGAGGTGTCGGACTACGGCGAGACCGCCGAGGGCAATTACTTCCTGGTCATGGAGCTCCTCACCGGAGACACCCTGGCCGCCCGGATCGCCAAGGAGACTCCGGTCCCCGCGGAGGAGATCATCCCGGTGATGGTCGCCGTGTGCAACGGGCTCCACGCCGCCCACGACGCCGGTGTGGTCCACCGGGATCTCAAACCGGAGAACATCTTCCTGACCGACACGGGCCCCAAGATCGTCGACTTCGGTATCGCCAAGCGGGCGGATCTCGAGCAGGAAGAGAGCTCCCTCACCCGCACGGGCAACATCTGCGGCACGGTGGAGTACATCTCCCCGGAGCAGCTCCGCGGCGCCGAGATCGATCACCGCGTGGACATCTACACGGCGGGGCTCATCATCTACGAGTGTCTGACCGGTCACACCCCCTTCAGAGGCCGCAACGTCGCGGAGACCATGCACCGGGTGATGACCGACAAGGTGGTCCCCCCGAGGAAACGAACGGGGGACATGAGTATCCCGCTGGGGCTGGAGAACCTGTGCCTCAAGGCGATGAGCCGGGAGGCCGACAGGCGGTACCAGAACGCCACGGAGATGCGGCTGGCCTTGGAGAATCTGAGCGTCTCCCCCCGCCGGACCGACACCATCCCGCCCATGATCGCGAACTCCATCAGGAACCACTCCAAGCTCTTCTTCGGCGCCGGGGTCGTGACGGCGGCGCTCGTCGCGGCGGTGCTGCTGTTCAGCCCGCTCGGTGATGACAGCGGAGACGAGGAGCCCCCGGGGGCGACGCTCACCGCGGGATTGCCGCCTTCGAACGGGCGGAACGCGGAGGCCCCGGAGCCCCAGTTGGCCGCTCCGGGAGGCCCGGAGCTCCCGGAGCGGGGAAATCCCGATAGCCCCCCTCGAAAGCAAGGTCAAGGCCCGTCCCTTACGTCAACGAGGCTGACCGAGTCCCCGCCGGAACCCGACATCGTCGAGATCGATACCCCGGACGGAGAGACCGGGGTGACCTCGTCTGCACAGAATCAAGCGGCGGCGGAGCTCGACGAGCTGCTCGATCTCGGCGAACGGGCGTTCCAGAAGATGGACACGGATCGGGCCGCCGCGCTGTTTAAACGGGCGACGGAGCTCGACCCCGCCTCGTCCCGTGCGTGGTTCGGCCGGGGAAAGACCGCCTTCGAGCAGGGACAGACCGAAACGGCAACCCAATGGATTCAGAAGGCGTTGAAGCTCAACCCCGGCAAACCGACGTGGCGGATCTTCCTCGGCAAGGTGTACATGGCCGCCGGCGCGCGGGACCGGGCCATCAAGGAGTGGCGGCGGGTCGTCAAGATTTATCCCCGGAAGCAGGAGGCATGGCGCCTCCTGGAGGAGGCCGGAGAACCGGTGGAGTGACCGGCGGGATTGGGGCTCGGCCGATTCGGCTCGACAACAAAGAGAGGGAACCTGATATCCCCCCGAACGTTGGATTTTCTTGTATCTGCTACGCGCTCATCCTGGCGATGGTGCCGGGTTGTGGGGACGGCGTGGCGCCGGAGGACGAGCGGGCCGCCCCGCCGAGATGATGATCTGGCGCCACCGTCAGACCATCTTTCCGAGCGGAATGCAGACCTACGACGTGGAGCTCGAGGGGCACACCTGGGAGGTCTGGCAGGCGACCGTGCACGGCTGGAACTATGTCGCCTACGTCGCCGTCGGCTCTGTGGACGAAGTGGATATCAATCTCATGTCCTTTATCAACGACGCCATCGATAACGGCATCATCGAGCCCGAGTGGTCCCTGGAGGCCATGGAGGCCGGGTTCGAGATCGTCGCCCAGGGCGAGGGGCTGAGATCCCTCGGCTACAGCGCGTCCGTGGAGCCGAAGTAACCCGCCGGGGCCCCCGTGATGATCGAAACGAGCGGATCGTTGTGATGAGATATCCCCCCGGCCCCCTTGCGAAGGGGGAGAGGATCCCCGTCAGTTTCTGATTAGGGATGGCAGCTGTGCGGGTCAGCAGTCCACACAGTAGTCGCGGCTGCACTCGAGGAGGTAGGTGGCGCGCCCCAGGGCGGTATCCATGTCGTAGTACATCTCGATGATCTCCGCCGGTTCCGTATAGGGTGTCGCGGCCTCGACGGCCTCTCGACACCGACCCGCCGGACCGTTGGCGACGCATTCATTCCCGGTCTGATCGCCGCAGTAGCAGCGGTAGGGCTGGTTCGGATACTGGTCGCATCCGGTCTGCTCCGCGCACACCAGGAGATCAATACACGCCTCGGCGAAGGGCTCCTGGTAGCACATGCCGTGCCAGTTGCCACACTGTCCCTGAGAGCGACAGTCCTCACAGCTGGAGATGTCATCGCAGTCGTGGGAGACTTCTGCGTAGTAACTGTAGAGAGTCAGCAGCGCGTCGTGGGTCACCGGGTCTCCGCAGTTTAGAGGATTGACCTGCAGGTTCACGAACGTGAGATTGGTCAACCCGACGAGGGCGGTGATGTCGCTTATCTGGTTGCGGTCGAGGCTCAAGACCTCGAGCCCGGCCAGACCGCCCAGGAGGGAGATGTCCGCGATGGTGTTGTTCCTGAGATACAAGGAGGTCAGCCCGGTGAAGCACTGCATCCCCGTGAGGTTCGAGATGCCATGGTCCTCGAACCTGAACGAGGAGATGTTCGACACCCGGCCGTAGAGGATATCCTCACCGGGCTGCAGCTCCAAGATTTGCCGTATGTAGGTGTTGAGGGCTTCCTCCGGGAAGACGATCGGCCCCGCGCACCCGATGGGAATCGTGGGGTCGAAGCCGCAGCGCATGACAACCCTCACCCCGCGGCCGATCAGGATCATCAGGGCGTCGTGGTTTGCCGGCTCCGAACAGTCGAGTATCTCGATGTTCGACAAATCGACAAAATCGCCGGCGCCCAGGCCGGTGTCCAGCAGCGGGGTCACGTCCGCAACCCAGGTCTCACTGAGGATGAGGTTATTGAGCTCGGCCAGGCCGCTCAGGGGAGAGAGGTCACCTACCGGGTTGTCCGCCAGCGACAGCATACTGAGGGAGGCGAGGCCGTTCAACGGACCGATGTTTTCGATCAGGTTGCTGTCGAGCAATAGCTCCGAGACACCGCTCAGGCAGCCGATTCCCGACAGGTCGGCGATGGCTTGATCAGTCGCGATGAGGGACTCGATCCCCATCACGCTCGGATAGAGGATGTCACCTGTCGCCTGGTCGATGTTGCGCCGGATGACCGTCTCCAGCGCGTCGTCCGGGAACTGGATGGCCCCCTCGCAGCCCAGCGGCGTGCCGGGGACCACCCCGCAGTCCTGGTGCACGGTGACTCCTCGCCGCATCAGGGTCAGCAGATCGGCGTGGGTCTGCCCGGACAGGCAGTCGAGGTTGGGGTTCTGGGTCACGTCCAGCTCGTCCCCATCGCCGAGGCCCGAATTCGCGAGGAGCGCGGCGACGCTGCTGAGCTGGTTCCCCGGGAGCATGAGGACCTGGATGCCGGTCAGGCCGCTCAGGGGGGTGAGGTCGCTGATGGCGTTGAACGCGAGATCCACCACCGTGAGGTTGCCGAGCCCGCTCAGGGGTCCGATGTTGCTGAGGTTCTCGTTCACCGAGATATGGATCTCCGTCAGCCCGGTGAGGCCGCCGAGGGGGCTCAGATCCGTGAAGCCGTGGTTCCTGAGGAGCAGGTACTCGAGCCCGGTCATGCACTCCAAGCCCGTCAGGTTATTGATGGTCTCCAGGCCGTCGGCATTGTTCAACATGAGCGTGTCGATATCGGCGATATCCGGATAGTAAATATCGCCGGTGGGCCTGTCGATGAGCTCCCGGATGGCGGCCTGGAGCACGGCGTCGGGAAACGCGATGGCCCCCCGGCACCCCGGCGGATAGCTGGCGGTCTCGGTGTCTTGAAGCCCCGTCCCGGTGTCCGTGTCTGCGTCCGTGTCCGTATCTGTATCCGCGTCGGTGTCCGTGTCCGTATCCGCGTCGGTGTCCGTGTCCGTATCCGCGTCGGTGTCCGTGTCCGTATCCGCGTCGGTGTCCGTGTCCGCGTCGGTGTCCGTATCCGTATCCGCGTCGGTGTCCGTGTCCGTATCCGTGTCCGTGTCGGTGTCCGTGTCGGCGTCCGTATCAGCATCCGTATCGGCGTCCGCATCCGTGTCCGTGTCCGCGTCCGCGTCGGTATCCACATCTGTGTCCGCGTCGGTATCCACATCCGTGTCCGCATCCGTGTCCGCGTCCGTGTCCGCATCCGTGTCCGCGTCGCCATCAGGGCCGGCGTCCGGATCCCCCGCCGTGTCCGCGGTGTCCGTATCCGGTTCAGTGCACACACCGCGGTAACAACCGTAGTCGCAGGAGGTCACTACCCGCTCGTATTCGCAGCGTCCGTCATCGGAGCAGATGCCCGGCGTCTCATAGGTCACCAGATTCCCGTCCGTGTTACAGTGGTCGGCCGGCGGGCGGTTGCAGCTGTTCCCTTCACACTCCTCGTTTACACACGCCCCGTCCTCGCATCCCTGCAGGCACACGACCCGGGTCATGCCGTAGGTGCAGACGCCGTCGGTACAGCCGCCCGCTTCCCCGTCCCAGAACACCAGCGTGTTCTCATCCTCGCAATAGGTCGCGGGCACCTCGTCGCAGACCACGCCCATGCAGGGCGCCCCCGCGCACTGTCCGTCCTCGCACTCCGACGGGCAGCCGATATCCTCCGCCTCGTAGTAACAGGCCCCCTCATCGCAGGTGCCCTGGTTCGGGAAGGTCCTCAATGTAGTTTCATTCAGGCAGTAGCGCGCCGGCGGGTTGGTACAGCGGGTGTACTCACAGACGTCATCGCCCTCACAACACCCGGTGTTGCAATCCGCGGCGCACTCGACGCGCTGCATTGCGTAGAGGCACTCTCCGTCCTGGCACCGGGGATTGTTGTCCCACACCACGAGGGCCTCTTCGCTGCAATACCGCGCCGGCTCGTCATCGCAGATCTTCCGGAGGCAGGGATCCGCCTCCCGGCAACGGCCGTCCAGGCATCCGTTCTCGCAGGGAGTCTCCCGGCTCGCATACTGGCAAAGCGGCGCGTTCGATCGCACCATACAGTACCCGAGGGGATTGTAGATTCGCAGGGTGTTTTCGTCCGCGCACTCGTCCTCCGGCGGTGTGTTGCACCGGGTGGCCTGGCACGGGCTCTCGACACAACGCCCGCCGTCGCAGACTCCCGAGACGCACGATTCGAAGCGTCCGCCGTAGATGCAGTTGCCCGTCTCGCACCACCCCACGCCGTTGAAGACATTGAGGGAGGAGGAATCGCTGCACTGATTCGGGGGAGACTGGGTACACACGACATCAACGCAGGATTGATCGGGGCCTGTCGTGAGCGTCTCGGTATCGGCATCGCCCTCCAAGGTCTCGCTCTCAGAGCTCTCTTCTGTATCCTGCGCATTCGGATCCCCCTGCTCTTCCGTGTCCTTCGGATCAGAGCACCCCACCCCCATCAGAACGAGGACCATCAGTAATCGCAAAATTCTCTTCATCGGTCATTTCCTCCCATCAACAGCGTTCATCCCAAGATTTGAGACCCTCGCTCATTCAAAACGTCATCGCCCACGCGTTTGGTACTGGCATTCATGCTCGAGCTCCATACCGGCGGCTCGCCCAGAATCATCTTTGAGCGATCATCGCGCGCTGCCTTGTGGGCCGTGCGCAGGTATGTAACATCGGGGTATCGCGTGTCTCGCGTTTTCTTTATTTTTTGATAAATAGCGTAAAACGCTCACATAATCAAAGGGTTTTCGCTGTTCTGACAACAATCCCCAATCCGATACAGATATTTCGAGTTTCTTCAGACTGACGCCATCAGAGCGCAACAGCGCGACGAACGGAATCCGGCTCAGATATCAGGGGGTCTCCCGCACGCAACGGACGCCGAGGCCGCCGTAGTTCCAGTCCGCCTCATGGAACACCCGGGTGGTGTTCCTCAGGTGGCGATAGGGATCCTCCTCCCCGGAGTTGCTGTTGATACCGCCGCCGCGCATGATCTTGTACTCCGCCGGGCTCTCCGGCTCGAGCCACGCGCTCCCGTCATCCGGCGCGGTGTAGGTCACCCCGTCCCTCGCGAACTCGTAGGAGGGGTGCATCCAATCCTGCACCCACTCGTACACATTGCCCGTGATATCGCACAGCCCCTGCGCGCTGAGGCCGAGGGGGTAGGAGCAGGGCGGCATGGTCTGGGTGGTGCCGCACCCCTCGTCCTCGAAGTCGATGTTGCCGTGCTCGCAAGAGGGGACCTCGTCCCCCCACGGGAAGGCGATCTCCTGTCCCCGGCTTCTGGCGGCGTACTCCCACTCCGCCTCCGACGGCAGCCGGCCCCCGAGCCAGCCGCAGAACTCCGTCGCGTCATACCAGCTGATGCAGTTGATGGGATGGTCCATCCGGCCGTTGGCGAGGTTGCAGAACGCCTCGTCCCGGGTCGGCTCGCAGACACCGTCATCGACACACACCTGATAGAGTGACGTCGTAATCTCGGTCCGCCATATATCGAAGGTGGGAACGGACACCCGGTGTTGGGGATGGGACGGATCGTCATCGACCTCGTCCGGAGTCCCCATCATGAAGTCTCCCCCTTCGATGGTCACCCATTGAAAGGTGTCGGTGTCGTTCCCGCCGGCGTCAGCCTCCGTATCTGCATCGGTGTCCGCATCCGCGTCCGTATCTGCGTCCGTATCTGCGTCCGTGTCCACATCGGTGTCCGCATCCGTATCCACATCGGTGTCTACATCCGTATCCGCGTCCGTATCCACATCCGTATCCACATCGGTGTCCACATCCGTATCCACATCGGTGTCCACATCCGTATCCACATCTGTGTCCGCGTCCGTGTCCGCGTCCGTATCTGCGTCTGTGTCCGCGTCTGTATCACCATCCGAAGCGCCCGAGGTGGTCGCGGTGTCTCCGGGAGAGTCGGTGGGGGTATCGGTCCCGGTTGCCGTGGCTTCGGAATTGTCGCAGCCCAGCATCACTAACGCCCCGAGAAGCGCACCCAATCCAAGCAAGACGCTAAAAAAGTTTCTACTCATTGTATTTAACTCACTATTTTACGGTTACCTCTCTGGAGAAAAATTATCAGCTCACCTTGAAAGTGGCAACCGGCATCGACCGAAGGCGTGTTCTGTCAGGCTTCGGAATTCGCGGTGTTCGGCGGAGCCGCGGTTGAAATGGGTTGCGAAATCTTTCGGATATTACTAAAAACGGTTCATTAAATATTTGAAATCAATATATTTGAAACGATCAACTTTAATATTTGATACGAATATGTATAACATTCGGAAATTGTAGGTAACCCCCGTGTCTACGGCGGCTGATGGATGAAATGGAGGAATGATGATGTTTAGAATGGGTCTGTTATTAATGGTTATCGTTGGGATTATCGGATGTCGGGACAACTCGCCCTGCCCGGACGGCACGAAGCGTATCGGGGATCCCCCTCCTCAGGATATCGAGCAGTGGTGCGAGAAGAGCGGCGGCCTCGAGGGCCCGATGCGGCACGGCCCCTACAACGCCTGGTATGCGGACGGCAAGGACAAGGAAGTCGGAAAGTACGAGAACGGCAAGAAGGTGGGAACTTGGACCCGCTACCACAAGAACGGAAAGAAAGCCCACGAGGTCACATACAAGAACGACAAGAAGGACGGGACATGGACCAAATGGAATCCGAAGGGCAACAAGGTCCAGCAGGGTGAGTTTGTCAAGGGCAAGCGGGAAGGCGTCTGGAAAGACTGGTTCGAGAACGGCAAGCTCAAGACCGAGGGCCACTGGAAGAACGACAAGGGCAACGGCATGTGGAACTTCTGGTACGCTAACGGCAAGAAGCGGAACCAGGTCAACTTCGTCAACGACGAGCCAGACGGCAAGAACACCCACTGGTACGACAACGGCAAGAAGAAGCGGGAGGGGATGTCCAAGAAGGGGCAGCACGTGGGCATGTGGACCGCCTGGTACAAGAACGGCAACAAGAAGGACGAGGGCGCCTGGGGGGAGGGCAAACCCGTCGGCAAATGGTCCTACTGGCACGAGAACGGCAAGCTGAGGAGCGAAGGGGAGTACATCAAGGGCAAGCGCAACGGCATCTGGACCACGTACAACAAGGAAGGCGTCAAGACCGAAGAGGGTCGGTACGACATGGGCAAGAAGGTGAAGGGCGAGTGGACCAAGTTCGACAAGGAGGGGAATCCCATCGAGGGGGACGCCAAGGCCGAAGGGGACGACGCCGAGAAGGACGGAAAGGACGCCAAGGCGGACGAGAAGAAGGACGCCAAGGCGGACGAGAAGAAGGACGCCAAGGCGGGCGAGAAGAAGGACGCCAAAGCGGGCGAGAAGAAGGACGCCAAGGCGGGCGAGAAGGCCGATGTCAAAAAAGCCGACGCCCCCAAGAAGAAGGCGGCCAAACCGGCCGAAGAAGAGAAGAAGTCTGAGTAGTCACCCCCGACGAACCAATTCAGAAGCCCTCTAGAAAGAAGTTGTTGATGAGCAAGCTTAACCTACTAGTGAATTCGATGAAGAGATATTTCCCCTACCTAGGGGTGGCCGCCGCGGTGTCGCTGTTTTGTATTTTCGCGATGGATCCCGTGACCCGCAACGGCTCCCACGAGTGGCGCAAGTGGCTGGCGATCTTCGGCATCGCGATGATCGTTCTCCGGTTGCTCAAACCCGTCCTCGAAAAGCGCGCGCGGCGGGCAAAGGCATGGGCCGTCAGCATCTACTTCGCCCTCCTCGTCTCCGCCTGCACCTTCGGCGTGTTCAACTACTACCAGTTCGACAACCGGGTCTGGTCGGGGTTGGACGACTACACGGACATCGCCTATTACTACCTGAACACCAAGTACCTCGACGAGCTCGGCTACTTCAGCCTCTACGCCGCCATGATCACGGCGGACCGGGAGACGAACAACCACCACTCCTCCAAGATCAGGCGGTACCGGGATCTGAGGGACTACGAGGTGAAGTCCGTCAAGGTCGCCTACGAGCGCAGCAAGGAGATCAAGCAGCGCTTCACGAAGCAGCGATGGGAGGAGTTCAAGCACGACGTCAACTGGTTCCTGGCGCGGAAGACCACCCGCAGCATGCAGGTCAACTTCTATGTCGACCACGGCTACAACCCGCCCCCCACCTGGGCGGTCCCCGGCGGCGGTCTCTCGCAGGTCGCGCCGGTGGAGTCGGTGAAGCTCATCGCCCTGGTGGACGTGGTGTTCGTCGCCGCGGCGCTCGTCGCCGTGTGGTGGGCCTTCGGGGTGGAGACGATGCTCTACGCGATGCTGTTCTTCCTCTTCACGTTCAGCGGCCGCTGGCCCATCCTCTCCCACTCCCTGCTCCGGTTCGACTGGTCCTCCTGCCTCGTCATCTCGGTGTGCATGCTGAAGAAGAACAGGTACGGCTTCGCCGGCGCCTTTATGGCCTACGCGGCCCTCAACCGAATCTTCCCGGCCATCTTCTTCTTCGCGTGGGTGGTGGTGGCCGCGTTCGACATCATCAAGGAGCGCCGGATCCCGAGGCGCCACATCATGTTCACCGCGGGAGCGGCGGTAATGTGCATCGCGCTCATCGGCGGCGCGCTGGCGGCCTACGGCACCGACACCTTCCAGCAGTCCATGCACAACCTGCTGATGCACAACGTCTCCTACAGCTCCCACCGGGTGGGGCTGGGGGACATGCTGATGTTCAAGGGCGAGACCACCCGGGCCCAGATCAACGCCAACGGCGGCATCCACAGCAAGGAGCTGGCGATCCAGGAGATGCAGCCCATGCTCCGGGCCATCGGGGGCCTCACGCTGCTGTTCATCGGGTTCTACATCTACCGCAACCGCAAGCAGCCCCTCGACGCGCTGATCCACTTCGCGGTGATCCCGTTCTTCTGTGTGACCAATCCGCAGATCAACTACTACAACCTGCGGCTGGTGCTGGTCATGTGGCACGGAGCCCGGCTGGACAAGCCGTTCCACAAGGTGGCGCTGGCGTGGCTCTTCGGCATCGAGGCGGTGGCCCACTACCTGCATGGTCTCCGGGTCGAGCGGTACACGGTGACGAGCGCCACCTCCATCGGTCTGTTCGTCTACATGCTGATGTTGATGGGATACATGGGGTTCCACATCGCCAGGAGCTACGGCCTCTTCGAAAAGGGCAAGAAGCCGGATGAGACGCCTCCCGAGCCCGAAGAAGCATCATCAGAGGAACCGGCCGGTTCCGAGCCCGACGAGGGTGAGAGCGAGGCGACCGAAGAAGAGCCCCCGACCACCGCCGAAGAAACCGATCAGTCTGACGGGGAAGACACTCCCGAAAAACCGTAGCGGTGATGCCCGTCTTCGAGACCAGGCGTTCGATGATCAACGCCCTGGTGAGACGCGGTAGGCCCCCCCGTCGCCGAGGGCCCCCCGCACAGATCCGTACACTTCATTTAGTATCGTCACACACTGCTGAACGACCTTATCCTCGACCGACATAATGCCCAATGGTCGTTGCCGACCATCGTCCTTGGTAATGTACTTACGTCTTGCCGGTGTCGCTCGGTAACTACCGATTTGGAGCTCATGTTCTAACTCGGGCAACCGTTCTTCCAGCTCCTGATCGTGCGCCTTCCAGGTTAACCCGAACAATTCCTGAAGAAACGAAGCGAAAATGCCGAAGGCCGCGCCATTACTGAGTGAACGGAGATTTTGGCCCCGGAGTCAGAGTGGACGGTATCCCGTTCGATTTTTTTTTCAGGAAGAGAATTTTTTTTGGCAACTTTTGTCCTCATCTGTCCGAGTGGTGGGGAAAGAGGCGAAGCGTCGGTCAGTCGAAGCGCTTTACCTGAAAAAAACAAGCGGGGGAGGGAACCCGGTATGAATGCCGGAGAAAGGAATTTTCTGCATGTTATCGAACAGTACAAATGAATCAGACGGCCTGAAGAAGGAGGTGAAACGATGAGAACACATATCTCACTCGTGTTGGGGATTCTCTGGCTGGCGGCTACTCTGGTTTCTTGCAAAACACAGAAACAGCCTGTGCAGTCAATCCCGGTTTACGGAGAAGATAGCGAGACGAGCTTCGATGGCATTCCCCCGAAGGTCGTCTCTGCGGTCAGGTCGAATATGAAAGCGCGGATGGAAGATAGCCCGGAGGACTCTATCCCGAGTCGCTTTTCGCGAATTGACCGCAAAAACATTCAAATCGGGATCCCCTATGAGATATTTCTGATACAGGCGGACGCGCTTGAAAAGGCGGAGGCGCCAGGCTTCGACGGGCTGGCGCTTTCTTTGTACCATGTCCCCATCATCGATTCCTCCGGAGAAGAGCACGTCACGATGTCCGCCCTGCCGAAAGAGAACGGCGAGATATACTCATCCGGTTTTCACATGGGAGGCATGTATCGCTACACCTCCTTTTTGGAGGCGCACAAATGCGGGAAGACCAGCCGCAGAATCGTCATCCGCAGGGTGCCGCGATCGGGGTATCCCAGGGCGTTCAAATTCCTTGGATGTCTCGGCCCCGAGCAGACTCTCGAGAGCGGGCGATACTGGGCCATAGAGGACATGGGAAACCAGTTGGATGAGCTCGACACCACGGAGTACAGCTGGCAACAGGTGTTCGAGAAGATCGCGACCTACTATCGAGATATCAAAAAGGAGGGAAGGGTACCATGGCGATGAAGAAACGCGAAGTGTGTGCCATACTGATGCTGCTCGGGCTGCTATGCGTCGTGACCCCGGCGAGGTCGGATTACCTGCCGGTCCAGATCGAGAAGCAGCAGACCACAAAATGGTGCTGGGCAGCGGCATCAGTGGCGTTACTGAATCGCTATCTCATGTATCCCGGTATAGATGTCGCTACCAACCCGGACGGATACTCCGGTCAATGCCTGCTCGCGACCAAGTTGTTCGAGCGGGACAATATAAACATCGATTGCTGTGATCCGGCCTACACAGCCTATTGCGAAGACGGCTCCTACGATCCAGAGACAACAGCGATTCTGAACGACCCCCCATACAATATGAACATGAGCATCGAAGGCGACTTGCCGGAACGGGATATCGAAACCCTGATAAATGACAGAAAGGCGCCTTTCATCGTAATCTTGCGGGATGCGCGCTCCGCTCACGCTATCGTCGCGGTAGGATTGTCGTCAGACAAGAGAAGACTGAAGGTGATGAACCCGTGGGATGGATTGTATACAGAAGAGACGATCGCGGATTGGAAGAATGGGAACACTGCAGATGGGAGACCTTGGGAGCGCACGTTGAGCTGGGCTCAGCCGGGCGTGGCGCCGACGCCCCCCGACAACGTTAGGTTGAGACACACGGCGATCACCAACCCCGATGAATATTCCTACATAGCACCAGGCACGATAACCACGGAATCCTTTGACATACACAGCGGCGCAGAAATTAAGCTCCTCTCATCATCGGGAGATCCTATTGTCATGAAAAGGGGGACGAAGATTAAAAAGGGCGCGAAGTTCTGTGCCTCGCCGTCCAATGACTGCTCATTCTGATATCAACCGTCAGGCTATACATAAGACGCGCTGGCAAAATTCCCTGTTCCGCTGCGCTGCGGCATATCAGGAGTGCTCCGCGAGTTTGTAATAGGCAACTGCGGGACGGGCGACTCCGGCGATACACAACGCCATGGTCGGCAATTGCGAGGTGGAGCGGGACGGTCTGGTGTTCGCGGTGCTCGCCCGCCAGAGGTCTATGGCTCCACGGAGATCGTCGACTACGTGAAGAGCACCGCCGCCCTCCAGAATCTCTCCGATAATGTGTCCAGATACGTACCCTTAGACGTACCCTTGGGATGCCTATCGCTGGATTTACCTTCTGAAGGGCCTAAAAGGGCAATCGGCAGTGCCTGTCCCCTTTTGACTGGGGACATGCTGATGTTCAAGGGAGAGACCACAAGGGCCCAGATCAACGCCAACGGCGGCATCCACGGCAAGGAGCTCGCGATCCAGGAGATGCAGCCCATGCTCCGGGCCATCGGGGGCCTCACGCTGCTGTTCATCGGGTTCTACATCTACCGCAACCGAAAGCAGCCCCTCGACGCCCTCGTCCACTTCGCGGTAATCCCCTTCTTCTGCATGACCAACCCGCAGATCAACTACTACAACCTGCGGCTCGTGCTGGTCATGTGGCACGGAGCCCGTCTGGACAAGCCGTTCCACAAGGTGGCGCTGGCGAGGCTCTTCGGCATCGAGGCGGTGGCCCACTACCTGCAGGGCCTCGGGGTCGAGCGGTACACGGTGACGAGCGCCACCTCCATCGGTCTGTTCGTCTACATGCTGATGTTGATGGGATACATGGGGTTCCACATCGCCAGGAGCTACGGCCTCTTCGAAAAGGGAAAGAAGCGCGAGGAGACGCCTCCCGAGCCCAAAGAAGCATCATCGGAGGAACCGGCCGGGTCCGAGCCCGACGGGGGTGAGAGCGAGGCGACCGAAAAAGCGCCCCCGACCACCGGCGAAGAAACCGATCAGGCTGACGGGGAAGACACTCCCGAAAAACCGTAGCGGTGATGCCCGTCTTCGAGACCAAGCGTATCTGGGGCTGAAACCGGGGGGGACGGGGACTCAGCTTTAACCGACGACCGGCCTGATTTCGGCGGAGTAGTTTGACGGCGGTTTGAAGGCCTGGCATCGGCGCCGGCGTTTTCTTCCGTCCGTTCGTTCCATGAGGAGCTTCAGCATGAGGTCGGTGAGGATGCCCACCACGATGTCTCGCGGCGAAGGCTTTTGTTGGGGGCAGTCGATATTGTGTTCGTTTTTCATGGTCATTTCCTTTTAAAGGTCGTCGTTAATACACGACGTTGATGACCGCTTCCCTACGTGGACCTTCTCGCGGTAGATTTGTGTCTTAGGCATTGGCACTTCGCAAATGTCTCATTTTCTTCTATCCCCTCATTGGTCCTCAAACTCCGCCCACGATTCAGCCATGGCCATAGCCTCGTAGGCTGCATCGACAATATCGCCGTCGTCAGAATTGGTCAGGTCTACAAGGATCGGCCCCGCCTCCTTCGGGCGGATATTGACCGCGGCATCAATGGCAGCAAGCAGCAAGGATCTGTCTGTTTCCTTTGAAGTGATGAGCCTTGATACGTGTGGCCAGGCGGCCTCTATCTCCCAGTTGCCGGCAGCGCAGACTGCCTGGTAATGGAGGTCCTGGTTATTGCTTTCCAGGGCTTCGAGTATCTGGTGTTCGAAACCGCGAACCCAACGCATCGAGAAGACCGCCGTCAGCTTCCATTCTTCGTCGTTGCTAGCATAGGCAGCGTGTATTGCATCTGAATGCCAGTCCTCAGAGGCACGTACCGAAGCCTCGAGGATCCGCCGCCGTACGACCTTTGGCACCTCGGCGTCCGCATAGAGTTTTTTAAGTGATTCTTTGGTAGTACGGAATGTATACTCGGTAATCGGAACGTCATCTGGGTCATCAAACCCATCCATATCGGCATGTTCAAGAACCGGTCCCAGGGATATTGCCGCTCTTCCGCGTAAGTCTTGCGGCGCATCGCCGTTATGCAAAATGGACAACAAGACGTCGACCAATTCATCATTGACCACGGTGAATTCACCGGCCAGCTCTGCGGCGAGTAAACGATCGGTTTCATCGGCTTGGTGATTCTGGAGAATTTCCACCAGCATCTCGCGGGTATTCTCCGGCCGATCCCAAGGGGGGGTGTCGTATAGGGTTTTAAGATCCATCATTCTCCTCCAGCAGCGATTTTCCTCTTTGCCAAAGCAACGCTCATTTGTCCTTGCCAAGGCAACACTTTTTGTATTTGACCCCGGACCCACAGGGACAGGGGGCGTTCCTACCGACGGTCTTGGGTGTTTTGGCGGCAGTGGTTTTCCACATTTCGGTCTCTCGTTCGAGGATGATCTGCGTGTACTCCCGATCCCACGGCGGAGTGAGGAGACCGACCAGCGACTTGGGAGGATAAATATCCTCAGCCTCGAGGTCGACGAGCGTAGGCAATACCGTCACCAAGGAAGAGAGCGCCCTCGAATTGTTCATGAACTCGCTCGAATTTGCCAGGGTATTTGAGAGCGCGAGCATCGGCGGGACCTCTTCAGGCTTTTCGAAGTTGTAGGGCGAGGGATCCGGCAGTATTTGGAGGATTTCCAGGAGGCCTGCCTGCATCTGTGGAACACAGTATTTTTTAAATGCGTGTTCCCTGTCCGTGAGAACAAACACCAGTCTCTTGAAAAACTCTTCCTCCAGATATTTGACAATCCAGCCTGTGACAGGAGGAATGTACGTGTAGATTTTTTTGTACAACCTCTCCATCATTCGCACGGATGTGTCCACGTCGGTCCCGCGCTTCATCATGGAAACGGCCGTTCCGAAAAGGCCGAGGAGCCACTCCATTTCCGATTCCGGCTGCCAGAGCGCCTGCTCGTATTTTTTTCGGAGCTTTCCCTCCAAACGCCCAAGAAGCCAAATGACCCTGGAAGCATGGTGGAAGGTGTTCATCCACATCGTAGCATTGAGCGCATTCCACAAGGCGTCCAGGTCCCCGGAAGACTCGAGGATGGGTTCGAGCCCGCGCGTTCCGTTCATACCGAAGAGCACGATATTGTGGGACACGCAGAACATTTCGTCCCAAAACAGCTTGGCCGTCCTGTCGTCGATTTTCCTCTTCGCGTGTTTGCGCGACAAAACATGAGAAGCGAAGGTGACTCGTCGGCTTCCTTCGACGATCTCTGAGAATATCTCATAGACGAGAAGCGGCTGAAGCGGCGCGATGAGGCTCAAGTCCTCACGCGCGTACGAGAGCCCGGCGGTCTCCAAGCGCCTGAGGCCGGCGTTCAACAGGTTCTCGGACTTCAATTGCTTTGCGTGATCGATCCCCTCTTCTATCTGTCCCCAACGATCAAGAAGAGCCAGCAGGCGACCGTGGGCAACGAAATAGAGCCCATCAATCCCCATCCCTTGACCCAGACAAGTGACGAACTTCCCATTCCGTTCGGTCACAACATAGGGTCCAGTGTCCTCGGGTGAGAGCGATATGGCAACGCGGGACACCCCTTCAGGTACTTTGATCCAACTGAGCACAAACCGCAGCGCATCGGGCTTATGATACAGATTGAGCGCCAGTCGGCTCGCCCTCTCATCGGCGCGTTTCAGTCGTTCCAGAAAGTGAACCGCATGACCCTGAGAGTCCGCGCCTCCGCCAAGCTGGGAAATCTGATCATCGAGTCTATTCCTACGATTGAACATTGACTAGCGATCGCACAATGACGAGGAGCTCGTCAACCCAGGACTACGACGGCGAAGGTGTTGAATCGGGCTTCTGAGAGCGATTTTTCGTTTGGAAATCGATTTTCTCGTGTCCCGTTCCTTTTCGGTACGGTATTGCCATCACAGTGAATTGGGCGATGTTGCCATTGAATGAGGACCTTAAAAAGATAGGTCCCCCTTTCTCGAAGCGTGCGTTCGCGTTATGGTGTCATCGATCCAGGTTGTCTAGCGAATTGAAATTTTGCAGACGCTGTCTGCGAAATCTGACAAACATCTGCTCTCTCATGAAATTATCGGCGTTTTCGCTTTTTGCGTTTCCGCTTCTTTCGGTTTTTCGATGACTGAGATGATGATGACGAAGGAGGCGTCGCAGCGTTTGTTTGTGTTGAGCCGGTCGCTGTCGCCGCCTTTTCCGGCTCCGGAGCCGGCGGCGGAGGGACCTTGCTCTCCGGAAGCTGGGAAGGGTCGTCCACCACCTCGGCGTCGGAGCTGTCCTGGTGGATCACTTGGGAAACGACTCGGTCCGTCACGTCCGAGAGATAGGTCCGCAGGGTATCGGAGATCTCCTGGAACTCCGGCCACAGCGTGTCGTCAACGAAACGCTTCGATACCTTGGCCATGACCGTGGTATGTCGTTGACGTTTGTATCGGTACGGGCGGATGCCGTATCGGCGAAGGAGCGCGACGAACACCTTTCGCGACCACATGTCCCCCATGGAAAATCGATATTCGAGAGGCGGATCCTCCTTTTCGAACTGCTCGAGGCGTTCCAGGATGCGCTCTCTGGCCCGTGCGGCCGCTTCTCGTTCACCCGCGGTGGTCGCGCCGGAGAACAGTGCTTCTATCAACCGGAGCTTTTCAATGAGTTTGGCTTCGTCCATCATGGGGTGTGGGGGTAGTTTGACGGCGGTTTGAAGGCTTGGCAGCGGCGCCGGCGTTTTCTTCCGTCCGTTCGTTCCATGAGGAGCTTCAGCATGACGTCGGTGAGTATGCCCACGACTGTGTCTCGCGGCGAAGGCTTTTGTTGGGGGCAGTCGATATTGTGTTCGTTTTTCATGGTTCTTTCCTTTTAAAGGTAGTCGTTGTTACCCGACGTTGATGACCGCTTCCCGATTGCCTTTGGTCAAGGTGTTTACTCGTTGTCTGCCGTTCCGTCATCGCTTTTTACCGCTGCCCCCAAAAAACTGTCATCTCAGTTCTTTTTTGAGCGCATTGAAACTAGGCGCGCCGGTGAACGACTCGAAGGGATCGACCATGATGCGTTATTCGCGGCGCGATTGTCGCCGAGCGGCACTCAGTGCATGCAAAAACGGATTGGGGCCCGGCCCATGATCGTCTGAAATGTGCCGTTTATCCCCTGCAAAAATATTAGTGTCTCTGCGACCTATTCGACATGCTTGACTACCTGTTTCAAAACCGACAAAGTGAAAACTCTACTATTTGGGAAGGACATCACATTTGGCGGCGGTCGAACGAATAAATGAAGAACGGTCATAAAATTCACGCTCAGCTGATTGACAGATACTCATCTCGGAAACGCTAGCAGCCGACACGGCTGCCCTATATTTGGCAACCTCGCGGGGGACCATGATTCCCTAAGGTTGCGTTGTATGTTGGCGCTGGCAGCAAGGAGCCGAAAATGAGAACAACCTGTTTCCTGACGTTTGCTGTTCTAATTGGCGGGTGTTGCTGCGGTTGTAGCAAAAAAACTTCTAAATCCGATGGTGGAATTTCGGATACCGACAACGGGGACGGTCCCGGTGGCACGGACGAAGGTCCGGCGTCGGATGAGAATTCAGACTCCACAACTTCAACGGAGACTACCGGTGAACTAGACTCGGAGAGTGTGACGACCGAAGATACGGAAGTCTACGGCAGCACCGATTCCACAACCGCAACAGAGACTACCGGTGAGGCGGACTCGGAGAGTGTGACGATCGAAGATACGGAACTCTATAGCGGTACCGACTCTACAACCGCAACAGCGACTGAATCATCTCAGTCAGATGCTGGAATGGATAGCGTTCTGGATTCCGACACTGACAGTTGTCTGGAACATGATGATGTGATGTATCAGTCCTTCGAAGAGGCGTCGAGTGCCGAGGATATCAACTTCTGGCCACTGGAAGAGACAACCGTCAGACGGACGGTGGGAAACGAGCCGGTGTTTGAGGGAGCGTACGCGCTCCGAATTGATACTCCCGCAGAAAACTCGAACGGCGATCTCATCCGCTGGGTCGGAGCGATGATCAAGCCTGAGAACGACACCTGGCATATCGATCTCAAGCCAAACATCAACGACAGGCTTCATTTTTGGGTTTACGTCCTACCCATATCAGGATTGGATACGACCCTGGAGGTCCAATTCTATGATCACGGAGACCACAATGAGGATGAAAACGCCGTAAAAATATGGACACGGGAGACTGCCGTCTTTGGCCGGTGGACCCGGCTCACAGTGCTTTTCTCGGAGATTCCAGAGACTTTCGATTTGTCTGACGTCAACAAGATACAACTGAACAGCTACTGGCCGGGGACCTTCTATATCGACAGCGTGTATGCGACGAGTGGCGTGCCCGAATGGCGGCGGTTCGAGCAAGGTGACCGAACCCTCTCTTGGCACGAAATCGACGGCAGCGATGGATATATTTTGGAGGAGAGCCCCTCAGGAGAGGACGGTACCTGGGAAGTGGTCTATCAGGGGCCGTCGCTTTCCTATGATATTCCGAGAGTCACGAAGACATACTATCGACTCTCGACCCTTGCTTGTGAATCCGTAGCCTCCAAGGTAAGCAGAATCATTGAGTACAACCCACCCCTTACCGTGATTGATCACAGTAGTCTCAGAAACGAAGGAGTACTCCGTTGGTCGACGCTACCCCAAGCCACCGGTTACGAAATTCAGAGCAGTCCCGACCCTGATGGGGATCAGTGGACTACCGTCTACACCGGCGCCTATCCTGAAACGCCGCCAATCGCCGAACCCGACACCTGGTATCGCGTTCGTTCCCTTGGGGATGGTGACGAGATGGGGCGCTTCGGACCACAGGTTATCAATGCCGTCGATCCTTCGGTGAGCCCGTTTATCAAGGCCGTCGGTCGTGAGCTGCGTATAGGATACGGCAGCGGTGATTCCGTTGTTTTGAAAGGTGTGAATCTGGGATCGTGGTTGCTGATAGAGCCCTGGATGAGCGGATTCGGAAAGGCTGACGACCCAGAGCTCGTAGATGAGTGCTCGATTCGAGACGCGATTCGCGAGGCGCACTCCCCCGACGCCGTAGACGAATTGATCGGTATCTATCAAGATTCGTGGATCAAGGAGGGCGATCTGGACCGTATTGTGGAAATGGGGCTGAATACGGTACGGCTCAACATCCATTACCTCAACTTGATGGATGAAACGGGCGAGCTAATTACCAACGGTTCCGACGCGTTCGATTTTGGAAAGATAGACTGGCTGGTAGAGGCCGCGGCCGATAGAGGACTCTACGTCATTCTGGATCTCCACGGTGCCCCAGGCGGGCAGAATCACGAATTTCACTCAGGGTGCGAGAGCGACCCGGAAGCCGGTGTGACCGAGTTGTTCAATAACACGGATACTCCGGAGGGGGAGACCTACCAGGAGAGAACGGTTCGCCTCTGGGAAGCTATCGCTGAACATTACAAAGACCATCCCAATGTAGCCGGCTACGATTTGCTGAATGAGCCCACTGGGTTTGCGGTGGATCCGATTAACATCGATCCATTGGAGTTGCCAGCGCTGTGGGACCTGTACGACCGCTTGTACGAGGCTGTGAGGGCTGTTGATCCCGACCATGTCATTTTCATTGAAGCGACCTGGGATTTCGACCAGCTTCCCAATCCGGCGAATTACGCGTGGGAAAACGTCGTGTACGAATTTCACTACTACCGGACTAAAACAAAGGAGGAGGCCGACGCAGGTGTTCCGGTCGAGGAGCTGTTTGATGCGCAGAGAGATTTTATCGACGAGAAGATAGAGGATGATGTCTCGCACCAGAATTACGGCGTACCGGTGCTCGTGGGTGAATTTTCGGCCTTTTCACTTCGGGAGAGTTGGGATTACTTTTTCAGCCAGTTTGATCAGGCTGGCTGGAGCTGGACATTGTGGTCTTACAAGACTGTCGATAATAGTACCACTTGGGGGATATATAACGGCTTTGGTAGTGAAACGGAGACGGCACCCAGCTTCACGGAGGACAGTCCGGAGGAACTTCGTCAAAAGCTCAGTCAAGTCGATACATTGTGTGATTTTCATCCTCATGTCACATTCCGAGATCTGATAACCGAGGTCGTACCCCCCCAGCCAGATTGATTTTGATTATATTTTGCCGCCCAAAAATCCAAGATCGTCAGATGATTTCTTGGCAAATTTGTGTTCTGATGAAGGTACATAAACGTCGTGGACCTCCTCTCGCCCTTGTTCAGCTACCCTTCTCGGACACATGTGGCCCAAATAGTTTCCATCTCAGGATGTTTTACTTCCAAAAGGTCTGTAACCGACTGTAATGACTATATCTATCCATTGGGTGGCGACGGTTACACGGGCGACGGTTACACGTGTCGTTTGTAGTAGAAATCATCCAATACTTGAATATCCAGTGCGCCGAGCGTCCGCTGCAGCTTGTTCATCAGGGAATATGCAGTGGCGTGGTTGTTGCTTCGCCTGACAAACTCATCGTCGTCCGTGTTGCAGATTGTGCCGTTTCGGTTGAAATAGATGAAATCGCCGTTGGAATGCTGCCCGGACACAATGGAGAGAACCTGCCATTTGCAGACCTCTGCGGCATAGAGAGAAAAGAGCCGCCAAGTGTTTCACCAACGCTACTGAGGTATAAATTTACAGAGCAACCCGAAACAGCTCCATCCGGCTCTTGAGCCCCTGGCGCTGCCAGGCCTCGTCCAGTTTTTCGACGAGATCTGTCTCCATCCGAACAGGGAGGACCTTGTAGTTTCGTTCGATACCGTCGCCTCTGATCGTCTGAACAGAACCGACCGGGATCAGTGCCCGGCCTACGCCGAGGCGTTGAAGGGGCACCGGCGGGTCATCTGCAAGAGTCTCGAGGACCTCGATGCGGTGGCGATGCCTTCATCACCATCGGTCCGGATGGTTACTACTATCTGATCAGATCTTCCGCTTCAGCTTCCCACAGTGCCTGTATCGAAACCGTTGTGTCCATCGCACGTCTCCAGATACGATGAAAACAACCCCAGCTTGAAATCAAAGAACCAGAGAAATCATAACAAAAAAACAGAACCAAAATATACAATCTTTTTGTACCTTTAACCGGTAGGGATCATTTTTTGCCGATTAAGTAGGAAACATTCCGGCCAAACGTCCGAGAAGGTGAACAGAAGCCGGCCGTAGAGGATTCGGCGGTTGGATTGGACCGTCAATAAAGGAGGAATGGGAATGTGTGAGAGGAAAACAGATTTTGCAATACGCAGACTCCGCGATATCGCGATCGCATGTGTTTCGCTGTTCTGCATGGCACCCAGCTGCGGCGAGGATGACGATGTGCGCATCGTCGAGAAGGACTCCGAGAAGAGCACTCCTCGGCCAGCGGTTGATCGAGTCGAGGAGAAATCCCGCGCGGTTCCCCCGGCGGAAGCCGGCCCCGTCATGAGCGAGCTAGAGCTGCGCGTTCGAAAGTCGTTGAGAGGTTCCCCTACACGAAAGAACTCGCGGGCGCTCGGCAGAGACGCTGTTCCTGTTCTGCTGTCAATCATTAGGAACGAAGATGATGTGCAGTATTGGCGGAACTCTGTCTCGATGCTCGGGCATCTGGGAGACGAACGCGCTCTCATCCCGTTGATGGAGCTCCTGGAAAACCAAAGCGGCGAGCTCTCCAAGACCAAGTGCGGACAATTCCGGCAGATACCATGGGCGATAGGACATATCGCGGAAGCCGGCAGCGAAGAGGCCTTCGATTACCTGACAAGAGGGCTGAGGGAGGAGGACTGGAAGCGGCTCGAGTGGACGTGCCGTGGTGTCGATTCCGAGGAGCTGAGGCGCTTCTATGCTGAAAGAGCCATCATGGGGCTGGCCGTCTCCGGCAGAAAGGAAGCGCCCGCCATACTACGCGATCTGGAGAGGGAGACCGGCCGCCGTCCCGACTCCATGTTTAAGCGCAGAAGACTGGATCTGATCCGGGAGGCCCTTCGCGTCCATCGCGAAATCGAAAAAGTCGGCATGGATCAGTTTTTCGACCACCCCATCAAATAACCGTTCGAGCTTGGAGGAGGAATACAATGCAAGGGAAAATACTCAATTGGGGAATAGCGATTTGGCTCCTACTCGTCACGACATCGGCGATGGCAGATGTCCCAGGGGTGACGTTTACGGTGGCGAAGCATGCCAGCATCACGGATCTGGAATACGATGCAGCCTACTTCGACGAAAAGATGGAGGATGCCACGGACCGGGTCAACCTCTACGATACTCACTGCTACGGAACGGCCATGGACGATCTCCCCTGCGCGATACTGTTCGAAAGGGATGGCGCCCTCTCAACCTTCGGAAGTAACGGAGACGGCCTCGAAACCATTGACACAGCAGCCGAGGAAAACGCCGTTTTCAATGTGAACGCAGATGTGATCGTCGTGGACGACATCAGGCGCTGTGGAAATTTGACGGGGGGATCTATCATTGGTTGCGGAAATCTAAACCGAAGAAGGTTCATAGTGGAAAGAGATGTCCCGGCCGACGTCTACGTCCATGAATACGGACACAACATGGGGCTGTTGGACCAAGACGATGGTTGCACCTACGCCATCATGCACGCTACCTCGGATATAACGGACACGCTGACGTCGGATCAATGTACAGCGATGAGAGGACACCCGTTTGAAGTGCTGCCCCATGACGCATCGGACAGAGGCGCCGGTCCGCTCACGTACGACACAGGCCCCTACTGGGCGGACACCGATATCACGATACCCGCAGGTCAGACCCTGACCGTTCAATCCGGTACCGAAATCCAATTCGAACCGGGCGTTTCCATCAGGGGGAGGCTTATCGCGGACGGTCGAACCGGAGCCATCCGGCTGTATTCCAATTGCAGTCAAAAATACGAATGCCCGAGACCCTATGAATGATCGCTCGCCGTGGAGGAGGCGATGCAGGGAATGGAGAAGCCTCGCCGGCAGGGGGCTTTGTCAGCTGCAACCTCGACGACGCCAAGGAGAAGATCCTGGTAGCGCGCCTCCCGGTAGCACGTCTCTCCATTGATAAAAGGGGCATCGGCATGACTCGAACTGTACGGAGTCCAGCCCGCTGGACGGAGTATCAGTGAGAGCGACGAAGCAAAGCGAAGTCAACCTCGCGGAGAACCTCTCTTGCGATTACCCTCAGGTCAGCCCCGATGCGTTCACCAACGACGCCAAGGAACGCTGGGCCACCGATTTCAAGATTCTCCTCCAAAGGCGCGACGTTCTCCTCCCCCGGGACCGGGAGATGGTCGCCCAGATCCATTCCATCAAACGTCGCGTCCTCCCGTCGGGCAAGGTCCGCCGCGCCACGCCAGACGTCGCGAGATTTGATCATTTTCGTACATTTCTACAATAGCCCGGCTGATGATCTTACTACCAGTACCCTGCGCCCCAGGGTGGTTTGGTGCTCACGGTAAAAATCGTACTGAACCGCGACCTAAACCCCTGGATGGAATAGGGGAATATACCGGGCCCCTCCACCTGAATATCGATCGCCGGTGTGTCTTCCGGAATATCTTCGCCCCAACCGTTGCGCAAGATGGCGTAGTGGCTATCGCCTACCTTTAAAGTGCCCATCACTGTATAACAGTGCGCTGAGACGAAACCGGTGTTGACGTAACGCACTTCGTCTACATAGGTCGTCACTACAACAGGCAAGTTTGCGGCAGCGGCATTCTCGAGCACCTCGAGTATTCGCTCCTCTGACAGTTTTTCTCCGCCGTCACCATCTAGTGCAATCCTCACATCTTTCATACCCAACGCGTGGCTCATGATAAGACTGGGAGCGATTCCATTATCTGTACCTGCGTAGCCTTCCTTTGGATACCGCCATAAGAACCACGCCTTGATGACCAGCGCAACGTAGAGTTCCATTTCTTCCGGCGTATTCGTGGAGTTCGTCGTCCTGTCGTACAGGGCCGTACCGCTGGGACGCACATAGAAATCCGTATCCACTGCGATTTCTACATCGTCGTACTTCCACTCGTCCCAATTTGGTTTCTTGAAGCGAACGAGATAGATCGGATCTTGCCGGTTGTCAGTATCAAATTCCTCGTCGGAGTCAGTGGCCTCGTCTGGCTCGGGACAGGTGACCTCTCCGAAGGGAACCTCCACATCGTGCGGTTGTTGATACAGGGCCGACACGGTGAATCTATCCCCGACTCGACCGGGGATGACGATCTCCTCTCCGGAAGGGATCCGCCCCTCGTCATCCAAGGTGATACGAATTCTGTGCCTAGTATGGGTATGCGTCAGAATCACGGTGCGGTTACGATCGCCGACCACGGAGTCCGCAGTGACCATCAGATTGTCGCTGTTTTCTCGTATCGGCGCGAGGCCAATGCTCGCCAGCTTGACGCCCACGCTCTGGCGAATGAGACCGTCGAGCATGCTCGGGTTCTTGCTGGCGCAATGGGCAAGCGCGCCCATGGCAGCGACAACTCCGCAGTCCGGAAGATAACCTTGGGCGGCATCGTTCACCGAAAACTTGCCCTTGAACAACGGGCCTCTAAATCGGGCCAGGGAGTAACGCGGCGTACCGTCTGGATTGGTTTCATCTTTATGCGGCGCAGGAACGGGCAAACCAATGATGTGCTGACGAGCAAGCCCCGGGCAGACCAAGTGCCCCACATCGCGATACTCTTCGCCGTCTTTGACCGCTACCCTGAGCGTGTTGCCTTCGACCCCACTGATGCTCTGACCCGCTGGAATCATACCGTGTCTGTCGAGCACCACTGTCGCGTCGACACGATTTTGGTCATTTAGAAATCGGACTTCGGTATAGGGTCCGCCAACAGGCCTGATTTCCAGGTTTTCGATCCAGATTTCACCGTCTTTGGCAAAGAGGCTGATGCGGTCCATGTTGACGATGGGCGAACGTTCCTTTGGTCCGGGGATTGTGGTTTCGAACCATTCCGAAGTGCCTTCATCGTCGCGGACCCGGAAACGGAAATGATCTCCCAACATGGCCTCGCGGCCCATCCGCCCCTCGAGCTCGATACAGAAATCTCCGTTTTCGTCCACCTCACCGACGGCGCTGGTTTCGTCCACTCTTATCCGACCGTGAGATGCGGCGTCGAGGTTGATCGCCTCCAGAGTCCCGCCTTTCTTTCCGGTGACGCCACGCACAACGACAGTCCTGGCACCGAGACTGTCCTCGGTGACTTCGATAGAAGCAACAGTGAGTTTAGGCCGGCTCAAGATTCCGCCAATGTTTGCGAATACATTTCGCCATTGGCTGCCCCGATACAGTTCTTGATGTCGGGCCGATTTACACTATGCAAGTTCTGCGGATACCGGACACGGCAATTCTCGTGCGCCATCAGTGTCTTCATTTCATCGATTTCTGGGTGGACTCGCCCCTCCGATCAAGGTATTGCGAGACTATCCGTGACCAACTTGCCGAAAACAATGGTACTACAAAACTCGCCTAAAAAATATTCATTGTCTCGGATATGGCCTTCTTTCAAGAATCCCAACTTGTGCATCAAAGCTACCGAAGCGTGATTCCTCGGATCGACGTCCGCCTCGATTCTATGCAGGTTCAACTCCTCGAATCCGTAACGGACGATCTCCCGGATTGCCTCACAGGCAAATCCCCTCCTCCAGAATTTCCTATGGATACCGTACCCGATATTCCCTTTGAATCCCTTTTTATAAGTATTGAACCCTACCGTGCCAACCATCGTGTTGAGGTCTTTCAGCACGATGGCCCACTCTATAGCTTTTCCGTTGCGAAAATCACTCTCAATGGATTCAATCTTGCGCAGCGTTTCATTCGCGTTGGCGTGTGGCTCAATGCAGAAGAAAAAGGCAATTTCTTTGTCAGAATACATCTCGAAGAGAGCGTCTATGTATTCCTTGGTTATCTCGACGAGTATCAATCTATCGGTTTCCAATGTTGGAATCTGTTGCATCTCACACCTCTCTCCCTTTCCTGATCGCGCAGTTACCAGACGTAGTGTCTTTCTCCCGAACACACGAGCGTTCGCTCATTTTTCCGACCGCCAAGAGCGACAAAAATTCAAAGACCAGGTTTGCTGCTAGAATCGATGTTATCTCGCCTGGATTGTCATACGGTGGACAAACTTCCACGAGATCGAATCCCACCAGGTTCAGGCCTCGCAGGCCACGTACCAACTGAAGCATTTGATAACTAGTGAAACCTCCGACTTCCGGTGTACCGGTAGCCGGTGCGTAAGCTGGGTCAATCGCGTCGATGTCGAGCGACACGTACACTGGGTGTTTGCCCATCATCTCATGTATCTTCTCGACAATAGCTGGCATGCCCAAGGAAAAACAATCCTCGATGGTCAATACTTCTGCCCCGAGTTTCCTGGCAAACTCGATACATCCCGAATCGACTCTGGAACCGCGAATGCCAATCTGGAGATAGGCATCGGTGTCAATGAGCCCCTCCCCAATTGCCTGGCGGAAAGGTGTTCCATGATCCATGTCCTCTGGCGATGTGTCGGAATGCGAGTCGAAATGCACCACGGCCACGGGTCCGTATTTTTCGAAGTGGGCACGAAGCAGTGGATAGGTTATGGAATGGTCGCCCCCCAGTGCAACAATCTTCGGCCCGCCGCCCAGAATCTCCCTGACCTCGGCCCCTACGAGTTCGAGATTCTTCTTGATGTTCGTCAGATCAACATCGACGTCACCGTAATCAGCCACCCGCAGCGCCTCTGTCGGGGCCACCTCGAGAATCCGATTGTAGCCCCAAATAATGGAGGACATCTCTCGAATCTTTCGTGGGCCGAACCGAGCGCCACTGCGAAAACTCGTCGACCCTCCGTCGAATGGAACACCGACTATTGCAGCGTCGATTGCACCCAACTCGCGACTCACCGGTTGATGCATGAACGAAGTTATACCGGCAAACGCTGAAAGGTCAGCACCAAAACCCGACTGCTGTTTTTCTCTACCCAAAGTTTTTCCTCTCTGCCCTCGAAACCGTCGTTGGAACCCATGCCACACGTCAATTGCGTTCGGCAATGAACAGATAGTCTTCACAGACGCTTTTGTATTCGAAATCTGGAAACAGATCTTCGATCCTCTTCTTCATCCTCTTCTTGAACTCGATATCGTTCCTTTCCATTTCGTCTAAACAGGTAGAAGAATACCAGGTCATAGCACTGCCGTTCGAAGTGCCGTTTTGTCCAACATCTTCGCCATTCGCCATAATAGGAGCGCGATCTAGATATCTGAATACGCTGACATCAGGCCGATGAATCTTGTTTCTGTTCTTCTCGATGAATTTGACCGTCTCCAGGACTTCCGCCTCGGTCTCACCAGGAAACCCTACGATTATTCCGATTTCGATTGCGATATCCACCTTTTTGCAGTCGTCCAATATACTCTGCACGACATTCAGACGTATTCCCTTCTTCATCATGTCCAGCAATCTCTGACTGCCAGATTCGAGACCGAAATACATCCTGATACAACCGGCATCTGCCATCAGTTTGAGCAAACCATAGTCGAAACCTGGTTCAAACCTCGCAGTTGCTCCCCACTTGCACGACAATCCACTATCGATGATCGATTCAGAAAGTCTCCTTAAATAGCTAGTACTCGAGACGTCACTTTCAAGGCAGAAGACCGTCTCACCCGTTTCTCGCTTGATTCGCGCCATATCGTCCACCACGTGTTGAACCGAGCGCTCCTCGTAACGTCCGTTTCTAATGAATGAGTAGTTGCAGAAATCGCATTTCTTCCAGTAGCAGCCCCGGTTCATGACAAGCGTGATCAGCCTATCTGGTGCATGGTACTTCTTCAATGATAGCTTTTCGTATATTGGTCTCGCCAGTCCATCCATTTGAATGTCCGCTGAGCCGTTCTTTACTACAGAAATTCCGTTAAAATACACCAGACCAGGAACCTGATGCTTTTTGACCCGGCCTTCGAGCATTCCGACGACATGCTCGATACACAACTCACCCACACCAATGCAATAACCGTCGGCGATCTCCCTTAGTCGCGAATTCTTCATTATCCAATCAATCGACCAAGAAATCACCGGTCCCCCCATGATGATGAAAGCATCCGGGCATGCCTCTCTAATTCTGCTGGCCAGATAAAAGCTGGATATGAACTGAGACTCGTAGACAACCGATATTCCAATCAGCTGCGCTCTGTCCGCTATCAATGACGGTATCGCGACGTTATCCCAGAATCCACCCAAGAAATCAGGAGCGATACTATCGATGATTTCTACAACATTCTCAGCAGATTTTATGGAAGTCTTCCAGATGCTGAACCGGTCAAACTCTACGTCTTCGCATCCACGCGAGTGGCCACTGTACAGATCCTTGAAATACGCCCTCATGGCCACGAACTTGACTGGATCATAGTACTGTTCTTTCTTCCTTAGTACATCTACTACTCTATATGCGTCGCTGCCGCCCATCCCTATATTGGAGATCGTATCATCCTCACCAAAAAGGTAGTTGAAACAGTCGATATTCAGGTCCCTGAGGATTGGAAGGTGCCCCGTCGTCTTCTCGATGTGGGCGCCTAATGCAGGAAGGGAGGCCGGTGGCAGCGCAGGATCCGTAGCAGGACACGAACAGAGCGTTATTTTCATCGTACTACCTCTGGTGTGGTTCACAGGAGATGCTCCAATCATCTACACCCCCCTTCACACAAAATTCTTGTATTGTATTCCGACGGCAGTTTCCATATCTCTTCCAGATGCCGTGCGACCATCCAAACATGAGGCTCAGCCAACATGGACATGTGGCCCCCGGGAGTAGAACGAACAAAGAGCCGTGGAGCGACGTCATACCAACAATCCGCGACGTTCGCTGCGTCTGGCTCTTCCACGGCCCGTATCAACACTACTGGATGATCAAGACCGTGTTTCGGAGAGTAGTTAGCGTTGATATTGCTTTCGAAAACCTCGACCATTCCCTTGATCGCAGAAACCGGCGCCTGAGGTGAAATAATCTTGGCATCAATGAGTCTTTCACGAAGTGCCGAGATCTGCTCGGTCGGTGTCAGTTCGGACAGGGACATCGCACTCAATCCGAACGAGCAGTCATTGGAATCCTCGAAGGTGCCCGCAAGCTGCAGCAAAGCCTCTATTCGACTATGCGTTCGAAAGACCTCGTCCGGTTTACGCAGCGCGGCTGGATCCAACAAGATGAGCGTGTTCATTGGGCGATCGCGTTCCTGAAAAACTCTGGCCAACTCAAAGGCGACCAAAGCTCCGAATGAATGACCTATGATATGCACAGACTCCTCCGTGCAGGACCCAATAGCGTCGGCGTAGGCATTGGCCATGCTCTCGACCGTCGTATGCGGCGCCAGACTCCCATCGAGCCCCTTTGGTTGCAGCCCATACACAGAAACATCGGCGCTCAGCGAACTCGCCAATGCAGCAAAGCAGGCCACAGTTGCGCCGGCGCCTGGCAAGCAAAATATAACAGGTGAATCAGAATTTCCTTTTTGAATTGGTACCAGAGCAACATAGTCTTCGTTGTCACCATACTCAATCGATTCGCAGCACCTGTCTATCCCGTTTGCGCTTCGTGTTTCGATTCGGGTCGCGAGCTCAGAAATATTCGCCGTAGAAAATATGTCGCGCACAGACAGTTCGACCTGAAGCGCCTGTTTTACCTTTGACACAAACTGAGTGGCCAACAAAGAATGACCACCTAGTTCGAAGAAGTTGTCGTTCATGCCGACCATCTCAATCGCCAACAAACCAGAAATGATGCTAGCCAGTTCTTTTTCTACCAACGTTTTGGGTTCCATATAGTCATTTTTCGCAACGTGCGATTTCGGCGATGGAAGTGACTTTCTATCTACCTTGCCGTTGGGAGTGATTGGCAACGATGTCAGCACGACATACGCGCTTGGCAACATGTGGTCAGGCAGGTTGCCCCCCAGATAGTTGCGCAGGTTCTTCACCAGCTTTCCGAGGTTCTCTTTCGATCCGGGAACGTTGGCGTAGTACACAGGCTCTCGCCATTCCTCGCCATACGAAACGTACGTACCGACGAACTCCTCCTCCTTGGCATGAAGGGAATCGATGAAGATGACGTCTAGGCTTTCGTGCACCCCCGAATTTGACCACGTGATCAACACTCGAAAGTTGCGTTGTTTTCCCAAGTGCTGGAAATCGTCTGGAGCCAATAAATTCGAGACATCACAACTATCAAGTATACGTTTGAGGTCCGAAACCGACACCGCGTCTTGAATTCCACGCATAACTGCACACTCAGCGGCCAACCGTGCATTGGGGACACCGGTCATTCGAAGGCATACCCCTCGCTTTCCCTCGATGAGTCGTCGTATCTTGTCGAGCCCCTCGTCTTTGTATTCGTCTTCCCATTTAACAACAGGTATGTCTGTCAGGTCCAGAGTCGACTCTTGATTCGTTCTCAAGAACACGTCGTAACGATATCCGGTCAACTCGTTGCGATACCGCCCCCTACGCACACGTATGTCCACTCCAGCCACGCGGGAGTTCTGGGCCGAAAACGCCTCGAAGAACCCTGGATCCAGCAGCAACTCCGTTTCGGAAAGCAGATCTTGATCCACCTGCCATCGAAGTTCATGCACGCTGGTCGTCGCAGGCATTTTTACTACCTGTATCGCCGTTCGAAGCTGTCTATGCAGTTTCAGATTACGAACGTCGCCAACAAACACCACACCGCCCGGTTGCAAGAGTTTCAGCGCTTGTTTCAGTACTGACACCAGGTATTCAGCGTTCGGGAAATACTGGACAACTGAATTAAGTACCACGACATCAAACGAACCCATATCTTGTGACGGCAGGCTGTCGGCGTCACAGTGGTGCAGATAAACACGACCAGAAATTTCAGGAGCTGTTTCCAACATTTTCTTGAGGTACGCAATCACCTTCTTCGAAAAGTCAGTGCCGTGATAAGTTTCACAGTGCGGCGCGATTTCGCGCATCAACAGACCGGTGCCAACACCTATTTCCAGCACGTTCCGAGGCCGAAGTGCGAGGATTCGGGAGACCGTAACGTCTCTCCACTCCATCATTTCAGAGATTGGGATCGGCTTGTCGTCATAGCTGCTGTTCCACCCAAAAAATTGCGAATATCTGTCCGTTGTGAGACCGTCATAAGTGTCGTCGTGCAGTTTCTTCCAAAGCGATAGATGTTCCTCGGTCTGCAGGTTCTCATCTTCGGACAAGAGATGCCGATGGGGGGCAACGTAGGCGACCAACCTCCTCTCTCCGGGGAGTTCCTCTCGAGCCAATACGGCTACCTCGCGCACTTGGGGATGCAGGGCCAAGTGGGACTCAATCTCGCCCAATTCGATTCGGAAGCCGCGGATTTTGACTTGTGAATCCGTGCGACCGAGAAACTCCAGGTTTCCGTCCGGCAACCGTCGCCCCATATCTCCCGTCTTGTACAGTCGTTCGCCCGGGGCGTTTTCGATTTGATTGGGTATAAAACAATTTGCTGTTAATTCGGGTTGGTTGAGGTAACCTCTTCCGACCTGAACACCGCCCACGTAGAGCTCACCTGCCACACCGGTCGGGGCAAGCCTACCACGTGAATCCAGCACATACACTTGAGTATTCGCAAAAGGCACACCGATGGGCAACGGTCCAGTTGCGTCCCAATCCTGCGGGAAGACGTATGCGGTTGTCCCCATCGTCGTCTCCGAGGGGCCATAAAGATTGACCAACGCGATATGGTCATTACGGAGCTTCTGCCAGGTTGCGACACTTTCTTTTCTCAGGGCATCTCCTCCAGTTACCAAGAGCCTCAAGTTCTCAGGGAACTGGAGGGAGGAGGCGTCCGCTTCCGACGTTAGCTGATGCCAGTAGGCAGTCGGCAGGTCCATCTTCGTAACGCCCCAGTCATCCATATTCTTAAGCAACACCGCCGGTTCCAGGGAATCGTGTTCACTGCGCACGATCAGTCGGGAACCAGCAATGAGCGCCGAGAAAATCTCCTCGCCTGCCGCGTCAAAACCAAAAGAAGAAAATTGATAGACACAATCCTGTTCGTTAAAACCAAACCTCGAAGTGTAAGAGGTTATGTAATTGCTCAAAGACTGATGTTCGATCAACACTCCCTTGGGCTTCCCCGTGGACCCGGAAGTGTAAAGAACATAGGCGAGGTTGTTGGGTCCAGCTGTCTGTTCAGGATTTCGACGCGAAAGTCCCGACCATGGCCCGCGTTCGCGATCTGTACTCACGACCTCGACACTCAACGGCTGCAACTGCGACAACAGCCGCTCTTCGGTCAGCACGACCTTGGCGCTGGAGTCTTCTATCATCCCTTGAATTCTATTCTTGGGATAGGCAGGATCCATGGGCACATAGGCACCACCAGACTTGAGGGAAGCAAGCATGCCGATGATCATGTCTACACCGCGTCCGTAGTAGAGGCCGACAAGGTCATCGGGGACAATGCCCATAGCTATCAAATAATGGGCCAACTGGTTAGCTCTCTTGTTGAGCTCGCCGTAGGTCAGCGTTCTGTCCTCAAATACCAGAGCTTTAGCATTGGGCGATGCAGCAACTTGTTGTTCGAAGAGTTCCGTTATGCGAAGCGCTGCCTTGCTGCTGTTTTCTTCTCCGAAGGATGCTGATACCACCTGCAGTCGCTCTGTTTCCTCAAGAATTTCCAGATCTAGGATAGATGATTGCGGGCAATCCACAATCGCTTCGAGCAACCTCTGGTAGTGCTTCGAGAACCGCACGATCGTGCTCTCGTCGAAGAGGTCCGTATTATACTCGAATACTCCAGTCAATACCCCGTCTTCCTCCGCCATATCGAGACACAAATCGAACTGGGAGGCGTCGTCCTCCATGTCGAGCGGCTCCACGCTCAGCCCTGGCATGTTCAGGTTTTCGTAGGGGTCGGTGAGTAGCTGAAACATCACCTGATACAGTGGGTTTCGAGAAAGGCTCCGAGAGGGATTCAGCTCGCTCACAATACGTTCGAAGGGGATGTCTTGATTGGCATAAGCTTGTATACATTTGCGCTTGAACCGACGGAGGAGTTCGATGAACGTCGGTGCGTCATCCAAACGCGTCCGCAAGACGAGCGAGTTCACGAAGAAACCAATTAGGCCCTCGAGATCGTCTTGGGTTCGATTGGCGATCGGCACACCAAACACGATGTCGTGCTGGTTAGTGTACCTACCCAATAGCGCCGTAAATGCAGCACCCAAGGTCATGAAAACGGTCGCTTCTTGTACCTGACTGAGCTGCTTGATGCGCGCCGTCAGCCCCGGCGAAAGCGCCATCTTGTGGTGTGCGCCGACGAAAGTCTCTTCCGCTGGTCGCGGCCGATCCGTGGGAAGAGACAGGGACGGCAGGTCCGAAAGCTGATTCCGCCAGTATTCGAGCTGCTGCTCGTATATTTTCTCCTGGGTTTCACTTCGTTGCCAGGCGGCGTAGTCGGCATATTGCACGGGCAAGGTCGGCAGCGGATTCGGTTCCTGCTGAACAAAGGCGGTGTACAGAGCGCACAACTCGCTGATGAAGACACCGGTCGACCATCCGTCACTGATGATGTGATGCATGTTGAACATCAACACGTGATGGTTGGCTTCCAATCGGACCAGCTCGGCTCTAAACAATGCTTCTTGGTCCAGGACAAAACCCGTATTCGCGAAATCATGAAAACGTTCCTGGAGCGCGTCTTGCTTTTCGGACTCCGACAAGCCACTCATGTCGGTCAAGGGCAGAGAAAAATCCCCTGGTTGCTGAATCCATTGCATGGCCCGTCCGTCGACGCTGATTATCGAGGTGCGCAGGGTTTCATGGCGATCGACGATGAGTTCCAGAGCTCGGCGGAGAGCATCGATGTCGAGTTCGCCAACCAACCCCAGTGCGTCCGGCATGAGATAGACGTTGGACGGTTTGCCCGTGTTCTCCGTCTCGAGCTGATCGATGAACCAGAGTCTCTCCTGGGCAAACGAAGCCGGCAGAGGCCTACCTCGAGAGACAACTGGCAACAGTGACTCACCTTCGGTCGATTCCTGATCGGAAATATGATTGGCCAACTGCCCCAGAACCGGGAACGAGAACAAGTCGTGAAGGGTGAGCTCGAGCTTGAACTGCTTTCGGATACGCGAGATGAGCTGGGTCGCCAGGAGCGAATGACCTCCGAGGTCGAAGAAGCTGTCGCTCAATCCCACTCTATCGATACCGAGCAAATCAGCGACAATTCTGGCCACAATCTTCTCTGTATCCGACCGGGGCGCAATGAATCTTCTCTCTTCTGCTGGAGGTTCCGGCACCGGCAACGCGTCATAGTCGACCTTGCCGCGAGTGTTGAGAGGCAAGGCGTCGAGCACCACAAACGAACTCGGGATCATGTAGTCAGGCACTTGTTCTTCCAGAAAACGCCGCAATTCCTTCGCGAGGTTTCCCAGGTCCTGGCCGGAGCTTGGAACATTCGCCTGGTCTCGTGGCTGTCTCAAACACGAGGTGTCGGGCAAATAGGTGTCAATGGGCGCCGAGTTTTCAGCGAGAGGCATTTCCGTAAAGATCGCGTCGAGGTTGCCATCTCGGCCCCCCCTCGACCAGGTGACGACCACTTCATAACCGGTCTTTTCGCCCAGATGAACTATTGCGACAGGGTCCACCGCTGTGGATTCACCGTCGCTGGCGAGAACCGCGCGCAGGCGCTCAGGTGAAAGTCCATTCCCGGCGCCGCGCAATACGGTTGCCTCGGCAGAGAGCCTTTTGTTGGGAATAGTACTGACCCGAATACATTTCGGACGTTTCGCAAGAAGATGCTGACGCAGCGCTTCTATTCCATCGATCTGCTTACCCCATTGCAATGTCGAGACGTCCGCCAAACTGGTCAACGAATCGTTTTTTGTCCGCAAGATCACGTCGTAGCGGTAACGGGTCAATTCGTTGTGTGGGCTTTCGCTACGTATCCGAATATCGCTTCCCTTCAGCAATGGCTCCTGTACTGCGAATGCGACGAAGAATTCAGGTGCGAGGAGCAGTTCGGCTTCTGTGAGCAGATCGTGGGAGACGGCAAGGCGCAACTGCGCGATGTCCGCGGCGAGAGGATCCTTGGAGACCTGAATTGCAGTACGGAACTGCCGGTGAAGTGGGTAGCTGCGGACATCTCCGACAAAGATGACGCCCCCTGGCTCCAACAACCTCGACGCCTGCGCGAGGACCCGGGCGAGGTAGTCTGTGTTCGGGAAATATTGAACCACGGAATTGATGACCACGACATCGAAGGCCCCCGCTGGCATTTCGGAGAGGTCGTCAGCGTCCTTTACAGACAGGCTGACGCGATCGGAATACCACACCCCATCGCCGATTTCCCGCTTGATGTATTCAATCGCATTCTCGGAGAAGTCCATCCCGTGGTATTTCTCACAGTGCGGAGCGATATCTCTGAGCAAAACCCCTGTCCCCACGCCTATCTCCAGCACTCTTCGCGGTTGCAGCGCCAGTATCCGCGAGACGGTCGCGTCTCTCCAGGCCTCCATCTCAACTCTTGGTATGGGTTTTCCATCATAACTGCTTTCCCAGTCTCTGAATTCGGCGTCCCGGTCTGAGGGAAGATCGGCGTAGATATGATTATGTAGTGTCTTCCACAGCGCGACTTGATTACTCGAGTCGGTGTGCCCTTGGTCCTTTTTTGGCGAGACGTAGGCCACCAATCTCCTGGCGCCCGACGGATCCTCGCCTGCCGTCACGGCCACCTCTCGGATCGCAGGATGACTGGCAAGTCGCGTCTCGATCTCTCCTAGCTCTATCCGGAAACCTCGAATTTTCACCTGAGAGTCCGTGCGCCCCAGAAACTCCAGGTTGCCATCGGGTAGCCAGCGAGCCAAGTCGCCCGTCTTGTAAAGTCGGCCATTGTTCTCTTTGTCGTGAGGATCAGGGATGAAGCATTGCTCGGTCAGTTCCGCCTGATTCAAATATCCCCGAGCAACCTGACTACCACCGATGTACAGCTCCCCAGCCACGCCTAATGGAGCAATCTGCCCTCTGGTATCCAAAACATAGGCTCTTGAATTGGCGAACGGCACACCGATCGGCATGGGGCCGGTCGAGTCCCAATCCTTGGGGAATTCATAGGAGGTTACCCCCATCGTGGTCTCGGTTGGTCCATAAAGATTCACCAAAGTGACCTCGTCGCCCCAGTGCTCGAACCACGTCGCGACACATTCGTGCCGTACAGCCTCGCCGCCCGTGATCATCAGCCTCAAGCTCGGAGGCATGGGCAGGGACTGCGAAGCCAGATCGACTGTGAACTGATGCCAATAGGCGGTCGGCAGGTCCATCTTGGTGACGCCCCATTCAGTCAGCTTGCCGAGCAAAGCCGCAGGTTCCAGCGATTGCCGGTCGCTCCGCAACATCAATCGCGATCCTGTGATGAGCGCCGAATAGATCTCCTCGCCAGCCACATCAAAGCTGAAGTTAGCAAACTGGAAGACACGATCCGTCTCGTTCAACTCAAATCTCGAAACATACGCCGAGATGTAGCTGCTCAATGAGCGCTGCTCGACCATAACGCCCTTCGGAACGCCGGTGGAACCTGAAGTGTACAGGACATAGGCTAGTCCATCGAGGTCCGCCTTCCCCAGGTTCTCGTGGGAGTACCGCATCCATTTCTCTTTGTCGCGCTCCACACATACCGCGGTGTCGGCTGTCATACCGAGGAGGCCCAAATGCCTCTCCTGCGTCAATGTTACCAGCGGCTGACAGTCGTCGACCATGAACCTGATGCGATCGATCGGGTATTTCGGGTCGATGGGAACATAGGCGCCGCCTGACTTGAGCACGGCCAACATCGCGACGACCGCATAGGGATCGCGCTCGAAGAACAGTGCAACCAATGCACCCGGCTCGACGCCCAACTTACCGAGATGTCGAGCCAAGCAGTTGGCCTGCTGATTGAGCTCGCGATATGTCAAGGACTGTTCCTCGAAGACCAGGGCCACCGAGTCGGGCGAACGGTCGGCCTGAAACTCGAAAATTTCGTGCACACACAGCTCAACGCGAAACGTACCCGGCGCATCATTGAATTCTGTCACCAACAGCCTACGCTCTGTTTCATCCAACATCGGATGGGCAAAGACCGAAGTATCTGGGGCGGCCAGAACTCCCTTCAGCAGGTTTACATAATGTTGCGCCCAACGCTCGATGGTGTCTTTATCGAACAAATCGGTATTGTATTCATAGGCTGCTACTAATTGCCCGTCTTTCTCGGAGATATCCAGACTGAGGTCGAACTGCGAAACATGGTTCTCGTGTTCCAGCGATTGTACTTTCAAGCCCGGCAAGGACAGTTCATCTGCCGGATCGATGAGTAGCTGGAACATGCATTGAAACATGGGATTGTGGGATGGGCTGCGCGTTGGATTGAGAGAGCTGACGATGTGCTCGAAAGGTACATCCTGATTCGAGAAGGCGTCGAGGCAGGTCTGTTTGAACTCTCCGAGTAGATCGCTGAAGGTCAACTCGGGGTCGAGATGTGTTCGCACGACCAAACTGTTAACGAAGAATCCGATCAGGTCCAAGACCTCTGGACGGGTGCGATTGGCGACGGGGACGCCAAAGACGACATCGCGCTGGTTCGCGTGCCTTCCGAGCAGAACCGCGAAGGCCGCGCCCAAGGTCATGAACAAGGTAGCATCGTATTCGTGACTCAGGTCCTTGAGATTCTTCGTCAGCTCCCTGGAGATCGTCATGCGATACGTGGCCCCGGCAAAGGTCTCCACATCCGGGCGGGGACGATCGGTGGGCAGGAGCAGATCGGGCAAGTCGCGAAGTTGACCGCGCCAGTACTCCAGCTGGTGGGTCAGAACCTTCCCATGTTCCTCGCTGCGTTGCCAACCCGAGTAGTCTGCGTATTGAATTGCCAACGGCTGAAGCGGGTTGGGCTGGTTCGCGGAATACGAAGTGTACAGAATACTCAGTTCTCTGAGGAACACGCCCATCGACCACTCGTCTGTGATGATGTGATGCATGTTGACCAGGAAGACGTGACGGTCCGACCTCAGCTGGAGTAACCGAGCGCGACACAGTCTCCCCCCATCCAGGTGAAAACCTTCCTCGGCGTGGCGCTGAACCTGTTCGCGGACAGATGCGCGCTGTTCCGCTTCAGATAGTCCGCTCAAGTCGACAAGCGACAACGGCGCCCGAACCGACGGCTCGATGAGCTGTATGGTTTGCCCATCGCGATTGAACAGGGCCGTGCGCAGTGTTTCGTGGCGATCGACGATCGTCTGCATCGCACGGCGCAGGCAATCCACATCCAGTGGTCCGTCCATACGGAAGGCGACGGGTATCAAATAGACTCTGGACGCCTTGCCGCTGCTCTGAGTCTCGAGCTGGTCGATGAACCACAGACGCTCCTGAGCAAACGAAGCCGCAAGAGGTTCGCCGCGGGGCAGTGCGGGAATCGAACCGTCATTCCCGTGCCGATCGGCCGCGAGCAGTCCACTGATGTGGGCTGCCAGGTCGCGTAGTACGGGTTTGTCGAAGACGTCAAGAAGGCTCAACTCGACTCGCAGCGTCGCACGAACACGCGCGATCAACTCCAACACGAGGAGAGAGTGCCCGCCGAGTTCGAAGAAGTCGTCGGTCGCGCTCACGCTGTCAAGCTTGAGGACGTCGGTAAAGAGCGCGGAGAGTGCTTTCTCGTTCGGTGTGTCGGGCGCAATGATAGTGTTTCTGCTGGACTGATAGGACGGCAGTGGAAGTGCTTCTACGTCGATTTTCCCGCTGGCTTTGACCGGGAGGTCTTCGAGGCAGACATAGGCGCTCGGTACCATATGGTCGGGCAAGAACGATTGGAGATAGGTGCGAAGCGCTCTCGGATCAAACGACTGACTCGAAAGCGGTACCAGATAGGCAACCAGCGTTTGGACACGGGAGGAGTCTTCTCGGACCCGAACCACTGCCTCGAGCACCTCGGGGTGTTGAACGAGGCAGTTTTCGATTTCCCCCAACTCGACACGGAATCCACGGATTTTGGTCTGTGTATCGAGGCGTCCCAGAAACTCGATCGCGCCGTCCGGCAACCAGCGCGCCAAGTCGCCGGTCTTGTACATCCGCGAGGCTGCCCCATCGCCGAAAGAGCCGTGGACAAATCTTTCGTTCGTCAACTCCGGATTGTTTATGTACCCACGGGCGACCTGTGCACCGGCCAGGTACAGCTCGCCAACCAAGCCCAATGGTGTTGGCGAACCGTCGGAGTCTAAGATGTAGGCTTGTGTGCCAGGAATCGGTGTACCTATGGGCACGGTCGTCCTGGGACGCCAATCGCAAGGAATGAGAAAAATCGTCGACGTAATGGTGGCCTCTGTTGGGCCATAGGCGTTTACGAGTTCAGGGCTATCGCCCCAGTGTTTCTGCCAGGCCACCACACTTTGCGGGCGCACGGCTTCACCGCCAATGAGCACCAATCGGAGTCGGGACGGAATGGGTAAGGCCAGATCATCGATGGCTGCCGTCAAGTGATGCCAATAGGCCGTAGGAAGATCGACCTTGGTGATTTGCCATTCTTCTAACTTTCGAAGCAGATTGGCGGGGTCCAGCGACATCTGCTCGCTGCGAATATGAAGTCGGGCTCCAGCAACGAGCGCTGAGTAGATCTCCTCACCTGCCACGTCAAAGCTAGTGGATGCGAATTGAAAGACTCGATCGCTGTCCCCGAGTCCATATTCCTTGACGATTGACAAGATGTGGCTGCCCAACGAGCCCTTCTCTACCATCACACCCTTGGGCATTCCCGTCGTGCCAGAGGTGTAAACTACATAGGCGAGGTCCTTTGGCTCAGTAGGTTCCTCCAAATTCGAACTGGCGTGTTCATTCCATGGAGCCTCTTCTCGATCAAGACACAGCACGTTCGCCGGTGCGGTCGGCAACCCCGCCCGGAATTCCTCTTGTGTAATCAAGATGGTTGTGCGCGAGTCCTCGAGCATGTAGTGTATGCGGCTGGCTGGATACTTGGGATCCAGTGGAACGTATGCGCTACCAGACTTGAGTACGGCCAGCATGGCTACGACCATCTCCAGACCGCGACTGAGCAGGAGGCCTACCAGGATTTCTGGACCCGCACCCATGCTGAGCAGGTGGCGAGCGAGCCGGTTGGCTTGCTCGTTGAGTTCGCGATAGGTCAGGAAGCGCTCCTCGAACACCAAGGCTACCGCGTCGGGTGACAGGGCGACCTGCCGTTCAAAAAGCTCATGAACACACGCCTCGACACGTCCATCGGCGAGAGCGGGGTTGGACAGTTTCCGCAACCGTTCGCGTTCAGACGTGTCCAGCAACGTTAAATCGCCGAGCGATGTCGCGGGTCGCCTCACCACGCCCGAGAGCAAGGTCTCGAAGTGCTGCGCCATGCATTCGATAGTGGCCGCGTCGAATTGTTCGGTATTGTACTCGAAGACTCCAGTGATTAGCTCGTCCCGGTCTTCCATATCTAAACTCAAATCAAATTGGGCTTGTTGATTGCCGTGATCGAGAGGCACGACATTCAAACCTGTCATCTTCAAGTCGTTGCGAAGATCGGAAAACAGCTGGAACATGACCTGAAAAAGCGGATTGTAAGACAGATGCCTTTTCGGATTCAACGCGCGGACGATATGCTCGAAGGGTATGTCCTGATTATCGTAGGCTTCCAGACAGGTTTTCTTGAATTGGGCAAGGAGATCGGTAAACGTCGTCTTGGCGTCGATATGAGTGCGCAACACCCATGGATTTACGAAGAATCCGATCAGGCTCTCGACCTCTTGACGCGTGCGGTTGGCTGCGGGGACACCGTACACGACGTCATCTTGACGGGCATACTTACCCAATAGCACCGCGAACGCCGCGCCCAATGTCATGAACAGGGTCGTCTCCTGTCTCCGACTCAGCGCCTTGAGGCTCGCTGTCAGCTCTTCAGAGAGCTCGAAACGATAGGTCGCGCCGGCAAAGGTCTGCACCTCGGGACGTGGGCGGTCCGTGGGCAGCGACAAAACCGGCAAGTCGGCCAGTTTTCTCTGCCAATAATGCAGCTGGTGCGTCAGGCGCTCAGGAGTCTCGTGTCGACGTTGCCAACTTGCGAAGTCCGCATACTGGAACTGCAACGGCGGTAAAGGGTTGGATTGCCCTGCCAGGTAGGCGTCATACAGAATCCCCAGTTCGTAAAAAAATACATCGAGAGACCAGGCGTCGGCAATGATATGGTGCATGTTGAACAGAAGGACGTATGTATTGTCTCCCCGTTGGATCAACTCAACACGAAACAGGAAATCTTCGTCCAGGTGAAAACCGGTTTCCGCGTTGGTGCGGATGTGTCTCCGCACGTATTCCTCTCGGTCAGGTTCCGGCAGCCGGAGACAATCGGCGCGTGGAAACGGCAGTACACGTGATGGTGCAATCTCCTGGACCGGTTGCGACTGGTGGTTGACGATATGAGTGCGCAACGTTTCGTGACGATCGACCAACGCCTGCAACGCTCGATGCAGACAATCCACATCGAGTGGGCCACGAAGCTCCATGGCGTGAGGCAGGCAGTGTTTCGTCGACGGTCTGCCGGTGACCTGCGTCTCGAACTGATCGACAAACCACAACCGCTGCTGGGCAAATGACGTGGGGAGGTGCTGATCACGGGCTGCTACGGGTATGGAACTCGAGTCGGAATCCACCGGGCTGCGCTCGAGGGTGTCGATATGCCTGGCCAGATCGCCCAGCACGGGAAACTCGAAGACATCGGCCACCGGGAGCCTGACTCCCAGTTCGGTATGGACGCGCGAGACCAGCTGGATCGCCAGTAACGAGTGGCCACCCACGTTCACGAAATGGTCTGCCATTCCCAACCATTCGAGTCCCAGAATCTCGGAGGCGAGTTTCAACAATATTTTGTCTGTGGAAGTCGTAGGAGCTAGATATGTGTTTAGCTGATCTCTATACGTGGGCGCAGGTAACGCCGCGTGGTCGATCTTGCCGCTGGTGGTCAAGGGTAGTGTATCGAGCTCGACAAAAACACTGGGCACCATGTATTCGGGCACGAGCGACAGGAGATGGTCACGCAAGCCATCGGCATCAAGGCGCCGGGAGTCGGTGGCAACTGCATAGGCGACCAATCTCTTGTCGCCCTCGACATCCTCACGAACCTGCAACGCGACGTTGCGGACGTCGGGATGTTTCGCGAGGTGGTTTTCGATCTCTCCCAACTCGATTCGGTATCCGCGAATCTTGACTTGCGAATCCAAACGTCCGAGGTATTCGATATTGCCGTCAGGTCGCCAACGCGCGATGTCGCCGGTCTTGTACATCCTACCGTTCGGTCCGCCGACAAATGGATCGGCGACAAATCTCTCGGCCGACAGCGCTGGCTGGTTCAAGTAACCACGTCCAACGTGGTTACCGCCTAGGTGAAGTTCCCCGGCTTCACCAGGTGGTAGCGGTTCTCCGTCCGAGTTGAGAATGTAGGCGCGAACACCGGGCAGCGCAGTGCCAATCGGAATGGGACCCTCTGGTTGCCAACCCGGAGGAATGTCGAACGAGGTGACGATGATGGTGGCTTCGGTCGGCCCGTATGCGTTCACGAGTTTTGGCCCGTCGCCCCAATGCTCCTGCCAGATGGCGACATTCTGTGTGCGTACGCTTTCGCCAGCGATCATGACCAGTTCTAGACACGGAGGCATTGGCATCGAGCGAGCGGCAAGGTCCACTGTGAGCTGTTGCCAATAGGCGGTCGGCAGGTTGATCTTCGTCACGCCCCAGCGCTCGAGATTCTCGATGAACGCGACCGGCTCCAGTGGTGTCCTATCGCTTCTAATGATTAATCGTGCACCGACGCTGAGTGTCCAGAAAATGTCCTCTACCGCTACATCGAAGCTCATGGATGCAAACTGGAATACGCAGTCGGTTCCGTCGAGTTCGTACTTCGATTGTATTGCAGCTATGTGGGCGCTGAGCGAACCGTGCTCTATCATCACCCCTTTGGGCCACCCTGTAGAGCCTGACGTGTAGATAACATACGCCAGATTGCCTGCGTGCCCTTGGTGTTCAAGGTCATCACCGGCTTGTCGTTCCCAACTGGCGCTGTCTCTATCCAAACACAACACCGTGGCGTTCGTGTGTGGCAGTCTCCCGAGGATCTTCTCTTGCGTAAGCAAGATCGGTGCCCGACATTCCTCGAGTATGTATATGATTCGACTGGCTGGGTACTTGGGATCAATCGGGACATAGGCCCCACCGGATTTTAGCACTGCGAGCATAGCCACGAGCATGTCGATGCCGCGCTCCACAAAGAGCCCAACCAAGACTTCAGGCCCCACACCTATCGCTCGCAGATGGCGAGCCAATTGATTGGCCATCCGGTTGAGATCCCTATAAGTCAGCGACTCGTCCTCGCAAATCGCTGCCAACGCGTTGGGTGAATCTAACACCTGTCGTTCAAATCGCTGATGAACGCATAGATCGCTGTCGCCAACTGTTGACACATTGGCGAACTGCTCCGGCATCTTGCGGCTTTCCGAATCGGATGAGGAACCGTTCCTCGTGCCAGCGTTTATTGTATACTTCGACATTACTGTTCCTTGGTGAACGAAGTAGAAATAAATAACTTTTTCATCTGGTTGTCTATCCCGAAAAACAGTTCCACCGAGCGGATACTGAACATATAATGCATAAAAGCATCATTTGCTGAATATCACCCAAAAATACTATTTATACTAGAAAAACTGAACAAATGTCACGATCGTCGATCCTCGCCGTTCCTGCTCCTTTTCCTCCTGCGATCCCAAATACTACAATATCATTTTGTTTCTCACAGTAGCTGTTCCATCGGAAGTCGAGAACTGGCGCAGATGTCTAATATTGAGCATCAAGATGTCGAGCCCCCGGACGACAATGATTTCAAAGTTACGGAGGATTGAGCCTGCATTATCCGGTTCGGCCTTCAGGCGACTTCAGTCGCGAATCAAACCCCCCGCCTTCAGGCGGGGGTGGTTTAGTTTTCTCGATATGGTTGCCGAAAACATAGATTTCGAAGAAGCATTATCCACTCTTGGTGAGGTCGGTTCTTTTACCGGATACAAGAGAAGTGGACGCCTTTTGTTGATAATGCTCTGTAATTAAAAGATAAAAACGACTGACGTTGAACATTGGATGGACATTGGTTATACTTTCATAAGAACTTTGTTTTAACCGAGGTAAAGCTATGGAAAAGACACTCAGCGCAATCGGAAACAGCTTGGGACTGATCATTGAGCGCCCCATTCTGGACTTGCTCAATATCGACAAGGACACCAGGCTGGAGATCAGAACTGATGGTGAGGCGTTGATCATTCGCCCCATAAGAGAGGGTCGACGCGCTCGAGTACAGCGGGCCACCGAGCGCCTCATGGACCAGCATGATGACACACTCCGGAAGCTGGCTGAATGACACCGGAGTTCCTGACCCATGAAGACATCCTCGAGATTCACGCCCTTCAACTCGACCGATATGGTGGCGGGGATGGCATACGAGATCGAGGCCTGCTCGAATCCGCCGCGGCGCAACCCATGGCTACCTTCGATGGCGAATTTGTTCACGACGGTCTCTTCGAAATGGCGGCCGCGTATTTGTTCCACATCGTCAGTAATCATCCCTTCATCGACGGCAACAAGCGCACGGGGCTTCTTTCGGCGCTGGTCTTTCTCGATCTCAACGGTATCATCATCGACGGAGAAACCGAGACTCTCTACGACCTGACAATGGCGGTGGCCGAGGGGCGCGCCGACAAGGCCAAGATCACCGAAACGCTCGTTCGGGTGGCTTCGTCGGGATAAGCCGACTTGACTAAATTGGCGTCCTTGAGCGCGTGTTCAAGGTGGTTGATTTAGTCAATTTGGCCACAGGTTGTGGCCGAAATAGCTCCGTGAAACTGTGGAGACATGAAACGCTAGGCAACGCCTGGCGAAACGATCTCCTCTCAGACCTCACCAATCATAAAACGACAACGCGTTTCAAAAAAATACTCCCTGAGCGTGTCCCCGTTTCGTCTTCGGCTGCTTTGCCATAGTGCGAAGGGTGAAAAGAAAAATAACCCGACTATTCACTTGGAATAGTCACGCACCGATTTTACTAAACATGTTGGAATTGTTTGGAAAAGGAGTGATTGAATGGGAAGATTAAGAAAAAAGGCAAAGCGACAAACAAAGCGGTGTCTGCCACTGAGAGGCGACCTCTCGCTCCCTCAACGGGTGTTTCCCTGGGAGCTCGAGTTACTGTCCGGATACCTCGAATGTCGGAGTGAATCCGAGGTGGAGCACCGCGACACCCGAGCAAGCAGTGACGAATCGAACTCGAACCGGCGGGAAGGAATCACGGCATCGGCCTGAGAGCAGAGGAGAAGAAGTTGGGAACGATCACAAAAACATTCGAAATTGGTGATGCCGAAAAACGTAGCGAGGGCATCTTCAGGACCATCGTTCAATGGAACAGCGATCTGAAAAGCCAGCGCACCTCGGAAGGGATGCGAGATGCGGCGCGCCAAGGATACTTTCCGTGTGGAATACCCCCATATGG
>JBNLED010000195.1:0-15815 GCA_050304755.1 Polyangia bacterium | reverse complement strand
CCAGCGGATGATCAAGATGGTCTTCACGTCGGGGTGGACGACCGCCGAGACCTCTGTGACCACCCCCCCCGGCGCCACCTCGAAGTCCGTCGGCGTTTCAACCGCTGGATCGGCGTCATTGCCACCGCACCCGAAGGCCATGAGCCATCCCGTCATCAGTATGCGTCTCAATATCATCCCTTGTATTATACTCATTTGGTGACTGTTTCGCCCCCGGGTGCCGCGGCATAGAAAAATGAGGGACTGATCAAAACCGTTCACAGCCCACATCAGGATCCGTAGAGTCTCAGAGTGAAAGGAGCTGCTAGAAATGATCAGAAGAATTTCGATGGTGTTGATTCTCGGACTGTTGGCCGCCGGTTGCCCCGATGTCGAGTTCGAAGCCGACGACGGGGGGATTCAAAGGGGACGCAAGAGAACATCGAGCTGGATACCGATGCGGAGGAGGCCCGCCGGCATCTTTCAGAATGACCCCCGTCAAATGATAAAAAACTCGCACCCGATCAAATTCGCAAGGCGCAATGGTCAACGTTTCGTTCATTTTTTCTTGCAGCCCGAACGGGTTGTGTACTAAAAAAACGGGATTAATTGTCCACCTGTTGCTGTAGGCTATTGACTCTGGGATTGATGATATGAATCATGATTCCGTACAAGATAAACCCACCGTGCTCGTCGTCGAGATGGATCCCATGTGCCGTCGGGTCGTCGAGCGCCTCCTGAGCAACTCATGCCGAATCACCACCGCGTCCGAATATCAGGAGATACTCGGCCTCCTGAAGCAGCTCCGGTTCGATACACTCTTCGTCGATAACGACCTCCCCCATCCTGGCGTCATCGCTCTGTTCAAGGAGGCCCGGCAGATATCCCCCGCCACCAAGCGAGTGCTCATGACCGGGGAGAATGTCCTGGACCTGCAGCATTATCTCGACACCGGCCTGGTCAACGCCTTCGTGACCCGGACCACTTCGGGGGGGGATATCGAGCGAGAGGTGACCACCCCGATGAAAACGGTGGTCCCCCTGTCCAACTGACCGGTCACGCTCACTGCCGAACGCGACGGCGCGTTTCACTCCTGTCCAACCATTCGGGTTAACCCTATAGGTCGGACTTTTTTCTTGACGAAGCCGGGTTGAGGGGGGAGATCTAGCGGCGAGATGAGGACGCTGAATATTGTATTGTCCATGGGGGATCCAGCGGGAATCGGGCCGGAGATCATCGCGCGCACCATCGCCGAAGCTCCCCCCCAATGCAATATCTGTATCACCGCTCACTGGCCCACACTCGAGGCCGCTTTTGCCGATGTCGGAGGCATTCCGAAGCCGGTCTTGGTATCGAAGCCCGAGGTGGTGCCGGGGCGGATAGCGGTGCTGCCGGTGGGAGAGGGAGAGGTGCCGATCACGACGACGGGAGAGGCCGGAGCGCGGGCGCAGCTCGAGGCCGTGGCGCGGGCGGTGGACGGGGTGCTCGAGGGAGGTTTCGACGCCGTCGTCACCGGGCCGGTGGCCAAGAACGCCATCGCGGCGGTCGCTCCCAGCTTTACGGGACATACGGGATACCTGGCCGAACGCGCCGGCCTTACCGCCGACGACGTGACCATGGTGTTTGTTTCGGACCGGCTCGCGGTGGGGCTGGTCTCCGTCCACCTCTCCCTCAGGGAGGTGCCGAGCGCGCTGACCTGGAAGCGGCTCCGACGCACCTTCGATCACCTGCGTCAGATGAGGCGCCTCATCGCCCCTGACGAAAGTCCGCGCATCGGCGTCGCGGCTCTGAACCCCCACGCGGGTGAGGACGGGCTCTTCGGTCACGAGGAGGTGGAGTTGCTGGATCCGTTCTGCCGGGAGATGGCCGAACGAAGCGACGTGAAGGTGGTGGGGCCCCTGCCCGCGGACACCATCTACCGGGAGGCCCTCGCGGGTCATCTGGACGCCGTGGTGGCCGCCTACCACGATCAGGCCATGATCCCCCTCAAGCTCGCGGGGGTGGGGCAGATGGTGAATGTCACCATGGGGCTCCCGTTCGTGAGGACCAGCCCGGATCACGGGGTGGCCTACGATGTCGCCCGCACGGGCCGGGCCAATCCCGCCGGGTTCCGGCTGGCGCTGGATCTCGCGGCGACCCTCTCCGCCTCCCGGCTTCAATCCCGAACTTAGAGATATAAGAGGAAAAACACTTCTTTGGCATCCGGCCGCCGAACACGTTTTCCGTGATTTGGGGGGTTGATTCGCCAAATAAAAGAGTGTAAAGGGCGAAAGCAAAGGCGGGGGTAACTTCAAAAGGTAATACTGAATCGCCGACGGTACATTGCTATCGCAACACATAGAGACAACGAGGCATTCGTGAAGACTATAAAAATACAGAAAGCGCGCACCCATAACCTGAAAGGGATCGACGTGGAGATCCCCCGCGGGAAGATGACGGTGATCACCGGTCCGTCCGGATCGGGGAAATCCTCCCTGGCGTTTGACACGATCTACGCCGAGGGACAACGGCGATACGTCGAGTCCCTGTCGCCCTACGCCCGGCAGTTCCTGGACCAGATGGCCAAGCCGGAGGTGGAGTCCATCGACGGCCTCTCCCCCACCATCGCCATCGACCAGCGGTCTGCGGGGAGGAACCCCCGTTCCACGGTCGGCACGGCGACGGAGATCTACGATTTCCTCCGGCTGCTCTTCGCCCGGGTGGGACAGCCCAAGTGCCACAAGTGCAAGAAGCCCATCCACGCCATGACCATCGACGAGATCGTGGACCGGGTGCTGTCGTATCCCAATGGGGCGCGGTTCAGCGTGCTGGCCCCCGTCATCCGGCACCAGCGGGGGGACTTCAGGCGGGAGCTCGCCAACCTCAAGCGGGACGGCTTCGTCCGGGTCATCGTGGACGATGAGGTCTACGATCTCTCCGAGGAGATCAAGCTGGACAAGCGGCGGGCCCACAACATCGAGGTGTACATCGACCGTCTGGTCAACGAGGAGGGCATCACCAACCGCCTCGCGGACAGCATTGAGCTGGCCCTGGGGCTGACCTCGGGGCTGGTCATCATCTCCCCGGTGGAGGGGGAGGACATCACCTACACGGACAAGTACTCCTGCATCGACTGCGGGGTGACCATCCCGGATCTCTCGCCGGTGCTCTTCTCCTTCAACAACCCCGCCGGCGCCTGTCCCGACTGCGCCGGGCTCGGCCAGGTCATGTTCTTCGACGAGCCCCACATCGTCCCGGATCCCACGCTGTCCATCCGGGAGGGGGCGATCCTCCCCTGGTCCAGGCGCAACGCCTCCTACTACCAGCAGCTCCTGGACGCGGTGATGAAGAAGTACAATATCGACCCGTACACCCCCTGGAAGGACCTCGTCCGGGAGCAGCGGGATATCATCCTGAAGGGCACCAACGAGGAGATCGCCTTCAGCGTTGAGAAGGACGATCGCAAGTTCTCTTTCAAGCGGGGGTTCGAGGGGGTCATCCCGAACCTGGAGCGACGGAGCAAGGAGTACGAGCGGCGGAAGCGGGACGAATCCGGTGAGGAGGAGCACGACTTCCTGTCGGATGAGTTCCACAAGTACATGAGCAAGGTGAAGTGCCCCATGTGTAAGGGGGCGCGGCTTAGGCCGGAGAGCCTCAACGTCACCATCGGCGACAAGAGTATCGCCGAGGTGTCCCGGATGACCGTGGGGGAGTGCCGGGAGTTCTTCGACTCGCTGGCGTTCAGCCCGTCCAATGCCAAGGTGGCGGAGCGCATCCTGTTCGAGATTCAGAACCGGCTCACCTTCCTCGAGAAGGTGGGGATCGACTACACCACCCTGGATCGCACCACCGCCACTCTCTCCGGCGGGGAGGCTCAGCGGATCCGGCTCGCCACCCAGATCGGCTCCGCCCTGGTGGGGGTGACCTATGTGCTGGACGAGCCCTCCATCGGCCTCCACCAGCGGGACAACGAGCGGCTCATCGAGACCCTGAAGAACCTCAGGGATCAGGGCAACACCGTCATCGTGGTGGAGCACGACGAGGACACCATGCTGGCCGCGGATCACATCATCGACATGGGCCCCGGCGCCGGCCGGAGCGGCGGCCTGATCGTCGGTGAGGGCACCCCCGAGGAGATCCGCAAGCAGCCCGCCTCCCTCACCGGCAAGTACCTGTCCGGCCGCCTCACCATCGACCCGCCGGCCCAGCGGCGGAGCTCCACCTCCCGGGCGCTGGTCATCAAGGGGGCTCGGACCAACAACCTCAAGAACATCGATGTGCGCATCCCCCTGGGCCTGCTGGTGGCGGTCACCGGCGTCTCCGGCTCCGGCAAGAGCTCCCTGGTGTGCGACACCCTGCTGCCCGCGCTCAAGGAACGCATCTACAAGATCGGCTCCCAGGCGATCGAGTGCGAACGGGTGGAGGGGATCCAGCACATCGACAAAGTCATCGATGTCGATCAGAACGCCATCGGGCGGACCCCCCGATCCAACCCGGCCACCTTCACCCAGGTGTTCACGCTCATCCGCGACCTGTTCGCCACCCTGCCCGAGTCCAAGATGCGGGGCTACAAACCCGGGCGCTACTCCTTCAACGTGAAGGGGGGGCGGTGCGAGGCGTGCCAGGGGGACGGCATGATCCGCATCGAGATGAACTTCCTGCCGGACATGTTCGTGGAGTGCGAGGTGTGCGGCGGAAAGCGATACAACCGGGAGACCCTGGAGATCCGCTACAAGGGCAAGAACATCGCGGATATCCTGGACATGACCGTCAACCACGCCTACGAGTTCCTGGAGAACCACCCGAAGATCCGGGACAAGCTCGCGACCATCCGGCAGGTGGGGCTCGGGTACCTCAAGCTCGGCCAGAGCGCCAACACCCTGTCCGGCGGCGAGGCCCAGCGGCTCAAGCTCTCCAAGGAGCTCTCGCGACGGTCCAACGGCCGCACCCTGTACATCCTGGACGAGCCCACCACCGGGCTCCACTTCGACGATGTCCAGCGGCTCATCAGCGTGCTGGAGTACCTGGTGGAGCAGGGCAACTCGGTGGTGGTCATCGAGCACAACCTCGACGTCATCAAGTGCGCGGACTGGGTCATCGACCTCGGTCCGGAGGGGGGCAACGCTGGCGGGGAGCTGGTGGCGAGCGGCCTCCCCGAGGAGATCGCCAGGTTCCAGGGGTCCTACACCGGCGAGTACCTCGCCCGCGTCCTCAACATCCGCCGGAAGGGGCAGAAGAAGCGGGCCCGGTAGCCCTCGACACCTTCCCGGGGGCGTTTCTGGAGCTGCTGATGGGCGAGGTGCGGGGAAACAGCGCATCCCCGGAAGTCCGCTGACCCGAGCGAAGCAACGAAAATCGCGCCTTGCGGTGAGCGCCCGATCCGATAAGCTTCCCTTACAACTCCTCCGGTGAGATCTCATCATCACGATGATATCCCTTCGACGGAGAGGTGGCGCCTTTGTATAGCATCCGGGAGGGTGAATGGGACGCAATCTCGTTTTGTTTCTTTTGATGACGGCGGCGCTCGGGTGCCGGGATGACGCGGCTGAAGACAACAGTGCCAACGGTGGCGGCGGCGGTGGCGGCGGCGAAGCCATCTCGTTCGGGGAGACCTTCGACGGCGTTGCCACCTATTACGATTTCGCCGACGGCTCGGGGGCTTGTATGTTCGATCCCAGCCCGGAGGATATGAACATCGCGGCCCTTAATGCCGAGCAGTGGGCGGGCAGCGCGTGGTGCGGCGCCTGCGCGGACGTGACCGGACCGAGCGGGAGCGTCACCGTGCGCATCGTGGATCTTTGCCCCGAGTGCGCCAAGGGCCACCTCGACTTCAGCCCCCAGGCGTTCGATCAGATCGCGGAACGGGCGCTCGGGCGGGTGGACGTTTCGTGGCGGTTCGTGCCCTGCGACGTCTCCGGTCCGGTCTCTTACAAGTACAAGGACGGATCGAACGAATGGTGGACCGCCGTCCAGGTGCGCAACCACCGCCTGCCGATCACCCGCCTCGAGTGGTCCCCCGACGGCTCCGAATGGAACCCCACCCGCCGCGAGGACTACAACTACTTCCTCGCGGAGAGCGGCTTCGGCGCCTCACCGGTGCAAGTCCGTGTCACCGCGTTGGACGGTCAGGTGCTGGAGGACGAGCTCCCCGCCGTGCAAGAGGAGCTGGAGGTCTCCGGCGAAGCCCAGTTCGATTGATGTGGGAAAGAGTCTTTTATGGATCGGCTATTGTGGGGCGACCGCGGCGTCCGGTTCTCCGGTTTGCTCCGCCGGCGGCGCTGACGAATCCCCCTCGGGCGGAGCGCCTTCGGGCGGGGCCTCCCCGGTCTCCTCGGCGGCGGGCTGCTGAATAAGGGCCCGCGCGCCGGACTTGAGCTCGGCCTCCCGCTTGGTCGCGGCGTTCGGCTGCTCCAGGATGGGGCCGGGGATATCGAGGATCACCATCTCGCTGTCGGGCTGGATCCGGATCTCCTCCGAGACCGGGAACTTGTGCGGATCGAGCTTATTGAGCTCCTCCTCGCACCGGATGGAGTTGTCGTTGAACCACCGCACCTTGGTGGAGACGTTGAGGCAGTGTTCGTACAGCTTGATGGCCACGTCCCTGAAGGGCTGGGCCTTCTCGTCCATGGACTGCCGGTAGATGGTGGTCAGCTCCTCGTCGCCCTTGAAGGCCGGGGGCAACGGGGCGTCGTACAGATCGTTCATGAAGCTCATCTGCATGTCCGCCGCGCGGGCGGAGGCCGCCATCTCCCACTCGGGCACATGCATCTCCACCACCGCGGCGAAGAGCTTATTGGCCTCCTCAAGCGCCTTGGTCTTTCGCTCCATCCACGGCTTGAACCGGTGCTCCAGCCAGTAGTCGAACTGCTTGGAGGCGTCCTCCTTCTTGGTCTCCTGCTTGGCCTCCTTGCGCTCCATCTCCCCCCAGAGCACCAGGATCCGCCGATACTTCCGCACCTCCTCGAACCGGGCCACCTCCTCCTTGCCCACCTTCTTCTTCCACCACCGCTCCACCCGCTTCGGGACCTCCTTCTCCGGGTTGAACTCGGGGAACCGTATCTTCCGGAACTCGTAGTACGTCCGCTCCGCCAGGTGGAACCGCGCCTTGGCCGCGGCGTTGAGCATCTCGGCCTTGCGGCTGTTCTCCGAGACCCGATCCATGGCCTTGGCGGAGAAGATGGCGAGGGCCTTCTTGTACTCCCTCTCCGCCCGGTCCCAGTCCTTGGGCCGCTGGAACCAGTAGGAATCGCCCATGAAGACCCGCGCCTGCACCTGTTCGTCCAGCGCCTTCACGTGACCGTACCGTTTGAGGTACTGGTTGTAGTGCTTCCGCACCGGCTCCCAGTAATCCACCCCCTTCTTCCCCTCGGCCTCGTTGAGGTAGATGAACCCGGAGCTGAAGAAGACCGTCGCCGTTTTCTGGGGGTGCTCGGTCTTGTAGAGCTTCTCGAACATTCGGACCGTCGACCAGGCCTGCTCGTAGTCCCCGAGGCCGATGTAGAACATGATGGCGCTGGAGAGGGCCTCCGGCGCCTCCGCCTCTCCGGGATACTTCTTCGCGAACTGATAGTAGTGGGCCGCCGCGGTATTGAAGATCTGCAGGGCGTGGTAGTTCTGGCCGATGTAATAGGCCGCCTTCTTGGAGTGCTCGCACTCGGGGTAGGCGTCGATCATCTTCTTCCGGACCAGGATGGCGGGCATGACGAGCCGCGCCGCCTCCATGTTGATGGCGGTGTTGAAGAGCACCTCGCACATCCCGTTGTCGTCGTAGATTCCGAAGTAGTCGCGATAGATGGCCAGGTAGATCTCCGCGGCCTCCTTGAACCGCTTCCGCTTGTTCAGAGACTCCGCCTTCTTCCGCATCACCCCCACCTTGAGGGACTTGATCTGCGAGGCGAACGCCTCGTCCTTCATCAGGATCTGCCCGGGGCTCTTGCTCGTGTCGATGAAGATGTCGACCACGTCCGCGAGGTCGTCGTAGCACTGTGGGAGGGGGGGCTCGACCATGTCCCCGAGGGCGTTCAGGCAGTCGAGGTGGAGGTTGGCGGAGAAGATGGCCAGCTCGCTGTCCGGATGGTTGATGGCGATATCCCTGAAGAGCACCGACGCCTCCGCGAAGTGGTTGGCCTCGTAATAGATGCGGGCCCGGCGGTACTTGATGTTGACGAGGTCCTGACCGTTCTTGACATAACAGACATAGCGGTCGTAGGAGCGCAGGATTCCCTTGTCCAGATCCGACAGCTCCATGGGTTTGAGGACGACCTTGTCCTCGCCGAAGCACGCCGCCTTGCACTCCGTCTTGTCCCGGCCCCGACACTTCTTCTGGCACTTCTTGCACTTGGGCCCGCAGTTCTCTCCGAGGGAGGGATCCGCCCGGAGGTCCGCCCGCCGATCCGTGTCCCCCTTGCCCTTCTTTTCGGCGTAGACCTTGTTGTAGCAGAGCACGGCGCCGTAGGCGGCGTCCGCGGTGAATTCTCCCGTGGGGTTGAGCTCCACCACCTGATCGAAGGCGGGACCGCACTTGTCCCATTTCTCCATGGTCCAGTATAGGTCGGCGATATAGTAGGCCACCCGGTATTTCGTGGGCCGGGTCTCCTCGTCGAACCCGGGGATATCGAGATTGTCCAGGTCGTCGAAGGTGTTGAGGATGGTCTCGTACAGCCCGACAGTGACTGTCATGGTGTCGGCGTTGCCGCTCCCCGGGGACTTGTTGGTGCCGACCGCCTCGACATGCCAGTGGGTGGCCTGATCCCAGGTCATCTCGGCGGTCTTTTGGGCGCACTGTTTCACCTTCTCCGGATCGTGGTTTCCGTCCTTGATGAATTTCTTGTAGACCCCGAGCTGTCGCTGCATCTCCTTGAGCTGCTCTTCTTTGGGACGGGAGGCGATGACGGCGTTGGTCACGAGGTGCTGGTAGGCGCAGAGGTCGTCGCCGTTGTTCTTCTGTTGGTTCTCCACCTCGAGGGCCTCGAGCTTGTGCAGCACGACGATCGCGCTCTGCCACTGGCCGTCGTCGTAGTAGACGTTCGCGAGCTTGTCGAGCATGGCGTGGGCCGAGTCCCCTCCGACCCGCTGGAAGAACGTCCACGCCTGACTCGGGTTCCCGATCTTCGCATAGGCATCGACGAGCTCTAGGGCGGACCGTTTCGCCACTGCCCGCGCCTCCTTCTCATCGGAGTTGAGCCTGGCGAACTCCATGACCTCGATGAACTTGGTGATGGTATCCTCGTATTGCTGCATATTAAACAGACACCACGCCTGATAGTAGAGGGCGATGACGTAATTGGGGTTCTCGTCCGCGCCCCACTGGGTCACCTTCTGATACGAGCGGTTCGCCTTGTCCGGATCCTTGGCCTCGTTGAAGTAGTAGTCCCCGTAGGACATCCACGCGTGGGGGATGAAGCGGGATCGCTGGTGATTCCGGATCAGCTCGTTGTAGAACTCCCGGGCGCGGGCGCGATAGGCCGAGGCCTTGTCCTCGTCCTCGAGGCCGATGGCGAGCTGGTTGAGCTCGTAGGCGATGGCGAAGAGGATCTCGTCGTAGTCGGGGTATTCGGGAAAGTTGTTCTTTATCTGCACGTAGGCCTTGATCATTGCTTCGCGGCTCTCGGTGGCCATCTGGTCGAGCTTCTTCTGCTGGGCCTTGAATCGGGCGACGGTCTGCTTGTCACCCTTCTTCTGGGCCTGGTACATCTTCTCATCCAGATCCCGGGCGAGGAAGTTGAGCTGATCCGAATAGCTCTTGTAACCGTCCGCCACCCGCTTCAGGACGTCCGCCTTGTCGGGGTCATCGTTCGAGGTGCTGTCGGCGAGGCGGACCAGGAGCTTCAGCTCTTCTTTCAGGATGTTGATCCGTTTGTTCTCCCGTTTCCGCTTGAAGGCGGACTCGGTGATGTCTTTGGCGAACTGTCGCTGGAGGCTGGGCGCCGGGGGCTTCTTGAGCTTCTTCTTCGTCGCCTCTATTTTCTTCGTTCCGATTTTGGGTTTGGAGACACCGTCGAATCGCCCGAGCTTGATATTGGGATCGCACGTGGTGACCGCCTTTTGCACGGACGGCGGGATGCACGCCTCGCCCCCGGTCGGATCGGTGGCTTCGTCGTCTGTTTCAGCGGGGCCGGCAGCGGCAACGGGAACGTGAATAATCATGGAAATCGCGGAGAAAGCGAGACTCGGCAATTTGAAAAGAGTTTTCATAATGTCTCCTCATCTACTCATTTTGAGAACAGGGCCCTTACACGGTCTATCATCTACGTTCGGCTCGTCCTGATTTTTCTTTAATTAAGTCAGGCAAAGAGTTCCCGGCCTCCCTTTTTTAAGGTGATCCATCAATTAACTTAATAATTGTACCGCATGAGACAAGGAGCGCCAGTTGAACATTTTCGGCATTGAAACCATATCTGGCATTCTTGCTTCGCAAAACATAAGGGTTAATTTAATATAATATGTAATTCTGGAGAATTGCTGGTTACACAAGATAAATATGCTATTTGTAATATCTGGATCGAAATGGCTTTGGCGCGTTTCTTAACTTACTATTGAACAAAATTCGTGGGCTGGAACAGGAGAGATCAAAATGGTCAAGAAAGACAGTTTGCGCAATGATATTGGCGATAAAGACTTTTCCAAAGCGATAGAGGCGGTCGCAAAAGCCTGGGATAACGAACAGGCCTGGGATCGCCTGAACGATCTCACCACCACCGCGGCCCACGCGGATGAAGTATCCTCGCTATTCAAGAAGGCCCTCGAAGTCCGACACTCGAAGGAGGTGCTGAACCGGGTCGCCAAACGGGCGGTCGCTTTCTATGAAGAGTGGTTCGGCGATGATCCGGCGGCGATGGAGGAGGTGCTCTCCAAGGTATTCGAAATCGATCCGGCGGTGGAGTGGGCCTTCGAACGGCTGACGGCGTCGATGATCTCGACAGGGCGCTGGGATGATCTCTTCAATGTATATGACGGGGTCCTCTCCACGGAGATGGGAATCGAACGGCGGAAGCGGCTGCTGGACGAGGCCAGCAACACCGCCAAGGATATCGCGGACAAGCCCGAAAAGGCCTTGCAATATCTCATGAAGCTCCAGGAGCTCGACCGCGCGAACCTCCAGCGGGCCCGGCTGATCGAGCGGATGCTGGAGCGCCAGGAGATGTGGTCCGAGCTCATCGAGTTGTGGCGGGGACAGATCCCGCTCATGAAGGATGACGAGGCCAAGACCACCTGGATCCAGATCGCGGACTGCTACATCCGCCGCCTCGACGATCTCAAGTCGGCGTTTCAGGTCCTGAAGGACCTCCTGGGGGACAACCCGGGATACGCCCCCGCCTGTGAGCAGCTCGAGATCATCCTGAAGCAGGAGATGACGGAGGAGATCCTCCGCATCGACGTCCTGAACCTCTTGAATGACAATTACGACGCGGCGGGAAAGAAGGAGGAGGCGGTGCTGGCCATCGAGACCGCCCTCGATCTGGTCACATCGGAGACCGGCGCCAAGCTGCACCGTCGGGCCGGAAACCGGCTGGCGCTGATGAACCGGGACGAGGAGGCCATCCGGCACTTCGCCTCCCTGTTGCTGCTCAAACCCGGAGACGCGGACGCGCTGAAGAACCTCCGGATCCTGTCGGTCCGGGCGAAGCGCCTCGATCTTCGGGCCGAGGCCCTGGTCGCCGCCGCGGAGGCCTCGGAGGATGAGGCCCTGAAGATCACCCACCTCATGGACGCGGCCCGCATCTACGCGGACGACCTGGAGAAACCGGAAGCGGCGATAAGGGTCTTCGAGTCTATCCTGAAGATCGAGAACCTCGATCCGGGTACCGCCCTCTCGGTCTCCCACAGGCTGAACGATCTCTTCGCGGCGGCCGGTCGCAAGGAGGAGCGGCTGCGGGTGCTGGAACAGATCGCCGTCCTGGAGCGCACCCACGTCCTCAAGCGCACTGTGCTCGTGGAGGCCGCCAGGCTCGCCGAGGATCTGGACGATACCCAGCGGGCCATGGTCCTGTGGAGCTCCCTCCTCAAGATGAGCCCGGACGACATGGAGGGAATGAGCGCGGTGATCGACCTCATGGACCGGACCGAGAACTATCCGGAGCTGGCCAGGGCCCTGGAGCGCCGGGCCATGGGTCCCGTCCTCCCGGAGCAGCGCCGCCAGGACCTCCTCCGGTGCGCCAGGATTCATGAGGAGCACCTCGACGACCTCGACGAGGCCATCACCCTCTGGAAGACCATCTTCAAGGAGTTCGGTCCGCGAGCGGACGTCGTCGAAGCCCTGGATGGGCTTTTGGCCCGGACCGATCAGTTCGAGGATCTGGATCGGCTCCTGCAACTGGCTGTGGACGGCGACTCCGAGCGGATGGAGGCCCTGTTCCTCCGCCTGAGCGACATCAACCTGACCCAGCTCAATAATCCGAAGCGGGCCTATGAGTTTCTAAGGAAGGTGCTGATGTTCCACCCGAGCTCGGAGACCGCGCTCTATGGGATGAAGGAGCTCATCTCGGTGAAGACCATCGCCCCCCTCGCCGTGGAGACGCTGGTGGGGGCGCATCGGGCGACGGACAACTGGGGCGCGCTGCTGGAGATCACCGAGCAGCGGTTGGACACCGCGGAGAACACGAAGGCGCAGGTGGCGGTGTATCTGGAGGCCGCGAAGATCCAGGAGACCCGGGCCAAGAACCCCGAAGCGGCGAGGGATCTCCTGACGCGGGCGGTGCCGTTGGATCCCACCAACCAGGCCCTCGAGGAGGACATGATGCGCCTCGCGATGGCCCACGGCGGTTGGAACCGGACCGGATTGGCGCTTCGCCACGCCGCCGCGGCACTCGATGAGAAATCCCTCCGCAGGGCTCACCTCAAGCGGTTGGAGGGTCGCGTTCTGGAGCAGGAGCTGAAGAAGGAGGAGGCCGCCCTCGAGGCCTACCTGGAGGTGATCGCCATCGACGAACGCAATGTCCAGGTGATCGACTCGGTGGTGCGGGTCGCGACCCGGCTTGGCCAGTGGGAGGCGGCGGCCGACGCGGTCCTCTCCCTCGCGGTCATCCGCAGCGAGATCGACTCGACCCATCTGGACGCGTTGCAGAAGGCGGCGGAGGAGCGGGATCAGATGAGCACCATGGTGGAGACCCTGATTACCGCCCTGGACAACCGCGCCCACCTGCGGGTCGAGATCCGGCGGGACATGGAGATCCGCGTCGCCAACTTCTATCGCGATTTCTGTGAGGACATCACCAAGGCGGAGAGCGTGGCGAAGCGGGCGGTGGCCACCGGACCGAAGCACCTGGACGCGCTCGTCCTGCTGGCGGATATCCAGCGGGAGGCGGAGAGCCCGGAGCTCATCGGGACCCTCGAGTCCATCTACGATCTCGACGACAGCAGCCTCGATCCGCTGCAGGAGGCCGCGCAGATCGCCATCGACAGGGATCTCCTTTACAGCGAGAAGCGCCGTCACCTGCTCAACCTCTATGAGGCGGCCGCCACCACATGGCGGCTCGGAAAGAGCGTCACCGGAGATCACTCTCCGAGGCGAGCGGCCCACTTCGCCGCGTGGCACATCGCCGAGATCGATGCGGGGACCGGCGCCTGGCAGAAGGCGGCGGAGCTCCTGCTGGCCAGCGCGGAGCTGCCCTTCGAGGTCAACGAGGCTCGGGAGATGCGGCGGAAGGCCGCGTCCCTCTTCGCCGAGAACGGGATGCGATCCACGGCGATCAGCGTCTTCCAGAAGGTGCTCAAGACCCGCGGTGATGATGTAGAAACCCTGAAGGATATGGAGTCCCTGCTGGAGGTGGAGCATCGCATCTCCGAGCTCCTCGACGTGAAGCAGCGGCTCCTCGATCTCGTGGAGGACGAGCCGACGAAGCTCACCCTCAGGCTCGACGTCGCGCGGCTCGCCGGGATCCTGGAAGGCGCCGGGACCCGAATCGACGTCCTCAAGGCCAACCTCGCCGTGTCCCCGGGACACCCGGACTCCATCGCGGCGCTGAGCGAGCTGATGCGGGAGCGGGGATTCCTCTCGGAGCTCGCCGAGCTGCTGGAGTCGCAATCCAGGCAGGTCGCCGACGCGGGGAACGCGGAACAGGCGGCGAGCCTGCTCATCGACGCGGCCAAGATCGCGGAGGAGAACCTGCAGGATATTCCGCGGGCCATGGCGGATTACGAGGGGGTGGTCGATCTCATCGAAGACCCGTTCTCCATGGACGCCCTGGCGAGGCTCAACAGCTCGCGGAACCAGCTCCGGAGGACCGTGAGCTGGCTGCAGCGGCGCCTCACCGTGGCCAAGCCCCACGAACGGGTGTCGGTGCTCCTCAGGTTGGCCCGTTCGCAGCTGAAAACGGACCAGGTGGACGACGCCACCTCGACCCTCGAGCAGGCCTTCGAGGAGGCCCCGAGGAATGCGGAGATCCGGAAGCTGCTCCTCGAGCGGTATCGGGAGATGGAGACCTATGACGCCCTGGCGGCGGCCTTGTCCCGCGCGGCGGGGGTCCTCAGCGATCCCGGCGTGGTCGTCGCCTACGCCGAGGAGGCCGCCGATGTCTACTTCTACAAGCTCAACGTGGTCCGGCGCGCCGTGTCGGTGCTGGAGCGCGCTGTCACCCTGGCGCCGGAGGAGCACCGGTTCCGGGTCATGCTCGCGGAGGCCCTCGTGGCGGACGAGCAGTACGAACGCGCGGAGGCGCTGCTCGGCGATATCCTGGAGGGGTACGGGAGGCGTCGCTCCCCCGAACGGGCGGCGGTCCACCTGCAGCTCGCCAAGGTGGAGCAGGCGCGGGGCGATCTGGACGGGGCGGTGGAGCAGCTGGAGCTGGCCGCCACGATGGACTCGCACAACATGGCCATCGTCAAGACTTTGGCGGAGCTCCTTCGGGACAAGGGCGATCTGGAAAAGTCCGACAAGACCTATCGATCGCTGCTCCTCCTGGTGCGACGGGAGGCGCCCAAGGAGGGCGAGATTTCCATCGTCAGCCCGAGCGAGATTCTGTTCGAGCTGAGCTTTATCGCCAGAGATTGGGAGCAGCTGGACAAGGCGGCGGAGTTGGAGGAGTCGGCGTTCGAGGCGCTCAGCGCAGACGACGCGGAGGTCCGGCGTCTCAAGGAGCGGCTGGAGGAACGGGGCGATTTCTCGCTCCTGGTGAAAGTGTACGAGAACCTGCTCTCCTATGTCGATATGCCCAAACAGCGGGCCCAGGTGCTCTCCTGGCTGGCGGAGGCGTTGGACACGCACCTCGAGCAGACGGAGAAGGCCCTGGAGATTCAGTTCCAGGCCCTCGAGTCGGATCCCGCGTCCCCCGAGGTTCACGACGCGGCCGAGACCCTCTCCAACAAGCTCGGGCGATACGACGAGTACATCGCGAAGCTGGGCACGCTGATTCAGAAGACCCGCCGGGAGGACGACGTGCTGAAGCGGTGCGAGCTCCTCCTCAGGCTGGTGCAGGTCCACGTGAAGCGCGACGAGCTGGATCGCGCGTGGGAGATGTACGAGCAGGCCCAGGCCATCGGCGTCCGGGAGGTGGACGTGCTCCGCACCGGGGTGAAGCTGTCCCAGGCCCGCGGCGACGAGCAGGCCCAGGTGCGGATGCTCTCCGCCCTCTCCCAAATGGGGGAGCAGGAGATCGAGACGGAGACCCGCGCCGACGCGATGTTCCGGCTGGCCGAGATCTACCTGGCGTCGGAGGAGACTTTCGAGGAGGGGATCTCGACTTTCGAGGAGGCCTTCAACGAGGCGCCCAGGTGCCTCCGGGCGGGGCGTATCCTGGTCCGGACCTGCAACCGCACCAATCTCAACGATCGGCTGATGCGGATCTTCGAGCGGGTGGCCCGGAAATCCAACGACGACAACCTGCTGCTCGAGTTCCTCGAGCGGAAGGCCACCCTCCCCG
>JBNLED010000194.1:0-13183 GCA_050304755.1 Polyangia bacterium | reverse complement strand
GTCTTCCAGGATATCAATGTAGTATTCCATCATATCCTGCTGATCGCCCGCGAAGAAATCGACCTTGATCCCGACCACGCCAAGCTCGTTGAGCCAGGTGAATTCTTCGGCGCGTTTTTGCGCGGTCAGCAACCGGTCGACCGGCGTAGGGTCGAGCCAGGATGTCCCCGAATTGTACCACATTAGAGGTTTGATACCGTTGCTGTTCGCATACGCTACAGCGTCGTTGATATTTCCACCGTTGGACATCACATCCCATTCCCAGTCAATCAATACATACGGCCACCCCATTTCTACCGCCAGATCGACGTATTCCACGACCTTCTGATAATCCTTTGAACCATGGTTGTTGGCCCAGTAAATCCACGACACGGGGCCCGGTTCGATCCACCCCGTATCCTCCAGTGTATTCGGTTCGCTGACATCGGTAATAAGAGTGGATTCCACGACGTCGGACAGCCCGCCGATAAGCAGCGTATGCCATTGCGAACGCCATGGCAGCGAGGTCATTACCCCCGTCTGATTGAAATTACTCCTCCCGGGGGGATAGGCCACCTTGTATTCGTTGCTATTCTCGGAATTGCGCAGTCTCGAGGCGCAGTTGCTCCGCGTGATATTCGCTTCGGATATCAGGACCCAAAAGGGATTATCGTTGACCTTGTACAGCGCCGGTATCCCCCAATCGTTCGATCCCGAGCCCGTCGTGGTCAGGGGATAGAACTCTTCGTATACGTCGCTGTACGGCTGCGTCCAGCGACTCGTATTGGCCGGCAGTACATAGGTCGTGGTTTCGTCGACAACGTTGACCGAGTCGAGACTATTCGGGAATTCATACCGGAAAGCGACGCCGTCGTTGTACGCCCGAAAAACGATGTCCAACGGTTGATCGTTCGAGTTGACAAAATTAAAGACCTTTTCCGAGCCGCGATTCTCACATGAGCTGCGTTTACCGTGGAGCATCTCGTATTGGTCGTGAATCCCCGCTGACGCGGACTCCCCGACATACTTCAGGGTGTCATCAAACTGTTCGTCATTCCGGAGGATACCCAACGGTGAGCGCGGCAGTACTTCGACATAGTCCGAACCGTCTTTGTATAAAACATTGAAATATACTCGACCGAATGAGGTCTCATCGGCGTCACATATTACCTTGATATTCGTGTTCGGCGATAGAACCTCCTTGGGGGTATCGATGATGACGCCGCTGTCCGTATCCACATCGGTACCATCCTCCGAGTCCGAAGCTGTATCCATCCGGGTATCGGTATCCGCGTCGGTATCGGTGTCTCCATCCGCGTCGGTGTCTGCGTCGGTGTCGGTGTCGGCGTCTGCGTCGGTATCGGTGTCCGCGTCAGTATCGGCATCCGCGTCCACATCCGAATCTGCGTCGGCGTCGGAATCGGCGTCCGCGTCAGAATCTGTATCCGTGTCGGAATCGGCGTCGGAATCGACATCCGTGTCCGCATCCGCATCGGAATCTACATCTGTATCGGTGTCTGTGTCCGTATCGGTATCTGTGTCCGTGTCTGTGTCCGCGTCAGAATCAGCATCGGCGTCGGAATCGGCATCCATGCCAGTATCAAGACCACCGGCGTCCTGTTCCGACTCGCTGTTACCACTGCCGGAACAGGCGATGGTGTTGGCGATCACCATCGCCCCGAGGAGCCCAACCAAGCACCGAAACCTCGAAAATGTCATATTGCAGTCTCCTTATAGTTCTAGTTCAATATACATAATACATAGTGCTTTGTTTATTCGAAAAACGGGCGGAATGCATCCGCCACCGAACGATAGAGAATACCAGCTCCATATGATTGACATTTACAGTGAAGCTGCAGAGTTGCACGGGATGCCGGGCGAGCGGGAGGCCTTCCGCCGAGTGGTCCCGCGGTGCATCCACGAAAAAAGGTGGTCAGTTTCCGCCCTGACAAAGTATCCCCCGAAATGATAGAGTCCGTGCGCGTGCGCTGAAAGAAGAGGTGCGTATGGGACCCGCTATCGATTTTGTGTACCGCTATCGCTTCGCCACCGGATGGGATCAACCGGAGGGCAAGCCCCGGCTCCGGCTCGCCACCTTCGGGGGGAAGGAGCCGAACCCCTACTTCTTCGAGGGGCTGATCGCGCAGCCGGCGATGGTCTCGGATATGCTGCTGACCCTGTGCCAGGTGGTCCGGACCCACTTCTTCCAGCCCCGACCGGCCCAGTTGGATCCGGTGGTGACCTGCAGCGACGGGATGCTCCGGTTCGAGGGGTTCAGCGGCTGCTGCGGGGTGTACGCCCGCGTCGACCTGACCTCCGAGACCTTTCAGTCGGATATCACCGGACGGGGTACCACTAACGTGGATTTCAATGACCCCATGCGGGCCGGGCTGACCCGACTCCGGCAGGCCAAGGGGGCTCGGCTGGCGGTGGGAGCCGATTCGGTGGCCCTGGCGGTGAGCGACGAGGCCTTCGTGGAGAAAAAAGTCAAGCTCCCGGTGCGCTGGATCAAGGGGTTCTCCGAGGTGCAGGCGTACCAGCCGACGCTCTCACAACGGCTCGAGATCCGGGGACCGGACATCCTTCGTTTCCTCAGAAGCCTGCCCCGGGGGACCGCCGGAAATCGGCCGGCGTGGGTGGTCCCGGCGGGGCGGGGGCTTCGTCTGAGCCAGCGGGAGCAGCGGGCGGGCATCCGCATCACCGGGACCCATCGACTCGGAGTGCTGGAGCCGCTGGCCGCCGGCGCCCGTTCGCTGAGGGGGTGGGCGGACGACCGCTCCGGCGTCAGCGCCTGGGAGATGTGCTTCGAGACCGGACGGTTTCTGCTGCTCCTGAGCCCGGAGCTCTACCGAGGATTCTCCGGCGAGGGACAGCTCCTCGAGACCCTGGCGTCCAAGGAGTGGCAGACCGCCCTCTCCGCGGTCCGGGCGGCCCTCACCTGGAACGCCCATGTGGAGGTGGCGGAGGTCGCCGGGACCTGTCATCTGACCGAGGAGCGGGTCACCGCCGCGCTGGCGGCCCTCGGCGCTCGGGGCCTCGTGGGGTTCGATCTCTTCGAGGGGAAGTACTTCCACCGGGAGCTGCCCTTCGATCTCGGGCAGGTGGAGGCGCTCCAGCCTCGGCTCAAGAACGCGCGGAAGCTGGTTCGGGAGCGCAAGCTGAGAGAGCACAAGCGCATCGACGATCAACAGATAGAGATCCTGGTGCAGGGCACCGGCGTGGAGCATCTGGTGCGGCTCGGACCCGAGGGGGATCGCTGCACCTGCCCCTGGTTCAGCAAGTATCAGGGGGAGCGGGGGCCGTGCAAGCACCTCATCGCGGCCCGCCTGTTCGTGGAAGGGGATGAGGATGACGCCTGAAAACCTGAGAGAGCTCGTCTTCGACGGGGACCGGCAGGGACTCTGCGACGCCATGGCGCCGCTCTCGGAGGAGGAGCGCAAGGCCCTTTCGGTGGAGGCGGAGCGCTTCTACAAGAAGGTGGACGAGTACGATTACGACACCATCAATACGACAAAACAGATCGAAGCGCCCGACGAGGACGCCTGGATCATCGACGGCCTGCGATCCCGCACCTACGCCGACTGGCGGATCCCGCGGCTCACCGCCGGCCTCTCCCTGGTGGGGTTGTGCGATCAGCGGACCCTCAACCGGCTCCGGACGACGCGGTGGTTCCGGGATGATATCAAGGATATGCCCCAACGGACGCTGCAGATCCTGGACGCCCGAAGGCCCCCATGGCTTGATACGTGGCTCCAAAGCGACGCGGCCCGGGGGGACGAGGCGCTGATCCCGTGGTTCGTAGAGCGGGGGTTGATCCTAAGCGGGGCCATCCCGGCCCGGAGCGACGCGCTGTACATCCGGCGGCTGGCCGACGGGGTGAAGCCGTTCGCGAAGACCAACCAGGAGTTCGAGGTCCGGACGGACACCCTGGACGAGGCCCTCACGCCGACGACGATGAGCGACGTCCTGCTCGCCGACCCGGAGCTGCTCGCGAAGGAGATCTGGCGGTTCTTCGAGGTGGAGACCAACGCCTTCAACGCCCAGGACTACCGGGGATGGCAGGCGACCCTGGTGGCGCTGACCGAGGCGGGACACCTGGATCGCCGGCGCCTGCTCGGGGCCGCCCTCGACGGGATGGCCATGCCGTTTCGCCCCAGCCTGCTCGGCGCGCTGGTCAAGCTGCACGACGCCCTCTCCCCCGCCCCGGAAGATCGGGCGGCGCTTCGGGATCGCTACCTCGCGCTCCTCGTCTGCCCCCTCCCCGTCGTCGTGGGGTGCGCCATGAAAGCCCTGGAGGCCCTGACCAAGGCAAAGCAGCTCACCGCGGAGGACTTCTTCGACGCCTGCCCTCCGGTCCTTCAGCTGGACAACAAGGCCCAGCCGAAGAAGGTCATCAAGCTGACCCAGCAGTTTCTGAAGGCGGATCCGTCATGCGGAGACAGCGCCGCGGCCGCGGTCGCTCCGGGGCTCGGCAACCCGTTGCCGGACATCCATGCCGAGGCCCTCGGGCTGCTGGAGGCCCTTGGGGACGCGATGACCCCGGCGACCCGCGCGGCCCTCGGACAGTGGACGGAATACATCTACCCCCCCCTCAAACCCCGGCTCGAGGCGCTCGCGGGCGCCTCGGGGGAGTCGACGGGTGCGGACGAACCCTCCGGAGGCGGGGGGGATCCTTTGGCGGCGCTCTCGGAGCTCAGAGCCCGCGCGGCGGTCCTCGACGCGGGGGTTCTGGAGACCGCCGGGGTGCCGCGGGCCCTGGCGTGCGTGGATGACGGCGCCTCCCCGGTGCCGCCGGCCCTCGATCCGTGGTCGATACCGCGTCGGGATCCGGCGAACGCCGTCGCGCCCCTGGCCACGCAGGACGAGCTCATCGACGCCGTGGCCGCGTTCGTGGAGAAGGTGGACGATGTCATGGAGGTCGAGCGGATCATGGACGGCATCTACCGGTTCTACAACAACAAGCCGGAAGACTTCGACCAGCGGACCGCGGCGCTCAAAAAACGCATCGAGGCGCGCTCGGAGCGGAACTCCGGGACCCCCATGGATGTCGCGGATCAAGTGGGGCTGGCCCAGCTCATTTGCTGCTGGCTGGGAATGCCGGTGAGCTTCCGGGAGCCGTGGAGCTGGCGGAATTCGGCCTATGAGTTTCTCCGGGTTCGGACCCGCGTTCTCAGGTGGCGCATGTCCGACTACGAGATGTATTACAGGATGGGACGGACGACCCCGCTGCCCATGCTGGCCCTGCCGACCCACCGGGAGGGCTGGATCGATCCGGTGGTCCTCGTGGAGCGCATGAAGTTCTACCCGGCGAACCGGGAGCGCTGGGACCTGGTCGACCTAGCCCAGGCCCTGCTGAGGCTCACCCCGGACGGGCGGGCGGAGGCCGCGAAGCTGCTGGACGCCGACGGATGGAACGTGCTCAAGTATGCGTTCGGGACGGTGGACGTCATGCCTGAGGGGCGGGGATATCGAAAGGATCCGACCCTCTATCTCGCCATGGCCCACGCGCGGCAGGCGATCGGCGCGCCCGTGGCGCTCCCCTGTCCCGTGCCCGGCGTCTCGCTCCGGGATGATGAAACCGTAGCGGTGGCGGGGCCCGTCGCCGACGATCCGGCGATGCCCGGCGATCTGCTCCCCCTCGTCCACTCCTACGACGCGGCCGTCCCGAGGACGGAGCCCTTCGGCAGCAGCCCCCACGACGACACCTGGGCGGCCGCCTGGCAGGCCACAGTGTGGCCCGCTGATCGCCGGCCGATCTGGATCACGGCGATACTGAGCGGTGAGAACACCACCCCGTACCTCCGGACACTCTTTGACACCGACACCCCCTGGCCTGACGAAGCGGCCCGGCTCGCCGCCCTCTCCACCGGCTCGGATCGCCCGGAGGTCCGGGGGCTCGTCACGGACGCCCTCATCGAGGCCGCGGGGGAGCACCGGATCGACCCGGCGATGTTCGGTCGGCACCTCGCCGCGGTGCACGGCGAGCTCAAGCTCAATCGCCTCGCCGCGGTTCTGGCGGAAGTGGCTCGCATCTCCCCGCTCAACCACTACTTCGTGTACGGGGCGCTCAATGCGTTTCTCCAGCACCTGGACGAGGTCCCCCGGGATCTCCACCACCTCCTCGGTGTCCTCTTCGAGAGCGCCACCGTCACCGGCAACGCGCCAAGCGCCCCGGCCGCGGATTGTCTGAAATCCATCAAGGGAAACAGCAAGACCGGGAAGCTCGCCCGGCAGCTCCTCGCCCTCTCCCCGCGACCGGAGCCGATGGGGCTGGTCCGGCTGGACGCCCTCCGTGTGAGCGTGGAGCGGGGGGAGCGGTGGAGCGCGCTGACTCCATGAAAGAGGAACAGTCCGCAGACATCCCCACCACAACCCGCCGGAATTCCCATTGGATATCTGAAGCCGGCTTCAAGTACAATATCGCGACCCTCATTACAGAAGAGACGCGGGACATGATATGGACGTATTCCGCACCGAGCCTATAATCGGTGGTCATCATGATGAAATCAAATCGATGCTGTTTTTTGGTCATGACTCTGGCGTTCGTCGCCACCGGCTGTGTCCCCTTGAGCAGCGACCCTCGGGAGCCGTACAGGCCGCTCAACCAGAACGTCCCGGAAGAGGAGACCCTTTCGTTTCGCCATTGCACCGTGGACGACGACTGCGTCCATGTGGCGAATGACTGCTGTTTCTGCGACCTGCGGGACGCTGATTTGGCCGTGAACAAAGACCAGGTAGAGGCCTTCAAGGCCGAGCTGAACTGTCCACCGACATACGCATGCACGACCATCGGACGGAATCCCCCATGCGGGGTCGGTGAAATCTCCTGCGACAATGGTCTATGTGTCTATCATGCGCCGTCGGCCACGCGGTTCGAATACGATTTCGGTATCGTACCGGAGGAGAAGACCATGCCGTATCGAGCGTGCCGGGAGGATGCGGATTGCGTCTACGTAAACAACGGTTGCTGCGACTGTGCCACGATTGGACACGAGATAGCCGTCCACCAGGACCAGAAGCAACGCTTCGAGGAGAGCCTGGTCTGCCCCTACTGGTTTGAGTGTCCCCCCGACAGAGACAGGGATCCGCCCTGCGGCAGCGGCCGCAGCGTTTGTCACGACGGCGTCTGCCGATACCTCGTACCGGAGGGGGCCACACGAATCCTCCTGGACGGAGGTGTGGGGGAGCCCTACCGGGATCTCGTACATTGACGAAATCCACACCTCCTGACATACGTCTTCTAACCTGCTGAAAACACGAAAAATCGCGTTTCGAGGGTGCGGTCCCCAACCTGTCCGGTTGTTTAACTACTTGCAAGAGGTTACCTGGTGGACTTACGATCTTCTCCTAGAAAGGATTTCCCGCCGCGAAGCGGCTTAGTTCAACAAAAAAATAGAGTGGACGCCCGTTGGGCGCCACTCATTACGGCGTTATAAGCAGCAAGTAATGGGCGTGAAGAGTGAAGAGTGCGGAAAATCTGAGAAATCCAGATGAAACTTGATGAATTCAACCGGAAATTACGACTCTACCACCAGGCTAATATTGTTGCTGCCGTTATTCTAGTGGGTCTATTTCTCTTGGGGATGTATGGCGTCATGATTTTTAATGATTTTCTTAGGACGGTCATCACGGAGAAAGCTCTAGGCATCGCATCTGTTTTCGGCACAATCGCGCTGTTGTGTTTTATCTTTGTAAGATTCATTTTTAGGGTTGTTGCCAATCTCACAGTGAAGAAAGTTGGGATACAATGTGAGAATTGCTCCGCATACCCAACAAATAAAAAGAAAGTAGAGCACATTAGAAGGATGGGGAGATGTTTGGAATGTGGTTCATATGTCCTCGAAATGGGCGATGAACAATGAATAAAGCGCATAACAAATGCTTGCTCGTGCCGTGAGGAACCTTCGCCACCCAATGGATAGATGATGTAATTACAACCAGTTGCATAGTGTCCCTCTGCTGAGCGACACCAAGAACGGACAGGCAAGGTCCTCAAAAGGATGCTGTGGTGGAGTTCGGTGAGGTATCAGCTGACGATGACCTGCGATTGTCTGCCAAATGGCTGTAATTAAGTCTCTTATCCATTGGGTGGTGATGGTTGCTCCTGATGTCCCGCGCTCAAAATGTGTGACCCGGGGTCTCCCAGGCGTGTCGGAAAATGAGATCGATTCATCACCACGCTTCTCGGCGCTGTCGGACATCGGACGGTTCGTCGTCGCTAACCAGTCCCAAAGGCGCCGTTTTTTGTGAATCGGCGTGTATTTCCGGACGCCATTGCAAAACTGGCATCGATCTTTCAAGGGGAAACGGGCAGGTCTTTAGCAGATCTGAAGGCCTTCACCGAATGGAGGAGATGATGAGAACGATGGCGATGAAACTGATGTGTTTGTGGATGGCATCGTGGATGCTGACAGCTTGTGCGGCCTCTCAGACACAACAGGCGCCCCAGCCCGAGGTGGCCCAAACCATAGCAACCTCAACTGAGGCGAACCCTTTTAGGGGAGAGCAGTTCTATGTAGATTCGGAGTCCCAGGCCGCCCTGGCCGTGGCCGCGGCAGAGGGGGAGACCGCGGCCATGCTCAAGGTCATCGCGGATCAGCCCCAGGCGGACTGGCTGGGGGAGTGGTCGGGTGAGGTGGACGAGACCGTTACGCGCTTCATGGACGCCGCAGAGCAGTCCGGCCGGCTGCGGGTCATGATCCTCTACAACATCCCCAACCGGGATTGCGGGTCCTACTCCAAGGGCGGCCTGGACGATCAGGCGAAGTACCTCGAGTGGATCGAGAAGATCGCGGTCTCCATCGGTGAACGGAAGGCGGCGATCGTTCTGGAACCGGACGCCCTCGGACAGCTCGACTCCTGCCTGAGCCCGGAGGACCAGGACGCGCGCCTCGAGATGCTGCAGGCCGCTATCACGCGCCTCCGGAAGAACCCCAATACCTCAGTGTACCTGGACGCGGGCAACGCCAACTGGGTGTCGTCCGAGGAGATGGCCGAGCGACTCCGGAAGGCGGGCGTCGCCGGGGCGAACGGGTTTGCCCTGAATACCTCGAACTACGTCGCTACAGACAAGACCATCGCCTATGGTGAGCAGATCTCGGCGCTCCTCGGCGGGGATGTCCCCTTTGTCGTCGACACCAGCCGCAACGGCCAGGGTGAGGCTCCGGAGAAGGCGTGGTGCAATCCCCCCGGCCGCGGCCTCGGCGTAGCGCCGACCACCGATACCGGTCACCCCCTCGTCCACGCGTTTCTCTGGCTCAAGCGCCCCGGAGAGTCCGACGGGACCTGCAACAACGCGCCCGCCGCTGGCTCTTGGTACGAAGAGCAGGCGTTGGAGCTGGTCGAGAACGCCAGGCTCTGAACCGCTCTCATCTGTCCGGCAGGTCATTTGATCAGCCGGAAGCTCCGGTCTCCCAGCCAGTGGGCGAGGTAGCCCGGTTCGACAATATAGCCGAGCTCCTCGTGCTCGATGTGTCCGGACAGGCAGGGGCCGGCCATGGGCGCTCCTTTCGCGGCTCGTGCCGCCTCCGGGCTAGCGGCACGACTCCAAGAGATCCTCTCCCGCTGCTTGAACGCCGACAGCGCATACCACTACCTACGGGTCGCGGAGCTCATCCTCGCACATCTTGCCCCGCGTCTCGATTCACGACGATCTGACCATATCGCACGTTCGGCTCCAGCTCGAACCACTCGCCCGGTTGGAGGATGTGCCCTTCACGTTCCTCATCCGGCGGGGCGATGGAGTAGTCGAAGTCACCCCAAGGCGACCACGATGGCTCACACTCGCGGTGAGTGGGCGCCGCAGGAGTCGAGGTCGGAGAGCTCGCGGTTCTCCCGGGTGTAGAACCCGTGCTCCTGGAGCACGCGGAGCTTGGGCCGAATGTTCGCTTCGACGTCGAGGAGAAAAAATCCGGGGAAGAGATCCTTGTGGGCTTCGATGAAATCGAACACGGATCGGTGGTGATCCTGGATGGAGACCGAGCCCACGCCGCACACTTCGTGGCCGGTGATGACGTATTCGGGGAGGAACGCCTCGCAGAACTGGAGCCGCGCCTGACCGTCCTCCCCCAGGGCTTGATAGAGCTCGGTCTGGGGCAGAAAGCAGAGGAGCGATGGGAGGATCCGCGCGCCCATGAGCCGAAACGAAATCATCTGAAACAGGGACTTGTAAAAGTCGTCCATGGTCTCGTCCGGGTAACCCCAGATGAAAAACGTATCCACCCGGGGAAAGATTTGCGTGGCCAGGGAGACCACCTCCACGGCCATGTCCGAGGTAAATCCCTTGGCGGTGTTTTCGAGCATGCGGTCCGAGCCGGACTCGATGCCGAAGCGGATTTCGAGGCAGCCCATGTCCGCCATGCGCTGCATCATCTCCCGGTCCGCGAGATCGACCCGGGCGAACGCCTTCCACCGCACCTCGAGACCGCTCTGCTCGAGGGCGTCGCAAAACGCCATGACCGCCCGCTTCGAAGAGACGAAGAACTCGTCTTGAAACAGAAAGAGATCCACGCCGGCTTTTTGGTTGAGCTCGGTCATCTCCGCCACCACGTCGCCGGGGGGTCTGAAATGGCACTTGTGATTCCACACCGGCGCCACCGAGCAGAAGCTGCACTGGTAGGGACATCCCCTGGACGACACCATGCCGTAGGCGTCGTAGGCTTTGAGCTCGACCCTGTGGTACGCGGGCCGGGGCAGGGTCTCGAGCTCGGCGATGCGGTCCGGGGGCGGATTGCAGGCGACGCCATCGCCCGTTCGGTAGAACACGCCGGGAACCTTCGATAGATCGCTACCGTTGCCGAGGGCCTCGACCAGCGGAACAATGGACCGTTCGGCCTCGCCGTGGGCGACGAGATCGATCCACGGAAACCGCTCGAGCACCTTGGCCTCCACCGCCTTGGCCCCCACGCCGCCGAGCACGATGGTGTGGTCGGGATAGCGCGCCTTGAGCGCCCGCGCCGCCAGGATGGTGAACGGTAGCAGATTGGCCATGCACGAAAGTCCGATAATCGGTGCCGGATCTCGTGCAAAGGTAACGAATTGATCGAGGTCGAACGGGTCCTCCGCCTCACACATCTGGTAGTCGCGAAAGTCCACGTCGTAACCGGCCTGCTCGAGAACCGACGTGAGATAAAGCAAACCGAGAGGGAGATGTTTCTCCCGTTCGTACGCATCCGAGTAACGCACAAAGAGCATGTTGAGATTGATAAAGGTAATGTCAGCCAATGTTTTCCTCTATTTCTCGCCGGTACCACCGTCTTCTCCGCCGCCGTCGACACTGGTGTCTGGATTTATACCGCCGGCATTAGCGGTCGGATTCCGGCCGTCCTCGTCACAACTGATGACGGCGGTGCCGGCGGCCAACGTGGTGACCGTGGCCGCCACCAAGCGCATGATTTTGCGCTTTTTGGGATTTTCCGGACGAATGCGATCGATCATGGCTTCGAGGGCGCTATTGGGAACGGATTGCAGGGTAACGGCCTCTGAGGGCCGAAGCCGAATGCCGAGCCGGTCGATGGTGTCCTGTCGATCCGCGAGCAAGTCGGCCTTGACGGTCTTGTCTTGGGCCGCGAGATAGAGCAGCTTCTCGAGCCCCACGGGCAGGTCGATCTGCCGCTTTGGCCGCTTCTCGTCGGGTTGACCGCCGACAATGGTGAGATGATGATGGATTCTGTCGGACATCAGGCGCCTCCCAAATGTATCAATCATACTTGAAACAATGACAGTAAGTCTCTAGCATACACTCGCCCGGCCACGTTGTCAGTACCGGACAATGCGCGAGAGGATTGAATGCGGGGACAGCCCCGGTTCTGGAATGAGCCATGGATGAGCACAAAAAGTCTGATGTCGCGGCGGTACGGCGTGGTGGAGCGCGCTGACTCCATTAAAGAGAGGAGGATGACAGTGAAGGCATTCATGGCAAGGAAATACGGCGGTCCCGAGGTGATGGGGGTGGGGGAGCTGCCCGAGCCGTCCCCGAGGAAGGGGGAGGTGGTGGTCCAGGTGGTCGCGAGCTCGGTCAATCCGGTGGACTGGAAGATCCGCAGCGGGTTGATGAACCCGGTCTCGGGGCGGCGGTTTCCCAAGGCGTACGGATGCGATTTCTCCGGCACTGTTCAGGCGCTCGGTCCGGGGGTGTCGCGCTTCGGGGCGGGGGACGCGGTCTACGGTCTGACGCCCGTAATGTTCGGCAAGCCCGGCGCCCACGCCGAGCGGCTCGCGGTGGCGGCGGACAAGCTGAGGCCGCTCCCGGAAGGGGTGACCTTCGCGCAGGCCGCGGCGCTGCCGGTGGCGGCCCTGACCGCCTGGGACGGCTGGCGGAAGTGCGGCGATATCCGGAAAAAGAACATTGTGGTGGTCGGGGCGACCGGCGGGGTAGGGCACTTCGCGCTCCAGATGGCCAAGGCCGAAGGGGCGACCGCGACTGCCGTGTGCAGCACGCGGAACATCGAGCGCGCGCAAGCGCTCGGCGCGGACCATGTGATCGACTACCGCACCGAGGACTTCACCCTCGGCGGGAAACGATACGACATCGTATTCGACGCTTGGGGGGAGCTGGGCCCCCTGAAGGCCGGGCGGGTGCTCGCCCGGCGAGGCGTCTATGTCACCACCGCGGGCTCCCCCGGCATGGTGATCCGGACGGTCTTCGGCCGGCTGGTCGGGGGCCCCAGGACCGTCTTCGCTATGGCCCTCCCCAAGCCCCAGGGCTTCGAGGCGGTGGAGAAGCACCTGATCGACGGTACGGTGATCCCCCTGATCGAGCACGTCTACCCCCTGGACCGGGCCGCCGAGGCCTTCGAGGCGTTGGAGCGGGGCGGCGCGGCCGGGAAGATCCTCATCGAGGTCGCGCAAAGGACATCGTAGTCCCGAACGTCGGGGGCGTTACGGGTCTCCATCGCCCCTGGCTCAACCATCAAACGGCGCGATTCGTCCACTTCCGCGAGCAGCCGTTGTACTTCGTTAACGGAGAGCACAACCGGCAGCCGGCCCCTGATTTCGAAAGTGAAATCGAAAGTCGAAACGAACTCGAATTCGAACCGTCACCAAGCTTCGATCTGACCTCGAATGGCGAAATCGTAGATCGAAATTGGAGAGAATTGCCCGAAAGGTTTCCGGTGGTGTCGTTAGACGAATACGTGATCATGCCGAAACATTTTCATGGCATCGTGATCATAAACGCACTCGCCGAATCGACGACGAATGACGC
>JBNLED010000193.1:0-12458 GCA_050304755.1 Polyangia bacterium | reverse complement strand
AGCTCCCCATAACCGGACGTGCGGGACTACCGCATCCGGCTCCTCGGCTCACAGACTCGCAAGACTAGGGGAATGTAGGGGTTAAAGACATGCGGCAGGGGCAAGGGATATCGCTTGAGCAGGACCGTCATCTTCTCCCATGTCACCTTGGCCTTGTGCGTGCGTCGGTTCAGCCACTTTTGCCAAAGTCGTCGCACGTGATACCAGAAACGGTGGTCTTTGCGGACGCAGCGCCCATGGGCGACGGGGATCGCGTCCTCGATGCCTGCGGCGGATACTGCGACCGCGTGCTCGAGACCTTGCCGGCGTGCTACTCGGACGAGCGGGAATGCCTCGACGACTGCGCCTTCTGGACCGCCGTCACCCTCGGCGGATACTGCGGTTGCGACGAGGCGGTGGACGGCCTTTTTGCCTGTGACCAATCCTCGGACCCCGCGAGCCGTGTCTGCGGCCGGCTCACCCAGGGCATTCCGCCTTCCTACGATTGCATTGACGCCTACACAGGCGCCTCTGTCTGCGGCGCCAATGTGCCTCCTTGTCTCGACTACACCGTCCAACTGATTGAGTTCACCCCTTCCCCAGGTCCTCGCTCAACAGCCGGGACAACGCGGCGATGCGAAACGGCTTGGCCAGGCTGGCGTTGAAGCCGCACTCGCGGGGTCGTGCCATCACCGGATCGTCCGCGTAACCGCTGCTGACGAACACCGGAATATCGGTGTCGACATCCCGGATTTTCTGGATGGCCTCTTTTCCCCTCGTGCCGCCCGAGACCGTGAGATCAAATATCATCGCCCGGAGCTCACATTGGCGCCGCTGAGCGTTATCACCTTCGAAACGCCGGTCCGCCGAAACCTGTCCGCGCCCCGTTCGCGGATGTGCGATGTCAATTGTATCCGGGGGCACTTCTTGTTAACATAAGAATTGGTGTGTCAATTTTCAGAGGCGACCCAGAAGGATCGCCGCCTTCAAAGAGGTAGCATTTGGAATCAAAAAAACTCGCCCTTGCCATCGCCGATGTGGCGCTCGACAAACAAGCCCAGTCACTCGAAATCATCAACGTCACCGGAAAGGTGGACTACACGGATTTCATCGTGATCTGCTCCGGCCGGTCCGAACGCCAGGTGGAGGCCATCGTCTCCGGCGTGGAGACCGCGCTCAAGGCGGAGTCCGTCTACCCCATCGGGGTGGAGGGACGGCAGGCCAACCAGTGGGTGCTGTTGGACTATGACGACGTTGTCTTTCATGTTTTCGAGGACCAGCGGCGCGGGTTCTACGACCTCGACTCCCTCTGGATAGACGCGGAGCGCCTGCCGGTGGGACAGGCGGTCAACCTCTGAGCCCATCAGGTTGCGGTTCAAGCTCATCAGCGTGGGCCGGGAGAGGGCCGATCCCGTCGCCCCGCTCGTCAAGGACTACCTCTCCCGCATCTCCAAGTTCCTCCCCATTGACGACGTGGTCCTCCGGGAGGATCGGGCCGACCGGCTGGCCGCCCGGATTTTCAAGGAGACCGACGGCTTTCCGTTGATGATCGCCCTCGACGAGCGGGGCAAGCACTACGACTCCATCGCGTTCTCCAAACGGGTCTCCGGCTGGATGAACCAGGGGCTCTCCAAGGTGGCGTTCGTCATCGGCGGCGCCGACGGCCTGGTGCCCGAGGTGAGGGCGCGGGCCCATTCGCTCCTCGCCCTCTCCGCCATGACCCTGCCCCACCGCCTGGCGCGTCTCGTGCTCGCGGAGCAGCTTTACCGAGCGTGTTGCATCATCCGAAACGTACCGTATCAGAAATAGTGAGCGGAAAGCCGATTCGGCTCTTGCCACGGGGCCCGGTATACCACTACTGTGGGGGCCCCGAGTTGAGCGAAGCGAGCCGCTCGAACAGATAAGGAGATAGCGAATGTCGAATACAGTACCGAAACCAGTGGTCGCCATCATCATGGACGGATGGGGGAACGCGCCCCCCGGACCCAATAACGCGGCGTCTGTCGGAGAGACGCCGGTGCTCGACGCCCTGGAGGCGGAGCATCCGAGCACGGAGATCGCCGCCCACGGGTTAGCCGTGGGGCTCCCCGAGGGTCAGATGGGCAACTCGGAGGTGGGGCACCTCAACCTGGGGGCCGGGCGCATCGTCAAACAGGATCTCGTCCTCATCGACGACGCGGTGGCGGACGGATCCTTCAAGGCCAACCCGGTCTTCAACGACGCGGCGGACAAGATCAATGCGGCGAAGGGGCGCGCTCATATCATGGGGCTCTGCTCTCCCGGGGGCGTCCACAGCTCCCTCACGCACCTCTACGCGCTGGTGGGGCTCCTCCACGAGAAGGGGCTCGAGGTCTTCGTTCACGCCATCACCGACGGCCGGGACACGCCGCCCCGCTCCGCCCGGGAGTTCGTCGCGGGCATCGAGGAGAACATCGCCGGCAAAGCGCGGATCGCGGTGGTGGTGGGCCGGTTCTACAGCATGGATCGGGACACCCGGTGGGATCGGGTGGAGCGCGGCTACCGGGCCCACACCATGGGCGAGGGAACCCCCCACCTTTCCTCGGACGAGGCCATCGCCGCGGCTTACGAAGCCGGCGAAAACGACGAGTTCATCACCCCGCGAATCATCGTGGATGACGGCGGTGAGGCCATCGGCACCATCCGGGACAACGACGGCGTCTTCTTCTTCAACTTCCGCGCCGACCGGGCGAGGGAGATGACCATCGCCCTCACCGTGGATGACTTCGACGGGTTCGAGCGGGCGGTCCGTCCCGCCCTCTCGGCCTATGTGTGCATGACCGAGTACCGCAAGGACTTCGGCCTGCCCATCGCCTATCCGCCGGAGACCATGAGCAACATCCTGGGGCAGGTCCTCTCCGAAAAGGGGCTCAAGCAGCTCCGGGCCGCCGAGACGGAGAAGTACGCGCACGTCACCTTCTTCTTCAACGGCGGTATCGAGGTCCCCTTCGAGAACGAGGAACGGGTGCTCGTGCCCTCCCCGAAGGAGGTGGCCACCTACGATCTCAAGCCCGAGATGAGCGCGGCGGCGGTGTGCGATAAGGTGGTGGAGGCCATCGCGGCGGACACCTTCGACTTCATCCTCGTCAACTTCGCCAACGGCGATATGGTGGGGCACACGGGGATCCTCGAGGCCGCCGTCGCCGCCGCGGGGACCGTGGACACCCAGGTGGGGCGGATCGTCAAGGCGGTGAAGGCCAAGGGCGGAGCCGTGCTCATCACCGCGGATCACGGGAACCTGGAGAAAATGTGGGATGAGGCCACCAACGCGCCCCACACCGCGCACACCAACAACCCTGTCCCGGTCATCATCGTGGACGACGCCCACCGGGGCGCCGTCCTGCGCGCCGGCGGATCGCTCCGGGACGTGGCGCCGACGCTTCTCGATCTCCTCGACATCCCCCTCCCCAAAGAGATGACCGGTCAATCGCTGCTCCAGCCGACGGTTAATGTTGTAAAAAGCCAGTAACTGAAACCGCTGGCGCTCGAACCGGAACACACCATCTATCTTGGATGCCGGATCGTCGGTCCGTCCTGTGGATCCTGTCCGTCCTACGCTTGAGTGTTTATCGGTCCTGCCCCATTGGAGAATTTGGGGAGGTGCGAGAATCTAGTCTTCTCTCTCTTCTTTTTCTGTCTCTTCTTTTTCTGTCTCTTCTTCTTTCAATTCGAGAAGAGCGGCGAGCCGTTCGTACTGTTTTCTCCAGGAGACCGGCGGATCGAGGCACATGTTGTCCTCCCTGACGAAAGCACACACCTTCTCGATGGAGTGCTTTCCGCAGACGTCCGGGTTGGTGTGACGGCATCCGACCGTACGATCGGGTTTGTCACCCTCCCGAAGCGGCTCGTTGTGTACATGGGGTTGTTTCATCCTCGGCCTCCGATAGGTATGTAACCTTTTTCGCTGGTTGCGTCTCTCTTTATTAAGTGGCGTCTCTTTAGGATTTCGATGTGTCGACCACCTCGCGCACCCAATCGAGGTAGCTGGGATTCCCCTGGTCCTCCCGAATCTGAACCGCAATGATTTCGGGGACGTCGTATTCGTGGAGCTCTTTGACGCGCTGGGTCAGGGAGGACACCCGATCATCGGTCGTCTTGAAGAAAATCATGGCCTCGTCCTCGTCCACGATCCGCCTGCCCCAGGTGTAGATGCTGCGGATGGACGGGAGGATGTTGGCGCAGGCCGCGAGCCGCTCCTCGATGATCTGCTTGCAGAGCTTCGGCGCGGCCTCCTTGGGTGCGGTGACTATGACGAGACGCATATTACAACTCCTGACCTTCGGCCGTGGCCCGTATAAAGGTTATCTGAGGCAGCCGTCTGCGAACAGCTCCGGCCGGTACTCGAAGTGCATTGTATCATAATGATACCACTTGCCCCCCCAAATGAATCCGTGTTTTTCGAACACCTCCACGATCTGATAGGGCACTCGGTTTCTGTAGACCAGGGGCTTCTTGTTCATCTCCCACCGCCAGTAATTGCTCGCGTCCACATTGATATCCACGGCAATCCCAAATGAATGAGCACTCAGTCGGTTTGTTCCGGCGATGTGTCGCCAGGCGAAGGTGCCCGCCGGCTGGGAGATATACCGTAACGCGCTTTTTGGCAAGCGATCATCCAGCGCCCGGCTGACCTTTGTCAGCGCCTCCGCCGCCCCGTTCTCCCGGTTGAACCGGAGCCTCCGGCCGAGCCGCTTCGGGAGCCAGACGACCGTCGTCAGATTGTCTCGGACGCGCTTCTCGGTGGCGCCGTACACGGCCTTGAAGAGCGCCTCCACCCGAAAGCGGCCCGGATCATCGTTCTCTTCCGGCAACGTGATCATCTCTCCGGCGGGGTAGGGGATGGAGAGCTGGTCCTCCAGATCCGGCGCGCCGAGCCGGGTTTCAAAGGACTTTATCCGTCCGTCGTCCCACGCCAACCGCGTTCCGTCTACGAGCACCACGAACCAGCTCTTCCCCATCTGCTCCACGCGATCGATGGCGTTCTGATATCCGGCTCGGAGACAGGCCATTCGGGGCGGCGGGGTTCCCTCCGACAACCGGAAAGGCTCGCGCGCTTCGTCGGTGGCAGGCTTTGCGCCGATTTCCGTCGAGGAGGGCGCGACGGACGGCGAGGGGCCTTTCGTCAGCACCACATCACCCCTCGGCGTCGAGCAGGCAAGCACGCAAAATGCTAGGAGCGAAGGCCGCATCATTCTAATATACATCACAGGTTGCGGGAATTTAGTAACGCAGCTATAAAAACAGCGGATAATGAGGTGCCCGGCGGAGGTATCCATGACGCGAACCTCACGCCAGAAGGGCCAAGGAGCCGATATGCAACGGACCATGTTCAAATCAAAGATTCACCGGGCCACGGTGACCCACGCGGACCTCCACTACGAGGGCAGTGTGACCATTGACGCGGACCTCCTGCAGGCCGCGAACATCCTGCCCCATGAGCATGTTCACATCTGGAACATCACCCGGGGCAGCCGCATCGAGACCTACACCCTCGAGGGACCGAGCGGCTCGGGGCTCATCTGTATCAACGGCGCCGCGGCCCATCTCAACGAACCCGGTGATCTCGTCATCATCACCTCGTTCGCCACCTACGACGAAGAGGAGCTCCTGAGCTACGAGCCCGTCGTGGTGCTGGTGGACGAGAAGAACCGAATCGCGAGCCCGACATACAGTGAGACGCCCGGACCGTTCACCGCGGTGAGGCACTGAGTCCCTGCACTAGCGTTTCTTCACACGGAACAGGATCTCCTTCAGGATGGTGGTGGAGTTGGTGGTCGGCGGCGGCCTGATGGTCCGGATGGCCTTGACAACGCATGTACCCATCTCGAGGGACAGCTCGTTCTCCGTCACCATCGCCCAGATGCGGTTGTCCGATATGGTCACCTTGACCACGAGCTTCCCGCCGATGTCCGGTTGGAGATTGCGGGCCTTCTCATAGCACGCCTCGATGGCGGGGCTCTTGGATTCCACCAGCTGGTCGACATCGTCCGGGGTCAGAGTCACCGGCGCCAGGGCCACCGGCGGCTCCGGTGGCGGCTCCGGTGGCGGTCCTGATGGCTCATCGGGAGATCGCTTCGGTCTCGAGGCTTTCGCGGTGGAGGTCTTCGTCCCCGGGAGGTCAGACGGCGTATCATCCGAAGACTGGTCCGGTGAGGCCTTTACAGGCGGCGTCTCCAGAGGGGGCTCGGGAACGCCTATCGGCGAGGTCCTTTCACTTTCGACGGTATCTCGGACGGCAATCTCTTCGGTGTCCGGATCGCTGCCGGGCGCCTCTCCTGCCGCGGAGTCCGCTGCCGGCTGATCCGATTCCAGGTCAGAGGCTTCCCCCGTATCTTCCGGCGCCCGAGGCTCCTCCGTGTCGGGTGGCGGATCGGGGACAGCGCCGACGGCCTCCGGACTGCGCCCCTCGACGTCGGAGGCCCGGTCCGCGGCGGACTGCAGATGGGCCTGCAGCGCTTTGATCTTCTGAATCTCCTCTTCCGTTTCGTCCGGTCCATCATTCGACGGGAACATCGCCTCCCGCGAGAACAAGAGGAACCCTCCGAGGATGGCGAGCCCCAGCGCCGACAGGATGACGGGCGCCGTAAACCGCTGTCGCCGGTACCGTCTCGGTGGCGACAGATCGACGGTCTCTTTCCAAGACCCCATGTCCGGCTCGTCCGGACCGGAGGACTCCCCTGTCGGGGAGTGGGTGCCTCCGGGCTCGTCCTTGTCACTCGCGGAAGCGTCCTTGTCACTCGCGGAAGCGTCCTTGGCGCCTGGGGTCGCGGTCATCTCCGCGAACACCGTCTCGGCCAGCTCCTCCCGCTCGATCATCGAGCCCAGGTCACCGGTCGCGAACCGATCCTCCGGCATATCGTTCGTGAGCTCGGTCAACGCCTCGACCCGTTGCTCGTATCCGTCGAGCGTCTCCAGCGCCTCGATCAGCTCCTGGCAGGACTGGTACCGATCCGCGGGATCCCTGCTAAGCAGCTTCTGGAGAACGGGATCGACCGCCGCCGGGAAGTTCGGGGCGATGAGAAACGGGTCCTTGGGGGGCTCAGTCAGAATTGTGATAATGAGGTCGTTGTAACTCTCTCCGGTAAAGGGGAGCTCGCCGGTGAGCATCAAAAAGAGGATCACCCCTGTTGAATAGAGGTCCGCCCGGTGGTCGAACTCACCCTTGCCCCGGGCCTGCTCCGGGGACATGAATGACGGGGTGCCGAGGAGGGTGCCGGTGCGGGTGAGCTTGGAGAGATCGCCCTCCACGAACTTGGAGATGCCGAAGTCGATGAGCTTGACCAGCGGCGGGCTGTCCGGCGGTCGGGTGATGAAGATGTTCTCGGGCTTGAGATCCCGGTGGACGATGCCCTTCTCGTGGGCCGCCCCCAGGGCGCGGAGAGCCGGTTCCAACACCCCCAGCGCGGCGGGCAGATCGATCGGCCCCTTGCGCTTGAGGAGACTGTCGAGGTTCTCTCCTTCCAGGTACTCCATGACGATGTACGGCTCCCCCCAATCGGCCACCCCCACGTCATAAACATCAATGATGTTCGGATGGGCGATGGCCGACGCGGCCTGGGCCTCGCGGTAGAAGCGCTTCACCACGGTGGTCTGTCCCAGCAGCTCTTTGTGAAGGAACTTGACCGCAGTGCTGCGGCCGAGCTTGACGTGCCGCCCCAGATAGACCGCCCCCATCCCCCCCTCGTCGATGAGGCGGATCAGCTCGTACCGACCATCCAGCACCTTCCCCGAATGCTTGTCTCGTTCCATCACCACGTCAGCATAAAGTATCCTCGCGACAAGTTAAAGCTCGTCTTTATTGTTGAATCGTTCACATCGCAGAATTTGCAGATCGGGCTTGCCGAAAGACTCAATAGCGGTATGGTGTCAAAGATACGAAACGCCCGGCGATGTGGTAAGTGAAGGGCGGTGGCTTGTTTTTTGTGACCGATTTCAACATGTTTTTCATTATTGACAACACTTTGCATATGACGATAGGGTAAAAAATCGCGTTCGTGGAAATTATCAGGGTGGAATAAAAATTACAAAAAGTGACTTTGTGTCACCGGGAAAAGGAGGAGCCTAATGAAGGGTTCGAAGACAAGTGTCGTTTGCAGAGTGATAAGGTGTGGTCTATCGGTGTGTCTGGTTCTGCTTTTTGCGGCGTGTGGTGGAGGCCAAGCCACGACAGAGCCTGCTTCAGCGGAAAATGCCCTTCAACCGGATCAGGCCGCAACGGAAGCCGTCGAGCCCGAGCCGGCGGCGGAGCCGGAGCCGGAGCCGCAGCCCGAGCCCGAGGCGGAGCCGGCCGAGGAAGAGGAGCCCCAGGCAGAGGAGGAATCCGACCTGCCGACGCCCGATCAGATTAAGGAGGCCAATACCCTCCTCAAGGAGCTGAAGCCGGCGATCGGCAAGGCCAAGAAAGCTTCGACGAAGGCCAAGCAGGCGGTGAAGGCCGGCGAGAAGAAGTTGGCCAAGGTCCAGAAGAAGGCCGACATGACCGCCAAGAAGGCCGAGAAGGCCGCCAAGGCGGCGGAAGAGGCGGCGGCGGCTCTGGAAGAGGCACAGAAAGCGAAAGAAGAGAAGGCGAACGAGCTGGCCGAGCTCGAGAAGGCCGAGGACGCGGACAAGAAGGCCCAGGCGGCGGCTCAGAAGGCGGCCCAGAAGGCCGAGAAGAAGGTGAAGACCGCGACCAAGAGCGCCGAGACCGCGACCAAGGCGGCCGAGGAGGCCAAGGCCAAAGCCGAGGAGGCCGCCGCGAAGCTCGAGGAGGCTCAGAAGGCCCAGGAGGAGCTGGTCAAGGCGGCGGAAGAGGCGGCCGCCGAAGTGACAACAAAGAGTGAGGAGAAGACCAAGACCGAGGAGAAGCTCAAGGAGCTGAAGGTCAAGCTCAAAGAGGAGAAGGCCCAGGCCAAGGAAGAGGCGGCGGCGGCCAAGGCGAAAGCCAAGGAAGAAGCGGCCGCGGCCAAGGCGGCGGACGCCGAGGCGGCCGAGGCCGAGGCGGCCGGGGCGGAGGAAGCCACGGCCGAGGAGGCTGCGCCGGCGGAGGCAGCGACCGAGGCCCCTGCCGAGTGATCCCGACCTTCTCAACCCCACCACAGCATTGAGAAACCCCGGTTGATGGGTGTCAACAATGGTTGACATGCCGCGAGGTCAACCGAACCCTGAAATCAGTCATGCAGGCAGATCGTTGAGATTTCGGTCGCCCTTCATTAGAGCCGCTGAGGCCTTCCCGTCTTGGGGACCTGTCCGACCGGGGGGGCCGGTGGTGCTCATTTGTGTCTCCGTTTCTTTACATTTTTTTTTAATACATCAAGAATACGCCCGGAGGTGATGGATGGAAAACCGTTATGAGATGATACGGTCCTTGGGACAGGGGGGACAGGGGAGCGTCATTCTGGTGAAGGATCGGGGACGGCGGGGGATGCGCCTCGCGCTCAAGCGGATTGGCGCGCAACAGTCGGCGGCCGATCTGTCTGTGGAGTTCGATTCTCTATCCAAGTTGAGGCACCCGGGGTTGGCGATGGCTTATGACTTCGGTGTGGATGATGAGGGGGCGTACTACACCTCGGAGTTCGTCGATGGAGCGCCGCTCCTGAGCTGGGCAAAGAGGGCCGGGCGGGACGAGGTGGTCCGCGCTCTGGCGTGCCTCCTGCGGGTGCTCGCGCTCCTCCACGATCGCGATCTGGTCCACGGTGACGTAACAGAGGACAACCTCCTGATCGTGGCGCAACCGGACGGTCCGGCGATCCTCAAGCTCCTGGATCTCGGCGGCGCCTGCCGACCGGGGGAGCTCGGCACCGGCAGCACGGCCGGCTACGCGGCGCCGGAGATATTGACCGGCCGCGGGGCCCTCCCCGCCTCCGATCTCTACGCGGTGGGGGTGCTCCTCTCACAATTACTCCTCGGGGTGCAGCCCTTTGGCGGAGGGGACGCCTCCAGTGTGGTCAAGCGGCAGCTGGCCGGTCAGGCCGACCTTCCGGACACCGCGATATCCCCGGTGGCGGCCCTCGTGAAAGACCTCCTCAGCGTGGATCCGTCTCAACGACCCGCCACCGCCCTCGAAACCCTGGAGCGGCTCGCGGACGCCGCGGAGATGGATCTCGGCCTGAAGCTCGAGTCCCTCACCGCCGATCACCTTCCGGCGCCGAGGATTATTCAGCGGGAAAGGGAGCTTTCGGTGCTCTATGGCATCGTCGATCGGCTCGATGACGAGGCGGGGGATCGGGTGGCGGTCATCGAGGGGCCGGGGGGGGCCGGGGTGAGCACCCTGCTCGAGGCGATGACCCGGCACGCCCAGCTGAACGGGATGACGATCATCGGAGAGACACACCTGCCGTCCCGAACCGACACGTTCCTCGGATCCCTCCTGCGCGACATCGATGCCGAGCAGCTCTCTTCGGTATCGCGAAACGCTCTCAACCCCTGGCTCTCGGACGGATCGGACCCGGTCCAGCCATCGGAGTCATGGTCTGCCTCGGTCGGATTCGCCGCCGTCGAGGCGTTTGCGCTGGCGTGTCAACAGCGGCCCCGCATGCTGGTCGTCGACGACTTCGCGAGGAGCGACAAGCTCGTCCGGGAGGTCGTGACCACCGTGGCCCGCGCCCTCTCCCGGGAGCGCCGGGAGCGTCCCAGCGGAATCCTGGTCATCGCGAACCGCGAGGGGGCCGATGAGACCCCTCAGGGACTGGAAATCACGCTCGAGCCGCTGGACGCCTCGGGGATCGAGCAGCTCGTCAGCTCCATGCTGCCGGGGATCTCCGGACCCCGTCGGCTCGCCGAATCCGTCTTCATCACCTCCAAGGGGCTGCCGCGGGACGCCGAGCAGCTGGTGCGCCAGGCGGTGGGGCCGGGCGGACAGGCCAAGCTGAAGGAACGCGTCGAGGCCCTGACCTCGTGTCTTTCCGAGCACCAGCGGGGGCTCGTCGCCGTCCTCGGGGGGATGAGCACGCCCGTCGACGAGGAGCTCCTGCTGCGGATGGGGTTGGATGAATCCTCGATGGACGGGATGTTCCGCTCCGGGTTTCTCTTCGAGTTGAAGGGGCGGATTTCCGTGTCCGCGCTGGCGGCCCAGGTGGCCGAGGAGAGCACACCGGAGGCCGTGCAAAGGGCGCTCCGGCGTCAGATGGCGGAGCTCCTGGAGGGGGTCGGAGATCTGGCGACGGCGGCGGACCTCTGGCAGGAAGCGGGAGACGGGGCGCGGGCCGCCGAGACCTACGCGGCGCTCGCCCGCCGGATGTTGGGACGGGGGGACCTGTCGAGCGCCGGGGAGTGGTTCGAGAAGGCGCTCCACACCGAGCCCCGGCCGAGGGGGGACCTCGTCCGGGAGGCCATCGACACCTGGCATGGCATCGGTTGGACCGACCAGGCCCTCGCGGCGCTCCCCCTCGCGGATCTGAACCCCGCGGATCGGGAGCGGCTGGCGGCGGAGCTCACCATGGAGAAGGGGCTCCACCCCCAGGCGCTGAAGCTCGCGGAGGCGGCCCTGGCGGCGACCCCGGAGTGTCTGGATCTGACCGTCATCATCGCGGCGTGTGAGCTGCAGCTCGGTCGCCACGAGCGCGCCCTCGGCATCGCGGTGGAGAGTCTCGACAAGGCCTCGGATCCCACGGCCCCGCAGCTGCCCCGGCTCAACCAGATCGCCGGGCTGGCTTGCACCTATCTCGGTCGGGTCGAGGAGGCCGCCACCCGGTTTCAGACCGCCAGGACGGGCTTCGAGGCCACGGGGGATCTGGTGGGGCTGCTGAAGGTCTCCGCCAACCTGGGCATCCTCCACCGGTTTCGAGGGGACCTCGCGGAGGCCCGCGCCGCCTATGATCGGGCCGTCCAGTTGTCGCGGCAGCTGGGCGATCGTCCCCGAGAGGCCCTCCACCTGATGAACCGGGCCACCGTCCAGCAGGTGGCGTGCAACTACGATGCCGCCCTGGCCGACTACCGGGGCGCTCTCGACATCGCGACGGTGCTCGGCAACACCTTCCGGGCCACCCAGGTGGAGCTGAACCTGGCGGACCTGCTGCTGGACATGGGCGACCGGCGGGAGGCATCCAGGCTGGCCGTGTCGGCGCTGGAGCGGTGCCGAGAGCTGGGGCAGGCGCGGCTGGAGACCCGGGCCCTGCTCATCGCGGGGCAGGTCGCCCTCAAGGCCGGTGACCTGGTGAGGGCGGAGCGCCGCCTGCTGGAGGCGAAGCGTCGGTTCGCGGCGGCGGGAGACGAGGCGGGCCGTATCTCATCGAACCAGCAGCTCACGGAGCTCCTGATCGTCCAAGGGGATCTGAGCCGCGCCGTCGCCCTCGCGACGGATATCACTGAGGAGACCCGGGGCCGCTGGCGGGAGAACGCCCGGGCGTTCATCCTCATGGCCACGGCCTACCTGGAGGCGGGGGATGCCGCAGCCGCCGTGGGGGCTCTGGAGCACGCGGAGCACGCCCTCAAGCGGGAGCCCGCGCCGGATTTTCACTGGCGGCTGGAGCTGATCCGCGCCG
>JBNLED010000192.1:0-6761 GCA_050304755.1 Polyangia bacterium | reverse complement strand
CCCGCCTTGGACCGGAAGAATCGCCGGTAGGCCTCTGGATCACGCAAAAAAGGATCGAGCCTTTGTTCGAGCACATCCCGTCGCCAGACCTCCGCGGTCTCGCCGAGGGTGACCATCGTTTTTCTCAAGAGCGCATTCTGGTCAGCGGAACGCTGGTCCGGCGATGGCGCGCCAAAAATCCACTCGGCCAGATCGCGCCACGCCAACCCCAGCAGGCAGAGGCTGCGCTGGCGGGTCTCGAGGGCCGCACGGATGGCGGTAGTCCGCTGCGCCAAGGTTCGATGATGACGGTTGCGGATGAACGACAAAACGTATCGCGCGGCCTTCCCTGGAGAATCACCGAGACGCGCAATGAGATGCTTGTCGGCGGCGGGATTGGCGTTGACGGTCATCGCGTACCACAGCACAATCGCTCGCTGTATATTCTCGGGATTCTCTATGACCTCACTCGCGTATTCGCGGTTCGGAAAAGCGACCGACTCCGCAGCGGTCAGAGACCCCAGGCCGAGACCTATCCCCAGGAGAACGGCAGCGGCTTTGGCTCCTGACGGCTTGTCCCAGACCGCTTTGTAACAGTGAACCCCGTTTTTGCGCTGCAGCCAACAGCCTCCGCGACAGGCAGGGGCATAGGAACACGTCTTACACTTACCCTCGGCGTTCCATTCTCTAAGCGCCCTGAATCCGTCCCGCCAGATCTTCTGAAGGCCGCGGTTCGCGATGTTGCCGGCGCTCGTGCTCCGGTCCATCGTTGTGCATGGGACAACATCGCCGTTAGGCAGTATGACGCAGCCCGCCCGTCCGGCACCGCAGAAAAAAGGCTCATCCCGGACCAGCGGCTCGTACGACCCCACGAAACCGATCTCATCGGCCAGGTCCACGGGGAAATAGTGACGCATTGTCGCAGCGAATCGAAGTAGCTCCCTCAGTCGAGACGGGGACAGCTCCAACCCACGACGCGTCGCGGCTCGCCCCTCCGGCACGAGGAGATGGAGCCCCCACCGGGTGGCGCCGCTCGCAGCTGCCAGGAGGAAGGTTTCAAAGAGCGCGTCGAAATTGAGGCGGGTAACGGTTGTCCCGGCGGCGACGCCGTTCTCGGCAATGTCCGAATAGAACCGAATGGCCGCCATGGCCTGCGCAAAGCGGTTTGGGCCCCGGATTCGATCGTGAATCGGCGCCGGTCCATCGAGGCTCACCGCGACAAAACAGGGCGGCCACTTTTTCATCGCGCGCTGCGTACGCTCATCGGGCATGAGCGCCGTGTTTAGGCTCCAGCGGATGCCGCGTGTACCGAGCATGTCGACAATGCGGTACAAATCGCTGCGGATCGCGGGCTCGCCGCCGGTGAGCAGGAGCTCGTCCACCCCCATCGCCGCGATATCATCGAGCAGGCGCTCAACCTGAGGGCGCTCGAGCTCCGGCATGGTGTTCGCGGACGAGGATAGACAATGTGGACACGAGAGCTCACAACGACCTGTCACCATCCATTGAACCAACGCTGGCACCTTGGTGTATCCATGAGCAGAAAAAAACGCATCCTCATGAGGTCGCGCATTGTGACAACCGACCAAGCTATGTGTCCCCATCTGGTACCTCCGAAGTTGCTCAGCTTCGCCCTATAGTACTGTATTCTCCAAGCCTACTCCAGCTCGCCAATTTTCGATTTCGACAATAAGAGGGCACCCACCTATTTGGAGTCGGCGAAAAGCTCGATACCTTCGGTAAGAGACGTCCGGGGGCCTTCGCGCGTGATATAAACGGCCTCGACCCCTTCGGTGCGGCGGACAAAGTCCAGCCCCCGATCGGGCCCCATGACGAAGAGGCCTGTGGCCAGGGCATCGGCCATGGCGGCGTCCTCGGTGAGCACGGTGACCGATCCGTCGAAGGAGGCGGGGTAGCCCGTAGTGGGGTCGATGATATGGCCGAGGGGGTGCCCCGCGACGACCTCGCCGCGAAACGTGTTTCCCGAGGTCGCGATGGCCGTGTCCTCGGCCTTGAGACGCATGTAGATTTTGTTTGGATCATACGGATCGAGAATCTGGAACATCCATCGGTTTCCATTCTCATCCCGACCACTCGTACGGAGATCGCCCCCCAGGTTGACGAGCAGGCGGGAGTGGCCCCGCGACCGGAGATAGTGAAACACCGCGTCGATAATCCACCCCTTGGCCACGCCCCCGAGGCCGATGCGCGTGCCGGAGTTATTGAAGCGGACGCCTTTCGCGGAGATTTCGACGTGGTGCGCACCCACGGAGGCCAGGGTTCGGGAGATGAGGGCGGGGTCGGGCATCCGCTCCGCTCTCATCGCATCCGCCAAGAGGTCGCCGAGGGGTTTCCAGGTGATGTCAAAGGCGCCGGCGGTGGCGGTCGACACCTCGAGGGCGCCGGTCAGTATCTGCCGCAGAGTGTGCGAGACAGGCGTGATCTCCTCGGGCGCGGATCGGTTGAGCGCCGAGACCTCGCTCGTCGGCAACCAGTTGGAGAGGCGCGACTCCAGGGACCGGATCAGCTCCCGCGCCCTGACCAGGTCCTCTTGTGCCGACGCCTCGCTCTTCGCCGGCACGACCGCCACCGCGCTGTAGGAGGTCCCGAGCTCCTGACCCACGTCTCCCACGGTCACGAGGTCCGGGGTCGGCGGCGCCGGCAGGGTATCACTCCTCGTCGCCGTGCCGTCGGGCTCCAGGAACAGAAAGGTCGGGGTGGCGTTGATGTGGAATGCGTCGACGACGCGCCCGTCGGTATCGGCGAAGACACCGAAGAGCTCCGTATCGATCCCGCGCTCCGCCACCGCCTCGCGCACGTCCGAGGGAGGGCTCCCCGCGAAGAGATACATCGACTGGACCTCGGAACGGTACTTCCGCGCCCATCGGGTCACCTCCGGAATCTCTTTGAAACATGCGTCACACCAGAGGGTCGCGATGACCACCAGCGTGGGCTGCTCCCTCCCGACCACCTCCCCCCAACGCGTCGCCCTTCCGTCGAGGGAATAGACCGCAAGCGACTCGACGTTCAGCGCGCTGTCCGGAGCGGGTGCTCCCGGAGGCGGACCGCACGCACCCGTTGCGATGACGATGAGGATCCCGAGTTGAAAAAAAAGGTGTTTCAAAAGCGCGACTCCGTGCCGGCGGTGACCCCACCGGCCATCACGCCGTCGTCGCGGTAAAAGCCGAAGACGGCCAAGTTCAGGTGCCACGCGGCCGTGCGCCCCTCGTGGAGCAGGATGAACACCGAGAGGCCCGGGCTGTGCATCAGGAAGGTGGCGAGATCCGAGTCTTGGGTTTGGTACCGGTGCTCCGCGGTCGGCGATTTTTGGAAATACCGGGTCGCGCGTTGCATGGAGAAGCGATACCAGAGCCGCCATCGAACCGGGGACGGGAGGGGAAACGACACGTTGGGCTCTATCGCACCGTGGTAGATCAGCCAATCGTCGAGATAGACACTCGCGTCCAGCCCCAGGCTCACGCCGACCCTGGGAGACCAGCGGGTCCGGGCGTTCAGCTGTCCCCGGTTTCGCCTGCGAGGGAGGATCTCATCGGCGAGCCGCACAGGCACACCGCGATCATCGAGCAGGGTGACGTAGTTGTAGGGTTCGATGAGCAGACCGTCCTGGCGGGTGAACTGCGCGCTGAGCCCGAGAATCCAGTCCGGAGACAGGGTCTGGGTCCAACCGATGAGGAGGTTGTGGGTCCACTGGTTGTCCCTTCCGCGATGGCTCGAGTCCCAATACACCACCTTCCGGAACGCGGCGCGAAAGCTGTAGTTGAACGTCAGCACCGTATCACCGCCGGACAGCTCGCCGGAGAATCCCAGGTCCCCCCCCGCGGCCCCGAAATCCTCCTGGTTGTGGTAGTATACACCCGGGCTGACGGTCCATTTACCCTTTCCCAGCACCGCGTCGACCAGCACGCTGACGTCGAAAATATTCTGCGTCGGGGAGGAGGAAGTGGTGGTGGCGTTCTGAACGGTGGCCGGTATCGCCTGGGGCGGATCATTGCTGAGAACCGCAAAGGCGGAGTTGGCTCGCATGCCGAGACGCCGTCGCGGCGGCAGAGTGACTGCGAATCGGACCCCGTAGTATTGAAACGCCTCCCGCATGTAGGGATTGCCTCCTTCATCCCCCTGAGCGAATACGTGGACGTCGAGAGCCGCGGAACGGGACTCACCCGATTGCTGGGCGGACCCCCTGGCGGCCACCACGGGCATCAGCAGAAAGGACACGGCCGCCAGCAGACGCGTTTGGCTCACTGACATCCGCATCCTCCCGCCGCCGCGGTCCCGTAACCCCCGAAGGCACCTTCCCTGGCGGCTTCGGTCTTATTGCGCAGGTACACCAGCTCGCCTTCCTGGTCGAGCTTCATACACCGGTCGCTGATCTTCTCCCGCTGGTGAAACCGTGTCGTGGCGCAGGACGCGGCGCTGCCCCCAACGAGGAGGAACACTGCGAAACGGAATGCCAAACTCGCCATTGGTCTCCTCCTGTAGCGCCCCCTCGGCTGCCGCTGGGGTTATCGATTCCCATTATTGTATAGCGGCGATTCCGATCAGATTCCAATGAGGAGATCAGCGTTGAAGTCTAGTTCAAGTAAGACGGCAGCTCGACGACGCAGGTGTCGACCGTACCGCCGCCGCCCCAATCCGAGCCGAAGATCACGCGGGTGCGGGGTACATTCCCAGGTCACCCAGTTGAGGTAGTCCTTCAGCCGATGCCCCTTCTTACGCTTGCCGCCGGCGGCCCAGTAGGCCTGGTAGTCGAGGAACCAGAACCTCAGCTCATCTCCGAAGGCCTGGTGCCGGTAGGTCGAGAAGAACGGAGACTGGGATACCGTCTCGACGAGGTTGTCCTTCACCGGGTTGGTGAGGGCGTAGATGAGCTTCTGCTCCGCCGCCTTGTCGTCGATACAGGGATGAATCCTGGACCTCGCGGCGAAGAGATGACCTTCCCTCTCCCACGTTCGATTGACGCCCCGCGCGATGAGGCTGTTCGCGGTCCTGAAGAAGCCAGGGACATTGGGCCGATGAATTTCGTTTCGAAGATGCATACGACCGCTGGACACGTGGACCTCCTCTCGCCAGTGGTCTTCAGCTACCTTTCTCGGACAAAGCGCCCGAAGAGTCTCCATTCCAGGTTGTTTTCCTTTAAAGAAGTCCGTAACACACTGTAATAACTCTATCTATCCGTTGGGTGGCAACGGTTGCACCGAAGGACCTAAAAGGGCAATCGGCAGTGCCTGTCCCCTTTTGTGCGTCCCCTTTTGTGCTTAAACCAACACGGACCTGATTAACGGGATGCCTTTGAGTCTTGTTGTGCTCAGCTAGAGACCTCCAGTTTCCAGTTGACTCCCCAGGCAAAGTTGATGACTATCCGGCGCTCCGGGACGAGCTCGAAGAATTCAACCTCACTTTGTTCAAAGAACTTCTTGAGCGAGGGAATTCGAGAAATAATCGCCTGTTTCGCGTCACTGATCTCGTCTGGAGATGTCAGTCTCCGGGCCCGTCCGGATATTTTAAGCCCCCGGGCGGTCGTGCCACCGTCGTCCATGGTACAAGCGAAGAGACCGGATGTTTTCAGGGCTCGGGCCCTGTTCGTGCTCGCATCAGCGGCCACCAGGGGGTGGCCGCTGGCGTTAATCCCAAAATACATCGTGGAGCAGTCAGGTTTTGCCCCGGTCTCGTCCATCGTGGCCAGACTGAGGGTTTTGTAGGAGTTGAGATACTTGGCAAAGGTGGTTTCCAGGTCGTCGTTTTTGTCCATTTTGACATCTCCGTTGAAGCATTTCCTATACCTATAGATCTGTTTCGGCATCATTCAGGAGGCGCTGGGCTTCTTCAAGGTGAATGGGGTAGAGCGTCTCCGGCACTTTTTCACTCTCCAGCGCTTTTGCCACCATGAGACGAGCGCATTTTTCGAATTCGCCTTTGCAGAAGCGTTCCTTTATCAATCCGGAAGTGACCGGCATCGTGCGCAGATTGTCCGAGAAAAACGCGCAGTCTTGCAATAACTCACAGTCCATGGACTACCTCCCTCGGTGTATAAACGCTTAAAATACCTAACGAAAACCTTGGTTACATATAACGTGCTTCTCGCACCGAGACTTTACTCATAGAATCGGCTCTTGGTGTCTGAACTTTAGGCTCTGTCTCAAAAGGTATGAGAAGCGAATGAAACCCCGAAGGGGTCACCCATACCAGCCCAGGCAACGCCTGGGGTTCCATGGATAAAATGAATGTTTTTAACCCTGTAGGGGTGATCCATTCGGTCAATGAAAAAACTACGTAGTTGTATACATTTGGAACGCCCTTACAGGGCTACTATCCTTTCAGGTTCTATCCTTTCAGGTTCTTTGAGTCCCTTACCCTTGGAGCACTGGGCGCAAAGAGATTCACTCTCCTTTCCGCCTCGGTTCCGGACAATCCAAAAAAATTCACCGCGAGATACACAATTTTTTAATTTTGGGCTACATATTACAGGGACTAACTACTGCGTTCATGAGATGGTTCGGTCTTGTCGAGGTGTTGGAAAACGCATGAAAGAGAGCACGTGTTGAAATGTGTTTTGGGGCAATGACCACGGTTTAATTCAATGGGGGTACTCCGCCAAGCCGGCGGAAGGGAAAGGCTTGTTCTGAACGATATGCAATACCAAACAAATAGTAGTCATGAAAAAAGGGCGCTCCCCATCCGGTCTCTGATGGCCGCTTTGGGGGGACTGTGGCTTGTTCTCGGTTGTGCTCCCAGTGATCAGGCAGTCGGGTCGGACGCTGGGG
>JBNLED010000191.1:0-10210 GCA_050304755.1 Polyangia bacterium | reverse complement strand
GTAAGGCGGCCGGCGCCAAGAGGGTCGTGATCCCCGAGAACACCTGCTCGCCGGCGCGGAAGTCCTTCAGCCAGAGCGGCGTGGAGGCCGCGGTGAAGGCCGCCGGCGGAGAGATCTACAACGCTTCGGATCGGGAGCACTTCCGGGAGGTGAAGCTGCCGAAGGGACGGGAGCTCAAGGAGACGGACGTCGCCATCGACGTGATGCACACTGATCTGCTCATCAACATGCCCGTCGCCAAGAGTCATGGGAGCTGCACCATAACGGTCTCGATGAAGAACTGGATGGGCTCCGTCAAGAACCGGAAGAGCTGGCACATGAAGGGGGTGCACCAGTGTATCGCCGATGTGAACACCTTCATCAAAGCGGATCTCATCGTGGTAGACGCCACCCGCATCATGACCACCGACGGCCCCCAGGGCCCGGGCAACGTGGAGCACCCGAAGCAGATCATCATCGGAACGGATCCCGTGGCCGTGGACGCCTACGCCGCCACCCTGTTCAAGCTGAAGCCCTTCGATGTGGAGCACATCAAAATCGCTCACGATATGAAGCTCGGCGTCGGGGACCTGGACCGGGTGGAGGTGGTGCACATCGAGGTGTGACGGCGGGGATGTCAGGAGGCGGGGTTACCGCTGATCGGGACGTCGTCTCGCTTCGAACCACGGTCTGGCGAGGCGCATCTTAAATCGCTGATCCGGCGGGGCTTTCCGGCGGCAGGTTCGGGCTTCATCGCTGTCCTTCGGGGCGGCCCAGCGGGTCTCCGGACAGTCGTTCGGATTGTACGCCATCTCGAGATCCTTCTGGCGCGACACCACTTCTTCAAGCGTGAGCGTCCATTTCGAGCCGTCAGATCGCACGTACTGGACGGTCCGCTCTTGAAGCGCCTCGTCCCGGAGTGCCGTCAACTCTTTGCGGAGCTTATGGAGGTCTTCGGTATCGTCGACCGCGTACAGGGGGAGATTCTTGAAGACGTGATTCACGAATTTCATGACGTCATCGATCGCTAGGAAGCAGCGCATATCCCTGGCCGGGGTCGAATAGATTTCCCAGGGACCGGTTGTCTGGAAGATGGCCGGGCCGTCCGGCATCGACATCTTCCGCCACCCGATCTGGGTCATGTACTCAACCCCCACCTGGACCGCCTCCGCCCGCTCCTTGATCGCCGTATGAAGGACCTCGATTTTACTCATCAGGACTTTCTGCGGGCTCACGGGGGTCGGGTTCAGCACGCGGTTCATGGTGTGATAGAATGTCTCGGTCGACGCCAGCTTCGCCTGTACGGGGGTGGCGGGCGTCAGATCGCCTTCGGCGTTGATCTCACTGTTGGATAGGAACCTCAGCTTCCGCTCTTCCTCGACGACCGGCCGAAACGCCTTGAAACCGTCCGTGGGGACGCGATGATTGAACACGAAGGTTCCGGGGCCGAACCGCTTGTGGGTGACGGTGCGGTCGGGGTGGGAGTCCACGCCGTAGAGCGCCCCCATTGCACTTCCGGTCTGGGGCTCCACCTGGCTCACCAGGATGACGTGCCCCCCCGCATCCACGAAGACCGCTCCCGGGCGGACGGACTCGGCCGTCAGGGGGACGGGATAGAAGTCCGTCGCGTCCGAGTTGGGGAGGGTCCTGGCGTTTCCGGAGTGGACTTTCCAGCCGATTTGCGTCGCCGCGAACGCGTTGAATCTGTCCACCGGATCCGCAATGTCATCAAACCGTTTGATTCGGTTGCTGAAAGTCGTATTGCAATTGGGACCTTTAACAGAGGTGCCGCGGCTGCACCAGTGGAACATGAAGGGGAGCCCCATCTTCCAGGCGAAGTAGGCGCGCATATGGTACGGAGCATCCCCGCAGTCCGGCTCCAGTTTGACGGGATGCTCGGATTTCGGGTTGTCCTCGTCCCACCCGAGAACCCCATAGAGTATATTTCGGAACGGATCCCGGGGGGCCTGATGGAGCGGTTTCCAGCCCTTCCTGGAGCCGGGCTCGACGTAAAATAGCTTGGCGATGAATATGGAATAGACATCCTCCCAGGCGGCATCCCAGCTGTGTTTCACGGGCCAGACGCCGACTTGTTCCTCAGTGGCGTGTGTACCGGTGTCGGCCGCTGCCACGTCGACCGCCAGACAAACGACCTCTCCGTCATCCTTTCTGAGCTCTGCGTGGTACGTTCCCACCTCAAGCGTGGGATAGTAGAGGCTGTAGGCCTTCGGTAGATGGCCCCAGACCTCGTCGCGGCTCGGGGGAACGAGCTCGCCCTCCGGCGTCTTCAAGGTGAGCGTCATCTCCTCTTCGATATCCCTCGTGACGGCGAGCACTCTGACCGGCTGGTCCGCCCGTGGCGTTTCGGGGATGACGAGCAGTTGGGTGTACCCCACTCTTCCCGTCGGACACCGGGAAGCCTCCGCCCCCCCCTGTTCCGCGAGTGCATCCTCCAAAATGGAGGAGGGCTCACTGAGAACGGGTTCTTCCGTCTGCGCTGCCAGGCCGGCCGCCGGAATCTCCGGCGAATCCGCTCGGAAGGTATCTTCTTTCGCTGTTTCGAGGCGGATCTCTTGCGGGACTGGAGGAGTGGGCCGCGAGACATCGGCGGCGGTGTGAATGGGCGGCTGGTTTCCTGTTCCCTGGCAGCCGATGAGAAGAGAACCAAGGGTGGCAATCACAAAAAGAGCGCGCCGTTCAATGGAGATTCCCGACACTCCCGAAGCCGGGCTTTCGGCTCTGTTCCGTGTTTGAAAATTGCGTTTTATCGGGCACCATTTTTTCATATTTATATTATAACCATACAAGTGTTGTTTTTCAGGAAACTCTTACACCAATTGACATTTCTGAATTAATAAAGTGGCTGGGCGTCAAAAAATGTTACTCGGGAACAAAGAGGAAAACAGTTTTCAATATTGTCAGGTGTATTGAAACGCGCTATAGAGCTTCTCCATGCGTGTAGAAAGCTTCCCCGCACGTCATTTGCTTTCCTTGGCTATTCTACTGTCGATGGCTTGCTTGGCAAACCTGGCAAACGCGCGCCCTCAACCGTTACGACCTTTTCCTGTCGTTCTGGAGCGACAGATCGCCCCGGCGTCGACCTTCAGAGTGCTTATCGTATCTGAGCGTCCATTGAGGCATATCCGGGTTTTGTCAAAAGGACGGGCATTGAGGGAAGGAACGATCGTTTCACAAGATCGCCCGTTCGCCCAAATCTACACAGGAACAGCGCCGCGATCACAGGGCGTTCACGCCATCGAGGTCGTCACCCACAACCGGCGGCTGGCCGAAGCGAGACTCATTGTCGTAGACGCCCGAGCCCGGAGGGCCCGCCCGGTTCCGCGGAGCGGCGTCTGGCAAACCAACCGGTCCTGGAGCGACGATTGGGAGCGCGTCTTCTCCGCCTGGATCGCCCATCTCTTCCGCCCCCTCGACGACCAGCCGAACAAGGGGTGGCATCGACTGCACAAGGTCATCGAGAATCAACAGCGCAATCTCCTCTATAATCGCCTCGGTTACAGGGAGGACGCGGTGGGCAGTGAGCCCCGCATCCGGGCCACGGCGGACTGCGGGGATACCCCCTATTTCCTTCGCGCCTACTTCGCCTGGAAGTTCGAGCTTCCCTTCCGATATCGCCGATGCAGCAGGGGAGACGGACGCAGGGGGCCCGAGTGCCGCGTGGACGTGACCAACGAGTCCACGATTTTCGACCGCGTGGCGAATCCCGTATCCCGGTTCAACAGCTTCTTCCAGAAGCGGATGGTACACCAGGTCCACTCCGGCACCATGCGGACCCTGCCGGAGGACAATCGGTCGGACTTCTATCCCATCTCCCTCAACCGGAACGCCATCCGTCCGGGGACGGTTTTCGTCGACAGCGGCGGGCATGTGCTCATGGTCACCCAGTGGGACAACAGCGGCCTGTTCGCCATCGACGGCCATCCGGACAAGACCGTGACGAGGCGGCGGTTCTCAGAGAAGTTCTTCCGCTATTTCTCGGGGCTCACCACCGGCGGCTTCAAGGCCTTCCGGCCCATCAGGCGGCACAATGCAGCCATCGCGCCGGTCCCGAATCAGGACCTCAAGCGCTTCTTCTCCCTGGAACAATACTCGTTCTCCAGCCGAAGCGCCTTCTACCGCCATATGCAGGTTCTCATCGACAGACGCCATCGGATGTAATCGGGCCCTTCTACCGTCGCCGCCTGATGTGCCTGTACTCTTCATCGAACAACCGCTCGAAGAGCGTTACCGCCCGGGTCCTGAGCTCGTCCGGATCGAGCCCGGAGAGGGTCGCGTAGGCACCGTAGATGCGGGAGTAGGAGAGCCACCCCGGATGGTCTGGTGAGATGGGCATGACCACCGACCTGGCGCCGTCCTCGCCCTCCTTTTCGACGATATCCGGCCGGCGCACCTTCTCCCCCCACAGCCCCTCGATGATCACCATGGCGGCGAAGAAATAGGCGTTTGCCCGGGCGTTCGGTCCGATGATCATCTCGCCGAGGGTGCTGAGGCTGAACTTCGGTCCGAGGGGGCCGTCGATAATCTCCGTGAGGTAGGCACGGATCTCCGACACCGCGGCGGCGGCCAGGGGGCCGGCGGAGAGCTCGTCGAGCTCGGTCAAGGTCTTCGGCAGGGGGCCGTCGAGCCCATGGCGCGCCTCGTGCACCTCGGTCTGCCGGGCAATGGCCTCGGTGAGCGCGTCGTACGCCGCGAGGGTCTCGAGATCCATCCGGGCGCGGATTCGGGAGAGATCCGCCAGGGTTCGCCAGCGATCGGAGAAGGCGGCCAGCCTCTGCAGTCCCCCTGCGGGGAGGGCCTCCGCTATCGCCGCCTCGATGGCGCCCCGCCGGTCCCGCCGCATCTCTAGCGCGGTGACGGCGAAGCGCCCCTCCTCGGGATCCTTTTTCAGGGCGCTATCCTTGAAGAGCTGGGCATGGGATCGAAGCGTCGTGTCGTCGATGTGGTCCATGAGGACCGTCCCGAGATTCCGGTAGGAGAGCCCAGTGTACGGGGTGTCGATGAGGATGTCGTCGAGACGCCGCAGCCTGAGCATGGGGATGGAGCGGCCCCCGGACTGCTCGTACCGTCCCCGCCGCTCGATGCGATATCGGAAGAGGAATTTCCAGAGCTTTTCGTCTTTGCCCATGGTGTGGGGCTCCAGGAAGAAAGGCTCGCCGGCGGCCAGGAGGCGGCGGTTGACCGAGAGCACCGCGTCGCGGAAGGCCTCCGCCCCCGCCGGGGGGGTCTCGATTTGCTGCAGCATCTCTCGGGTTCTGGCCGCCAGCTCGGGATCAAAGGCCGCGGCGCCGAGGACGGCGTCCCGGGTGTGGGCGAGATCCGTGTAGAGCTCCGGGTAGACCAGGTCGTCATCCTGGGCGCGGCGGAGGTTGGTGAGGGAGAGGAAGTAGTCGTCTATCCGAAGGGTGATGAGGCGGGAGGTGTCGCTCAGCTCCGCGGAGATCCGCATCGCGCCGCTCGCCAGGAGGGCGACAGAGAGGAGCAAGCTGAGGGGGAGGGCGGAGGGCAGGCGGGAGAACAGGTGCTCGGCGAAGCCGCCCCAATGGGAGGGGTAGGTGACGGGGCGGAAGATACGCGCGCCGGCCCACAGAAAGCCCGCCGTCATCCCGGTGGCCAGGTGGATGATGATCCGCGTGGCGAACCAGTATTCGATTCCGCTCGCCCCCTGGACGATCCGGGCCAGGCCGAACCAGAGGATCTGGCTGACGGCCGCGGTAGTCATGGGGACTGCGAGGTGGATGGCGAGACCGGGGGAGCGGCGGCGACAGACGAGGAGGAGCCCGAAGGGGATGGAGACCGTGCTGAGGAGGATCTCGAGGATAGCGAGGGCGGTGGCGTTGGAGAAGACACCGCCGGCGTCGATGTTTTCGACGATGGAGGCGCTGAGCCCGGCGTGCAGGCCTAGCCCTATACTGCCGAGGGCGGCGACACCGCAGGCGACCCACTGGCGGAGGCTGCCGGGGCGGGCGAGCAGGGAGAGCACCAGGAGGGGAAAGAGGTGCGCCAGGGTGAGGAACAGGTGTCCGGAGGTGGTGTTGTCGATATACGACCATGGCGGCTCCACCAGCGCGGTCAGCGTGCCGAACACCACCGCCGTGATCACCGCGTTGACAGGAGAGTTCGTCTGCCTGAGGGGGGCAGGGCCTCGCTGTTGAGGGTCCATACCTCCACTCTACCATAGGAGAATCTCGTTCGTAGGTCCGGCGGGTCCATTTCGCCGTCCATACGGTCTATCCAGTAGAAGGCAGCACTTTAGCATTGAATTGGGACACAAGTCAGCTCAGTCCCGGGAAGCCCAGGTACGGATGCGGTCGGCCTCCTCCTGGGAGATCCCGAGGGCGCGGAGGAAGGCCTCATGGGTTTCGGGGTCCGACGCCTCGAACTCCCTGTGCCAGCGGCTCATGTCGGCCTCGGTGAACCCGGCAGCGGCGAGCATGGCGACCCACCGGGTCTTGGTCATCTCTTTGTCCCCGGCGGCGGTCCTGTGCGCGCCGAGCAGGGTGGCGGTGAGGCGCTGCTGGGCCTTGAGGGCGTCTATCTCGTCGTTCATCTCGAGCAGCCGCCGCTCCAGCACGGCGGAGAGATCGTCCGCCGCCTTGTCGTCCAGGACCGCCTTGATCTCCTCTAGCTTCAGGCCCGCGTTGCGCAGCCCCAAAATCCGCCGGAGCCGCTCCTCGTCCGCGCCGGTGTAGTTGCGGTAGTCGCCCTGCCGGTGGCCCGAGGGGCAGAGAATCCCGATGCGGTGGTAGTAGAGCAGGGTGCTGCGGGACACCCCATACCGCCGAGCCAGGCGTCCCACGGTCGTCATCGCCTGATCTCCTCGGGAAGACTGATGCTCAGTCGCTCGCCGGTATCGAGATAGGCCGAGAGCATCTTCCCGGCTGCCTCGATCATCGCCGCGAACGCTCCGTCCTCGAGCTGCGCCACATAGGCGTTCCCCTGGTCGTTCAGGCCGGTGATGATCTGGGTCCAGGTGATGCGGCAGCCGTCACCCTTCGGCGTCGCGAAGACGATGTAGCGCATGGCCCGTCGCCCGTCCACCCGGACGAACTCGATTCGTTCGGGCGGCTCGTACCGGCTGACCACCCAGACGTCCCCCTCCTCCTTCGGGAACGCGGTGGAAAAGACGCAGTCGAGCTCGGCGTACCCCGACCGGGAGTGGATGAGCTCGCACCGCTACGCCTCGATCCAGTCGTACTCCCGGGTCGGACAGAGCAGCGGGAAGACCCTGTCGGGGGACGCGTGGACTTCGCAGTCCGCCGTGAAAATTCTTCTGATGCCTTTGAATGTCATGGTTCCTCCTGTCACCGTATCGGATGCCCCGTGGTGAGTCACGCGGCATGTCATGAGGAGGAGTCTGAGGGGTGAACCTTTAGACAGGTCAATCGGATATTTTCTATTTTAGGTCTCGCACTCCACGATGACCTTGGCGCCGGGCTCGGCATAGGGGACGATGGTGCCGTCGATGGGCTTCCCGTTGACGGTGAGCCGGATGATGCCCTTCTGGCTGTTCTTGACGTGGATGACATACTCCGCTCCCCGGCAGTGGCGGGTGACGGTGAACTCGGCGATGATCTTGTCGATGCAGGGCTCCACCTTCAGGCCGTCGAGCTCCGGCCGGACGCCGAGCATGTGGTGGGCGATGGCCACGTAGTTCCAGGCGGCGGTGCCGGTGAGCCACGAGTTCTTGGCCTCCCCGTGGTGGATGCCGTCCCGGCCGGCGATCATCTGGGAGTACGCGTAGGGCTCCATCCGGTGGATATCGCTGATATCCTCGATATAGGCCGGGGCGATCTTCCGGTAGTACTCGAAGGCCCGGTCCCCGCGGCCGAGGACGGTCTCGCCGATCATCACCCACGGGTTGTTGTGGCAGAAGATCCCGGCGTTCTCTTTGTACCCCGGAGGATACGAGGAGATCTCGCCGAGCTCGTAGTGGTAGGTCTGGTAGGCGGGCTGCTGGAGCATGATGCCGTACTCCGTGTCCAGGTGCTCCTTGACCGAGTCCAGGGCCTTCTGGGCCAGCCCCTCCTCCACGCCGATACCCGCCATGACGCAGAACCCCTGGGGCTCGATGAAGATCTTGCCCTCCTCGTTCTCGTCGCTGCCCACCTTGTTGCCGTAGTAGTCGTAGGCCCTCAGGAACCAGGCGCCGTCATAGCCGTGCTCCTTGACCGCGGCTTCCATCTTGGCCACCTCGGCCTCGGCCCGCTTGGCCTCCGCATCTTTGCCCACCTTCCGGGCCAGATCCGCGTACTCCCGGCCGTACAGCACGAACATCCCGGCGATGAAGATGGACTCGGCCACGCCCCCCTCCACGTTCTCGGTGGTCTGGTAGGGCTCGTCCGGGGTCTTGGAGAAGCAGTTCAGGTTGAGGCAGTCGTTCCAGTCCGCCCGGCCGATGAGGGGCAGCTTGTGGGGCCCCTGCTTGTTGACGGCGTGGTCGAACGAGCGGGTGAGGTGCCCGAACAGGGTGTCGGTGTTATCGGGATCGTTGTCGAAGGGGACGATCTCGTCGAGGATGGAAAAGTCCCCGGTCTCCCTGATGTAGGCGGAGGTCCCGGCGATGAGCCAGAGGGGATCATCGTTGAACCCGCTGCCGATGTCGTTGTTGCCCCGCTTGGTGAGGGGCTGGTACTGGTGGTACGCGCTCCCGTCGTCGAACTGGGTGGAGGCGATATCGATGATGCGCTCCCGGGCCCGCTCCGGGATCAGGTGCACGAATCCGAGGAGGTCCTGGTTGGAGTCCCGAAATCCCATGCCCCGGCCGATGCCGGTCTCGAAGTAGGAGGCGCTCCTCGACATGTTGAAGGTCACCATGCACTGGTAGGGATTCCAGATGTTGACCATCCGGTTGAGCTTCTCGTCCGGGGAGCTCACCGTATACTTGGAGAGCAGGTCGGACCAGTAGTTGTTCAGGTCATCGAGGGCCTTGGCCACCTGCTCACTGTTCGAGAACTCCGCGATCACCTTCCTGGCGCGGGTCTTGTTGATGACCCCCAGGCTCTCGAACTTCTCGTCTTCGGGGTTCTCGATGTACCCCAGCGTGAAGACGATGCTCTTCTTCTCCCCCGGGGCGAGGGAGAGGTCGAGGGAGTGGGAGCCGATGGGCGCCCAGCCTGCGGCCATGGAGTTGCGCGACTTGCCCTCGATGACCACCTCGGGCTCGCCGGGGTGGTTGTACAGCCCGAGGAAGCTCTCCCGGTCCGTATCGAAGCCGGCCACCGGCAGGGAGGCGTGGAAGAACGCGTAGTGATCCCGCCGCTCCCGGTATTCGGTCTTATGATAGATCGTGCTGCCGTCCACCTCGACCTCGCCGGTGGAGAGGTTCCGCTGGAGATTGTTGGCGTCGTCGTGGCCGTTCCAGAGGCAGAACTCGACATAGGAGAACAATGATACCTTCTTGGGCGATTTTCCGGTGTTCTCGACGACCACCTCGTGGACCTCGGCGTCATGATCGACGGGGACGAAGCTGGTCGTCACGACCTTCACGCCATTCCGCTCGCCGGTGATGACGGTGTAGCCGAGCCCGTGCCGGCACTCGAAGGTGTCGAGCTTCCGCTTCACGGGCATAAAGGACGGCGTCCAATAATCTTCACCATCTTTAATATAGAAATATCGACCACCTACATCCGTAGGCGCGTTATTGAACCGATAACGGAGAATCCGTCTCAGGCGGGCGTCCCGGTAGAAACAATACCCACCGCTCTGATGGGAAATCAGTGAGAAGAAGTTCTTCGTGCCGAGGTAGTTGATCCAGGGGTAGGGTGTTTTAGGGGTCGTAATTACATACTCGCGCTTTTCATCATCGAAATAACCGTATTTCATCAGTGGCTTCTCCCATATCGAACTAAGTTGTTCGTGCAAAGATTCATACGATTTGATTACTTACATTGAAAGAAAGGTGCTTGTCCAGAGGGAATCTGGACCGAAGGGGGGGGCGCAAAAGGGCAGGCACATCGGCCTCCCCCTACAATAATGGTAGAAAAAATGTCGTAAGGGCGATCCCTTGCGGGTGCCTCGTCTATCATCGGATGATGTAAATGCTGTAGGGGCGATCCCTTGTGGTTGCCCTCTTAGGCCTCTGATCAAAATTAACTTGCCATCTGACAACCGCTGCATCCCGCCCGTCGGCGTTGCTCGTCGGTCAAATACCCCCAGTATTCTCCACTCCTCGCGCCTTGCCGGACGGGCGCAGCGATTGCCAGCTTGGAAA
>JBNLED010000190.1:0-14077 GCA_050304755.1 Polyangia bacterium | reverse complement strand
GAGGGGAATCCCACCCACGCCGCGGTGGTGGATATCGAGTTCAAGGATCGGCACGAGCGGGACGGCAGCACCTGGGACACGGTGGACTCCCTCAGGGAGAAGCTGGCGAAGCTCCCCGGCGCCGAGTACCGGCTGAAGCTGGAGGAGGCGGGCCCCCCCACCGGCGAGCCCGTCTCGGTGGAGATCTCGGGCCCGGATTTCCAGGTGCTCTCCGCCATCGCCGGGAAGGTCAAGGCCCTGGTTGCCACGGTGCCCGGAGTGGTGGACCTCAAGGACAACGACGAGCAGGGCCGCCCGGAGATCCGCGTGGAGGTGGACCGGAAGAAGGCCATGCTCCGCAAGGTGAACACCCAGTCCGTGGCCATGGCCGTCCGGGCCGCCGTCAACGGCCTCGAGGCGAGCGTGCTCCGGGAGGGGGATGAAGAGTACGACATCGTGGTGCGCTACGACGCGGAGGACCGGGACTCCATCAACGACATCCTGAATATCCGGGTCACCGGGCAGGACGACGTTCAGATTCCCCTCCGGGACGTGGCCACGGTGCGCACCACCGGCGGGCTCGGCAGCATCAACCACATCGATCAGGACCGGAGCATCGCGGTCACGTCGGACGTGAGCGGCCGGAGCTCCACCGAGGTGATGGCGGACGTCACGGCGCTGCTGGAGGAGAAGCTGACGCTCCCGGACGGCTACACCCTGAAGTTCTCCGGGGAGAGCGAGGATCAGGAGGAGTCCTCCGCGTTCCTCGGCCGGGCGTTCGGCATCGGGCTGATGCTGATGTTCCTCATCCTGCTCACCCAGTTCAACTCGGTGCAGCGCCCCGCCATCATCCTGGGGTCGGTGGTCCTCTCCCTCATGGGGGTGCTCATCGGCCTGGTGGTCACCCAGGGCAAGTTCTCCATCATCATGACCGGGCTCGGGATCATCTCCCTGGCCGGGGTGGTGGTGAACAACGCCATCGTGCTCATCGACTATACGGACCAGCTGAAGCGCTCCCTCGGGGTTCCGCTCCGGGAGGCGCTGGAGCGGGCGGGCGCGGTGCGGTTCAGACCCGTGCTGCTCACCGCCGTCACCACCGTGCTGGGGCTCCTGCCCATGGCCCTCGGGATCAGCATCGATTTCACCGCCCTCAGCATCGACGTGGGATCCCCCACCGCCGAGATGTGGGGCCCCATGGCCCAGGCGGTGAGCTTCGGGCTGGTGTTCGCCACCGTGCTTACCCTGGTGGTGGTGCCGGTGATGTACCTCGCCCAGGAGAACGGGAATCAGTGGATCAAGGACAAGGCCAATCGGCTCTTCAAGCGGCTTCGTCCGGAAGCGGCGGAAACCAAGGAAGTCTGAGGTGACATCATGAGATACGCGATTTATTCGGCATGGGTACTGGCATCCCTTCTCGACGCGAGCCCGCTGGCGGCGCAGGAGGGCCCGGCCTCGCCGGCCCCGAAGACCATCACCCTGGCGCAGGCGCGGCGCATGGCGGTACAGACCCACCCGGCGATCCGGGATATCGAGGAGTCCGTGACCCGGGCGGACCTTACCCTCACCCGGGCCTGGTCCATCCTGTTGCCGAACGTGGGCGTCACCGGTCAGGTGGTGATGAACCAGCACGAGGTGTCGCTGGCGTTCCCGGACTTCAGCACGTTCGACCCCGCGAACCCCGGCGCCATGGAGACCGAGGAGACGGTCATCCAGGAGAAGTGGCAGAAGGAGCTCGGGATCCAGGCCAACATGACCCTGTTCAACCCCCGGGCCATCCCCCTCATCAAGAACGCCAAGGAGAACGCGGAGCTGAGCCGCCTCACCGCCAGGCGAAAGAAGAACGACCTCATCTTCGCGGTGACCGCCGCCTACTACCAGCTGCACTCGATGAAGGAGATGGTGAAGGTGGCGGGGGAGAACCTGACCCTGGCGAACGAGTTCCTGCGGCAGGCCGAGGCCCGCATGGCGGCGGGGCAGATCACCCGGCTGGATGTGCTTCGGGCCGAGATGCAGGTCACCCAGGCCGACAAACAGGTGGACGACGCCGAGGACGCGGTTCGGCTGGCCCGCACCGGGCTCGCCTACCTCATCGGGGAGAGGGGGCCGTTCGACATCGCGGGGCCGGGCCGGGTGGATGCCCCCACCGCCGACCTGCCGCAGCTGAAATCGCGCGCGGCGGTGCAGCGCATCGAGCTCAAGGAGGCGGAGACGGCGGAGCGGATGGCGAAGCGGGAAGAAACCGAGACCTGGATGAAGTGGCTCCCCGCGTTCGACGTCACCTACAACTGGCGCCTCAGCTCCGCCGCCGGGTTCTCGGGAGAGAACGCCAACTGGATGCTCATCTTCGGCGCCAAATGGAGCCTGTTCGAGGGGGGCGGCCGCATCGCCGAGCTCAGGTCCCGCCAGTCCCTGTCCCGGTCGGCGAGAAGCCGCCTACAACAGCTCGCCCTCGGCATCGGCGAGTCTGTCGAGAAGAGCTATATCCAGGCCGACATGAAAAAACGGAACGTCGCCCTGGCCGAGGAACAGGTGGCCCTGGCGGAGGAGAACCACCAATTGGTGGCCAAGCAGTACGACGCCGGCATCGTCACCAGCCTCGACATGCTCGCCGCCGCCACCGATCTTTCGGACCAACGCGTCCGGCGGGTGGTGGAGCAGCTGCAGTACGACCTGGCCCTCCTGACCCTCGAGAAGGACCTCGGCGAGTACCACTCCCTCTCCGCGGCGAACCCCCGCTGACGTGATCCGCAGGGAATATCCAATTATGAATTGCCTATGCAAAGGACTTGTCATAAGCTCCTGCCGAGAGAACAGAAGGGCTTGCTCACCCGTAAACATTGGATAATTGGAGAGAGTTAATGAGTATGAAATCCAAGCTTATGGATCTCGGAAATCAGTATTTGGGGCTGGGGTTGTCCGAAGATGTCAACTTACGCAAGGCCGTCAAGGATGCGGAGGTGGGACCTCTGAAACAGCTGAAGGATTTGTACAGGACGTTTCAATCCTTCTCGATACCGACCCCCCTATGGCTGGGTGACGCCTTGTGGGCCGTTCACAAGGGGAGCTCGGTATTGGAAGAGATTCTCTACTCCTCCTTCATCTCGGAGCCGCTGTACAGGTCGGCCTGCGCCGAGATCGGTCCGGGGTTCAAAGCCCTGAAAGCCCCCTACCTCATGGGCAAGGGAAAAATAGTGCTGGGGGAGAATGTCTCTATCTTCGGTAAGCTTGACATCGTCTTCGCGAGCATCCTGGACGAGCTTCCGGTGCTGAAGATCGGTAATAACTGCCAGATATCCCATGGTATCGGGTTCACGATAGCCAAGAGCGTCACCATCGGAAACGACGTGCGGATCGCGACGGGGAGCTCGTTTCAGGACACCAACGGTCACCCCCTGGATCCGGAGTCGAGAAGGGCGGGGGGGGCCCCCTCACAGAGGGAGGTCAGCCCCATCGTCATCGGCAACAACGTCTGGATCGGCGTGGACGCGCGGATCCTGCCGGGGGTCCGGATCGGGGACAACTCGATCATCGGCGCCGGGGCGATCGTCCGGCGGAGCATCCCGCCGAACCGGATCGCCATCCCCGAGCTGCCCCAGGTGCTGAAGCTCGACGATCTCCTCAAGTTCACGAAGAACTTCGCCAAGAGCAGCTGAGCCCTTCTGTCGGCGAGACCTATCCCGGGATTTGATAAGTGACCGATATCGACGCGACCCCCACCGTGCTCTATCGCGACGACGCGCTCCTGGCGGTGGACAAGCCCTCGGGGCTGCTGGTGCACCGGGGCTGGGGCCGTGACGAGGTGGTCCTGGTGGATCGGGTCCGGGAGATCACGGGCCTGAACAAGGTGCATCCCCTCCACCGGCTGGACCGACAGACCAGCGGCGTGGTGCTGTTCGCCCTGACGGCGGCGGCGGCGCGGGCGCTCGGCGGCGAGTTCGAAGCAGGCAGGGTGGAGAAGCGCTACCTGGCGCTGGTCCGGGGGAGGACGCCGGACGCGGGGATCATCGATCACCCCATCCCCCGCCGGGAGGGCGGTCCCCGGGTGGACGCCGTGACCGCGTTCGAGCGCCTCCATACCCTGCCCGCCGAACCCCGGACCGTGTCATGGGTGGTGGCGCGACCCCGCACCGGCCGGCTGCACCAGGTGCGGCGTCACCTGAAGCACATCTCCCACCCGATCATCGGGGACGCCAACTACGGCAAGGGCCCCCTCAACCGCGCCGTCAGGGATCGCTACGGCCTCTGCCGGTTGGCGCTCCACGCGGCATCCGTCGCCCTCGATCATCCGGACGCCGGGCGCATCGTCATCCGCGCCCCGATTCCGGAGGACCTGGCGGCGCCCCTGGCGGCCATGGGGCTGGACCCCTCTTTTTTGACGCGTCAGCGGTGACATCCCCGCTCCACGCCGGTGTTCAACAGGCAACAGGCGAGGTGCTCACGACAAGGAGGTCACCATGAACCGACGCTGTTTTGTATTCATCGCGCTGCTGATGCTCTCGGCGGCCGGATGTGTCGAGAAGAACTTCGACGACGAGGTCGAGTTCGACGAGGAGATCAACCGGCTCGATATCGTTATCGATGCCTCCAATGTCTATGTGAGGCCGAGCACGGACGGATCGAGCTCGGTGGCCTTCGACGTGGACTACCGGGGCCGGCGGCCGGACTACGACATCGAGGTGGACGGGAAGACCCTGCGGGTCCGGATGGAGTGCCACTTCAGCTGTGACGGCTACTTCGACGTGCGCGTCCCCCAAGAGGTCTCGACGCGGATCTCGGTGGACTCGGGCAGCATCGATCTCAAACGCATCGAGGGGCCCATGACCCTGAGCGCGGACTCGGGCAATATCAAGCTGGAGGGGGTCAAGGGCGAGCTCGACCTCTCCGTGGACTCCGGGAAGATCACGGGGGACGTCACCAGCGAGGTCTGCTACGGCGACGTCGACTCGGGCAGCCTCTCCCTCCGGTTCCACGAGACCCCGCGGAAGGTCGACGTATCCGCGGACTCGGGCACCCTCCGGTTGGAGGTCCCGAAGGGGGCGTACGATATCGCCACGTCCGTGGACTCGGGCAGCCGGAACATCGACAACGTCACCGACGACCCGGACGCCCCGAACGCCATCCGCGCCGACGTGGACTCCGGAAAGATCACCATCAAGGGTTACTGATCCCGCCTCAATAAAGACCGACGGCGCCAAGCTGCGATATCAGAATCCCGGTCCGCTCGGGGATGAACCGGTTTCTGACCCGGTCGACCGCCGGCAGCCAGTCGTCGTTCCGGGTGCGGGGGGCCTCCGGCCGCTGGGCATCCCCCCAGCGGGCGGATTCCGCGATGATGGCCGGGTCGAGCTCGTCGGCGCGGGCCTCGAAGAGGGGGAGGGCCTTGCCCGGGGTCAGGGGCCCGCCGCCCGCCAGCACGGCGCGGGCGCGGTCGGCGAACCGCTGTCGATACGCGGCGTTGCCCGAGAGGCGGTGGTGGAGCCACTGGGGATGGAAGCCCTCGAACGACGTGACGCTCATCCGGTAGCGCTCGCTCGGGTTGCCGTTGTCGTCCGCGGCCCCCCCGGGCTCGCCGATGCCGACGCGGTCCTCGTCCACCCCGGTGGTGATGGTCACCGCCTCCGCCAGGAGGGTGTGCTCGTTGTCATGGGCGAAGAAGACGAACCCCTGGTCGGCGCGGGTGCGGTTCCGGATCGCGTAGAAGTTGTTGGGGGACTGGTTCTCGAACCACTTGCTGGCGGGGGCGTCGAAGTTGGCGGTGTAGAAGATGACCAGCATGTAGTCGATGAGGTTGTCCACGTCCACCAGCACGGGGAGGGCCTCGTCCCGGTCGCCGGCGGCGTCCAGCCCCTCCAGGGCGCGGTAGGCGGCGTCGTCCGAGAAGCCCGTCTCGCACAGCTCCCACACAGAGCGCCAGGCGTCGAGGGTGCCGTCCACCGCCTCGATGACCGGTCTCGCCTCGACCTCGCGGCTGACCTTGATCACGTCATAATCGTCGTCGTCCCCGCCGAAGTAGGTCTCGGCGTACTTGGCCTCGGAGCGTTCCTGGGTCTGGAAGAGCCCCCAGTATACGCCGTTCAGGTAGAGGTGATAGTACCGGCTGCGGGTGTAGGGCCGGCCGAGCTCCCGCTGCAGATCCCGAGAGAACACATCCCGGTTCATGGTGTTCTCGGAGAAGTCCGCCGCTCCGTCCACGCTCCAGGAGTAGTTCTGGCTGGTTCTCAGGTCGATCTTGTCGAACGCATCGGCCCCCTCGTCCCCGAACAGGGGATACCGCAGCTTAGGGGTCCCGTAATCGCCGCGGAAGATCAACCGGAACGCGTGCTTGGGGTTGTCCGGCTTGCGGCTGAACCCCCCGCGGATGCGGAGCCCCGCGTTGGCCTGGAACCCGCCGCCGCCGTCGGGACGGAGCAGCTCCACCGAGACCGGCCGCTCCCACGCCTCCCCCCGCTCGCCGGCGTTGACATAGATCCCCGTGTCCGGGTCGAAGAGCGCCTCCAGGTCGAAGGACAGGGCGACGCTCGGGATCGCCTCGAGGGCCTCGACCATCCGGTCGGCGTACTCCGGATCCCCGGTCACGTCCGGGTCCAGCCCGTAGTCGATCCACTGCCCGGAGCTCCCCCAGTCTCCGGTGCGCGGATCCGGCCAGCGGGGCCCGGGGGATCGGCCGTCCGGGGAGAGATCCGCCGCCTGATCCGGGAACAGGTAGGTGTGGGTGGCGACGTTGCCCGGGAGATCGTCGTATCCGTCGGGGACGGCCCGCACGGTCACCCCGGGGGCGGTGTGACGGTGCGCGGTGTCCGTCGGGTCGACGGTGATAGAGAGGGGCAGCGACCCGGTCAGCGCGTCAGCCGAGCGGGGATCGCTCCCGTCCAGGGTGTATCGGACCGCCGCGGCCTCCTTGTGGGAGATGGTGACGGTCAGAGTCGGCTCTTTGTAGATCCCCCGGGGGGGATCGAAGATCAGCCCGGACGAGGTGCCCTCGAAGGCATCCTCGCCCGCTTCGGGATGGGCGCCGTCCCCCCGGCAGCCCGTCAACCCGAGTGTCGCGGAAATCATAAGGCAGAGATATCGGTGCATGACCCTCCTTCTATGAAAGTATAGCGCTTCTAAGACAAAAACTTGCGACCTATACGGTTATCGTCGGGCTGCGGGAAAATTGGACCGGTTGGACCGTTTTGACCGGATGGACGGCACCCGGCGGGTCTTCATTGAACAGGGAGCCGCTTCGAACGAAGCACAGCCGAGCAGCCGAGACCCGCCCACGACAAGAGCCCGCGGATATCCCGACGGACAACCCTTCCCGGCGGTGTTATGATAATCAGGCGGCGGGCCGCCTCGGGATGCGGCGCGCCGTGGGCCCTCGCGGTTTCGGGGGCTCCACCGTTACCCGCTGTTCTTCAGGAGGCTATCGTGACCCGAGAGAGAATCACCCCGATATTCGAGACCCGAGACCCTATCGCGCCCAGGGCGGCCTTCGAACGGCGGCGTGCGCCGGGATGGGTCTTTTTCATCATGCTCATATCGCCTTTCGGGTGCGACGGGGAGTCCAGGGGTCGGGATGATCCCGGGACCGCGCCTTCGTCGGATACGGGCCCGGACCTGGCGGACGTGGAGGTGCCCCCCCTCGCCTCCGGGTATCTCCACGTGGAGGGCAACAGGCTGGTGGACGAGGCCGGAACCGACGCCCGGCTCACCGGGGTCAACTGGTTCGGGTTCGAGACGTCGAACCTGGCGCCCCACGGGCTCTGGAGCCGGGACTATCGCAGCGTGCTCGGACAGATCGCGGATATGGGGTTCAACACCGTCCGAATCCCGTGGTGCAACGCCATGCTCCGGGACGGCGCGGCGACGAGCTCCATCAACACCTACGGCCCCGATCCCTATGATGGGACGGATCCCATGAACGAGGGGCTGGACGCCCTGTCCCCCCTCGAGGTGATGGACGAGGTGATCGCCGCGGCCGCCGAGGTCGGCCTCAAGGTGATGCTGGACAACCACTCCCGGGCGCCGGACGGCTATATGGAGGAGGACCTCTGGTATACGGACGCCTGCCCCGAGGATCAGTGGATTGAAGATTGGGTGGCGCTGGCGGAGCGGTACCTCGGCGAGCGGGCGGTGGTCGCCTTCGATCTGAACAACGAGCCCCACGACGACGCCACCTGGGGCACCGGCGGTGCCACCACGGACTGGGCCGCGGCGGCGGAGCGGTGCGCCCTCGGGATTCAGGAGGTCAACCCGGACGTGCTCATCGTCGTGGAGGGGGTCGAGGTGGTGAGCGGCGACTACTACTGGTGGGGCGGCAACCTGTCCGGGGTGGCGCGCCGGCCGCTTCGGATCCCGGTGCCGAGCAAGCTCGTCTACTCCGCCCACGAGTACGGTCCGGAGGTGTTCGCCCAGCCCTGGTTCGAGTCCGGCTTCCCCGGCAACATGCCCGCCATCTGGGATCGCCACTTCGGCTTCATCATGGAGGAGGAGATCGGCCACGTCTTCATCGGGGAGTTCGGCATCCGGGATGCGGCGTCAGACGGCGGACGGGCCGGGGTCTGGTTCGAGACCTTCCTCTCCTACATGGGATCCACCTACTCGTGGACCTTCTGGACCCTGAACCCCAACTCCGGCGACACCGAGGGCATCCTCGAGTACGACTGGCTGACCCCCAAGCAGTGGAAGCTCGACGCCCTCGCCCCCCACCTCGCCCCGATGATCGACTGATCGCCCCGACCCCGAAGACGGCATTTGTCGATCCCGACATCCGGGCCGCGATAGACCGCGCCGTGTTCGGGCACCCGCAGTTTTCATCGGTGTAGCAGATCCGGGCCTCAGCCGATGGCCCGGTCCAGATCGCGTACCAGGTCCTCCGCGTCCTCGAGCCCCACGGAGAGGCGGAAGATGCCGTCGCCGGCGAATCCGCGATAGACTGCCAGCTGCTCTTCGTTGAGGTGGAACGAGTTGGCCTGCATCTCCTCGGTGGGCATATAGAACACCAGGCTCCGGTGGTGGCCGAGGGAGACGGCGTAGTGGATGACCTCCAGCCGGTCCGCCATCCGCTGGGCCGCGGCCCGCCCGTCCGCCACCCGGAACGTGAGCATCCCCCCGAAGTTGCTCATCTGACGGCGGGCGAGCGCGTGCTGGGGATGGGACTCGAGGCCCGGGTAGATCACCCGCGTCACCTTGGGGTGGGCCTCGAGGAATTCGGCCACCCGCCGGGCGTTTTCCGCGTGGGCCCGCATGCGGACGGGGAGGGTGGCTATCCCCCGCATGATAAGCCAGGCGTTGAACGGGCTGAGGATGCCGCCGAGGTGGATGGCCGCGTCCTGCCCGAGCGCCGTCATAATCTCCGCGGAGCCCACCAGGGCGCCTCCCACCGCGTCGCCGTGGCCGCAGAGGTACTTGGTCAGCGAGTGCAGCACGATGTCCGCCCCGAGCTCGAGGGGGCGGGTGGCCACCGGCGAGGCGAAGGTGGAGTCGATGACCAGCTCGGCGCCGGCCCCGTGGGCGATCTCCGCCGCGGCCCGGATGTCCGTGAGCTTGAGGATGGGGTTGGCCGGCGTCTCGCCGTACACCATCCGGGTCGCCGGGCGGATCGCCCGCTCGAGGGCCGCCGGGTCCGAGAGATCCACCGGCTCCACCGCGATGCCCAGCTTGGGGAGGGTCTGACGCACCAGCTCCGCCACCCCGGCGTAGGCCACGTCGCTCACGATGAGGTGATCCCCCGCCTTCAGGCGGTACAGGAAGAGCGCCGTGGCGGCGGCCATGCCGCTCCCGAAGGCCACTGCGGCCTCGCCGCCCTCCAGGTTCGCGAGCTTGAGCTCCAGCTGGCGCACCGTCGGATTGGCCCACCGGGTGTAGACGAACGGCGCGTCCTCCGTGAGCGCGGTGGCGGAAAACTGGGCGCTCGCGTCGTCGATGACGAAGGTCGTGGACATCGCGATGTTGGGCGCGGAGGCGTGGGTCGCCGGATCGGGGGTCTCGCCGGCGTGGATGGATCGGGTTTGAAATCCATATTCTGTATTCTTCTTCAACATATCAAGATCTCCACTTCGCAATTTTTCCTGTGGATTAAACACGTTTTATCTGCTTTCCTCAAGGGGGTTCCCGAACAGGGCGGTTCGGCTTCTCGAAGGGGTGAGGAAGAACGGATGAACGAAGCAGGCGCAGTCCCCCCGCTGTTGATTATTTTGTGCCTCGGGTGCGGCGATCGCTCCGAGGAAAAGAAGGTGGACCTCCTGGAGGTCGCGCCCCCGAAGATTACCGTCACCAAGAAAAAGCACAAGGCGCCCGAGCCCCTCCCCGGCCGGTGCGACAGCAGCGAGGACTGCGAGCCCACCTTCAAGTGCGTCCTGAGCCAGTGCCGGAAGGCACCCTGCCGGGTCGAGACCGATAAGGACGGGGACGGGCGCGTCGATCGAGAGGTGCTGTACACCTATAACGACCGCGGCGATGTGCTCACCAAGATCACCGAGGGCGAGGGAGCGACGAAGGAGCGGATCGAATACACCTACGACGAGGGGCACCTTGTTCGTACGGAGGTGCGCCGGGACGGAAGGCCGGCGGAGCGGACCGATGTCACCTACGACGCGGCGGGCCGCCCTCGGACCCAGCTGCACGTGAAGGGCGGGGCGAAGACCCTCACCTCCTTCGCCTATGACAAAGACGGGAACAAGACCCGGATCCTCGTGGACACGGACGGCGACGGAAAGCCCAACACCGAGGAGCGATATACGTACGACGCGAAGGGAAACCTCGTGACCCGGGAGAGCGTGAACGCGGCGAAGGACAAGGTGATCACGCGGCGCCTCTACACCTACAACGAGAACGACCGCGTGGCGAGCGAGAAGCTCGATCGGGGCGCCGACGGGTTGAACGAGGAGACCACCCTGTACGAATACGACGGGCACGGCAACGAGCTGGTCCGGGACTGGAAGAGCGCCGCGCCGACCCCGACCCGGCCGGAGACGCGGCGGCAATGGGTGTTCAAGCGGGACAAGCACGGCAACGTGCTGACGTGGGACGTTCGGGGCCCGGCGCGCGAGCTCAAGAGTCGTACGGTGTATACCTACAATGACGAGGGGGACACCCTGACCCGGGATACCCTGCGGATTGAAAACGGCGAGCCCCGGGGGGTGCAGGAGCGCGTCCGGTACCGCTACACCCCCGCGCGGAATCTGATGAGCGAGGAGACGATAAAAGGGGAGGCCGGCCCGGTCGTGGGGCGCATCACGTACGGTTACGACTGCTGGCGTTGAGGGGCGACTCTGGGGGACCCGCCTTTGCTCACGTCGGCGGCGAGCGTCGCCTGATAGGCGTCGCGTCTCGCTCACTCGATCCGAAAGCCCCGTGTCAAAGGACCGTCCCCTATCGCGTTATGGAAGGAACGGGCAGTCAGCGGAAATTCCCGAGATTGCCGCGGCGCGGGCCCCTCCACAGCTCGATTTGGATTTCGACTACGGAAAGGCAGAAAGTCTGGGCTTCCCGGTAGAGGCGAAGTCGACGCATCGGTGCATCCTCATAAAAATAGAACACATTTTCTGAACGGTTTTCTGCTATGATCGGAACCGGGCGAAGAGAAAAACGGGGTAGTCATAGTAGTCGATGTTCGGGGCTAAAGAAAAAATTCTGATGGTGGATGAAAATGCGGAGTGATCAGTCGTGAACATGCTTGCTCACGTATATGCGCAGAGGGCGTTCATTCGTCCTACCCATACGCGTTCAGGAGCGGGGGTGTTTCTCCCTTCGATGATGTAACCAATAGACCGCGGCGATAAACGCCGGGTGCTCTTTGACCTTCGGATGAACGGTGATTACTTGATCCATTGCGATCAGAAGGTGGTCATTGAACCGCGACAAAAACCAGATGGCGATATCCTCGGTCGCGCCAATGCGCCGGAGCATTTCAGCGAGAGACGTTGAGATTTTTTCCAGAAAGCGTTCTGCTTCATTGGGAGAGAAATCCATTTCGGCCAACGTGAGCAAATGGTGTTCGAGCGCCTGGGTGTAGCCGCGTAGAAGACACCAATGCCCCAGTGAGAGATTGTATTCGATATGGTATTGGGTCGGCCACCGAGCGGTTTGGAGAAAGCACGCCTCGTACTCGGCGGTCATCTCACGGGACATCTGATCGAGCAGATCCTCGGCTCGAGGCTTGGCCGGCAACGTAGGAAATGTTCCTAGAATAGCTTGATTGATATGGACGATCTCATGCTCGACAATGGAGCGAAACGTGTTGTTCCGCGCTCGTCGCTTTGTCTCCGGCAGGAAGACGAGCGGCGGGAAGTTCATCCACTCGTCCTCCTCACTACGCGGGCCCATCATGGCAGAGGAGATCGCGTCACATCCCGGGGCAACGCGGTTCAGCCAGCCATCGTCGACATACGCGACCAGATATTCCAGCCCGTTGAATAGCGTCGACCGACGAAGCCTTGCCATGCGCAATGGAAGGTGTCCCTTTCCGGGCAATGCCCACCCCACAAAGTACATATAATCACCAACTTGTTGGCGATACTTTCGGTATGTGCTGGATGACGGCGTAAGCTTCCGAAGAAGCCTCGAGTATTCATTTTGATCGTCTTTCGAGAGGTTGGGACGAGTGGTCTCATCGAACTGGCTGGCGTTCTTGATTGTCATCGGTCTCCAAGCACTGCGAATCCTTCTGTACGTTTCGTGAATACTGTAGCTCTTCGCGTCCGGTTAGCCGCTTCGCTATATAGACCCGTACATCCGAGATATTCAACCGTCGTTCAACCGTAGCAAACGAGAAAACAAAATCATTTGTCAAAATTAGCAAAAAGAGCTAACTTTGCCGATAGGATTTGATGATATGGGAACCAAGGTCACCCTTTCTGAGTGGATCGAAACGCTGCCGGCGGACGGACGCTACACTTTTTCTCGCGAAGAGGCTTTGGCGGTATCCGGCGCATCCTTCGTGGCGGTTCAAACCGCGCTTCGACGCCTCAAGCAGAAGGGGCGTATCGTATCACCGTTACGGGGGTTCTATGTATTTGTCCCTCCGGAGCATCGCGCTGTCGGATCTCCACCCCCGTCGTGGTTCATCGATGACCTGATGCGACATTGCGGCCGGCGGTACTATGTCGGGCTGCTATCGGCTGCGGCGCTCCATGGTGCCGGACACCAGCAGCCGATGGTCTTTCAGGTCCTCGCGGACAAGACCACTCCCGGCATGCAGGCGGGCCGAGCGCGTATCAAAATCTACAGCAGCCGCCATGTGGGGGACGAGGCCACGGTTCAGGTTCAAACCGAGACCGGCGTCATGACCGTCGCCAGCCCCGAGACCACGGCCTTTGATCTGGTGCGGTTTCCCGAGGAGGCCGGATACTGGAGCAACATCGCCACGGTGCTTGCGGAGATCGCAGACAAGCTCAGTCCCGAATCCCTCCTGGCCGCTGCCGAGAATCGGCAGCTCCCCGATACCCAGCGGCTCGGCTATCTGCTCGCGGCCATTGAACAGGAGCGCCTGGCCGAGCCTCTCGCGATGTGGCTGAGCGAGCGGCGGACCACCATCGTGAGATTGCGAACCGATCGGCCCGAAGATGGTCACCCGGTCGATCCACGCTTCAGATTGATCCCCAACGATGAAATCGAGCCGGACCTATGATACCAAGAGCAAATATCAACGCATGGAGAAAGGTAGCCCCCTGGCCCGAGAGCGCCCAGGTCGAGCAGGATCTCATCCTCAGCCGGGCGCTCGTCGAGATGTTTCGCAGACCCGAGGTGGCGGAGCAGGCGGTATTTCGCGGCGGCACCGCGCTGCACAAGCTCTTCTTCAACCCGCCGGGGCGCTACTCCGAGGACATCGATCTCGTGCAGCGTCAAACATCAAGGGGTCAGGCCTAGCGTCAAACATCAAGGGGTCAGGCCTAGACAATAGACACTTTAGGAGGTACTCTCTCCCCATGGCACGACCCATAAGAGAAGACTTTCAAGGCGCCTGGCACCACGTCATGAATCGCGGGCGCAACCGCGCGCTGATTTTCCTCGACGACGAGGACGCGCTCAACTTCCTCGACACAGTCGGAGACACGGTGGACCGTTTTGGGGTTGAAGTCCACGCCTACTCCCTCATGCCAAACCACTACCACCT
>JBNLED010000189.1:0-53295 GCA_050304755.1 Polyangia bacterium | reverse complement strand
TACCGACACTTCAGGCCTCGGGACAGCTCTGTTATTTTCTCCGAGAACACCTCGGGAATCCCATTCCCTCTCCGGCCCTGTTCCCAGTCTGCACATCGAGTACAAGCGCTCCCATGTGAAGCAGTACTTCAAGGAAGAGCGCGCGCTCAGGACTGAAACGACCATTAACGACCCGGGAGACTTCAACGTGAACAAGGGACTGAAAAATCTCGAGCATCTACGAGACCGCGGTGAACAGGTCAACCGAAAGCTCCTCGAGGTGGAGCGGGTCAGCCAGAACTGCGCTCTCAGCCAAGACGCGCTCGACCGGCTTCAGAAACCGACCGTGGCGGAGGGACAGAGGGCTTCGGCGCTTCGTTGTCTTTAACCCCTACATTCCTAATCTTGCGAGTCTGTGAGCCGAGGAGCCGGATGCGGTAGTCCCGCGCGTCCGGATCTGTGGGAGCCGGGGGAGGGTAACCTCCCTCGGCCACCCGACCTAGACAACTACTGGCCCGGTACCGGCTTCTTCAGATTCTTCAATAAAGATGAATTTGTCAATGATTACTTCTGAGTCCAAGATAGCATCCGCTGTGTCGTGAACGTGGAATATGATTTCGAATTCCTCGCTCGGCTCGATGGGCCAGGTCGTATACAGCCATCCAGTAGATGAGCCGTATTTATACCCCTCACTGAATTCACCGATATAATCCACATCTTCTGTACCGCAGGAGAATCCCGTTCCCGAGATGTCTGTATTGGGTTTGGTCTGGTTTGGGCAACCCTGGTACCAACAGCACTCCGACAGAGCCGTGTTTATGGCAATATAGCAGTATTTCTTTCCTTGTTCGCATATTTCGTCTTCTGCCATCTGCCCGTCACAGGCAAAATCGCTGTATGTTTCCGGCTCCCGGCACTCTGTGAAGTTGATCACGGTGCGCTCGCCGTTGTTCGTGCTTGCGGCTTCGAGGAAAATGTAGAATTTGTCGTTAAAAACATTCCCTATGAATTCGTCGTATTCTTCGGAAAAGAATACATAGTAAACTCTGAATCCACGGGCTTTGGCTGGCGCCTTTAGACGAAGCCGCCATTCGACCACATCGTAGGCTTTATTGTCTTCCTGTGCAAATGGGTCGTTTACGCTATTTCCGTTGGGATCAACCATTTGGGAGTCATTGAGTATTGTGTCGTGATTTGTAGAATCGGCAATTCCCGAAGAAACCAGGGCATAAGATCCGTTGAGCAGAGGTGCCAGTTCGTTGGTCGGATCACCAAAACGGACCACTGCAGCTCGCGATTGGGTCAACCCGTTGGTGTTCACGATCGTTGGAGAGGTGTAGTCCTGCTCGATGAATACGTCGTCGTCGCACAAATCTATTGCGCAACGCAGGTTTCCCAGGTCGGTTCCCACGCCTTGACAGTTGGAACAGTCCGGAATTATGGGACCAGAAGATGGTTCTGTATCGCTGTCGGAATCCGCGTCACTGTCGCTGTCGCCATCCGCATCTGCATCTACATCTACATCTACGTCTACATCTACGTCTACATCTACATCTGAGTCTGAGTCTGCATCTGCATCTGCATCTACATCTACATCTGTGTCTGCATCTACATCTACATCTGTGTCTGCATCTGCATCTACATCTGTGTCTGCATCTGCATCTGTATCTGTATCTGCATCTGCATCTGCATCTGCATCTGCATCTGTGTCTGTGTCTGTGTCTGTGTCTGTGTCTGCGTCTGCGTCTGCGTCCGTGTCTGCATCCGCGTCCATATCTGTATCAGCGTCTCCGTCTGTGGCGGTATCGTCTGCATTGCTGTCCGAGTCGTTGACCGAACCGTTGTCGACATTCGAACAGCCGGCAAGCCACGATATTGTTCCTAAGACTAGGATTCCCACCCAGCGCCCTTCTACCGGAAATTGGGTTGATAATGTCATTTTCAGGTTTTCCTTTGTTCTTGATCGGCTCCGATGCCGCCATCTCGTCTTCAATCTGTACGTCAGTCACCACAATGGTGCATCACGTGACACAAACGGACCTCCTGCATTAGGAGTGGGTAGATTTCCAACGAGAATGCGACATGACTGGAAAAATATCCCGAGCTTGGAGCCGCCGCCGGAGGCATCCCTCTGCCCGTCGACCGTGGGTTTCCTCTTCCGCAGCTCGCAGCCCGAGTCAAGGGCGCGAAGCGGCGAAGCGAACCATTGACCCGGGCGAGAACTGCGGTAATTTGTTTTGGCGACGGGCTGATGGCGCATCCGATTGTTTTTATAAGTGTAATCGTCCAAGTGACTTCCTCATTTTACCCACTCCTAATGCAGGAGAGCCACACAAACGTCTCTACTCCAGCACCCGGATATCAATACTATCGCGATTTACATATGCATAGTGAAGCAATCACAAACTCCCTTCGAGAAATTATTCACAACACGCAAGACACGTCTTGTCACCCCCCCCAGCATCGATTCGACACATTGTTCGCTGTTTTCAAGCCGACGAGCCTCATTCTTGCTGACCAGTTCGATGTGTCTTGTCCCATCCGAAGTACATTATTATGTATGGGACCGACAAGAGGAATGCCGGGCGGATCTTTATGAAGTTTTTTGTCATTTTCAGAACCTTAGAATAACCCAAAAGGATGTAGAGTAGCCCCGGCCGGTCTCCCGACCAGGGAACAACCCTCACCAGGCAATGGATAAACACTATAAAAACGATATGTTGTGCTGTGTTTCAATATGAACGTGACACAAGGACGGCATCTTCAATGGTTTCGAAGATGCATACGACCGCTGGACACGTGGACCTCCTCTCGCCAGTGTTCAGCTACCCTTCTCGGACACATGGCCCGAATAGTTTCCATCTCAGGATGCTTTACTTCAAAAAGGTCTGTAACCGACTGTAATGACTATATCTATCCATTGGGTGGTGACGGTTACACGTTTCGCAACCGTCAGTACGCCACCAACCCCTCCTCGGAGGCGAGCCTCTTCAGCTTGCTCTTGGCGCGCTCGAACTGCTTGCGGCGGGTGGTCTTCGCCCGCTCGAGGGCTTCTTCGTCCGGCAGTGAGGGGTCGCTGGACATGATGATCGCGATGTCCCGCCAGGAGAGCTCCCGGTCCACCCGGAGCACCAGGAGGATCTGCTCACGCTCCGTGAGCTGCTGCCGAAGCTCCTGCATGCGGCTCTTGACGGCGGTCCGGAGGTAGTGCGCGGTGCTGGTCCTCACCCGCTCCGCAACCTCGGCGAGCTCCGGCACCTGGGAGAGGGGCATGTCGATTCGCCGGCGGCGGAGGTAGCGCGCCGCATATCGCTTGGCCGCGTGTCGGGCCAGGGTGTAAGACCACGCTCTCAGGCTGCACCGCCACTCGAACTTGGGCAGCCCCCTCCAAAAGTCCTCCAAGAAATACGAAAAAATGTCATCCGCGTCGGATCGGTCCTTGGTGAAGGCCACCAAAAAGCCGAGGATCTCCGGGCCGTAGGACTGGATGGTCAAGGTGGCGGCCTGCTGGTATTCCGTTGCCTTCCACGCGGTCTGAATTCTATTTTCGAGTTGCCCCATGATGTCTACTCAATCAATACACTTCGTTATCATAGTCGTTTTGACATTATTACAAAAGATCACATTTATCATATTTGGGCAACTCCATTTCCAAACGCCGAGTTTGTAGTCCCGCAATTCCCCTGTATAATGCTGCCAATTTAATTTGGATTTCCAATGAGATCGGACCCTCCTAGGACCCCTCGGAACGAGGGCGATGTCGAGCCGGAAGACTCATCGTTCGATGCGTTGCTCCGGGAGGCGGCGCACGTGCCACCGGTGATGCCGAGGAGCGCGCGGCCGCGGATCGGGAAGGGGACGGCGCTCCTCGAGGGACGGTTCGTGGTGAGGCGGTTTCTGGGGGAGGGGGGCATGGGGGTGGTGTACGAGGCCGAGGACAGGGAACGGCGAGAGCGAGTGGCCCTCAAGACGTTGCCGTTTATTGATGACGCGGCGATCTATCGATTGAAGCAGGAGTTTCGCTCCCTCTCGCACGTGGTCCATCCGCACCTGGTGGGGCTGCACGAGCTGTTCGTGGACGAGGAGCGGTGGTTCTTCACCATGGATCTCGTCAAGGGGCTGCCGCTCCTCGAATACCTTGGAGAAGTACTGGACGTCGGCCGGCTGAAGCGGGCCTTCAGCGAGCTGGCGGTCGGCGTCCGGGCCATCCACGAGGCCGGGAAGCTCCACCGGGACTTGAAGCCCACCAACGTGATGGTGACCCGAAACAAGCGGGTGGTGATCATGGACTTCGGCCTGGTGAGCGACCAGGAGGTGGGGGGCGCGGGGCAGACCGTGGCGGAGGAGAGCGTGTCCGGCACGCCCCTTTACATGGCGCCGGAGCAGGCGGTGTCCGAGCCCGCCACCGAGGCGAGCGACTGGTACGCCTTCGGGGTGATGCTGTTCGAGGCCCTCACCGGAAAGACACCCTTTCGGGGCTCGAGCCTCTCGGTGCTGACCCAGAAGCAACAACGGGATGCGCCCCTGGCGTCGACGCTTCGCGGGGGTCTGCCCGAGGATCTGGTGGCGCTCGCGGCGGGACTGCTCGCCCGGTCGCCGGAGAGTCGGCCGAGATTCGAAGACGTGATGGCGGTGCTGGGCCGGTCCCACTGGTTATCCGAAGCGCCGCCGAGGACAGAGAAGATCGTCTTCGTGGGTCGGGAGCGGGAGCTCGCCGAGCTCTGGGCCGCCTTCGAGGTCGCGGAGTCCGGGGAGCCCACGGCGCTCTTCGTGCACGGCCCCTCCGGGGTGGGGAAGAGCGCCCTGGTGGAACATTTCTTAAAAGAAGTGGAAGAGAAAGACGCCGCGGTGGTGCTCACCGGCAGGTGCTACGAGCGGGAGTCGGTGCCATACAAAGCCTGCGACAGCCTCGTGGATGCCCTGAGCCGATACCTCAAAAAGGTGTCCCAGGAGCGGGCCGCCACCCTGATACCCCGAAACGTCCACGCCCTGGCGAGGCTCTTCCCCGCCATCGGCCGGCTCCAGGTGGTCACCCGGATGAAGCAGCGCCGGCTCCTCCCGGCGGACCCGGTCTCCCTGAAGCGCCAGGCCGTCGGCGCCCTCAAGGAGCTGCTCTCGAACCTGGCGGCCCAGGAGCCCCTGGCGATCTATGTGGACGATCTCCAGTGGAGCGACGTGGACGGGGCGACCCTCCTCAGCTACCTGCTCTCGCCGCCGGAACCACCGGTCCTGCTCTTTGTTGGCGCCTACCGCAGCGAAGAGGCGAAGACGAGCGACGGGTTGCAGACCCTGCTCACCGATCTGGACGCGCTGAAGAGCGCGGAGGTGCGGGAGATTGCGCTCGGCAACCTGAGCGACGGGGAGTCCGAGTCGCTGGCGCGGGAGATGCTGCCCGACCGGTTGTCGGACCAGGCGCGCCCCCTCGCCGTCGAGGCCGAGGGGAACCCTTTCTTCATCACGCAGCTGGCGAGATACGTCACCGCCGCGCCGATGACAAGAGAAACCGTGAGTCTGGAGCGGGTCGTCGAAAGCCGCCTGGCAGAGCTCCCCCCAGACGACCGGCGACTCATCGAGGCGCTCTGTATCGCGACCGCTCCTTCCGAACCGGAGCTGCTCGCTTCGGTGACCGGCGTAAAAGAGGTGATGTCGGGTCTTCGCCGCCTACAGGGGGGCGCGCTCGTCCGGTACGCGAGCGGATCGGGGACCCGATTCGTTGCCTACCACGACCGCATCCGTGAAACCGTGATCCTCGGAATAGAAGAACCAATGCGCCAAGCGTGGCACGCCAAGTGGGCCGCGGCCCTCGAAGAGAGCCCGGCGCCGGATGTGGACGCCCTCTACCAGCATTTCCTGGGCGCCAAGGAAAAGACCAGGACGCTCATATACGCCGAGCGCGCCGCCGACCATGCCGTGACCGGCTTGGCCTTTGACCGCGCCGCGGCGATCTATGAGCACATGCTGACGCTTCTCCCCGATAAAGACGAGAGGCGAGGGGAGATCCACGCCAAGCTTGCGCAGGCCCTCGCCGACGCGGGCCGCTCCAGGGACTCAGCAACGGTCTTTGTCAAGGCCGCGGAATACCGAAGCGGGAAAGAGCGGGCCGAGCTGAGCTGGCGCGCCGCGGAGCAGGCGCTGATGGGCGGGGACTTCGAGATCGCAAAGACCCTCCTCAGGGAGACCCTGCCGCACTTCGGCATCAGGATGCCGCGCGGCAAATGGTCCGCCATTACAGGTCTGGTCCGGAACCAGACCCGGCTGGCGCTCATCAAATCGACGCCTCCAAAGAAAGACAAAGCGGTATCCGAGGATGACCGCAGGCGCATAGAGATCTGCACCACACTCGCCTACCTCCTCTACTTCTACGATCCCCTTCTCGGGTTCTACTTTATCAACCTTTCGGCTCTCTACAGGCTGCGATCACACAACCTCACCTACAGACCCGTGGGGCTGGTGATGAAGGCCCTCAACCGTACGCTCACACATCCCGAACGAGAAGAGAACGAACAGATTCTTTCGGAGGCGATAACCCTCGCGAGAGAGCGGGCGGATGCGCCGGAGCTGGCCCACACCCTCATGCACGCGGGGGTGGTGTGGACCAACCTGCTCAAGCCTCTCGATGCGGCTAAAGTCAGTCTCGAGGCAGAGCGCCTGATCCGCCAGCACTGCACCGGCGCAATCGCCGTCTACGGCATTCAAATGGTGCAGCAGACGCTGGCGGCGATGTACTTCTACTCCAGTGATTACAAACGGCAGCGCTTGGTGATTGAACAAGCTCGAACCGAGAATCTCAGACACCGGAGTCTGTTTCACGATCGCTTTTTGGATGTCATGGAATTCTATGCCAAGCTGGCGGCGGACGATCCGGACGCGGCAAGGAGGAACTCGGACAGCTGCCATTACAAGCGGTCTCCGGGTGAGCTCACTTTTATTGATATATGCAACTTGATGTCGTCACAAGTCATTTTGGAGGTGTTCCTGGGTCGACCGGAACAGGCGTACGAGTATCTCGAATCGCGTTTTCGCGACATCAAAAAAACCGGTCTCTTGCGATCGAAATCAAGATTCTCTGAAATCTATTGGTGGCGGGGAATCTCGGCCCTTGCCGCGGGATTGAAAACTGCCTCTTTGCCCGTCGGCGGGGAAACATCCCGCAATTGGCTCGCTCTAGCCCGCTCCCATGCCGGGCGGTTGAAGAGGCTGGACTTCGAGCCGGCCCTCGCAACATCCAACGCGCTCTTCGCTGGATTGGCGGCACATGCGGGCGAACGCGAGGAAGCTGTCCTGCTGCTCCGCGAGGGCGCCGATATTTTCAAGAGTCACGGTCAGCTCGGCCTTGCCGCGGGTGCCCGTCGCTGTGTGGGCAATCTAATCGGTGGAGAAGAGGGGCATAGATTGATAAACGAGGCCGACAGCCAGATGATCGAGCTCGGCGTCAAAAACCCGGCCCGCATGACCGCCGCCTATTTCCCTGGTTTCAGCGCGCTGTCAGCTCCTCCGGGGCAGGATTCCTGAGCTTGTCCTCATCGCCGTTGGCAGATGTGGCCGGCGCGACCTACATCTCCCCGGGGTCGGAGAACGTGAAATAGATGTTCAAGTCGACCTGGCCATCGTAGCTCGAGGCGGAGGGGAATTGGGCCTGCCCCTGGAATCGCAGCCTCTGCGTCTCCGACCGCCAGGTCTTCCCGTCGGGCAGCGTCCGGCCGGGAAAGGCGAATTGGACTGAGGGTACTTCGTTCGAGCGAAGAATGAACATGCATGACCTCACGCCGTAGTAGTCGTCTGCCGACGACGCGAAGATCTCCATGCCGATCATGACCACGGCGGCGACAACAACCATACCGACAAAGATCGGAGGCCACGCGGCGCTGATCGCGGAGCCCGCGAGGAGCAGCCCGTCGATGAGAGTCCTCGCGGTTTCGTATCCCTGCTCTATCAACTCCTCCTTGTGTTCTTCCCAGTATTGCTTGGCCCATTCTTCCACCACCTCTGGGAACGAGAACTTGATGGCCTCCGCCGCCGCGTCCCGCACCGCATTGACCCATGCCTTCATCTCGCTGCCCGCGTCTTCTTCCATGATAGACGCCATGAAGACGTAGGCGCGCGGCCATTCGGGATTTTTGGGGTGATTGAGGTCGAAAGTCCACGTTCGGCGAAGGGGCTTGTATTTGCCGTTGTCACCCAAGAGAAAGGCGTGGTAGGGACCGAAGCCGTGGTTGATGTTCTTGCCGGTGTTTTGGGACTCCTGGACGTAGCCCGCGACGTGGTGCTCCTCTGTTCCCGATCCGCTCTGGTCCTCAACGAGGGAAAGCGCGGAGAGGTGGAAGGTGGCCTTGCGGTAGACCTTCCCGACCCAGATTTTCTGTGGGTCGCAGTCGTCCTTGGAGTACTTGATAATCACCGGCTGCGACATCGGCCCGACGCTCTCTGCCGGCTTCTTGACCGCTTTTCCTCCGCTGGGGGTCGCGCCCGGGGTCTTGGTGATGCTGGCCTTCACGCGGGGCTCGACGCTGAGGCGATAGAAGAGGGGCTTTTCGGGGGCCGTCTTCGGCAGGTACTTCGCCAGGTTGACCTTGAAACTTCGCTTCTCGCCCAACGGCGGGACGACGCCGGCGTTCCCGGTGCCCAGGACCGGGCCGCCCGAGGCCCTAAGCTCCCACTGACCCTCTTCCGCTTCCTTATCGTGAGTCCACCAACGAAAATCGAGCTTATCCCGAGTACAGACGGTCACCGCGCGGTGCCCCTCCTGTATGACCTCCTTCGAGGAGGCCCCCTCTTCCACCCAGGTCTGGATTATCTCTGGCGGACCGTAGGCGGCCATCTGCGGGCCGAACAGGTCTGCGGACTTAGTGTTCATCCGGGCGAAGACCGCGCGGCGGAACTTCTCCTTGAGGCCGGGACTGAACTGTATGCTTTGGTTAGGACTTCTCATCATTGTGTGATTCGATGTCGTTCCCCCCGCGGTGCGTTTGAGGGGGAAGCGCTTCTGCACCCTGGCGCGGGCGCTCTTGTCGAGCTTGAGGTACAGCGGTCGAAAGCGCGACTCCAAGCTTCCCTTCGAGAATGTCTTCTTGGGATTCGAGGCGACGTTGGCCATGGCGCTCTCGATCTCCTTGACATACGCCTCGATGAACGCCTTCTCTTCCGGGGTTTCGGCATGCAACGGAACCACTTGTCTGGATAGCACATCCTTGGCGACACCGGCATCGAGGTGAAGTTTCTTGCCCTTCTTCAGCGCAGGGGCTTTCGCCTTGGACGGCGGAGGGTACTTGATATCAAGACGCGGTTTCTTGCCCCCCTTCGGCGCAGGGACCTTCGCCTTGGACGGCAGGGGGCGCTTGACCTCGAGGCGCGGGATTCTGCCCTTTTGCGGCGTAGGGTCCGTATGGGCCGGCAGAGCAGCAAGGCTCGAGGCGAGCACCATCGACAACAGCTGGTGAACCAATCCTGCAGAACGAAATGTGCTCATCGGATCCTCCCATCTTGTTTTTCTACTCCCTTGATCTCCTGGTCTGTTGCCGAAGACAGACCGACGGTCATCAAACCGCCTGATCGTTTAGTGAGTTGTCCTTTGTACTTGTGTTGTTTTACCATCTCCTCACCTCCGCATTGTTTCCTTTCTGGAGCCATTTTTCCTTTCAAACGCCCGAGATATTCCCTTTACAGCGGCTTGACATACCGCCTGTAAAAAGGAGTCGGGACAAAGGAAACGTGACAGTCGGGAATAGAAAAATGCTCAACCCTGTCTGCTGGTCCGCGGAGGCGGGAACCCGTCTTTCCCTTACGGTATCTATGGATCCCCGCCTGCACGGGGATGACGATACTTCGCTCGTTTTGTGGAGGATACGAGTTTTAGGGACGGGAACTATCTATTTATTCAGTCAGTAGATACCGGAGATGCTCAAGAAGGAGATCCCGTGATCGTTTATCCAGCTCACCGGCAAGTAGACGTAGCCACCGTCGTGTGCACAGGTGCCCCACGAGTTCTTTACGATGAAGTATCCGCCGCCGTCGGCCGCGGGCGTCCCGGCGGACAAATCCCCGTTTGCGATGAATCCCACCACGACGGATGCGTGGTTTCCCACGTAGGAAACGTCAAGGGGGTCGTAGACCACGATGCCATCCGCCGAGTTTTTAAAGCCCACCGTAACTCTGTAAGAGAGAACCAGAGGATGCCCGGCGACCAGCATGGTGACGGCCCAAGCGACGCCCGTTCCCGGAGCCGATATTGCATAGGAGCTCGAGACATGGACGCCGGACCCATCCGCGGTGGAACCGTCCCAGGCGCAGAACTGGAAGGGAGCCAGCCCTGTACAGAGGAGGTCTCCCTGGTGCGCGGCGTCCGAGCAATGCTCCCCGCCGTATCCCACGCAAGAGTTAGCATACGCGAAACCAAGATCCACGCGATCCCAGGAAGCGTTGTAGTCCCACTCGTGCTCCCACGGGAAGGTGAATCCCCCCATGAACATGTCCAAAGCCAAATTCGCCGTGTGTAAGCCGTCGTCGTAGGCTACCGGGACCTTGCCGAAATAGTAGAGCTTCTGCTCCGAGAGGTTGAGCCAACGATTCTGCGTCTTCGCCACCAGCGCCTCCACGGCGCCGGTTATGCCGAACGCGGGACAGGTGCCGCGGTTGCCCTGGTGTTTGACGCAGGTCGCATACCACTTGAGCGGAAACGCGTACTGGCTCCAGATTCCAGTGGGGGACGGTGTACAACTGCCAGACTGATCCAGCATCGCGGTTGGCGCCCCTTCCTCGTCCGCGCAGCTCGAGGGATATCCGGGCGGCGGCAGGTCCATGAGATCGATGAACTCCATGATCGTTTCCCAATCGATGCCGATACCGTCGTTGAGCGCCCAGAGGTGATCGGCCGAGAGCTCGCCCACCTCGTCCGGTGACGGCAGTCCCGCTTCCTGACGGTACTCGTCGGGGAGCACGTTGTAGAAGTTCTGATACACGCCGAGCTGATTGTCGCGGGTCCCGAAGCGTTCCAGGGACCGGTTCGCCTCGGCGATGGCGAAGCGTTGGCCCAGGGTCATCACGGTCTGTACCTCGCCCGTCTCGTCCGGCTCCAGGGTCAGCTCATAGTTCCCCCCCGGCAGCCGCCTCAGGTACTCGCTCTCCTCCGGCTCCCGGAGCAGCCGCTCGAGGACCTCGGGTTGGTCCGCGAGCCGCGCCGTGAGCTCCCTCAGGTGCCGCTCGTCGTCGGCCGCGCGCTGCTCGGCCAGCTCCTCCTGGATGCGCGGGCTGGTGAGCACTAGCGTGCCCTGGCTCAGCCCTTCGGCGAACTCGGCGGGGCTTACCATGGTCGCGCCCTCCGGCAGCGGGTCGTCCACCGACCCCGAGGCGTCCTCGGGGCTGACGCAGCCCGGCTCCTCGCCGACGCAGGGCTCGTCGCCGTCTGGTTGCTCTTCGAAATCGACGGCCACCACGGCGCGGCTGTTCGGTCTGAGCGACAGGGTGACCCTGTTCGCCGCGCCCGGAATCACGTCGACCAACTCGGGCCCGCCGATCCAGCTGGGGGTCTCCCCTGTATCCAGATTGTCGCAATCGCCGGGGAACGCCTCGCCGTAAAACCGCACGGCGCCCACGGGGAGATGATTCATGCGAAATACCGAGCGTTGATCCGGGACCACGCCGAAATTGTCCACAACTGCGCGGGCCCCGGCCGCCGTGATCCGTATGCAATGAACATTCTCCGGCACCTCGGTGAGGGCGATCTCGGCGGAAGTGATGGCATCGTCACTTCCTTTGCGTTTCGCGCTGTCGCATCCGGAGAGCCACGGCGCGCTCAGAGCCAATCCGAGCGCGAGCTCCAATAGCGGCGTTCCGAAGCCTCGTTGAATCCAATCCTTTCCCAAAAACATCTCACATACCTCCTTTACCGGAAAACACCGGTTGGTTGGCGCGCACCGGCCTCAGAAAAGGCGAAGTCCTGCTTCCTGTAAAAAAGAGACCGTTTCGCTTGTTCCGAACGACGAATGGCAGCGTTGTTCCTCATCAATTGGCGCTGCCAGTCCTTCATCATGTCCTTCATCATCGCACCTTGCCCTCGCCGCCCGGTCCGGCGCGATTCTGCACCCTTTCTTCCGGCGCTGAGTTGGGCACACATACTCCCATCCGGATGGTCGTTTTCAGGAATCCTGATGGGAGCATTTCGCGGCATCCCGATTCGGGATCCTTCCTCTCCGGCTTCTCCTTTACAGGTAAAGAGACAGCGCGCTGAAAACGTGACGCGGGGTGGAAGAAAAATACGATTTCAGCTGTTCGTTTGAGCCATTTTCACCCCCCCGGAGCCTTTACCGTCCTCGAGATCGGCGGTCGGTCTCAGACGATGATCAAGCAACGGCGATGGTCCGGGCGATCTCCCGCATGGCCTGGCTCCAGTCGGGATTGCAGATGGTAGGAAGGATGAACGCCCTCTGCGCATTGACGTCTTCGAGCATCTCCACGGCTGATCACCTACGTTTTCCCGCACCTTGTCCCCTCACTACGGCAGGGTGACGGACGCCCCCCTGACCCCGAAACCGCGTCCACGCAAATGTTCTCTATGCGGGGGGAAATGAAGGTCGTGGCGGCGGTCACCGACCCAGCATCAATCAACCGCTACTTGGAAGTGTGATTTTTCAGAAACATGCCCCCACTTTACGGGATGATTTTCAGAAACATGCCCCCAGCCCCCGAGGACGTCCTGGAGGCCGATCTGCGGGCCGCCGTACCCGACATCCAACGCATCTTCATCGAGGCGGATCAGGTGGTTGTCCGCAAGGGATAACTTCCGTAGACAATGAAACAGCAGTCGGGCTACCGAACAATGAAAAAGTAGACAGCGATTCCTACAAGGATCCCGACGAGCACGAGGAATATGAAGGTCGAGAGACCGCTCGATTTTTCAAACACCGGTCGCCGATCGGTTTGGATTGGATCGAGGCCGGCGGCTTTCGGCGGCGTCCCGTATTGGATTGGATAGGGCCCGGCGGCTTTGGGCGGCGGCGCCGTACCCGGGTCGATGCCGACCATCTCTGCAAAGGCTGCGTCGTACAGATTCACGAACTCGGGCGTGGTGCGGGAGAGGTACAGCTCCCGTCCCTCGGCGATGGCCCGGGCCAGCTCGGGCGGTATCAGCCCCCCTTGTTTTGCCTGCTGCACCAGTTTTTCGTTGTACAACATGACGTCGCTGCATATCGCCCTTGCCAAACGTTTGCACGATTCTCTGGAGTCGACATTATTCACGGTCCTCTCCTTCCTTTTTACGGTCCTCTATGTAGAGCGCTTCGGGTACGACGTGCAAGGGAAACATGCGATCCGTTCTGCCGCGGGAGTATCTATGATCGGTATCGCGTCGAGCCGTTCCTCTACATTCACAGCAATGGTGCCGGTTTCCAGATACGCCAACCACCCGGCGATCGGGGCAAAAATCACCCGACACCGATTGAGCCCTAAATAGATACCTGCGGTATCCCGCGGTACCTGCTCGGGTAACATGTCGCGATAGTCAAACGCGGGCCTCTTCTCTATGTGCGCCAGTTATTCCAAAGAATGCAGCAGAACAGCGGCGGATCGTGGAACAACGACGACAACTACCTCAGGAGCACCCGGCGGCCGGGCAACGCTCCGGGCGAACGCTACCGCACCTTCGGGCTGCGCTGTGCCAGGAGCGCCCCCTGAGATTGGGAGAGCAACCCTCAAGAGCAACCCTCACCAGGCAATGGATAAATAGTATAAAAACGGTATGTTGTACTGTGTTGCAATATGAACTTTACGAAAGACGGCTTTTTCATTGGTTTTCTCCAGCGTTCATGGAAACCTATTACGAAACAGACCAGAAAGACCCTGCCATTGGCTCTCCAACTGGGACGGCAAGAGGACAAAAATATATACGCGAGCGTTGGGAGCATGCAGGTCGGCACAGCCGAACAGCGGACAGCGGAATCAGCCTCCATTCAAGGATTCGGATGACATATCAGCCCTCGATTACAACCGGATGTCTTCCCCCCGGCGGATAGCTCCCCACAGGCCACTCACTGTGAAGACGCTTCCGCTTCTCGGTGGGTGCTGTGGAATGGACGAGTAAACATGGACCACGGACTCACTTCAACCGGAAGATCCCGAACTTCCCGGAGAGGGCCACCGCCGTGAAGATACCACTCATGAAGGCGCCGGTGATCCCCTGGGCGAGGGTATCCGCTCCCGTGTAGTAGAGCCCCTTGATGTCCGAGACGGGGTGCAGATCGAGGTCGGTGGTCCGGCCCACCCGGCACGCGATCCCGTAGGCCGCGCCCTGCTTGTGTCCGGTGTAGTAGCTGTAGCTCAGCGGGGTGGAGAGGTCGGTGAATGCGACGACTCGGCCGATTCCGGGGAAGGTCCGCTCGAGCAGCGTGAGGAGCTTGGCGGTGATGCGCTCCTTGTGGTGTCGATACGCGTCCCCCCGCCGGTTCACCGCGGTCGAGCCCCATCGCTCGAAGTGCTCGAACAGGACGGGCACCAGTATCTCCGCCGTGTGATGGCGAACGTCGGTGTGGCCCTTGTCCCGGATGGAGGGAAAGGAGATCAGAACGTTGGCCGGTTGCCAGTCGTCCGCGAGGGGATCCTTCGTGAAGTCGTAAGGGGACTCGCCGAAAATGCGGTAGTTGGCGTTTTGAATGCCGAAGCGAGACAGGTCGCCCTCGAAGCCGACGTGGAGTGTCATGTAGGCGCCCGAGGGCCGGTATCGCTCCACCACCGAGCGCTGCCTTGGGCTCTTGTCTTCAGCGGACATGAGCCCCTCCACGGTTTCGATCACGCCGATATCGGAGACCACCCTGGTACCCTCGATGGGCTCTCCGCTCTCGAGCACGATTCCGGCCACCCGGTGTCGCGCGAGCTCGATGCATCGCACCGCCGCTCGGGTCCGGACCGCGCCCCCCCGGGTGATGATCCGGTCTCTCAGCGCCGACGAGATGACCTCGCCGCCGCCCACCGGATAGCACGCACCGTTCAGGTAGCTGTTGTGAATGATAACCCAGGACAGGAACGACGCCTCGTCCGGGCCGAGAACGGTCTTGTCGCAGTGCACGGCCAGGATCCGCTTCAGCCGGGGGTCGGTGAAGTAGCGGTCCAGCACCTCCTGCACGGTCTTGTCCCAGACCCCGGTGAACAGCACCCGGTTGGCGGCGTGGAACAAATACTTCCCGGCGCCGCCGAACATCTTGGGGACGAACAGCAGGGCCTGTTTTGCCTGAACCCTCCGGAGCATTTTGAAAAAAGCCGCGAGGCGCGCCTCCTCCGACGGGAACTCCCGCTGCAGCTGGCGCAGATAGGCGTCGTCCCGGTTCGCCAGGACATCGTGCGCGTACGGACCATCGATGATGCGCTCATACCCCTCCTCGAGAGGGCGGAAGACGACGCGATTGTCGGTGAGGGCGCCCATGAGACGGAAGAACGCGCCCGCGGGATCCCCGTCGCCCACGTAATGGGTCCCGACGTTCCAGTGCCAGTCCCTGCGGGAGAACCCCTGGAGGTAGCCGCCGATGGCGTGGTGCTTCTCCAGCACCAGCACCTTCATCCCGACGCTCGAGAGCGCCGCGCCGCAGGAGAGCCCACCGAGCCCGGCGCCGATCACGATAACGTCGTAGGTCACGATCTCACCCGGCGGCGTTCGGGGCGGACGCGCGAAGCGCCGCGGGACAACCGTCTAAGTACACCGAAATCTGATTGACACCCATCACTTCATCACCTCTTTGGACCCATGACCGAGACCCACTTATATCACGCATCCTCCCCTCACTCGGGAGTTATTTTTCGTGAGTCCTTCGCGCCCGGTGTGATACTAATCGGAGGTCTCTTACCTCGGGGCCGTCTGTCGTCTCGGAGACGGTCAGGAATGGGACTGCGAATGCGACGGAACGGAGCTTTCCCTCGCGGGATCGAGCACGACCGTGGGCCAGGAGGCCTATCAAATCTGCGAGGAGATGATCGATATGCCCCGGTTCCTCGGTCTCGACGAGATCGGACGCCCCATCATCTATCAATCCCCCGACGCCGGCGTCTGACCGCTTCGGGTCTAACAACGCAGCAGCAGGGCGTGAGGGCGATCGCCGATCACCGCTCGCGGTGGGAGGGGGTGACCCGACGCCCCGCCGGATAGGACCCGATGAGACGATAGAAGGTGGTGGTCTCCTGGAGATGGCGGAGGGCGTTGCGCTCCTTCTTCGAGTAGGCCGACCCTTTGAAATCGAGATAGAAGAGGTACTGGAACCCCTGCCCGAAGGTGGGCCGCGATTCGATCTTGTACAGATCGATCTCCCGGAGAGAGAAGGCCGCCAGGCTCTTGAACAGGGCGCCGGGGATGTTCTTCATCGAGAAGATAATCGACGTCTTCATCTCCGGAACCTTGGGCGCCTGCCGCTTGGCGAGGGTATCGAGGGCGGACTTCGCGAGGGGCCGGTTCGCGATGATCAGGAACCGGGTCATGTTGTCCTCGTCGTCCTGGATGTTCTGGGCGAGCACCTGCATGTCGAAGTCCAGCGCCGCCTGCATCGACGCGATGGCGGCGGCGTCCCGGGCGCCCTCGTCCCGGATCTGTTTCACCGCCGCCGCGGTATTCACGGTCTCCATCAGCGACCAGCGTTTGCGGCGGGCGAGGTAGCGGCGACACTGGGAGAGGGCCTGGGGGTGGGAGATGACCCGGCGGATGCGGCGGAGCGTGGTGCCCGGGTTGGCGATGAGGCAGTGGCATATCGTGAGGTAGATCTCACCGACCACGGCGCAACCGGTCTCGAGCAGCAGATCGTAGTTCCGATGGACGCTGCCCCCCCGGGTGTTCTCGATGGGGATGACCCCCCGGACGGTCCGGTCCCGGGCCGCCGCCGAAAAGACCTCCTCGAACTGGGGGACCTGTTCGATGTTCGCGTCGGCGCCGAAATGCTCCCGCGCCGCCAGCTCGGCAAAGGAGCCGCGCTCCCCGGCAAATAATACTCTCACTGAACCTCCGTTTCCTCTCACTAATGCGGAGCGACTGTGGAGTGTAGGGATCTCGGGAGGTTAAGTAAAGAGGAGACTCTCCACGGCGGGCCGAACCCGGCCCACGTTGACGGGCATGGGGAGGAAATAGTTGATGGCCGCGTCGTTGACCGCCCGCGTCATGATATCGGGATCCACGGTGTCAGAGACCAGCACCCGCAGGATCGCCGGAAACTTGTTGCGGACCCACTCGAGCAGATCGAGGCCGGTGCGGGCGCCGGGCACCCCCTCCTCGGCCATGACCATGGCCACCGGCACCTCGCCGAGCACCTTGGAGGCCTCGTGATAGGAGGTGGCCATCCGCGTCTCCACCTTGTCGTACTCCTCCAGCAGCCGCGCCACCGCCCCGAGATCTCCCGCGGGGTCGCCGATCACCAGCACCAGCGGCGCGCCGGTGAGCTTGGTGTCCGCCAGCACCCGATCGCCGCCCATCTGCCGGGCGGCCTCCGACGACCGGAGGGCCTCCTCGCAGATCTCCTTGGGGGACTTCCGTGTCCCCGGCGGGCGGGTGGTGGCGCCGATGCTCACGGTGAGGGCGATGGGGTGATCCAGGTTGCCGAACTCCGTAGCGCTCAGCTTCCGGCGGAGCCGCCGTCCCACCGCCACGGCCGCGTTAGAAGGCGTATCCGGCAGGGAGACGGCGAAGGTGTGGTCGGCATACCGGGCCACGCAGTCCCGGGATCGGAGCTCGCTCTCGATGAGCCGGGCCATCTGGGACAGGGAGCGCTCCGCCAGCTGTTTGCCGTACTTCTCGATCGCCTGGTCGTACCGGTCCACAGTGACCATCAACAGCGACAAAAAGTTGTGATCCCGGTAGGAGGCCATGGATTCGCCGTTCAGGCGACGGGTGAAGTGCTCGTAGCTGGCCACCCGCGTCAGGGTGTCCGTGCCCCCTTTGAAGTGGCGCTTCGACACCGCGGCGGCGATCCGGTCCCGCTTCTCTTCGTCCTTGATGATGGAGAGGACCCGCTCGATGAGCAGCTCCACGGAGTCGGACTTGACGTGGAGCCCCTCGGTGCCGGCGGAGACGCACCGGGACCGGAGCACCTCCTCCTCGAAATCGCTCAGGATGAGGGTGGGAGGGGTGTCGTTCCCGAGGCTGGTCTTGATCTGCGCGAACAGGGACAGGGCGTCGGACTGGATGAGGTTGTAGTCACTGAGCAGGGCGTCGAACTCCGACTCGTGGGTCAGCTCGACCACCTCTGCCGGGCTCCTGGCGGTCACCACGGAGAACCCCGCCTGCCCCAGGTTGTGCCTGACCTCGTTGAGGTAGGCGATGTCATCGCTGACATAGAGTACGACCGGCGGGTTGCCGCCGCCCCGGACTCCCCCCCGCACATTCTGTTTTTTTCCGAAGATAGCCATTACCCAGCTTATCGGCCCAAAGTGGAAAACCTTAACAGAATAGTGCTAGACTCTCAGACGGGTGCTACTCACAATCGGTATTGTAAAAAAAGGGGATATCCATGTTAACTGAAAAAAATGTCGTTTTTATGTGGTTAATCGCGGCGTTGGCGTTCAGTCCGGGGTGCGGCGACGAGTCCGGCACCGTCGATGACAAGGGTCCCGGTGACGACACCACCGGGGACACCACAGAGGACACGGGCACGGAAACGGACACGGACACGGAAACGGAAACGGACACCTCGGAGGCGACGAACGGGTGTGACGAGCTATATGCGTTCGCCAGCGAGGACTGCGAGATGAACCCGATAGACCTGGTGATAGTACGGGTGATGTGCAACAACCTGGACGGGGTGTTCATCGACAGCTTCATGGCGGACGCGACAAAGTGCCTGGCCGATCAGGAGTGCGAGGAGCTCGAGGCCCTCTTGGAGCTCCGGGGCGATACGGAGGTGGACACGGACGCACCGCCCAATGGCCTCGAGGAGTGCATGTTCGAGGCCGCGGCGTCCGCGGAGCCGGAGGAGCCCAACCTCGAGTTCCAGGCCCATGCCTGCGAGTACCTGATCGAGTGCGACCCCGAGGTCACCTCAGAGGAGGCGTGCGCGGCGTCCTTCGAGAGCCAGGAGCTGGGGATCTTCCTCGTGGTCGATGACCCGTACCTCTCGGACGCCGATGCGTGCGTGAACCCCCTCCCGTCGCAGTGTGATCAGGAGGAGATGGACGCCTGCCTCGAAGGCGTGAGGGAAGATATCATGGCGGAGATCAAGAAAAGCCCCGACGTCTAGCGGTCTTTCGGGGGCTTTCGGCGGCCGCCATCGGCGTCACTCTATCGCGTGCTTGGCCATGGAAGCGATCTTCTCCATCGCCGGGGTCCAGTCCGCGTTGCAGATGGAGTAGACATAGCCGCTCTCCTGGAACTCCTGGGCGACCTTGACATACCGGCGGCCGGGGCGCGCGGCGGTTACGTCGATGTCCCCTTCCGCGCGTGTGCAGGCGGGCCGGAAATGCCTGTAGGTCGATCCGTCGGTGAAGGTGAAGGTCTCGACCTCGAGCTGCATGGCGTCGTCGTCCAGGCATCCCGCGGCTTCGATCTCGGCCCCGGTCCCTTCGCACAGGGCCCCCGCGGCGTTCGGGACCCCCACGATGGCCGCGAACAGCACGGCGTCCGCGTCGCCCTTGAGCTCGATGAGTCGATCCCGGTACCCCTCCGGGGCGTAGAGATACTGCTCGTTCTCCTTGGGGTAGTTGCATGCCACGTTCAGGAGCCCGTCCGCCTGAGTGCCGGTGAGCCACTCATCCGTATTGAAGAGACCGTTGCTCTCGAGGGAGCAGTCCTCCTCGTCCGAGACGATGAGTACCGCCAGGAGGTGGGAGTCCACGATGAAGTCCGTGTTCACCGTCAATCCCCGCACCGCCGCCTCCAGCTGCTGCTCCACGCCGCACCCAGACGCTCCCTGATTCGCCAGACAGGCCACCTGGCTGGCGAAGTCCGCGGTAGTGTCACTACTGGTGCTCTCAACGACCATTTCCTGCTCGCCGCATATGACCATGAGATCGTCCGGTGCCATGCAGTACCCGCCGTCGCACTCGAATCTCGTGGGGCACTGGCCGTTGTCCGTACAGGTGATGACACCGCTTCGGATTGTGACAGAGGAGGCCGCGGGACCGCCCTGCAGGGCGCCGTTGTCCCCAAAATCGTCGCACTGCGACACGGGGACCGTGTTGCCACCGGTCTGTCCGCCGCCCCAGGAGAGACCCAAATCAGACGTCACCACCCCCACCCGGATGTTGTCCACCTTGGGCAGCGCGTCGATGGAACGGGTGAGCGAATTGACCATATTAAAGAGCCCGGTGGAGAGGATCGCCTGCTCCTCCGTCATCGATGACGAGTTATCGATGACGATCAGGAGATCCAGCCCGTCGTACGAGGGGCTGTCCGCATCCCCGTCGGCGTCGGCATCCGTATCCGCGTCGCTATCCCCGTCGGCGTCCGTGTCCGCGTCGCTATCTCCGTCGGCGTCCGTGTCCGCGTCTGTATCCGCATCCGTATCCGAATCCGTGTCCCCGTCGGCATCCCCGTCCGCGTCCCCGTCCGTGTCCCCGTCCGCATCTCCGTCCGCATCCCCGTCCGTGTCCCCGTCTCCGGAAGGGGGCTCATACGTGGTGTCCAGCTCACCGTCCGTACAGCCGACGAGGAGACTCAAGGCGATACCCCACATCACGCAACCCAATCCAATGTTTCCGTTAAAGGCTTTCATTTTCCCTCCTGAACCGTTAAATGTCATTTTCAAAGCAGCGCCGCGAATTTCAAGAGATAGGACACGAGACCTCCACTGAACGGCTCAAAAAAATCAGGTCCCGATGAAAAAAGAAGCGCCCGAATGACTCACAGGAGATCGATTTCCACAGCGACGCTCCACTCGACCAGCGGGCGTCCGAATCCGGCGGCGACCTCGTCCCGGTGTCGGATCACGATCTCCGGGAAGAGCGCCCCCACGGCCGCGCCCGCCACGATTCCCGTGCGGGGGGCCACCATGAACCTGATCTCGGCGCCGAGGGAGACCGTGCCCACCCGGCTGGTGTCCTGCTTGAGGCCGACGCCGGTCTCGGATCCCCTGACCCCCTCCGCGAACGCCAGCATCCCCCCGCCGCCGACCCGGATCGCGGGCTGGACCGCCTTGCCGTCCCGGAACCGCCAGGCCGCCCACCCCCGCACCGCGAGCAGATCGAGCGTCGAGGTATCCCCGGCCCCTTTGATGTCCGCTCCGAAGGGAAGGTAGAGGACATCCAAACCAATGATGAATCCCTTGAGAATCCGGTAGCCGGCGTCGAAGACGAATCCACTCCGAACCCCGGCGGCGCTCGAAGAGAAGCCGAACCCCCCGCCGACTCTCAGCGCGAACCGCCGGGAGGGGGTCTCGGCGAAGGGGGCGCCCGCGGCCGCGTCACCGCCGTCCGCCGTCTCCGCCGGAGCGTTCCGACGGGGGGTATCGCCGGTCTCGTCTCCCGACGGTGGGGCCTCTCCGTCTTCCGGCGCGGGGGCGGTTTCGCTCTCGTTCTCCTCACCAGGCGACCTGGAGGCCTCGGCCGGCGACACAAATCCGTCCGGCGGGGGGATGACACCAAAGGTGTCGGGACCGATCGCCTCCTCCCGATCCGCTTCCGATCCCGCCTCGGTTTCGGCGGACATCAACTGCTCGTACTCGGCGACCACCGCCTCCGCCCCACGGAGGGCGCAGGTCACGGCCACGTCCGGCTTGTCCAGGCCCCGCACCGGGAGGGTCTCGCTCCGGACCATCTCCGGGGTGCCGCCGCGGACCACCAGGTGAACCGCGCCGAAATCCCCGCCGGTCCGATAGACCGCCATCGCGGCATCGGCCTCGTTGCGTCCCGCGACTTCGAGCAGCCCCGCCTCGGTCCGGGCCGCCTCGGCGTCGGAGGCAGAGACGGCGATCACCGCCAACCCCTGAAATGCCAGCTCGTTGACGAGATGGGTCTCGGCCTCGGGCCAGTGGAGCGTCGGGCAGCACCCGTCGAGCCGGAGGACCACGACCCGGGAGAGACCGGGTGCCTCCTCTGCCCGCCCCCCCCGGGGGATCACGAGCAGCGCCCATATCCATATCAACGCGACGCTTTGGAATGATCTGCGCAGCGGGAGCCTTGCCGCTTCCGACATCCCCCCGCCGCGTCGCTGATCCCGAAGATCGGCCTCCGGCATGTCAGTTTCCGATAATCGCGGTCGCCCGTTCGTGATACATCCCCTGCTTATACTGGTTCAGGTACTGGGTGGCAAAGCTTTTGGCCCCGGTGGTGTCACCGAGATCCCGGCAGATGGTCATGAGGTGCCCGAGCGCCTCCTCCCGGAGGGCGCCCTCCGGCGCCTCGCGGAGATACCGCACGAACCATTGCCGCGCGCCGGCCGGGTTCCTCGACAGGGTCAACCGCATCTTGCCGATGAGGAATACGGCGGTCCGGGCTCGGGAGGTCTCGGGGAAACGCTCCCTCAACGCTGAGAAGAGCAGCGTCGCCTCCCGCACCCGGCGCTGGAGCCTGAGGGCGTTCGCCAGATTCCACAGCGCGTCGAGATCGGCGGTCTCTGACATCTCGGCGATGGACTCGGGATCGGCGTGGGCCACCGCCTCATTCCACTGCTTCTCGCGCACCATGAGCCGCCATGGGGGCGCCGAGCCGGCCGGCTTACTCCCGGCGCGGGATCTCTCGGCCGGCGGGGTCCGTGTCGGCGCGGGGCGTGTATCGGCGTCGTCGGGGGGGGCCGTCACCGCCACGGACGGGCTCGCCGTCCCCTTCGCGGCCCCGGTAGCTTCTTCGTCCTCTATAGACTTCTCCGGGGCGCGCTCCTCCGGACGCTCCTCCGCCAGACGACTCCCCTCGATGAGAATCTGATCCGAGCGGGCTTCGGCGTGAAGCCGCTTCCCTTTCTCCAGTAGGACCTCGCAGTTGTCCCCGTCAGTCCGCTCCACCAGCACCTTGCCGGCGGTCACCGACACGTCCAGGACCTCGTCCTCCGCCTCCCAGCCGACGAAGAACCGGGTCCCCACCACCTTCACCCGATAGGGGCCCGCCGCCACCACCCACCGGGTGACGCCATTGCCCTTGATGTCCGCGAAGAGCTTTCCTTTCCGGAGCTGTACGAGGACTTTCTTCTCATGCGACTCCAGCACCTGGGCGGCGCTCTTCTCGAACAGGTCGATGCGGCTGCCGTTCTCGAACCGGATGGGGAGCCGCCCGGCCGTGGGGTTGTCGATCCATTCGTCAGCGGAGGGATTCGCCACCGCGCCGATGGTGTACGGAATGGGGACCGACGACCGCTGGAGGTAGACGACCGCGAGAATCGCCGCGATGCCCGCGGCCATAGCCGCCGCCACCGCCCCGCGGCCAAGCCACCGGTTCCCCTTGGGCCGGGTCTCCATATAGGCCGCCAGGAGGTCGGCCTGCTCCTCGAGGAAGCCCTCCCCGGGGGGGGCGCCGAAGGCCCTGTCCAGCGCCTTGCCGACGGTCTTTGCCGCGAGGTTGCGATTTCTCATGGGCGCGCTCCTTCCCGAAACAGCGAGGCCAAAACGTTGTCCCGCGAGGCCTTCTTGAGGAACGCCTCGCGGACCCTGACGAGCCGCCGCTTGACCGTTGCGAGGGAGCACCCCGTGCATCTCACGATCTCCTTGAGCGAGGCGCCCTCCATATATCTCATGACAAACAGAACCCGGTCCCGGTCCCGCAGGCTGTTCAGAATCTCGACCCCCCGCCGGGCGATCATCATCGCCTCGGGATCATAGTCGTCCGACGCCACCTCCGGCAGGGTCTCAGTGGGCCGGAACATCCGCCGGAGCCGGCGGCTGCGGAGCTCGTTCAGCACCGTATTAACGGTGATCCGGCCGATCCAGTCCCGGAGGGCCGCCGGATCCTTCAGCTTCGGGATGGACCGCAACACCCCCACGAGGACCTGTTGTACGACATCGTCGTGATCCGGATCCGCCCCCAGCATCCGCCAGACCCGTGCGTTGATACCGCGGCCGTATTTGTCCACCAGTGCCCGGGCCGCCGCCGGATCCCCGTCCAGGATGCCCTCAACGATCTCCCGATCCGACCGCCTCAGCCGGTGCACCTCGGCGCTCTTTGCCTCGAGTATTCTCATCTGCCGTTCGTACAGCCTCTCACAGACACGCTCCTACAGCAAACAGGTAACGCCGTCCGCCCGGAAGGGCTCATTTTTCTTTGAATGGAAGAAATCAATACAGTATTATTGGAGGATTACAATATGCTGGCCACTGCTCCGGCGCCTCAACTATCAATATCGCTTGATCTCCATCCGCCGGAGCTCCCCCCGCTCGAAGCGGTTCAGCGCCTCCAGTGCGGTGATCCCCTCCGGGGCGTTCCACATCTCGATGTCGAATCGGCTCATCGCCTGAAAGGCCTTGGGACCGAATTGACCGGAAATGACCGCGCCGGCCCCCGCCTCGTGCATCAGCGCCGCGGCGCCGGTGCCCGCGCCCTGGTCACTTTCTTTGAAGGGGTTGACCACCGTCGAGACGACCTCTTTCGACTCGCGGTCAACGATGAGAAAGACCGCCGCCCGACCGAAGACCGGATCCAACGGAGCGGCGAGCCCCTCCGCACCCCGTGCGGTTATCGCGATCCGCGCGGCCATCGGTCAGTGGTGCCCGCCGCAGCTCTCGGGGTGGTCGTGGGAACACGGCACAATCCCGGAGAGCTCGCCGCTCAGGTAGGCCGCGAGCACCTTCCCCACCTGTCCCACCGCGCCGGTGGCCACCTCGATTCCGAAACCGTTGAACATCTGGATCGCCCGTGGTCCCATCCCGCCGGAGACGATGACATCGGCGCCGAGCTCCTTGATGAATACCGGCATCTGGCCGGGTTGGTGGTTCCCGTAGAAGGGATTCTCTTTAACCTGCGACTCCAGGATCTTGCCGTTCTCCACGGCCGCGAGGACGTAGTATGGACATCTGCCGAAGTGCATGCTCACCTGTCCCGTCAATCCGTTGTTGTCTTCCGCTGCGATTGCTACTTTCATCTATCACGCTCCTAATATTGCGGCCCGCTCGTCGACGGGGCCACTCTCGGCCCCGGTGTCGATGGCGATGCTGTGTATCGCGCCGATTGTGCGGCACTGCGAAGGCACCAAGCAACATCGATGCCAATAGGATCCCCCCTGTTATTGGTGTCTTTTTTGTCGAGACGACTCAGAGGGTCGAGAGGATTCCGGAACCGTCGGTTTCAAAAGAAACAGCGCGTTTCAGTGATGGGGCGGCGGGACCACCGTCGGGGTCGTGGAGTTGCCGGAGAGGTCGACGGTAGAGAAGCCGTTGGCGACGGCGGACCGGGGATCGGCGCCGATCCCGAGGAGGCTGGTGATGCGGTCGGCGATCTGGCGCAGGCCGAGGATGTTGTTCGCCTCGAAGCCGTCGAGCATAAGGGCCTGGTAATAGATGACGTCTATGAGAGCGAGGACGGGGTCGGCCTCCTGCCCGCCGGCCTCGAGGGCGCGGATGAGGAGGTGATCGAAAATGTCGGGAATATCGGCGGCGCGGCGGACGAGGGGGGGCAGGGACACGGTACACAGGCGCGCGGTGAGCTCGCGGTCGAGGCTCAGATCCGGGCGGGGGACATCGGTGGCGAGCACGAGGTGGATGTCGACGGGACGAGACGGCGCCCCGACACCGGGGGCGGCGCCCTCCGCGATCACCCGGGCGAGATCCGCTTGCAGGCTGTCGGGGAGGCGGTGGGCGCTGTCGATATGGAGCACCTCACCGTCCCTGTGGAGGGCCCCCGGTCGATCCCCCTCGCCGAAGAGCGCCCGGGCGGCCGCCGCTTCGGTGGCGAAGTCCGCGGCGTCCAGGCTGACCATCGGTCGTCCGAGGAGGGCGGCCACCGTCCGGGCCGCCAGGGACTTGCCGACGCCGGTGGGACCGGTGATGAGGGTGCCCGCCGAGCTCGGCCGGGCGCCCGCGACCAGCGCCCGGAGGATTAGGGGGGTGTGAAACCGTCCGACCAGATCATCGGCGGACGGCTCGTGATCGGTCGGGCGATCGAGCATCTCCCGAATATCCGTATGAAAGACGAGCAGCGTATGCCCCATGCGGATGATATCACCGTCATAGAGCGGCCGGCGCTCGTCGAGGGGGGTGCTGTTGAGAAACGTGCCGTTCCTGCTGCCGAGATCTTCGATGGTGGCCCCGTTGTCCCCCCTGTCGATTCGAAGGTGCCGCTTGGAGACACTTCTGTCCGTAAGCGCCATGGGCGGCGCATTCCGTCCGATAACGGTCTCTTCCTCGAGCGGGCAGAAATCCCGTCCCGTGTATCCGCAAGTCCTGGCCAGGAGCAGGCCCGGAATCCGTCGCCAGAAGGGTTCCCTCGGCTCGGAGAGAGGGGGGGGCATAGTGTCTCTATTATCCATGACTTCAACTGTATAGAGGACTCGCAGAATCTTCAACCCCGCAAGGCCGGATCGCGGGAGACAGGGACCGGGCCCCCGCACTATTTTCGAAAACCGATTTGACCGCCCCATATGACACGTTACAAGACATTACTATGGTGCGTTTCGTCTTTACAGTGGGGCTCTTCATCACTGCAGCCCTCGTCGCCGTCAACCTGATCCACCACGACGAAATCTTCAACATGAAGCTCGAGTCACTCAAGCAGCGCTACTCCATCGCCGCCGACAGCGTTATCCACCACGAAAAGCTCGAGCCGTTGCAGGCAGCCTTCCAGACCCCCCAGGAGGTCACGACGGCGTGCAACAAGTGCCACACGGAGCGAGCGAGTGAGATTATGGCCTCGTCCCACTGGAACTGGGAGCGGGTCTCTTACGTCCGGGGAAGGGGCATCGTCTCCCAGGGCAAGAAGAACGTCATCAACAACTTCTGCATCGGCGCCAAGACCAACGAGCAGGCCTGCGCCAAGTGCCACATCGGCTTCGGCATGAAGGGGGACGACTTCGACTTCAATAACACCGCCAACGTGGACTGCATGGTGTGCCACGACAACTCGGAGGCCTACGAGAAGGGGGCGTCCATGTCCGGGTACCCGGACCGGAGCGTCAACCTCACCAAGGTGGCCGGGAGCGTGGGGCGCCCGAAGAAGCAGAACTGCGGCTCGTGCCACTTCTTCTCCGGGGGCGGCAACAACGTGAAGCACGGCGACCTGGAGGTCGCCCTCCTCTCCTGCCCGCGGGAGACGGACGTGCACATGGCGGCCAACGGGCTCGACATGGCCTGCGTGGACTGCCACACCGCCACCAACCACATCATGAAGGGGAAGCTCTACTCGGTGTCGTCGGAGAACATCAACCGCGCCACCTGTGAGCAGTGCCACACCGCCACGCCGCATCACGACGACCTGCTCAACCGCCACTTCGCCAAGGTCTCCTGCCAGGCGTGCCACATCCCGGTCTACGCCAAGGAGAACGCCACCAAGATGAGCTGGCGCTGGTCCGAGGCCGGTAAGCTCAAGGGGGGCAAACCCTACAAGCTGGACGACGAAAACGGCAACCACACGTACATGTCCGAGAAGGGGGAGTTCACCTGGGCCACGAACGCGACCCCGGACTACATCTGGTTCAACGGCACCGCCGCCCACTATATCCTCGGCGACGAGGTCGAGTCGTTCCCGGTCAAGCTGAACGCGCTCTTCGGCTCCCACGACGACCCGGAGTCCAAGATCATTCCGGTCAAGATCCACCGGGGCGATCAGATATACGATCCTAAGACCAAGCTCCTGGTACAGCCCAAGCTCTACTCTCCGGACCCGGACGATCCGGCCTTCTGGAAGAGCTTCGACTGGGATCGGGCGGCCCGGGCCGGCATGGAGCGGATCGGGCTCCCCTTCAGCGGGGAGTACAAGTTCGTCGAGACGGAGATGACCTGGCCTATCAACCATATGGTCTCCCCCAAGGCGGCGGCGGTGGCGTGCGGCGAGTGCCACACGCGGGAGAACGGGCGGCTGGCCAGGCTCGAGGGGTTCTACCTGCCCGGGCGGGATCGCCGGCGCTGGATCGACCTCTTCGGAACCTCCCTCATCGCCATGGCCCTGCTCGGCGTGGCGGTTCACGCGGGGGCCCGGACGGTCTCCCGGCGGAAGAGGAAGCGGCGATGACGCACGTCTACATCTACAAACGGTTCGAGCGATTGTGGCACTGGTCCCAGGCGGGGCTCATCATCTTCCTCGCCTTCACCGGGTTCGAGGTCCACGACTCTCTCCACTTCTTCGGCTTCGAGCATGCCGTTCGGTACCACCGAATCGCCGCGTACCTGCTGCTGATCCTGACCGCGTTCAGCATCTTCTGGCACGTGACCACCGGGGAGTGGAAGCAGTACGTCCCCTCCCTCAAGAACCTGCGGACCCAGGTGCGCTACTACACCCACGGCATCTTCCACGGCGCCCCCCACCCCTTCCGCAAGAACGCCCTTCGGAAGCTCAACCCCCTGCAGGTGCTCACCTACCTCGGCTTCAAGCTCTTCCTCATCCCCCTGACGGTGGGCTCAGGCCTCCTCTACATGTTTCAGAAGTGGTTCGACGCCAACGACACGGTGGTGGTGAGCGACATCAGCCTGGAGGCCATGGCGGTGGTGCACACCCTGGGGGGGTATCTGCTCATGGCCTTTCTGGTGGTGCACGTCTACATGACCTCCACCGGGCACACCCCCCTCTCCAACATCCGGGCCATGATCACCGGGTACGAGGCGGTGGAGGACGACCCCGAGGCCGAGGCCGGGGAACCCCAAGCGTAAAAGGAGCTGGCCATGGAACCGAAACCCTACATGAACGCCTACAGCGCCGGTATCCTGCTCGGTCTGGTGTTGCTGCTCACCATCTACATCTCCGGCCGGGGGCTCGGGGCGAGCGGCGCCATGAAGACCGTGATGGTGGGCACCGTGGCCGCGGTGGCGGAGCCCCACTACCAGAACACGGCGTACTACAAGGCCTATGAGGCCGAGCACCCGGAGAGCGTCTGGAAGTCCTGGCTCCTGTTCGAGGTGATCGGGGTGGTGATCGGCGCCTTCGTGTCGGGCCTCGTCTCCAACCGCACCCGCCTGAAGCTGGAGGGGGGGCCCTCCGTTAGGCCCGACCTCCGCATCGCGGGGGCGCTCATCGGCGGGGCCCTGTTCGGCTTCGGCTCCCAGCTCGGCCGGGGGTGCACCAGCGGCTCCGCGTTGAGCGGCATGGCGGTGATGTCCCTCGGGGGGATCCTGACCATGCTGGCCATCTTCGGTGGGGCGTACGCGCTGGCGTTCTTCTTCCGCCGGCTCTGGCTGAAGTGAGGGGGTGAGGATGGGACCGCTGGTACCGGAGATCATCAGCAGCGACATGAGCCTCGTCCTCGCCGTCTTCCTCGGCATCGGGTTCGGCTTCGTCCTCGAGCAGGCGGGCTTCTCCACCACCCGCAAGCTCGTGGGGCTCTTCTACGGGTACGACTTCACGGTGCTCCGGGTCTTCTTCACCGCGGGGGTCACCGCCATGGTGGGGGTGGTGCTGCTGGCCCATGTCGGCCTCCTCGACCTGAGCCTCGTCTACGTGAACCCCACCTTCCTCCGGTCAGCCCTCGTGGGGGGGCTCGTCATGGGGGCGGGGTTCATCATCGGCGGCTTCTGCCCGGGCACCAGCGTTTGCGCGGCGGTCACCGGGAAGATCGACGCCATGGTGTTCATCGGGGGCTCCCTCCTCGGCATCCTCGCCTTCGCCGAGCTCTACCCGGTCCTCGAGCCGTTCTACAAGGCTGACGCATGGGGACCGATGCGCGTCGACGCCGCCCTCGGCCTCTCCCCGGTGCTCTTCGCCATCCTGATGACCGCGGTGGCCATCGGCGCGTTCGTCTTCGTGGGGGTCGTCGAGCAGCGGGTCACCGGGATCCCCCGGGACACGAGCCCCTTCACCCGTCGCCGCAACACAGCCCTCGCCTCGGTGCCCCTGGTGATCCTCCTCGGGGTCGCCGCGACGCCGAACCGGGAGGAGCGGCTCGAGAGCGCCATCGCCGAAGCCGAGCGGCAGAAGAAGTGCAAGTTCAAGGAGATCTCCTCGGACCGGCTCGCCGACGAGCTGATGAACCACGCCTTCGAGCTCAACCTCATCGACGTCCGGCCCAAGAAGGCGTTCGACGCCGGGCACCTCCCCCTCGCCGTCAACATCCCCCTCGGGGACATCTTCAACCGGGAGTACGAGCCCGTCTTCTCGCAGAAGCACAAGCGGAACGTCTTCTACGCGGACGACGTCAGGATCGCCAAGAAGGCCTGCCTCTCCGCCAAGTTCATCGGCAACTCCCAGAACTACGTCCTGAACGAGACCATGGCGCAGTTCCAGGCCAAGATCTTCGGCAGCAGGCCCCCCGGCCCGAGCGCCCCGCAGCAGGCCCGGGCGACCCACATGTTCCGATCCAAGGCGGCCAAGGCCATCCACAAGCTCGAGGCGGCCCTCTCCCACCTCGGCCAGCCGGTCAAGAAGAAGCTGGTCAAGGCCAAGGGCGGGTGCAGCTAACCGCGTCGGGATTGCCGTCAGGTTTGCCGATTCAGCTAATCCATCGTAGACTCGACGGATGCCAACTTCCCAAAGGAGACCCTCTTGACGGGGCGTATTGCCTTGATGGCGCTCGCGCTGTCACTCCTCTCCTCGGACCGCGGTCGAATCGCGGAAAGCGGCCTCGCGCCGGGGCACCGGGAGATTGTAAGGCGAGCCATCCGGCACGGCGCCGTCGTCCTCGCGGTGGACGATCGGAGGGACGGGCACCTCTATTTCTCGGACGACACCGGTCTCTGGCGGATCCCCTGCGAGCGCCTGGACGGTGCCTGGGGGCTTTGGGTGGACGACGTGGACGGAGATCTTCGGGCGGACGCCATCGTGGCGCTTCGGAAGCGGGCCCGCTTCGATCCCGCCATGGAGAACCGGTTGAATGTCTACTCCTTCGAGGAAGGGCGGTGCGTACCGGCCTGGCGGGGCACCCGGCTCGCGGCGCGGTTCGACGACCTCGCGGTGGACGAAACCGACCGGGGCGCGCTGCTCGCCTGGGAGCGATCGAAGGGCGGTTACCGGGTGACGCGGTACCGCTGGCGGGGGTTCGGCTACGGCCTAGAGCGAGTGCTGTGGCGAGGAGACGGCGCGCCGCCGACGATCTGGCGGGCGCGGTTCGACACGCTGAAAGGAGCGCGATAGGCGATGAAGTTAATCACTGGACTGTATGTGCTGGGGCTAGCGGCGATGGCGTGTACGGGGAGGACGCTGGTCAGGCAGACTCCGGAGGCGACCTCTCCGTCCGAGGAGAAAACGGCCCTCGAGGCCACGTCTCCCGAGCCCCCGTCTCCAAAGACCCCGGACGCCAGGTGGCGCGAGGTAAAACCACCGCCCGAGGTCGAGCGGTTCCCTGCAGAGGGGACCCTCCAGCGGCTCGGCACCGTCACCGAGCGGCAGGAAACGCTTCTGAAGAAGAACGGCTTCTTCCTGGCGAAGCAACCCGCGCCCGCGGCCGACCCCGACCCGGACGAGGCCCGCACCGCCCGGCGGGCCACCCACCTCTTTCACGTGTACGAAAGGAATGACTACATCCGCCTTCCGAGCTACGTCACCGTGGATCTGGCCATCGATATCACCCACGCCTACATCGACGCGGTGCTCAGGGAGCTGGAGGCCCGGGAGCTGAAGCCACGGCTCAGGGGCGCGCTCCGGAAGCTGGTGAAGACGAACGAGGCGGGGCGAAGCGCCATCCGCACGGCCGAGGGACGCGCGTTGGCGGATCGGGCCATCACCTTCTGGGCGGTGGCCCTCCGGTTGCTGGAGCAGGCCGCCCCCGGGGACAGCGCGGCCGGGGAGCCGGTGCTGGAGGTGGAGCCCTACCCCTCCTACGATGACGACGGGAATGTCGTTGTCCGGAAGAAGAAGGATCCGGAGGCGGGCTGGCCCGCGAGAACGCCCCTGCCGAAGCGGATAGAAGCGACGGTGAAGCGGACCGTCGATGCCGTGCACGCCGCAAGGGGGCTTCAGTCGGTGCCGGGGCTGAAGGGGAAGCTGGACCTGTCGTCCATGAAGCCCCGGGGACACTACACCCAGTCGGTGGTGCTCCAGCGCTACTTCCGCTGCATGAGCTGGCTCGGGAGCGCGGCGTTCCTCCTCGAAGGGGAGCACGAGGACGCGGCGGGGGCGCTGGCGCTGGCGCGGTCCCTCGACGCGGCTCCGGAGGCCGCCCGGGAGCTCGAGCAGGTGCTTTCGGTCACGGCCTTCTTCGCCGGCGATCCGGACGCCCCCACCCTGTTCGCCGCGCGGGGTGCGTTGACCCCGCGGCTGTCCGGGGTGTCGGCGGATGCGCTGACCGCGGCAGAGACCGTCGAGGGATACCGAGCCCAGCTGCTGAAGCTGCCCCTCCCCCGGATCGCCTCGGGGCTCGGAGAGCCCGTCCCCCAGATCCGCGCCTTGGGACGACGGGCCTTCGAGGACGCCGTAGCTCTGCGGGAGCTCTCACAGATCGCCTGGGAGGCGATGCGCGGCCCCGAGGGAGAGGCCGCGCTCAAGGGGATGATGGGGGCCGCGGGGGCCGCGGCGGTGCTCGGCTCCGACCTGGCCCGGGAGATCGTCGTCGGCGTCGTCCCCAAACCCCGGGCGGCGGCGGCGGCCGAGGCGCTCGGGAACGGCCGGAAGCATCTCGCGGCGCTCCCCGCCGCCAAGTGGCGTTCGGACGCCTACCACCGGACCCTCCACGCCCTGCGCCCCCTGCTGGATCCCCTGAAGCGGAGCCGCCTTGACCGCCTCGAGCCCCGGGCATGGCAACGGCGGGCCCTCTTCGCGTTCGCCGCGGGGTGGGCGGAGCTTCGGCACGATACTATCCTCTACGGCGAGCCCTACGGCGCCGAGTGCAATGTCCCCGAGGAGGTCGCCGTGCCCTGCTGGGTGGAGCCGGTGCCGACGCTCTACGGCCGCCTCGCCGATATGGTGCGAGCGTTGGAGCGACGGCTGACCGAGGCCGGCGTGGACCTGGCGTGCGACATGGACGACGGCAACAATTACCATATAAGGCCTCTTAAAAAGAAGACGAAGCTCGTGGCGGACCTGCTGGACTTCCTGGAGGAGACCGCCCGGTTAGAGCTCCAAGGCAAGCCCCTGGACGACGAGCGCCGGGATCGCATCATGGTGATCGGCGGCGAGGTGGAGTGGATCCTCACCACTTTGGCCAACACCTACGAGCTCTCCGAGCGGGACTACGACATGTCCCTCGTGGCGGACGTGTTCACCTGGCGGCCGTCGGAGGGGGCCGCCGAGGCGCGGGTGCTGGAGGTGGGGATCGGGCATCCGGATCTCATCTACGCCTACATCCCCGGACCCGAGGGGCCCGTGCTGGCCCGGGGCGCGGTGATGAGCTACCGGGAGCTCCTCACCCGGTCCGGCGAGCGGCTCACCGACGAGGCGTGGCGGCGGCGGGTGCTGGAGGACGCGGTGCCCGATCCCCCGACCTGGATGGAGGCGCTCTACGCCGAGCCGGTGACCGCGGTGAAGCTCGGAAAGGACGAGCGGGGCCGGTACCGGTGCTCTCCCATGTCCGGCGCGCGGCTCGAGATATGAGGCTTCCGCTCTTCGTCGCTCTTCTCGGAGCGCTGGCGGTCGTCGCGGGCGCCGCGTCCGGCGGCGATCCCGGCAGCGGGCCGATCACCCTGGTGGTGGGCGGGGACGTGCTCCTCGGTCGCGGAGTGGCGAAGCGGGCCGGGGCCGTTGGCTGGAGACGCGTGACAGAAGCTATCCGCCCCGCCCTGTCCAGCGCCGATATCGCCATCGTGAACCTGGAGTCCCCCGTGGGCGCGTGTCTCCCGGAGCAGACCCCGAGATATCCAAGACTATGCGGCGAGGCCGAGGGGATCACCGCCCTGTCCGACATCGGAGTGGACGCGGTCACCCTGGCCAACAACCACTCCCTGGACGCAGGGCCGGAGGGCCTCCGTCGCACCGCGAGCCTTTTGAGGGCTCACCGCATCGTCCCCCTGGGGACGGAGGCCGCCGCCGGCCGGGTGATCTCTGAGCCTCTCGGTCCCGTGACTGTGGTTTCCGCCAACCTCACCGGCTCCCGAAACCCGCCCCTTCGGGACGTCCCCCGGCCCTCCCCCGACGAGGTCGGTCGCGTGATCCGCGCGGCCAAACAGGGCGCCCCTCACCGTCCGGTGCTGGTGCTCCTCCACGCGGGCCGGGAGGGGGATCCCTCGGTCCCACCCGGTGACGCGGCCTACGCCTCCCGGGCTGTGGAGGCCGGGGCCGCTGCGGTGGTGATGCACGGCGCCCACGTCGTTCGTCCGTTAGTCTTCTACGGAGCGGTACCGGTGCACTTCGGCCTCGGGAATTTGCTCTTCGATCAGCGGCGCCTCGGGATGCGAGAAGGCGAGCTCGTGTCGCTGTCCGTCTCTCCGGAGGGGATCGCCGCGCGGCGGATCACCGCACCCACACCACCGTGACCCCGTCGCCGCCCTCCCCCCGCCGGCCCGGCCGGGAGTCGGCGACGTAGGCGGACTCGATGACATAGCCGCGGATGGCGCTCTTGAGGGCGCCGGTGCCGTGGCCGTGGATGATGAAGGCGACGCCGAAGTCGTCCTTCATGGCCCTGTCCAGGAACGCATCCGCGGCATCGACGGCCTCCTCGGAGGTCATGCCCCTGAGATCCAGCGTGTTCTCCCGGGTCTGGATGGGATCCTCCCGCCGGGCGAGGGCGGGGGCGCCGAGCTTCTGGGGGGGCGGGGCCTTGGCCGGGGCGTCCATCACCCGGAGGTCCGCCAGGCCGACCTTGGTCTTGAGGCTCCCCACGGTGACGAACAGGGACTTGCCCCGGAGCGGGCCGGCCACCACCCCCTTCTTGTTGAAGGTGGAGACGAACACCGCCGCCCCCTCGGCAATGTCCGACGCCTTCGCCGGCCGCCCCGGGAGATCCCCCGAGGGCTCGGCGGCCAGATCCCCGCCCGGAGAGAGCGCCTCCGCGACGGCGTTGATCTGCCGCCGCGAGCGGTTCACCGCGTCGGCGTCCCGGCGCTGCCGTTTGACGGTCTGCTCCGCGTCCCGAACCTTCTCCCGGGCCATCCGGATCTCCCGCCACAGGGACTCCCGCTCCTCGTCGATGAACTTCTCCTCCCGCTGCTTGAGTCGGGCGAGCTCCTTCTGCCGCTTCCGCTCCAGGTCCTCGGCGTGGCGGAGGGCGTCGGCGAGGTCGCTCCGCTCCTTGACCAGACGCCGCCGCTCGTCCTCGAGGGATCGGATGGCGGACTCCAGTCGGCGGGAGCCCCCGGACATCACCGATCGGGCGTGCGCCACCACGGACCGGGGCGCCCCGAACCGCTCCGCCACGGCCAGGGCGCTGGAGGTGCCGGGGGTCCCCTGGAAGAGCTCGAAGGTGGGCCGCATGGTCCGCATGTCGAACCCCACCGAGGCGTTCTCGAACGCGGCGTCCCCGAGGGCCCGGGTCTTGAGGGTGTCGAAGTGGGTGGTGGCCAGGGTGGAGGCGCCCTCCTTGCACAGGTGGTCCAGGATGGCCTCGGCCAGGGCCGCCCCCTCCCCGGGGTCGGTGCCCGCGGAGAGCTCGTCGAGGAGCACGATGGTGCCGGGGCCGGCCTGGTTCAGGATCCGGGCGATGTTGGTCATATGGGCGGAGAAGGTGGAGAGGTTCTCCTTGAGGCTCTGATCGTCTCCGATGTCCGTCAGGATGGCGAGGGGGGCGCCGAAGATCGAGTCCGGGGCCGCGGGGACGGGCAGGCCGGCGGCGCGCATGAGGCCGAGGAGCCCCACGGTCTTGAGCACCACGGTCTTGCCCCCGGCGTTGGGCCCGGAGATGACCAGGCATCGCCCCCGGGTGAACCGGACGGCGCAGGGGACCACGTCCACGCCGGCGAGCAGCAACAGCGGGTGCCGCGCGCCCACTAGCTGAACCTCCCCGGCCTCCCCCTCCTGGGGCACGGCGGCGCCGAGGTCGAGGGAGAGGCGGGCCGCGGCGATGCGGGTCTCCACGTCAATGACGATTTCGTCGGCGGACCGGACCGCGGGGAGCTCGTCCCGCACCGCCTCGGCCAGATCGGCGATGACCCGGGCCTCCTCCCGCAACACCGCCTCCCGGGCGAGCATCAGGTCGTTGCCCACCTCGATCACCTCCTCCGGCTCCACGAACACCGTGGCGCCGGAGCCGGAGGCCCCGTGCACGATCCCCGAGAGCCGCCGGTGGGCGTCCGCCCGCACCGGGAGCACGAACCGCTCGTTGCGCACCGCGATGCTGCGCTCCTGGAGCAGGTCGTCCTCCCGCTCCGCGATCTTTTCGATGCGGGCGGTGAGGTGCTTCCGCAGGGAGACCACCCGGGCCCGGAGCGTCGACAGCTCCGCGCTCGCCCGATCCGAGACCGAGCCGTCCGGCTCGAACGAGGACTCGATCTCCCCGGCCAGGTTGGCCAGCTTCACGATGGCCGCGCTCCCCTCCGCGGGCACCACCAGGGCCGCGTTCCCCGGCATCGCGTCCCGCCGGTTGTCCAGGTACCGGGCGATGGCCGCGAACAGCTTCAGGTTCTGGGCCACCCAGATCAACGCCTCGCCGGAGACTCCCCCCTGGTGCTCGATGCGCGACAACGTATCGCCGAGCGGGTTCGCCGCCAGCGAAGGGGGCGCATCCCCCTCGACCAGCGCCGCCAGGAGCTCCCCCACCAGCGCCAGATGCGCTCGGGCCTTCTTCGCATCGAAGAACGCCGCCCGCCGGCAGCGCTTTGCCGCTGCCTCCCCCGTACACCGATCCGCCCAGTGATCGCACAGCCGCGACCACTCGAGGTCATTCAAAGTCTTTTCAGGAAATCGCATTTCTCACCTGTCCGTCGATGCCGTCAATATCGTCGGTTTGCGCGGGGTGTCAAGGCAAGAGACCCCGTGAGGCGACACAGCCGAACCGCATAACGAGCCGCCTGCGGACGGAGCCCTCGACAGACGCCAGGGGAACGGACCCCAAATCAGAACCGGCCGAGGAAGGCGCCGGCCGGGCAGCAGTCGTAGTCGGTGCAGACGTGTCCCCCGGCGGGCGCGGTGGGGAGCGACTCGACGGTGCAGCCGTTCCACGCGGCGAAGGGATCGGTCTGGGTCTCCTGGGATTTGGGCATGATATCCGAGAGGCCGAGGGCGCCGAAGTAGGGGATGGGCTCGCAGCTCGGGGGCATGTCAACCCCACCGGCGGAGTGGCCCACGATGGCGCGGAATACCTCGGGCCGGACGCACCCGCGCCTTGGGCGCCCCCTCGCCGGACCATTTCCTGCCGGAAAAAATCATCGCCGATCCCTACTTTTCGGAACACGAACTATACAGAGTGGTGTATAGTAAGTCCAGCTTTTCCAAGGATGAAGAGATGAAATGGATTGAAGCGCGTTTTCATCCCGGTTTCGAAGTGGACCTCACTTCGTGGAGAGCGGAGATCCACTCGAACGGCGACGTGAGACAGATGGTCAAGTTCTGCAGAATCCCGGCGCCCGTGATCACCGAGGTGTTCGAGGGGACCATCCGCCGGACCGATCTCTGGACGCTGCGCCGGATGGTCCACGAGACGGATCTCAGTGGAATCGGCGAGGTCCTCAGGTCCACCTGCACCGAGGATGTGGCGACCCAGGACATCCGCGTCTTCTCCGATGACACGGTCTATCATTGCGGCGGCTCGATCTACGGGCTGGCCTACTTCCAGAAGGAGTGGGACATCCCCTCGGATCTGAACGTCCAAGGCCTGATCGACTTATGGGAGAAGATCACCTCCGTGCTCCCGTACCGGGAAGAAGTGTATCAACCCGAATAATCCCTGAACAAACGGCTGCAAACGCGAATCCCACGCCATTACCGGGCGTACTCGATTTTGGCTCCTCGACAGAGTGTCCACTCTGACTCCGGGGCCAAAATCTCCGTTCACCCAGTACTGGCGCGGGCATATCGCACGTCGACTTCGAGCTGGCGCTGACCGGCATGACGGAGGAGACCTCCGGCCTGGTGAGACCGGTTCTGGACGAAGACGGCAAGCCCGAGTTGGCGGTGGCGTCGACGATGATCGATGCGGGCACCTTCGCCGAGTGGTACCGGGACGTGGACGGGGTGAACGCCCCCATGGCGGGGGCCATCACCCTGTGGCCGAGCGACGGGGACACCGACGTCAACCGGTTCGGTCCGGACGGGGAGCAGTATGCCATTTTGAATTTTTACTCATGGGGACACATGAGATTCGTTTCATGGGTAGAAAAACGACCGGCGGGATGTTGATTTTTCTATCGAGGCGCTGCTTCGTGCGGAATATTCCACCTCTTTTTAAAATACATTTTTGTACCAAAAAGAACCCCGGCTTGTGCCGATCTCCCAAAAAGTAACCTTTTTTGGGATGGTTCAAATCGCTGCCACCGCGCAGAATAAAGCACCAAAATTGTATTTTTACGCAACAATTTTGTATCGTTCGTTTTATTACAGAAACCATTTGACACTTCCTGTTTTTTTGCGAAATTACAAATAGTTATTGGTTTCAACGAACCCAATTTTCAAGGTGTGAACAGCCCTGGAAACCAACATAAGGAGATGAAAAAAATGGCGACACTAAGTACCCCAAAAGACGTGTTGGAACTTGTCAACAAGGAAGGCGTGCAGGTCATCGACCTTCGATTCATGGACTTTCCAGGTCTGTGGCAGCACTTCTCCATCCCCACCAGCGAGCTGGATGAGAGTGTATTCGAGGCCGGACTGGGATTCGACGGCTCCAGCATCCGCGGCTGGCAGCAGATCAACGAGTCCGACATGCTGGTCAAACCCGAGCCGAGCTCGGCGTTCATCGACCCCTTCTGCGAGGCCAAGACCCTGGTGATGATCTGCAACATCTGCGATCCCATCACCGGCGCGGACTATACCCGGGATCCCCGGAACATCGCCCGCAAGGCCGAGGCCTATCTCAAGTCCACCAACATCGGCGACACCGCCTTCTTCGGCCCCGAGGCGGAGTTCTTCATTTTTGATGATGTTCGTTTCGATCAGAACGAGCACGAGGGGTACTACCACGTGGACTCCATCGAGGGTCGCTGGAACTCCGGCCGGGTGGAGAACCCCAACCTCGGTTACAAGCCCCGCTTCAAGGAGGGCTACTTCCCGGTCGCGCCCACGGACTCCCTCCAGGATATCCGGAGCGAGATGATGCTCACTTTACAGGGGCTCGGCGTTCCCATCGAGTGCCAGCACCACGAGGTGGCCACCGGCGGTCAGGCGGAGATCGACATCCGCTTCGCCCCCCTCGTCACGATGGGGGACTACCTCCTGATTTACAAATACGTTATTAAGAACATCGCGAGGAAGCACGGCCGGACCGTAACCTTCATGCCCAAGCCCCTGTTCAACGACAACGGCAGCGGCATGCACACCCACATCTCCATCTGGAAGGGCGACACCAACACCTTCGCCGGGGATCAGTACGCCGGGCTCTCCGAGACCGCCCTCTACGCCATCGGCGGTCTCCTGAAGCACGCGCCCTCGCTGCTCGCCCTCACCAACCCCACCACCAACAGCTACAAGCGGCTGGTGCCGGGCTTCGAGGCGCCGGTAAACCTGGCCTACTCCAGCCGGAACCGGAGCGCGGCGATCCGGATCCCCATGTACTCCAACTCCCCGAAGGCCAAGCGCATCGAGTTCCGCTGCCCGGACCCGAGCTGCAACCCCTACCTGGAGATGTCCGCCATGCTCATGGCGGCCCTGGACGGCATCCAGAACAAGATCGATCCGGGCCAGCCCCTTGACAAGGACATCTACGACCTCCCGCCGGAGGAGGCCGCCAAGGTGCCCACCACGCCGGGGACCCTGCGGGACGCCCTGAACGCCCTGAAGGACGATCACGAGTACCTCCTCAAGGGAGACGTGTTCACCCAGGACGTCATCGATACATGGATCTCCTACAAGATGGCCAACGAGGTCCAGGCCCTCGACCTGCGGCCCCACCCCTGGGAATTCGCCCTTTACTACGACATTTAGGCCTCTGATCATCCCTCCCTTTGAGCGCCGCTGACCGAGCCCCCTTTTCCAGTATTTACGCCTATTGCCTCCGTCATATTTTTATTTCATCAATGCCGAATCCTGACACATCCCAATGGATGGTTCACTATTTTGATGGGTGGCCATATGCGTCGATGGGAGGTATCCTCACAAAGGTTTCGCATTAAAAGGAGGTCGACATGAGGTATACCAAATGGGTCCGGGGAATCAGGGGACCGACTCGGGAGTCGTTCACACGGGAGGTGACGACCATCGTGGTTTCGCTGGCCGGCTATGGGGGCAAGCGGACCCGGTTCAAGAGTCTCTCCAAGGAATTGAAGAACGAGCTGGATGTGCCGGGCAGCCGGTTGGTTGCCGCGGTCACCGGTGTGGGGCGACTCACCACGAAGGCGGAGGAGCGGGTCGCCAAGAACATCCGGGACGGCATCAAGCGCGTCGTCGATGCGGGGGGCGCCCGGCCGAAGGTCATCTTCCTCTGCAAGAGCATGGGGGGCCGGGTGCTCAGAAACGCGAGCGTCAAGCTCGGCGCTCACGACATCGAGGTCGATCTCTTCGTCGGTGTGGATGTGTCCAAGCGGCTCGGGTATCACTACCAGAACTACGTGGATAACGGAGGCGACCTTCAGTACGCGATGATCGTCGACGGCAACATCAAAGAGCTGGTCAACCTCTACGAGAAGCAGAAGCAGTGCGGTCAGAACGGACACGTGTTCCTGTATCGGGAAACCCGCCCGCGGTTTCAGAGCTCGCCGTACTTCGACCGGGCCATCAACATCGACGTGGCAGGGGACGGCTTCGACAAGACCACGCTCATGCCGGACGCCGTCGCTTCCCCCATCACCCCGCACAACCCCACCCACAAGACCATCGAGGAAGACGTGAACGTCATCGATGTGGTGAAACGGTATGCCTGGCGCGCCGCGGTAAGGGCATAGCTATCGTTCGGCCCTTCTATATCTTTCACCCGTTTACACCGGATCCTGGCACTCCCTGTGAATGGACAGGAGAAGATTTGGGAATAACAACCAGGAACCGGCACAAGGTTTCGAGACGGGAGTTTCATATGCGTTTGAAACGATGTTGGGGTTTGGAACAGTTCTTCTCTCTTGTGGCGATGGGATGTGCCGCCGGTTGCAGCTCGTCGGGAGTCGGCGGAGGGGACCCATCTGTCTGTTCACGATGACGAGAGGTCCTTTTATAAAAACCATCGTCCGCGATTTTCGGTAGAAATCATACTGAAGGCGAACCAGCTCCAATCGGAGCCCCGACCAGAATTTCACATATTATATTACTATAACGGGTTACAGAATTCAGTTTAATCTCTCCGGAGTTTTGCGTCGCCCCCGAAACTGACTATAAACATGTTATGGTCACTCAACGCCGACGCTTCCTGCTTCAACACAATAAGAAGACAGTCGTTTTCCTCGACCACACGAATCTGGAGGGCGCCGAGTACCTCAAGGTAGTGGAGGAGAACATCGCCAAGTCCCAGGCCATAGACGTCGTTCAGCGCCTGATCCTCGTAGACTCGACGGGCAGCATCATGGATCGGGAGGTCCTCGGCGCGCTGAAGAAGCTGACCTCCCAATCGTCCGATCGGATAGACAAGGTGGCCCTGCTCGGCATCACGGGCATCCAACGCTTGTTCGTGAGGACCGTCGCCAGCTTCTCGAAGACCAACATCAAGCCCTTCGACTCTCAGGAAGAGGCGTTGGACTGGTTGACCGCACCATAAAAAAGTCGACCGCGCGCTCCTTCATCGGCCTTTCGATTGACGCGACACGAGACGGGCGATAGCCTCCCGTCATGGGTACGTTGAGTGATTTCTTTATCGCCGGGGGCACCGGCGTTCCGGTGTATCGGCCGGTCCTTCCTCACTGTGCGCCCGCGGCGGCCCCCTCGACCAGGGCCGTCACGATTTCCGGGAACACCCAGCCAGGGGGAGAGGCGCTTCTATCCAGCAGCGCGAACCCGTCCGACCCGGGCTCGGGATATCCGTTGTCCCACCAGATCGGGCACATGCCGCGCTCGGTGACCATCTGCGCGTAAGCGCGGGCGTGGGCCGCACGATCCGCCGTGTTGTTCTTGTTGACCGAGCCCCACTCACTGATGGTCACGGCGCGGCCGTTCGCCGGCAGCAGACCGTGAATCCGGTCGAGCTCCGCGGCCATCGCCGAGCGATCCGCGTCGGTCCCCCAGTCGGTGTCGTCGAAGCCGTCCGTGCCGAAGCTGAACTCGATGGGGTAGTAGGTGTGCAGCGAGACGATGATCCGCGGGTCATCATTCGGAATCACCAGGTCGTTGACGGTGTCGTTGTTCGCGTTGGCCGCGTGGGTCGGGATCACGACGTGCCGGGTGGCGTTGTTGCCGCCGGTGGCGCGGATGGCGTTGACCGCCGCCGCGTTGTAGTCATTGAGGATCGCGCGGGCCTCGGGGGTCCCCCCGGTCCACTCCGTGCCGTCCTTCGTGCGCGGCTCGTTCAGGGTCTCGAAGAGGAGATGATGATCGTACTCCCTGAAGCGCGTGGCGATCTGGCTCCACAGGCGGCCGAGCCGGTTGGCGATCTCTTCGTGGTTTTCGCCGGGCATGAGCGAGACCCACTCGTCGTGGTGGGAGTTGACGATCGCGAACATGCCGGCGGAGAGAACGTAGTTCGCCACCTCCTCCACCCGGTTCATCCACTCTTCATCGACGGGGTAGTCCGGCGCGCCCCCCATGTGGCGCTCCCAGGTGACCGGGATCCGCACCGTCTTGAACCCGACCCCCGCTAGAGCGTCCATCATGGCCTGGTTCGTCACCGGGTTGCCCCAGGTCGTTTCCCCGTCCGGGGCGTCGAGGGTGTTGCCGAGATTCCAGCCCAGTAACATGTCTTTGATGACCTCCGTGGAGGGAATATCCGCCTCGTCATCCGCGTCCGTGTCGCTATCCGCGTCGGTGTCGGTGTCGGCGTCCGTGTCGGCGTCGCTGTCCCCGTCGGCATCCGTATCCGCGTCCGTGTCGGCGTCCGTATCCGCATCGGTGTCCGTATCCGCGTCGGTGTCCGTATCCGCGTCGGTGTCCACGTCCGAATCGGTGTCCACGTCCGAATCGGCGTCGGTATCCGCGTCTCCATCGGCGTCCGTGTCGGCATCGGTATCCGCGTCGGAGTCGGTATCGGCATCGGCATCAGCGTCGGTATCGGCATCAGCGTCGGTATCGGCGTCAACATCGGTATCCGCGTCAGTCCCCGTATCCAGGGAGACGTTCGTGCCGACACTGCCGTCCGCGTCGCCGTCTTGATTGGCCTCAGTGTTCGAGCAGCCGATAAGACCGAAGATGAAGCCCATCGATATCCACCCCATAGTAACGGCTTGCCGTCCTGTCATCCGTTCGTCCTTTCTCTTCTAGAGCGCCTCAAAGCCCTTCCCGAAGCGTAGAAGCTACCCCTCCTCTAATGATGATACTCATCCGAGAAGGCATGACCGCGGAGATCGAGAGACGATCTCATGTCCACAACTATACCAAGTTCGAGCGCAATTTCGAACCTTCACCTGCTCCCAGCTCTTCGAATTGTAGGGGTCTTCGCTATCATCGCCGAAGCGGGGCACGTGCATGAGCGCTTCAGGGAGACCAGAACCCGTCGCCCGCCGCCGGCGCCCCGCGGGATCCCCTCTCCAGCTTCAGAAAGAGGGGCAGCAGCACCCAGACGAAGTACATGAGAAGCAGGAGCCCGGCGAGGAGGGCGGCGGCGAAGGGTGACAGCGCGTCGTCGGTGATCCAGACCACCGCCAGGCTCGAGAAGAGCGCGCCGAAGAGCGGCAGGGTGGCGCGAAAGAGCTGCTCCGAGCAGTCCAGGATCGAGGACGAGCTCAGGGGCTTGCCCGCCTCCTTCACGGCCTGGAGTGTGATGAACACGATGATCCCCAGTATCGGCGGCAGCACCGGGACGGCGAAGAGGCTCACCATGTAGACCTCCCTCGCGAGGAACACTCCGGCGATGAAGTACAGCGGCGAGAAGAGGATCACGCCGGGGAGAAACGAGCGGTACCACACCCCGGCGAGGACGTGGATGATCACGATGAGGAGGATCGCGGCGAGGGTCACAGAGAGCCCCTTGGCCAGGCTCTGCTTCATGTCCTTGTCCTGCGCGTCGATATCGAGGGTGTGCTCCGGGAAGGCCTCACGCACCTCTTCGACGGTACGGATGAGCAGCGCGTTGAGGTCCGGAATATCGTCCGCCTCGACGAACAGGGAGGCCGAAGGGATCCCGTTTCGTCTCAACACGTCCTCCCCATCGCGTTCCAGATGGAACACCGCCTCGGGGGCGAACCGGCGCACCTCGGCCTCGAGGGCCGCCGCGATCTCCCCGACGGCCGTTTGATCTCCGGAGATGGCGATCGTCTCGGTGCCGCGGTACCCCGCCGGGCCCTGGACGTCCCAGTCGAGATCGCAGGTCCCCCGCGCCTTCTCCGCGGAGAGGATGCGGGTGATGGGCTCGACGCCTTGACCGGGGCTCAGCGTGATTTCCACCTCCGCGTATTCCGGGCCGTATCGCGTGAGGGCGTGGTACTTTCCGGAGGCCCTGCCGCTCGTCACCACGAGCCGCCGGATATCCGCCTGTTTCAAGAGGCGGTCCTCCACCCGTCGGGTCGCGATCTCCCGCTGATCGGCGTCGCAGGCCAGCCAGAGCTTCATCTGCTCGGGGCCGTCATCCTTGAAGAAACGAAAGCCCCCGTTATGCAACATGATGAAGAGGATCATGTACAGGAGGGCCGCCTGGGGGAGCGCCCAGGCGAGCACCCGCCACCCGATGCCGCCGTAGAGAACCCTGGACAGGATCCTTCTATACAGCGGGACGCCCCGCGGCGCGGGCGCCCGGACGCTGCGCATCACGGGGGGCGTCATTATCAGAAAGAGGGTGCAGGAGATCACCATCACCATCACCGCGACCAGTGAGAGCTCCCTGAGGATCTTCCCCACGATCCCCCCGACGGCGCCGAAGCTCATGAAGCTCACCGCCGCGGCCGTCACCGCCCAGGTCAGGGGGAGAATCATCGGCCGGATCCCCTCGGCGTCCCCTCGCCGGAAGAACCCGGCGATCAGCATCAGCGCCGAGGTCGAGACGAGGGCGGCGGCGAAGAACGAGAGGACAGAGAAGAAGTTCAGGCTGATCCCGAGCGCGCGGATGCCGAGGAGGGAGAGCAGGAGGCCGAGCGCCGCCAGGGAGACGAGACCGGCCGTCATCGAACGAGAGCGGTAGAGCCCGTATGAAATGAGCGCGAGCACCACCAGCCCGACACAGCCCGCAAAGGTCAGCAGCTGCAGCTGCTCCTCCAGCTGATCCAGGGCGGGCGCGAGAACGGCGATGTGGAGCCCCGGGGTCGCCGTTGTCTCCTGCGACGCCGCCGCCCGGACCCCGGTCCTGAAGGTGATGACATCGGCGTGTTCCTGTTTGGTAAGGGACAGCGCAATGGCCGGATCGCCGTTGAACCGAACCGCGACCTCCGGTGGGTTGGAGGAGAGGGACACCCGGGAGACCTCCGGCATCTTCCGCAGGGTCTCCCCGAAGCGCACCGCGGCTGCCTCGAGGCGGCGGGGCTCCAGGCCGGAGAGGTAGCACACCATGGCGCCCTCGGTGGCCTTCAACTGACGGATTTTCAAAGGGACGGTCAAGCCCTTCGCCCCGTCGCGAATCCGCTGAACTATCTCTGAGGAAACCCCCTCCTCGAGCTCCACCTGGATCTCGCCGTGTTTTGCAGTGGTCCGGGAGGTGGTCTTCTTTACACCGGGGAGACTGTGGAGGACTTCCTCGATGGGGGCGGTAAATCGGGCGACCATCTCCGCCGCCGGGAGATCAGCGTCGGCCTCGATCACCACATACCCGAGATCGATGGGTGGGAGGACCTCCCGATAGGGGAACCCTATCAGCAGCATTGAAGAGACGACTCCGGCAATAAGGACCGTCATGACCTTCGATTGCATCGCCCCATTCTGCCACCGATCAGGAGAATCGCCAAATCACTCGCGAAGCGCGCATCCGTGTTGGAGTCGCCGTCGCTGTCGGTGTCCGCCCCTGTGTACATTGCTGACTGCGTCATCGAGATCGAAAGCGACTTCACCATCGATTCGGGGGTGGTCGTCAAATTGACCGGTTGCTTCTTCGAAAATTATATTATGTAGATAGATCTCTCTCGTTCAAACAGACGACGGGTTCGTTCATCAAGTCCTCACGGAAAAACAACTCTGGGTTTATTGGAAATGCAGACACGGCATCGGCCGCCTGATATTTTTTATTTGGGGGAATTACCCGGTCTCAGTAAAGCGGTGCACTGAACAAGTAATTGCTGCTCTGAGGGTTTGCAATTTTCCGGGCGATTTTTCGCTTTCTAGGAGAGTTCTATGACACGTATTTTAACAACGACAATGTGGCTCTTAATGGCCGGTATCGGTACAACGGTGATGATGTGTTCTGCATCTGATGATGAGCAGATGCTGGTAGACGGCGGGGGGGATGCGGATACCGATTCCGACACCGATTCCGACGCGGACACCGACTCCGACGCCGACACCGATTCCGACGCCGACACCGATTCCGACGCCGACACCGACTCCGACGCGGACACCGACTCCGACGCGGACACCGACTCCGACGCGGACACCGACTCCGACGCCGACACGGACGTCGATACGGACGCGGACACGGATGCCGACACCGATGCGGACACCGACGCCGACACCGACGCGGACACCGACGCCGACACCGACGCCGACACCGACGCCGACACCGACGCGGACACCGACGCCGACACCGACGCGGACACCGACGCCGACACCGACGCGGACTCGGACTCCGACAGCGACTGCGATGTCGGTACGACCCAGGGGAACGAGGTCGTGGTCATCGGGGAGTCGTTCATCGCGCTCGGTCAACTCGTTCCCAAGCTGGTGGAGCAGGCGGTAGCGGCCGGCTCGCTCAAGCAGGGGGACAGCTACATCAACAAATCGGTGAGCGGGACGCTGATCGGCAACGGCCAGATCCCCAGTCAGTACGCCGACGCACAGGCCAGCAACAATATCCGGTTCGTGGTCATGGACGGCGGCGGGAACGACTGCATCCAGAACGCCCCGGATCCCGCATACAACGCCGCGGTGAACCTGTTCGAGGACATGGCGAACGACGGCGTGGAGAAGGTGCTCTATTTCTTCTATCCGGACCCGGTCGGCGATCAGTGGGGGAGCCTCCTCTCCTGCCTCGACGGACTCCGGCCCAGGATCAAGGAGCTCTGCGAGGGGCTCGCCACTCCGGAGTGCGCCTTCGTCGATCTGCGCGAGTCCTGGGACGGGCACCCGGAGTACACGTCCGACGGCATCCACCCAACGGAGGCCGGCGACATCGCATCCGCCGGACAGATCTGGCCGGTGATGGCGGAGCATTGCATCGCCCCGTAAGGGCCTCTGACATAGGTGCCGAGTAGTCTCTCCCCGTTTCGTGAACCGCACTGCGCTATCGATGTACAAGACTCGATTCCGCGCATCCGCGAATAGAGATTGTGTAGGTCTTTTTTTGATAGAAGAACGTGAAATTCACAATTTTCGAGGGTTATCGATGTCGATTCCGGCCACCGTACCCCCGACTGCACGTTGTCTGCTTGTTGCGAGCGCATGAATATCAAGTATCCGATTCCCCGATCCTGCCCTTGTACGAATCCCGGGAGGGCGTCATCTATTGAGTGACGAAGCCGGGGAGGCAGGGCGGAGAGAAATTCGGGAAGTGCTCCGCCCGGATTGCCGTTGGCAACCCACTTGAAAAGTAAACGCTCGGTGCAATGGCGTCGAGCGTCCGAAAAGTAATATAATGGCTGTTGCGAAATCTACGAAGAGGGTCGGAGCCGGCCGAGAGGTGCGAGGGCTTCCGGCAGCAGGCGGAGCGGTTTCAGCTACCGGTTGTTCAGTTCTTTTTCATAGCCCGATGGCGCGCCCCCGGATGGCTCCGTTGCGGATCGCCGTCACCGTCATCGCAACCATGGCGTGGTCGGCTGCGGCGGGGAGGAGTCCGACGGGGCCCCTGTTTTCGTATTGCGCCCAAGCGATAACCTCGCCCTGTATTCCATATTCAAAGCAAGAGATCGTATCCGGCGTCTTCATGACCAATAGCGACGCAAACGAGTCAGAGGTCATCGTAGAGAACGGCGAGGTGCGGCTGTTGATCCGCGGAGGAGCGGTCGGGCTTTTTGTGGACCCTTCACGTCCGGAAAAGAAGCCGGTGACGGTGGTCACTCCCCTCGGTGAGCTGCGGGTGACGGGGGCTGTCTTCACGACGCAGGTGGATGTAAACGAGGTTCGGCTGGAGGTTTTCCGCGGAACGGTCGACGTGATCCCCGCCGGCGACAAGGCCCCCGTGTTCGGGGTGGTGGAAGGCTACGGTGCGGAGCTGAAACAACGTATTATATTCAAGCTGCCCCATCCCAATAATAGTCCGTTGCTGGAGATGGCGTGCATCAACCGGCCATGTGACAGCGGCTGTGAGGAGGGTATCTTTCCGGACGACGGGACGCGGCGAGACGTCTCAGGGATGGGCCCGGCGGCGGTGGCGGGGACCGAGCCTTTGGAGTTCAGTTCCATGGAGGCGCTCATCGATAACGCTCAATCCTGTCTGCTCGAGCGCGACTGGGAGTGCGCCGCCATGCGATACAACACCGTCCTGGAGCGCTATCCACGGATTCCGGAGTCGAGGAGCGTGTTGATCAGCCTGGCGAAGATCGAGCTGCGTCACCTGAATCTTCCGCGAACCGCGTTATCCCACTTCAACATATATCTCCAGCGAACGCCCGAGGGGCCGCTCGCCGAGGAAGCGTACCTCGGAATGGCGGATGTCTACCAGCACCTCGGCTCGCGTGAAAAGGAGAAGGTCGTGCTCCACCAATTCGCCAAGAAATTTCCGCGGAGCGTAATTATTGAGATCGTGCGAGCGCGACTCCGGCGGCTCGACGATGCCCTGTCCGATTGAGCATGCTCGCGACGTTGCCTACGACAAATATCGTGACCGGTGTCTCATAGCGCAGGGATTCACGGTGCTCAGGTTTTGGAACAACGATGTGTTCGACAACTTCAACGGTGTGATGTATCGAATCGCTGATGCGCTTACCCGCTCTCTCGATAGTGACAGGCCCTAAGATGAGCACCCCCTCCCAGCCCCCCGGGGCGGGGGAGGAGCGGGAACTTGCCTCCCTGGAAATGTCGAAAGTCTAGCTTAGCGACCGCCCCCAAGAAAATCATCAACCAGAATCTCATATGGACCTCCTTATCCTCTATTGCTGCGCCTCGGTTACTCCTCTACGCGCCCCCCGGGCGGTTCAACGATTATTTTTCGTTAGGCCCGATTTTCTTTGAACTTTTGAAAATAAAACGCCGGAGGTGTCGCCGGCCTCGTAGATGAGAAAACAGACGGCAAAAAAGGGGTTCCCGGAACGACGTCTTCGAACCGGAGGTCGACATGGTCCCCTTCCAGGAGACCTTCGAGCCGAGCAATTACTACACGTACACGCGGACAGCGCGACCGCGGTGCCCGGGCTGGTCACCGCCTACGCCGGGCGGGGGAGGCTCGACGAAGGGTCTCCTTGAACCTCAATAAATCTCTATCTCGTCCCACCAGGCCGTATCGGCATCATTGAAGTTATAGATATCGATGCGCTCAATGTGGTTGACGAAATACAACAACATCCCGTCGGTCATCACCGATACACCGTCTATGACGAGGTCGAAGGTCCGGGCCGTCCAGTCGAAATTGAGCTCGATGTGATACCAGACATCGGCGACATACGTCTGGATACCCCCGATTGTTGAAGAAGCGTGGATGTATCCGTCTTCGTTCATGTAGACGTATGCGATGAATTCCTCCAGGGTGTCCGCGTTCCCATGGATGACGAAATAGCCGTCGGCCGATTGGGTCGATCCGGAACGCACCCAGTAGGATATTGTGGAGGGGGTGATGTCGTCGAACAGGTAGTAGATGCCGCCGGAATGGGGAGTGCCGCCGTCAATCTGAAGGCTGTATCCGCTCCCGCCCAAGGCGGGGGAGGCGGCGACGCCATAGATCACCTCGCCGGTCTCCTCCTGCCAGCCTTTGAGGTCGCCGTCATCGAAATCTTCTCTGAAAATATAGGATATCTCAGCGCGGGGTTCCGATGCCGTATCGCCGTCCGCGTCGGTGTCACCGTCCGCGTCGGTGTCACCGTCCGCGTCGGTGTCACCGTCCGCGTCGGTGTCGCCGTCCGCGTCGGTGTCGCCGTCCGCGTCGGTGTCGCCGTCCGCGTCGGTGTCGCCGTCCGCAGAACCGGGCCTGGGGTCTTGGCGATTGTCTTCCGCTTCAGACACTCGCCAGCATCCGGCCGCGATCATCAATCCCATCAGCATCAGCCAAGACGGTTTCATGTGATTTCTCTCGTCCTTCGAACGGATAGTATCATTTTTTAAGACGGACCAGGGAGTTTCGTGCGGACAGACGGGGCCCGGCGAACGCGGGGCCTGCCCCGAGAGGGAGCCGATGCCGGGTAGAGCGGTTGTCGAGATCCTGCATTCAGGATAGGTATTGAAGCGGCATCAGGAAGAGGAGCAGAGAAATGAGATGATTCACACTATTCACGCTGCATCTTGTTGTTCTGGGATTGATCGGGTGTGCGTCAGACGAGACGGACCCGTCCTCCGATGCCGGCGCATCGGGTGATTCGGGGGACGGCGACTCGGAGGCGGCACCCGGACTGCGAGGAGCCCGAGCAGGAGATCTGCTCCAACCGAATCGGCACCCACTGCGGCTACACCTATGAGTTCTGGTCGGACAGCTCGCGTCATCCCTTCACCCGTCATCCCTTCACCAGGCGATGGATAGATAATTAAAATCCGGTAGGTTGCGCTGATTTTCCATATGACGTCAATCAGAAACTGGGCCTGCAACGCAGGGGGTCACTTGGCGGCGAGGAGGGGCCTGGCCATCTCGAAGAGCTCGACGAACTCCGCGCGGTCGTAATCGAGCCAGTCACCGGCGGTGACGACATCCGCGACATCGGGGAGCGCCGAGGATTTGATATAGGGGCTGTGCTTGAGCAGCTCCGCGAAGCCGGCGATGGCGGCCGCCCACTGGAAGTCGTCGTCCATCTCGTCGAATGTCGCAGAGATCTCCTCTTCCTTCAGCACGGCGGAGACCTCCGTGGCCGGATCGTCCACCGTGGCATCCACCGCTTTGTAGCGCACCTTCACCAGCACCATGTCCTCGGCAGAAATCTCGCGCTCTTCCTGGGTCGGAGGACCGTCCTCGGGGTCGGGGGCTCCCCAGACATCCGGCACCTCGTCGCCCTCGAGGACGACCTCGTAGAGGGCGGTCACCCGATGTCCCGTGCCGATCTCGCCGGCGTCCACCCGGTCGTTCCTGAAGTCGTCGTCCGCGATGGCGCGGTTCTCGTACCCGAGTAGACGATAAGCCGCCACCTTCTCGGGGTTGAACTCCACCTGAATCTTCATGTCCTTGGCCACGTAGTAGATGTTCGCCAGCATGCGGTCCTCCACATAACGGTCCGCCTGCTCCGCTGTGGCAATCACCCCGTAGACCCCGTTACCCGCGTTGGTGATCTCCTCCATCATCGCGTCGTTCGAATTGTTGCCGAACCCGAGGGCGGTCAGAGTGATGCCGGTCTCCCGCTTCTCCTCGATGAGGGCCACCAGCTCGTCGGTGTTCGAGACCCCCACGTTGAAGTCACCGTCCGTGCAGAGCATGACGTGGTTGATCCCATCGGGGATGTACGCCGCCTCCGCCTGGTCGTAGGCCATTTGAATGCCCGCGGCGCCGGCGGTGCTGCCCCCCGCGCCCAGGCCGTCGATGACCGAGGTTATCGCCTCGGCCTCGGCCACCGAGGTGGGGACCAGCTGGACACCGGCGGCGCCGGCGTAGGTCACGATGGAGAGGGTGTCGGTCTCGGGATTCAGAACCTTGAGCGAGTTCTTCAGAACCCGTTTCACGAGGGGAAGCTTGTCCGGGGAGTTCATGCTGCCCGAGACATCCACGAGGAACACCATGTTCACCGGCTTGATCTCGGACGCCGACAGCTGCTCCGCCTGGATCCCTACCCGGAGGATCGTCGACTCGCGGTCCATGAAGGAGGGAGCCGCCGCGAGATCGATGCTGAAGGGGTGTTCCGCCTCCGGCTCGGGAATCGGATAGTTGTACTTGAAGTAGTTCACGAACTCCTCCAGTCGCACCGCCTGGGCATCCGGCAGCGCCCCCTGGGTGATCACCTGACGAAACACGTCATAGCTGGCGGTGTCCACGTCGGCGGCAAAGGTCGAGAACGGGTCATAGTCTGTCATCACGAAAGGATTGGTGCTGTAGGGCTCCGGCTCGGGCTCCTCCTCTCCGGCGTCCTGGGCTTCGGTATCATTCCGGTCACCGGCGTCCTGCGCTCCGGTGTCCAAGGTATCCATCCCGCCCGTATCAATATCGATGGCGCCGGTCGCGGTGTCATAGTCCGCCGCGCTATCTGCGTCGGCGTCCGTATCACCGTCACTGTCGGTATCCGTGTCCGCATCGACGTCGGCATCGCTGTCCGCGTCCGTGTCGCCATCGACATCCGAATCCGTATCCACATCCGTGTCCACATCCGAGTCCGAATCCGAGTCTGTATCCGCATCCGAGTCTGTATCCGCATCCGAGTCTGTATCCGCATCCGAGTCCGTGTCCGCATCCGAGTCCGTGTCCGCATCCGAGTCCGTATCCGAATCCATGTCCGAATCTGTGTCCGTGTCCGTATCACCATCCGCATCCCCGTCCACATCCGCGTCCGTACCCGTGTCAGATTTTCCTCCCATCGGACCGTCACTTCCCCCGTCAAGATTCTCCGAGGCATCAGAACCCTCGTCACATCCAACCACCACGGCCGCCGCGGCGGCCACCCAAATTAGTGTTCTCAATCTAATTAACATGGTTCATCTCCTTTACTTACCGGCTGGCACGCTATCTGCTATGACCGCGCCATTACTTCTGACACGACTCTGTGACGCAAGTTACACGCCAAACACGGCCGCCCCTCCGTTAAAGTCTCAAAACTCATGTTTTTATTACCCTTAAAGCATTCACTTCACGACCGACACGAAAACATATTGTGCCAAAAAATGGCACACCCCACCCGTTCTATAGGAGTGGGGAGACTGCAGGTCAACGGACCGAACAGCGAACAGTGCGATCAGCTCGTGGCTATGTATCCGGATTACTTGTCAGCTCTCGATTACAACCGGATAACGTTCCCCTAGGGCACCGAACAGTTTGGCCTCCGTCGAGAAATCGCGCAATTTCATGCAGATAGCGAGCGCGCCCGCAGCGACCGACCGAAGCGTAGTAGACCTACGGTGACCGAGGTCGCGAGGACGAAAGCCGCTAGATGC
>JBNLED010000188.1:0-9282 GCA_050304755.1 Polyangia bacterium | reverse complement strand
TTTCCAAGCTGGCAATCGCTGCGCCCGTCCGGCAAGGCGCGAGGAGTGGAGAATACTGGGGGTATTTGACCGACGAGCAACGCCGACGGGCGGGATGCAGCGGTTGTCAGATGGCAAGTTAATTTTGATCAGAGGCCTTAGCTTAGCGGTCACCCTTCAGCGGCTTCACCTCGATGCGGCCTCTCAGCCCGGACGAGACGGCGATGTCGAGGCTCTCGTCCACGATGACCCCCTGGAGGGAGGGGGTCGCCTCGATGAGGGCCATCCCCTTCTCGGGTCCGAGGACGAAGATGCCGGTGGCCAGGGCGTCCGCCAGGGCCGTGGATTCCGCCACCACGGTCACGCTCGCGGTGCCCTTCGCCGGATAGCCGGTGGCGGGATCGATGATGTGGTGGTAGCGCCTCCCCTCCAGCTCGAAGAACTTCTCGTAGTCCCCGGAGGTCACCACGGCCCCGTCCTTTTCCAGGGAGAACTTGGCGAAGTAGGCGCCCCGGTCCCGGGGGTTCTGGATCCCCATCTTCCAGGGGCGATCGCCCTTCTTCCCAGAGATGTAGAGGTCCCCGCCGCCGTAAACGATGAAGTCGTCGAACCCCTTGGACCGCAGGATGGCCGACGCCCGATCCACGGCGTACCCCTTGGCGATGGCGCCGAGGCCGATGCGCATTCCCGGCTTGGCCAGCCGGACGGTCCCCTTGTCCCGATCCACGATGACGGACCGGTAATCGACGAGGGGCAACGCCGCTGCGAGCGCCGCGGGGGCCGGCGGCTTCGGGGACTTCGCCTTGAAATCCCAGAGGCGTCCGATCGCGCCGAAGGAGATGTCGAACTTGCCCCCGGTCTGCGCCGAGACTCGTTTGGACCGCTCGATGATCGTCAGGAGCTCCTCGGGGACCGCCACCCCGGGCCCGCCGCTGGCCGCGTTGACCTTGGAGAGGGGGCTCTCGGGATCCCAGGTGGTCATCAGCGCCTCCACCCGGGCGATCTCCTTGAAGGCCGCCCCGATGGCCGCCTCGGCATCCTCCCGCTCGCCGCCGGTGAGGGCCACCGTACAGTCGAAGAACGTCCCCATGGCCTCGGTCGCCCGCTTGATCACCTGGACCTCGGAGGGCTTCCGGACCGTCTGATCGGGGGAATCCTGAGGCGTCCGGTTGCAGGCGACCAGGGGGAGCAACGCGGCCGCGAGGATCGACCACCGCCGCTTCATCGATCGCCTAATCATCCGCGAGGCCGCCCGCCCGGATGATGTCCCGGAAGCGGAAGCCGCTGTCCTTGATGAAGCGCCGCCCGGTGGGGTAGTCCACGTAGACCAGCCCGAACCGCGGCCGGTACCCGAACCGCCACTCGAAGTTGTCCATGAAGGACCAGGCGAAGTATCCCCTGACCGGCGCCCCCTCCCGGAGGGCCCGATGGACCATGGCCACGTGCCGCTCGAGGTAGTCGATTCGATCGTCGTCCCGCACCTGTCCGCTCGGGCCGAGCACGTCCGGCCAGGCGGAGCCGTTCTCGGTGATGTAGATGTTCTCGATTTTGTAGTGACGGGTCCAGCGCATGATCTGCTCGTAGAGGCCCAACGGCGTGACCGGCCAGCCCATCTCCGTGTAACGGAGGTAGGGCAGGCGGGGCTGCGGGGGAAAGGCCGCGCCGACAGGCTCGGTGATGAACTGATCGCAGTAGTACTGGAGCCCCATGAAGTCGTACCGGTTCATGATCTTCAGGTCCGCCGGATCGACGGGGGGCGTCAGCTCGGGGAACCGCTCCGCCACCAGCTCCGGATAGGTGCCGGAGACGATGGGCTCGATGAAAAGGTCGTTGTTCAGGGCGTCCGCCACCCGGACCTGCGCCTCGGCCCGGCCGTGCCGATCGAGGGAGACGAAGTTGAAGGCCACCTCGGTGATCCCCACCTCGGCGGACGGGGCAACGGCCTTGATCGCGTCATAGGCCTTCCCGTGGGCCAGGCAGAGGGTGTAGGCGGCGGCGTGGGCCGCCCGGGGATCGCGGATCCCGGGCGCGTGGATCCCGTCCCGGTACCCCAAAAAGCAGATGGGCCAGGGCTCGTTGAAGGTCATCCAGCGGGTCACCCGATCCCCCAGCCGCTTCGCCGTCTCCCTCGCGTAGTCCGCGAAGTGATCCGCGAGGGCCCGTTCGGGCCAGCCCCCCGCGTCCTGGAGCGCCTGGGGCAGATCCCAGTGGTAGAGGGTGACGAAGGGCTCGATGCCCGCGGCGAGCAGCGCGTCCACCAGGCGATCGTAGTGATCGAGCCCCGCCGGGTTGGGGCTCCCCGTCCCCGCGGGAAAGATCCGGGGCCACGAGATGGAGAACCGGTAGGCCCGGATGCCGAGGGCCTTCATCATCGCGATGTCCTGGGGATACCGGTGATACTGATCGCAGGCCACATCGCCGGTCTCCTCCCGCTCGATGTTGCCCGGGGTGTGGGAGAACCGGTCCCAGATGGACTCTCCCCTGCCGTCCTCGTTCCACGCCCCCTCCACCTGATAGGCGGCGGTGGCCGTGCCCCATATGAAATCCTCCGGAAACTGATTCATCGTTGACCTCAATCGTTGTCGACTTCGGATGTTAGGGGAGGCGGTGCTCCATTGCAAGAGCGACCGGCGTATTCCTCATGCTCCCTTTCGGACGCAGCGGGCATTGAACACGTAGTGCAGGGTGTTGACGGAGCCTTCCCCCCGTGTGAAGTCCCCGTAGAAGATGTACCTCGAGGCGTAGGGTCCTCGAGCATCCGAGGAAGTGCATTGAAACCGCTGAGATCAAGAGGAGAATATATGAGTCTCGTATTCTTTCGTGCATGATTTGCTCCGCCATTCTTCGGACATCTGTCTAATTCTCGGGAGGTGATCAGACCGGGAAGCGTTTTTCAGCTCAAATTGGGCCAATGGACGCGGCTCTCTTCGAACCTCACCGCAGATCCGAGGGATCTTCTAAAGAGACGAATGACCTCGATCGACGTCCGAAATATAGTCAATCGATGTCGGTTGGCGCTAGAATACTCCCCATGATCCTCATCCCCATAGGGCACGACCGGCTGAGAATGGAGCGGCTCCCGTTCGCCACGATGGGCATCATCCTGCTATGCGTCATCATTTACGTCGGGTCATGCAGCCGCATGGATCAGGACGCGATCCGATACCAGGAGGTCGGACTCCAATACGAAGCGTTCTACCTGGCGCACCCCTACCTGGAGCTCGCCGACGCCAGCCTCGCCCACCGCTCGAAGGCCGCGCGGGAGATCTACGCGACCCAGCGGGAGTGGATCCGCTGGACCGAAGATAATCCGGAAGCGGCCGCGACATTTCTGTCTGAGCATGCGGGTACGAGCCGCGGCGATGCCGCAGGGGGCCTCGAAGAGTTCTTCGCAGCGATGAACCCCAGAAGCGGGGGATGCTCCCGGAAGCATGACGCGGCCGTCCGCCTGGGGACGGATGAAGCCGCAAAGGTCGCGTTCATCACCGCGTTCAGCGCGCTGACACCTGAGGAGCGGGCCGACGAGCAGTCCACTCTGGACGGCCTCTGGAAGGCATTCGAGGACGCCAGGGCCGAGAACCTCATCCTCCGGTTCGGATACACCCCGGCCGATCCCTCGGGGCTCGCTCTTTTCACCTACCCGTTTCTGCACGGCGGCGTCCTCCACCTGATCATGAACATGCTGTTCCTCTGGCTGGCCGCGGCGAAGCTGGAGGATCGATGGGGCCGCCTGCTGTTCGTGGCGCTCTATCTCGGCTTCGGCGCCCTCGCGGCCCTCGCCCACCATGCCCGTCATCCGGACGCCCTGACCCCGCTGGTGGGCGCGTCCGGCGCGGTGGCCGGCCTGATGGGGGCCTTCCTCGTCCGGTACGCGACGGCCAACATCAGGGTGTTCTACCTCTACTGGTTTTTCAGGCTCACGCCCAAGGTGGGGACCTTCGAGGCCCCCGCCTACCTGCTGCTGCCCCTCTGGTTCATCGGAGAGCTCCTGAGCGCCTTCTTTTTGGAGGAGCTCAGCTCCGTGGCGTACTGGACCCACGTGGGGGGCTTCCTCTCCGGCGTGGCCGTCGCGACGGTCTTCAGGCTCACGGACTTCGAGTTCCGGGTGCTCGGGCGGGAGGACGAATCGGAGATCGACGAAAACGACGTTCCGCTGGTGGCCTTCCAGACCGCGGACCGGAACAGCCTTTCGCCCCGGGCCCTCGCGTCGAGCCCCCCCAGAGACTCTCTGACTCCCGGGGAGGCCCGTTTGTCAATCGAGACGTCGCCCCCCAAGCCCCCCTCCGTCGCTCCCAATCGCGAGTCCGAGCCACCGCTCATCAACGCTGCCGGCGCAGCGGCCGCTGCCGTCGTCGCCCTGCCTGCCTTATCCCAATCGTCTTCGAACAGCTCGCCCCGGACTGAACTGTTTGTGGATCCGGCCCCGATCGATCTTCCGCCACCCGCGAATGATTGGGCCCGGGATATCGAGCCCATCGATATCGGCGCCCCTGCCCTCGCACCGCCGAAGGACGAGAAAAAACAGGCGCCGCAGGACCTGTCCCCGATAGACCTCCCGCCGCTGCCCGATGACTGGGTCCAGGATACCGTTCCAGCGGAGGATCCCGTTCCCGCTCCCGGCTCCGCCTCGCCGAAGGAGCGGAAGAAAGAGGTCACGGGGGACCTGTCCCCGATAGACCTCCCGCCGCTGCCGGATGATTGGGCTCGGAATATCGAAGCCCCGGTCGAGCGCGTCTCCTCCGACCTCAAATTGCCGCAGGCAGCGGATTCCACGCCATCCGACACATCGACGAGCGACGAGGTGGTGGCCTCACCGGTGCTGGTCGTCCGGGAGGCCCACCATCAGAAGACGAAGCGTTTCTCTCCGCAGCTCCACGCGCTCCCCCTGCACGAGCTCCGCTTCGAGGAGGTCATGCTGACGGGCATCACCCCGAAGGCCATCGGCGCGCGGACCGCGACCGGGAAGCACCTGCTCATCCCGGTGGAGAGCGTCCGGTTCCTCTCGCTGGTCTGTGTGGACAAGGTCGACCCGGGTTCGGCGAAGCACGTCTTCCGAAAGAACGCGCCCGGCGGCCCGGTGCACCTCATCGCGCTCGTCGAGGGGCCGTCCGGAGCTCCCCCTAAACGTCGGATCTTCATTGTCAACGCGACCCGTTGCCGCTGGAACGCCTTCCTGCCGCCCACCCTCATCTCCGGCGCCGTCGGCCAGAACGCCGTCACCCTCGCCCGCCTCCTGCGCCGGTCGCTCCCCCGCGCCGCCTTCATCCCGGGCTCCACTACCTCGGGGGAGGACGGCGTCCCCCTCCAGGACACGCTGGCGGCGTTCATCAGGCACCTCAGAGGCGCCCTGGGGGACACCCAATCCGAGTAGCACCTGTACCGGTGTAATCTTACTCCGTCATCGCCGCCGGGTTGCGCCAGTAGTTCTTTCCGTCCGGCTCGAATCCCACGTTGCGGCAGAACCCCCGGGCGTTGTACCGCACCCCTTGGCGATCACGACGTCACTGGTCTCCTTGAGGATCTCCACGAGCCGACTCGCGATTCCCCGCTGGCGATACGCCTCGTGAACGGTGATGAATTTGATCACGGTGTGCCGGGCGATCCGGGCGACGTGGGCCCTGGCCACCGTCTCGTCGTCGACGGACACCTCGATCCACCCCTCGTCAGGGGGGAGCTCCACGGATACGGTATAGGCCAGTCGATCCAGATCCACGCTTCTCGGGGCTCGCGGAACGGCCCGCGGCCCGTCGCCGGGGCCAGGCGTCGGGCCAATTCTTCGTGCCCGGCCCGCCGGATTCAATATATTGGGTTTTGGCCCGGAGACCTAACGCTTGGGGGAGGGCGCGTTGGAGGGGCGCGCGGTCGAGGGGCGGAGGGCGAGTCCGTGGAAGCTCACGCCGGAGTCGATCCCGGGGAGGAGCTCGGCGGGACGGCTCAGGAGGAACCGGCCGTCCTCGATCCACTGCTTGAGGGTCCCGGCGATCTCCCGCGCCTTCCGATAGCTCGACAGGCCGAAGGTGCGCACGGTCTTGTCGCCGATCCGAATCGATCCGGAGCGGAGCTCGGCGTAAGTGACGTGGCCGAGCGGCGCGCCCTTGTTCTCCGGGTAGTTGTCGGAGTAGTCCACGATGGGGGCCTTGATGTCGCTGTCCTTCACCGCGGTGTACCGCGCCATCTCCTCATCGAGGATGGGGATGGGGACCCCGATGCCCACGGCCAGAGAGACGCCGTAGCCCGTGATGGAACACCCCCTCAGGTAGTCGGCGCTCATCTGCTTGAGGTCTCCCGTGACCGCCAGGGTGCCGGCGCCGCCCGTGGGGACGCCCCCCGCCGTCCGGGGGCCGCCGGGATCGTGCTGGGTGCCCCGGTTGTACACGTAGCCCACGCCGCCCCCGAGGAAGATCCGCGTGCCGATGCCGATGGTGCGGTACAGGGGATCGTTGAGGAGCGGGGAGAGCTGACCGGCGCTGCAGTAGCCCGCGTTGGCCATCCGGGGCCGCAGGATGCCGAGGTAGGTGTGGATGGGCCGCTTGGCCGTGGCGTTCACGGCGACATTGTAGTTCTGGTAGGCGTTCCTTGGGTTGAGCAGGTAGGCCTCGTTCAGATCGTCGAGGGTGACCAGGGTGTCGAGGGCCTTTAGGGGATAGCAGTCGGTGCCGTAGGACTCGGCCCGGAGCACGATCTCCCTGCCCCGCACCAGGTCCTCGATGACGTGGGCGCCGCCGTACTCGAACTTGCCCGGGTAGGCCTTGTTCTCCGGATCCCCCTGGCGGAGTTCCGTGGCCCCGATGTACATGTCCACCGCCGCGAGCCCGGAGTAGGCCGGCACGTCGTTGAGCCACGCCCGCTGTATCTTTATCTTGGGGGCCGGGTGCCCAACGTTGATCATCGCCCCGCTGGAGCACATGGGCCCGAAGGTGCCGGTGGTCACCACGTCCACCTTCTCCGCCGCCGCCCGGGGCCCCTCGCTGTCGACGATGCCGATCATCTCCTCCGCGGTCACCACCACGGCCTGCTTCCTGCTGATCTTTTCGTTAATCTCCTCGAATGTCTTCTTAGTTGCCATTGTCGCCTCCGGGGGTCACGAGGTGGTCGTCGATGGATTCCAGCGCGCCGAAGGCACAGGCCGGGATGCAGAGCTTACACGCGATGCACTTGTCCACATGGTACTCGATTCGAAAGGTCTCCGGGCTCACGGTCAGGGCCTTGGAGATGCACTGGCCCACACAGGCGCTGCAATCCGTGCACTTCTCCTCGTTGCGGATGATCTTCTGGGAGGGCAGGATGACGTTCACTCCGCTCTTTTTGAGGTAGTCCAGCGCGTCGTCGATGCGCTGATGCTCGCCGCTGAAGATGACGAAGGCCCGGCCGTCCTCCTCGGGAGTGATGGACGCCCTCAGAATGTTCACCTCCACGTCATAGCTCCGGACAACCTGCGTGAAGACCGGTCGATCGATGAGTGATTTCGGGAAGTTCAGGATAGCGCTTTGTTGATACATGCAATTCCTCCGTTCAAATCGAGAGGGACACTATTCGGCGGACCGGAACATAAGTCAAGGTGTTCGGTAGACATCTTTGTTCTTGGCTTCGCTTCCGTTTTTTATTCGGGATACTACCGCAATATGACGTATATAATTCATGAAACACGGTTTTCTATAGAATTAAGACATCTCGTATAAAAACCCGATCAAACCGCATTACTGCGGCAAGAGGGCGCCCACAAGGGACGCCCCCGCAGACAAAATTGAAGATATCGGTGGTAGGGGCAGGCCCCCTGCCCGCCTCTTTTAATATAGAACTCGTCAGGTTCTTCGTAGCTCCGGCTCAGGGAGCGGAGTAGGACCGCAACATCGCGATCTCCTCGGGCCACCGGGTGTCGTCAATGGTCTCCAGAATAAGGGGGATCCGATCGAGGCGCTCATCGTTCATGATGAAGCGGAACGGGTCGAGGCCCAGGTTCCCCTCGCCGAGGCTGTGGTGGCGATCCAAGCGGCTGCCCAGGGTGCTCTTGGCATCATTGAGGTGCATGCCGCGAAGACAGGAGAGTCCCACGATGCCGTCCACCGCCGCCATGGTGCGGGCGTAGCCCTCCTCGGTGGTGAGGTCGTACCCCGCGGCGAAGGCGTGGCAGGTGTCGATACAGATGCCGACCCGGTCCTTGTCCGCCACCTGATCGATGATGTCCCGGAGGTGCTCGAAGCGGTACCCCACGTTGGTGCCCTGCCCGGCGGTGTTCTCGAGCACCACGGTCACCCCCTCGGTCACCTCGTGGGCGCGGTTGATCGCCCCCGCGATGATGCCGAGACACTCGGCTTCGCTCACCTGCTTCAGGTGGCTGCCCGGATGGATGTTGAGCATGGTGAGGCCGAGGACGGCGCACCGCTCGAGCTCCTCGACAAAGGCCTCGAAGGACTTGTTGAACTTGTCGGGATCGGCATTCCCGAGGTTGATGAGGTAGCTGTCATGGGGCAGTACCTGCCCGGGGGTGAACCCGTGGGCCGCCATATTCTCCTTGAAGGCGGTGACGGACTTCTCCACAAGGGGGTTGGCCCGCCACTGCCGCTGGTTCTTGGTGAACAGGGCGAAGGCGGTGGCGCCGATGGCGGCGGCGTTGAGCGGGGCGTTCTCCACGCCCCCCGATGCGCTGACGTGCGCGCCGATCCATTTCATCTCGTGCTCCTTGAGCTGACCTCGGTTTCCGAGGCGTTTCACTCCGGGTCCGCGGGAATCATAGCGAACCACGGGAAGTGTAGGGGCAATTTCGACAAAAAGCGAGCCGTTCCCCTTCGAAGATAGACGACTCGAGATGGTGAATGACGATTGACCGACGCGCCGCGACTTTCTATGATTCACAAAATGAGCCCTGAACAGAAATCGACGGTCGAAGCCGAGCTCGAAATGCTCGAGAAGCTCTACGCCTTGGGGGATGACGCGGGCGCGCGGATGATTGCGCGACGCCTCCTCATCTCACACACCCTGAGCAGCGACGAGAAACGGCGCATCAAGAAGGTGATCGACGCCACGAAGCGGCAGTCGGTGTTGGGACTCATTGTCTTGGCCGCCGTGATGTTCGCCCTCGTCTACCTCTATCTACAGTACTTCGCATAGCCGGGGAGTGGGGCACGCCCTCGTCATAGCCTCGCGCGACTAGCCCGGGCTAGTCTGAAGTTCCCCCATAACTTTCGCTGAAATTTTCATCACAACCATCGAAAATGTCAAAAGAAACCGGGTACAAAAAATGTGCAAAATATCAGTATATGTACCCATGTAATATGCATTACAAATATTGCATAACAGCAGAAA
>JBNLED010000187.1:0-23277 GCA_050304755.1 Polyangia bacterium | reverse complement strand
TTTCATGCAGCTAGCGAGCGCGCCCGCAGCGACCGACCAAGGCGTAGTTGACCTACGGTGACCGAGGTCGCGAGGACGTAAGCCGCTAGATGCGTGGAAGTGCGCGATTGTATTAGGAGTTCAAACTGTTCGGTGCTCTAGGACGTCTCCCGGTCATTCGCATCCGGTGCCCAGGGTCGGGCCGAGGTCCGACCATTCAATGGGTCCGTCGGGCTCGCCCCATCGGTCGTTCGTATAACTCTCGAGGTCTATCAGCTGGTCAGCGCTGCCTTGGTTCCTGGTGCAGCACCCATCGCAATCCGAGTCGCCGCAGGTGTCGATGACCGTGACAATGATGGTATTCGATCCCCTTCTGAGACAGAGATCGTGAAGTCTCAACGTTTCGAAGTCGGGGAATGCCGCGGCGATATTGTGGGCGGCCACCCACTCCTCTGTTTTCTGATCGTTACAACCCGCGAACCATCCGGACCACTCACATCCGTTGTACACGATACACTCTTCACTGCCCGGGTCGGGAATGGACGTGTACCAGGTCTTGTTGGCCGTCTTCCACTCCAAATCGGGGTTCTCACAGCGCGTATCGGCATCCGTGTCCGCGTCGGTATCGTTATCGGTATCCGCATCGGTATCGGAATCCGTGTCCGCGTCGGTATCGGTATCCGTGTCCGCGTCGGTATCGATATCGGCATCTGTATCAATGTCAGCATCAGCATCCGATTTTGAATCCGTCTGTGTATCAGTCGAATCCTCGGTACCGCTGTCATTGCACCCCGATGGTAGCATCATGACTGCAACTAGGACGGTGACATAGCGCCATATGTTCCTCATGGTAACCTCCGCCTCCGAGCAATCTCGGTCTGCGTACCCTCCTCGATGATGAGACGTCGAGTACCGGGAACCAACCGAAGAAACGCCACCAGGGCCTTGCCGTTGGTCTCGAGTACCGTCGAGCTCAGCCGTTTCCCCTTGGCGCTCAAGATGCCGGCCGTACAGCTTGCCGAGTGGACATCCATTCCGATATACCGATCCATGTGCATTCTCCTTTGATAGGGTTTCGGATTTTTTCGCAAAAACGATCGTTCCCGAAAACATTGGAGAATGCCAATTTTTGTTTGATATCAAACGGGTATGATCAGCGCGGGACGGTGCAGCTTGTGTAAAACAGACACAGACATCGCGGTCCGTTGTCGCGAGGCACAAGGTGTATCGTCCTGCGCTGACCCGCACGCCGCCGCGGGCTTCGGGCGAGAATGACCTTCTCACCTGGCGTGCGGAACCGAACCGAACGAGATGCCGCGAGCATTGAAGAAAGGACGCCATCCCTACAATGCCTACGCGCCGTTCGCGGCGGATTTCCGTTTGAAAAACTCCAAAATTGGGCGGAAGATAGTCGACGATTGAAAAACGGTGTGGCGGAGGTTCTCTTTTCACTCCGTGAAAGGAACAGCGAATTGAAGCGTGCCGGGGCGCCAGAGCGACGCATCGATGAGTGGTACGAGAAATATGCGGCGGCGATATACGAGAAGTGTCGCCGCATGCTCGCGAGCCGCGCCGAGGCCGAGGATGCGGTGCAGGAGACGTTCGTGAGGGCCTACAAGCTTCTGCTGGAGGGCAGGTCCACCCGAGGAAACAGTGACCTCGGGTGGCTCTATCGCATCGCGACGTACGTCTGCCTGCATCTCCTCCGGTCTCGACGGCAAAGGGGAGAGCAGTCCATGGAGAAGACCGGGCACCAGATGGTCGTTCTGGAGGACGGGCAGGAACGGAGGCTGATGCTCCGCGAGACGCTGGAGGACCTCCTGCTCGGCCTCGACGATATCGGCCAGGCGGTTCTGGTGTCCCACTACATCGACGGCGTCCCCCAGGGGGAGATCGCGAGGGACCTCGGGATCTCCCGGCGGGCGGTGGTCAAGCGGCTCACCGTCATGAGGAGGAAGATGAGCGCATCGACCGAGAGTGAGAGTTGATATGTCCGATTGCGTCGACCGAATGGCGTTGGTTCGATGGATCTTGGAGGATCTCTCCGTGGAGGAGATGACCGCGATCACGGATCACCTCTCCGGTTGTTCCGCCTGCAAGGCGCGGGCGGAGCGCATCCGCGAGGGCATTGATGACTTCGCGCCGATGAAGACCGGGACCCTCTCCGCGATCCATGGGCGTATGGCGGAGGTCCGCGCGGAACGCGAACGCCGGCGGTTCCTTCGACCGAGTGTCATCGCCGCCGCGGCCATCGCCGCCTCGCTCGTCGTGGTGTTCTTTGTCGCGTCGCCTCTGGACCGTGAGATGGCGGACGCTCACGCCGTCCCGGACGACATACAGCAGCCCGTCCGGTACAAGGGGGAGATGTCGTGCAAGGTGTTCGTCAAGCGGGGAGACCGCCAGTTCAAGGCGACCCCTGGAAAGACGTTGCGGGCGGGGGACCGGCTGCGGTTCGTCGTGACCACAGACACCGGCGGCTACCTGTCCGTCTTCTCGGTGGACGGGCGCGGGCGGCCGTCCCCGTTCTACCCCGACACCCTACCGGACCGCGCGCCGGAGCCCATGCTTCTTGCTGGCAGCGGCGACCACGAGCTCCCGGACGCCGTGGAGCTGGACGACTCCCCGGGACAGGAGACGATCGTCGTGCTCTTCTCCCAGGCGCGGTTCGATCGGCGGGAGCTCGTCCGGGCGATCGCGCCCCTCGCCGCCGGGGGACGCCTCGAGGCCATCCGGCGCGCCACCGCCGGGCGCGGAGTTCACTCCCGGGTCTTTCGGTTTCTCAAGGCGGGGCCGGCCCAATGAGACGTCTCGTCGCCATCGCGCTCCTCGCCCTGCTCGCCTGGCCGGCCGGGGGCTCGGCCGATCCCCTCCGGCTCGGCGTGATCGTGGGCAACAACCGGGGCGCCCGGGGCAAGACACGGCTTCGGTACGCGGAGCAGGACGCCCGAAAGATGTACGAGGTCCTCGTCTCCCAGAGCGGATTTTCCAAAACGAACCTGAAGCTCCTCACGGGGGGCGGCGCCGGGGAGGTCTGGCGGGCGCTCAACGCGGCCGAGGAGACCATCGCGCGGCGCGCGGCGGCGGGCGATGACATCACGTTGTTCATCTTCTACTACTCCGGGCACGCAGACGGCGACGTGCTCGAGCTAGGGGACACCACCCTCGACTTCGACCGGCTCAAGCGGTTCCTCAAACGGTCCAAGGCCACTGTCCGGCTGGCCTTCGTGGACGCCTGCCACAGCGGGGTGCTGGCGGCCCGGAAGGGCGGACGGCGTGTGCCGGGCTTTCCCATCGTGGTGACGGATGATCTCGACTCCTCGGGGTACGCGGTGGTCACGTCATCGTCGGACGACGAGCTGAGCCAGGAGTCCGAGGAGATCCGGGGCTCCTTCTTCACCCACTACCTCATCTCGGCGCTCCGGGGCGCCGCCGACAGCTCCCGGGACGGCCGGGTCACCCTGAACGAGACCTATCAATACGCCTACGCCAAGACCCTTACCCGCACCAGTCGCACCGTGGCCGGAGGGCAGCACCCCATGTACGACTTCAACATCTCGGGCAAGGGGGAGGTGGTGCTCGCCCGGACGGGCGGGACCCGGGGCGGGGTGACCGTGACGGCGCCGAGCAGCGGCCGGCTGCTGATCCTGGACGCCAAGCGGGAGCAGCTGGTGGCGGAGCTGAGCGCCGAGGCCCACCGGCCGGTGGACGTGGGCCTCTCTCCGGGGCGCTACGTCGCCTACAACCTGGGGGACAGGATGTACGAGGCACTCTTCGAGGTGCGCCGCGGAACGCGCGCCGAGATCCCGAGTGAGGCCTTCGCCTCCGCGACGCTCGAGCGGGCGGTGAGCAAGGGGGGGCTCTTCACCGAGCGGCGCTACCATGTTATCGACACTGCCTTCGTGCTCAGGCGCTGGCCCCTCTCCGGGGGGATGCTCTCCTACGGCGCGGGCATCGACTATCGCCTGGACGGCTGGCTCCCGTTGACGCTCGCGCCCCTCCTTCGGCTCTACGGCACCAAGGCGCCGGACATCGAAAGCTCAACCGGGTACTACGATCTCGGGGCCGAGCTCGGCCTGGGCTTCCGCATCCCCGTGGGGTTCGCCGCGTTCCGGGCCGAGGTGATGGCCGGTTACGAGCACCTGTTCCAGAACCGCACGGATGGAGGCACGCGTCACAGCTCGGGCTTCGTCTATACCGGCATGGCGGGATTCCACTTCCCCGTAGGGCACGTGGAGCTCATCGCGGGCGGCGGCGTAGGGGGCCGGATGTTCAAGCTGCGGGAGAAGGACTGGGTACACAGGCTCGACTGGCAAGCCACGGCCGGCGTCGGCACCCGCCTGGAGATTCGATAGTCGTCGCGGCGTAGCCCAAGTCGCGCTCGGCCGTCCCCCACTGTCCCGGGAAATCGCCGTACATCTTCGGTTAAAAAAAAAGTCGACGCCTGTCCGCCGCGCGGTTCCCTTTTCCCGGCCGCGGGGGAACAGCGGTGTAAGACTTTCGACCAGTAAAAGGCCAGCACTCTAAAAAAAGGAGACGCCATGAAAAGAACCACCATAGGTGTATTGGTTTGTTTTATGCTCTGTCTGACGGGGACGGGTTGCGGCGATGACAACGACACCAACGACGGGAACGGCCTCGAGACGGACGACAGGGACCCGGAGGACGGAGACGGGAGGGACACCGATAGGGATCCGGGGGACGGAGACGGGAGGGATACCGACCGGGAAGACGATACGCTCGTCGAGCGGGACACGATCTTCGATGGCGAGGAAGAGACCGATGAAGACACCGCGCCGAGCTACGTGACTGATGTCCCGGCCCCGGAGACACCGTGCACGGCCGATCCGTGCCGCAACGGCGGCGCCTGCACCGAGAGCGCGGGCTCGTATTTCTGTCAATGCGCCGAGGGGTACTACGGACGGATCTGCGAGTACCCGCGGTCGAGCTGCCGCGCGCTGAGCGAGTCGGGCACCGTCTATATTCATGAAGACACCACCTTGGCCGCCGGCTGCTATATCTCCAATGATATGGAAGTCTCTAAAACCCTCACCCTCGAGCCGGGCGCCTGGCTCGTCGTCAAGGAGGGCGCCTCGCTCAGAATCGGAGAACCCGGCTACGATGGCGGCACGATCATCGCCGAGGGCACGGCCGCGCGGCCCATCGGGTTCACCGGGCTCAGGCCGGAGCGCGGCTACTGGAAGGGGGTCAGCGTCAACCACGACACACCAGCGCACGTCTTCTCCAATGTGATCATCGAGTATGGCGAATACAACCTCGGCATCACCTTCAAAGAGGAGTCTTCGGCCCGCGTCTCCCACTCGACCTTTCGGCAGAGCGCGGGCTACGGGGTCCATATCGGCGGCAGTAACCTCGCGAACTTCGAGTCCAACCGCTTGATCGAGAACGCGCTCGGCGCCGCCGATGTCAGCGCCAACGCGGTCGGTTTTCTGGATCCGGGGTCGACCTACAGCGGAAACGACCGCGATGTCATCCACGTCAACGGCGCATCTGTCTCCGCGGAACAGACCTGGCCCAAGCTCGACGCGGACTACCTGATCGATGAGGGGAAGACCTGGGTCCATGCGCCCCTCACCCTCCGAAGAAACGGACGCGTCGCTCGCCCCGTGGTCTTTGTTGCCGCATTGCAGTCCGAGAACCGAAAAGGGCAACAATGTCCAAACGAAAGCCTTCCTGTTTTTCATAGATATCGAGTATTCTCCTTCAGCCAGCTGTTGAATTGTCTGGGTGTTCCCTGGAAGCGTCCGAAAGAGAACCTGATGATGACTATTTCTGCGAAGGCCCGAAGGGTACCAACCTGTGTAACGTTGGGGTAGACTTTCGCAGGTGAGGTTCTCTTTTACATGTTCGTGAGGAACAGCGAATTGACCTGCTGGTGACGGGCAGCCGGCAACGGAGCTGGACGACGTCGATTGTTGCCTGGACGGTCGGCTCTCACTGAGACTCGTGCCCCTTTCGGATCTACGACCAAGGAGATCAGATGACGGGACAACAAACCCTTAGTACAGCGCCCCGGAAGAAGGTGTCCATATCGCGTAGGACCGGGCGGCGAGGGCAAGGCGCGACGACGAAGGACTGGCAGCGCCAATTCAAGGAGGAGCAACGCCGCCATTCGGCGTTCGGGACAAGCGATATGATCACCTTTTTGCGGGAAGCTGTACTCAGAAGCGTGGTATCCATTTTCCTCGTTGCCGCCCTCGCCGGCTGTGGGTCGAAGCGATCTCAAAACAACACGGCGGCGACGCCACCGGGAGATGAGGCCGGCGTCCCGACTGCAGGAGAGGCGCCCGATGCCGGCGGGACAACGCCCCCACCCGCGGAACCGCCGGAAACGCGAATGTCCGATGAGCAGATCCGAGAGACGGACGAGTGGCTCGATCGGGAATGGCGGATGAACCAGAGGACGTGGTTCGCGCGGCTTCCTTCGATGCCGTCGGAGACGTTGCCCTTCACCCGCACCCTGACCGAAGGCGAGCTGATCAGGGCGGACCTCCCCGAGGGGATGGGCATCGTGGTGGACCTGGAGCACGCCGGAGGGGGCGCCATGGCCACGGCGCTCTCTTTCAAGGATGGAAAGCCCCGGAACATTCCCATGGGCCGCCTCGGACGTTACCTTCAAGGCGCAAGGGAGCACTGGATCACCGCCTTCCCCGAGGAGCGGCAGCCGCCCGCCGACCAGGTCGCCGTCTACGTGGACCAGGGTACGGTCACGGCGCACCTCCAGGCGGCGCCCCTCGACGGGGAAGGCCGCGTGCGGTTTCCCGAGGCGCTGGCCCTCGGCAGGGAGCCGCGGGGGTCGATGATGAACTGCGGCCCCGAGAGGGTCTTCGAGACCGGGCGGCGGGTCGAGTCCGCGGACGCCGCGGTCGCGCTCCTAAACTGTCTCTCAAAGGACCAGCGCTTCTGGCTTAGGCACAAGGTCAATTGTGACCAGCAGTGTATGAAGGAGCGGATGCAGGAACAAAAAGTCGGAGATCGCGTCGTCTACGAGCTGGTCTACTCCGCCCGGGACTGCGGTCAGGACAGCTTCACCATCAAGGTCTCCAGCGACGGCTGGGTCAGCGACTACGGGTGCTGCGGCATCTGATGCCGGTGCGTCGGGTATGACCGAGCAGACGGAGGAAACATGAGTTTTGAAACCATAGAGATTGCGAAACAGCGGCTCGTCCGGGCGGTGATGCTGGCGTTTTTTGCAGGTGTGGGCGCCCCGGGCTGCGGCTCGGGGGCCGGGACAGGTGGCGAGACCAACACCGCGGCGCCCCCTCCGCGGGACACGGCGCCCCCGGATACGCCGCCCCCACCCGAGCCGGCAGAAGAAGCTCCCGACCCAGGGACCTCCGGTTTGACGCCGGGGGCGGTTCGTGAGGACGCGCTCGCGCAATATGCCCAACTCTGTACCCTGCCGATTAGCCAGGGGGCCTCCGATACAAGGTCCCGGTCTCCGTTGACGGAGGATCAGCTGCGCTGGCAAGAGGAGCAACTGGAGAGGGAGTGGGCGAGGTCCCCTGAGTGGTTCTCACGGGTGAGGAAGACGAAGCCCCGAAAACTGCCCCTCGCAGGAACGCTGAAACAGGGCGAGCTCCTCGAGGTCCGCATTCCCAAGGGCAAGGGGGTGCTCATCGATCTGGCGCACAACGGCGTGCCGGCCGCGGCCACGATACTCTCCTTCAAGGGCGATAAGCCGCGCAACTTCGCCATGGGGCTGACGCAGCGCCCCATCTCCCTGGACCGGGAGCGCTGGATCGCCGTGTTTCCCCAGCCGAGCCAGCCGCCGGCGGACGCGGTGGTCGTCTATCTGGAGAAGGGAACGGTCAAGGCGACCATCAAACCGATAGCGTTCGACGCCCAGGGCGTACCTTCGTTTCCCGAGGAGCTCGCCGTCGGCTACGAGCCCCCGATCACCCGGATGAACTGCGGCTTCGACGTGGTGACCGAGACCGGACGCGCCATCAACTCACCCGAGCAGGCCGTGGCCCTGCTCCGGGAGCGCTACCTCGCCACCACCTCCCTCGATACCGACCTCGACACCTGCCGGATCACGGTTCGTGGACCAGAGGTCCTTCGAAAAGAGACCGACATCGACTGGGAGGGGCTGGCCCGACGCGTGACCACGCGTATTGTTGGAGATAGGACGATCTACGACTTGACCTACTCCGTCCGGCACTGCGGCATCAATTCCTTCCGCTTCCAGGTGGCGAGCGACGGCTGGGTCAGCCACGGCGGGTGCTGCGGTAAGTAGGTCGCTACTCAATCCTCAACAAAAAGCATCGCTCAGTATGCCAGGAACTTTTTCGACCTTTTTGGAGGCGCGCACCGGAAGGGTTCTCTTTTGGTGTTTGCAGAGGAATAGCCAATCGATGGAGAACACAAAGTGACCGCGTCGGTCGTGGATGAGAACACGAACCGCCGCGAGTCTTTAGGAGGGGTCTCATGAGATCTTCGAGATTTACGACGTTTGGTTTTATTGCTCTTTCCTTGCTGAACATCAACGGAACCTGCAATTCGAAAGAAGGCAAGCCGGGACCGGATTCGTCGCCGGGGAGTGATTCGATTTCAGAGGAGGACACGAGCACTCCGCCACAAGGACTTCCATCTCTACCTCGAGCAGGGGAAGGGGGAGCTGTTCGAGAAGGACTGCACCTTCAAGGAGAGACGCGCCGGCGGCAAGGTCGCCGTCCGTCGGAAGCGCACCAAGTAGGCGATCAGGGCTGCCGGTTGATGGGAGGGCAGGCCCGGCAGAAAGAAGTCGGCGCGCGGGCTTTCGCAGAGATGTTACCCCACGGGTTCTCACCCGGCGGTCTTGGGGGAACAACAGGATGACACCGAAGGGTCGCATTGCTTTGCACATCAAGGAGGTATTCGATGGGCACTATTAGATGTACGGGAAAACACTCTCTTCTGACCGGCATCTCGGTCTTCGCGTTCGCGCTCTCACTGACCGCGGGGCGATGCGATGACGAGAAGATCCCGGCGGAAGGAGACGAAACCGACGGAGACACGGCGGCAGATTCAGATAGCGAAGGGACGGGCGCGGATGCAGATACCGACGCCGATACGGATGCGGACACCGACGCCGATACGGACGCGGACACCGACGCCGATACGGACGCAGACACCGACGCCGATACGGATGCGGACACCGACGCCGATGCGGATGTGGACGCCGATACGGACGCGGACACCGACGCCGATGCGGACGCGGATACGGACGCCGATACGGACGCGGATACGGATGCAGACACCGACATGGATACAGACGTTGATACAGATGCGGATACTGAGACCGATAGAGATTTCGCCACGAGCGGCTATTCAGATGCCGATACTGACGCTGATACGGATGTGGACACCGACGTAGATACTGATACCGACGGCGACACCGACACAGATGGTGACACCGATACCGACGGTGACACCGACGCCGACGGTGACGGTGACGGTGACGGTGACTCGGATCTGGTGCTGGTCGCGGTGGGCACGCTGACCGTGACCCTGACCAACAACTTCCCCGCGTTCGAAGAGACCACTGTGCTGAATGTCAATGTGTTCAACGACAACGACGTGGTGATCGAGCCGGGCACCCTCGCCTACGAAGGGGACGAAGAGAACGCCTACACCCGCATATCCCGGAGCGGGACCCTCACCCTGGCGCCCGCCGGCCTCTACAACCCCGTGAGTGACCACTACGAGATCAATGAGAACACGGCGGTCCAGGAGCGTTTCCAGCAGTGGGTGCGGAACGGCGCGGAATGGATGCAGGTGGTGGACCGGAGCTTCGCTGAGATCTGGAACAGCGGCCTGGCTTTTGATCGGGCGGAGACCGAGGTGGAAGGCGAGGGGGCCGTCATCGCGGTCGACACCGGAGAGGGGTCGACCCGATGGGCGCTGTCACTGACCCCCGGCGTCATCCCCCCCGGCGGTTAGTAGAACCGGTCTCCTGATCCGAGCCAGTCCGAGGGCGGACACGCAGGTCCGCCCCTACTCGACCCGCAGCACGAAGACATCGCTCTTACCCTGGTTGGGCTTTTCCCCCATAGCGCCGTTGGTGTAGCCCGAGAGGTAGATTTCGCCCTTCGGCCCTACGGCCACGCGGGCGCCGATCTCGTTGGCCTCGTTCTCGAAGACATGGGTCTCGATCTCATCGCCGTCCGGACCGTACTCGCCGACAAAGACGTCGAACCCGCTTCCCGTAAAGAGATCAGCGGTGCCATTCCCGGTGTACCCGGCGATCAGGATGCGATCGTCTCCTTTGATCGCGATATCGCCGGCGACGTCGAAGAAATTGTCTCCGAACCCGGCGGACCAGAGCACCTCTCCTTCCAAGGACCACTTGACCAACATCGCGCCGGAGGAGACCTTCATGTTCTCGTCCATTCGGAAATCCATCGGGCCGGTGCCGTAGATGTTCCCGAGGCTATCCGCGGCCATCCTGGCGATCTCGTTGTTGTGCTTCGCGAGGTCGCCCCCGAACGCGTGGTTGAAGATGAGTTCACCCTCCCGGGAGAAGGCGGAAAGCTCGCTGTTCCACAGGAGCCCGGTTTCTTCCTCCTCCGATGCCGGCGAGCCATAGTGGCCCGCGACGTAGACGGCTTCGCCGGTGAGGGCGATACCACACGAGGATTCCTTCTCATGGTCGTCCCAGGTCGTTGTCCAGACGATGTCCCCGTCCGGGGAGACCTTGATGAGAAAACCGTCGCTGTTGCCGTAGGTCTCGGGCAGGAGGACCTCCTGTAGAAACCACGGACAACCGATGCAGCCGGTGAGGTAGGCGTTTTCGTCCTCGTCCAGGGCCAGGGCATAAGCGAAGTCGTTCTCGTCCGTGCCCCACGAAGTGAGCCAGAGCTGCTCCCCCTCCGGGGTGTACCCGGCCACGAAGGCGTCCCCCGGATCCCCCCGGAGGTTGCCCGCCGCGAAGAGGTTCCCGGACTTGCCGACGGCGATGTGCTGGACCTGATCCTCTCCCTCCGAACCGAACTGCGCATGCCAGAGGATCTCCCCGGCGGTAGAGAGCTTGGTGATGAAGGCGTCGCTCTTGCCGAGGTTCTCGTGCTCCCCGAGGGCGCCGTTCGTCTGACCCCCGACGTAGAGGTTCCCCTCGGCGTCCACCGCGAGGGCGTAGGCCAGGTCGTCCTCCGGGGTGCCCCACTGCCTGGGGAACTGGCCGGCCTCGGTACAGCGCCGTTTTTCACAGACGAGCCCCTCCGCGCAGTCCACGTCCCCGGCGCAGCGCTCCCCCAGCGTCGCGGAGCCGTAGGTCGTGTCGTCGATCCCCGGTGAGCAGGCGAAGCCCAGCTGGGTCATCAGCAGTATCGTGAGAGGCTTTATCTCCATTTGGATTTGTTGTGCCACTTTCCGCGGAGAAGGTCCACCGGTTCTCATTTACGGTTGCTCCGGGAACAACTCCCCGGAGGCTTGCCCCGATGCCGCCGATGGTGCATCGTGGGTACATCCCTATTCATTGCAAAGGACTAGACCATGCGACCATCACCCGACCGTTCTGTTCTGATGATTCTATGCGCCGCGCTCGCCGCCCTCCCGGCGGCGGCGGACATGGGCGCCATCAGCGTGCACAGCGACGTGACCATCGAGGAGCCCGGGCAGCGGGCCGTCATCGCCCACGACGGCTTCGAGGAGATCCTGATCCTCGAGACCGACCTGAAGGCTCCGGGTGGGACCAAGGCCCTGCGCTTCATCCCGTTTCCGTCCGAGCCCGCGGTGTCGCTGGCCCCCGCGGGGTGCTTCGAGCGGCTGGGGGATATCCTGAAGAGACACCAGGTGAAGTACCTCCGCCAGTTGAAATCCCGGTCCGGCTCTTCGGAAGGTGCTCCGGTGGAGGTGCTCTCCCACAAGACGCTCGGCGCCCACGACATCACCGTCGTGAAGATCGCGGACGCGAAGCACTTCGGAAGGTGGGTGAACGCCTACTTCGAGAAGCGGGGGCTTGGCGGTCGCAAGCTCACCCGCGACGAGCGGCGACTCGTCGAGGACTACGTGGACCGGGGGTTCCCGTACTTCGTCTTCGATTTCGTCGAGCTGGGCGCCGAGCAGACCGCCATCGCGCCGGTGGTGTACCGCTTCCCGAGCCGGGGATACTTCTACTACCCGCTCCAGACCTCCAACCTCTTCGGCGGCCGCGGCAGCGTGGAGCTGTTCGTCCTGTGCGACCGGGGCATGTTCCACGGGCGGCTCAGGACCCCCTCGTCGAAGGATCCCAAGGCCTCCAGCAACAGGAACCCGTTCTTCTCCTGGAGCCTCACCGCCACCACGGCGCTCGTGAACAGCGCGGAGATGCGCGGCCTGGCCCCGGAGATCGCCGAGCTCATGGGCGCCCGGGCCGTGCTCACGGCCTTTCGGTATGAAGGGGAGATGGACTTCGATACGGACATCTGGCTGAAGGTAGACACCTGGCTGAGGCCCTCGAAGGGGATCCCGGACAACCGCCCGGCGCCGGTAGCCGCGGACACGGGGAAGCCCGCCTACACCCCCAAGCGGGGCAGCAAAGAGCGCAAGGCGATCCTCGACACCCTGCGGGAGTTCATGTACCAACACGACACCGACGAGAAGATACTGTTCGTGGTGACGCACCTCAAGGTCAAGGACGGCTGGGCCTACCTCGACGTGCTGCCCCAGTCCGAGGACGGCAAGAACCACTACGAGGACATGACGCCGCTCATGCGTTTCAAGGACGGCGCCTGGGAGATCGTCAGTTTCCCCAGCCATGGGCACTGCTGCGACGCGCCGAGAGAGATCTTTGACCAGGATCGGTGAGCTCGTTGAATTGCGCTCGAAATAGGACGAATAGGACCCACAGGACAGATAGGACTGCTCTTGCTCTCCTCGGGGAGCAACACTCCGGAGAATCCCCGAAACAACCCCCACGGTTCTCACTTCCCCTCTCCCGGGGAACAGCACGATGTAGCCATCAGGAGATGAGTGTTCGGAAACCGATTTTGCCGAGGAGGTACTACCATGAGAGCTATTGCATACATCATCATCTGTCTCACCGCGTTGTGCTGGGCGGCCGGGTGCGACGACGACAAACAGGACGCGAAGGACAAAATCAACGACTATCTCTCGTCCGACCCGACCGGAGAGGGAGACTCAGACGCCGACCCCGAGGAAGTTCCGGAAGAGGACCGGCACAGCGACACCGAGACCGTTCCCCTCCCCGAAATGAGCTGGGGCGACCCGATCGCCCTCGACATCATCGACGGCGATGTGGATCAGGACAGCCTGCGAGTCGCCCCGCTCGGGAACGGTCGGTTCCTCGCCCTGTGGCGGCAGTCTCACGAGGACGGCTCCTACGGGCTCTTCTCCAGCGAGATCTTCGACGGCTCGGCGGAGACGACGGATCTGTCCGACATCGGGCACGGGAGCCCGTGCCTTTCGGGGGACGGCGACGGCCTGGCCAAGATGCTGTGGGACGAGGATTCGGGCATCTACACGCGGACCTACACCGCGTCGGACGGTTGGGGAGACACCCCTGACCTCTTCACGGATGATGTGTGCAACCCCACCCACATGAGCATGTCCGACGACGGGGACGTAGTCTTCCTGTGCGCCGAGATCCTCAACCTCTACGGCTCGGACGCGGGGGGCATCGACACCCTGGTCCCCGGGCTCACTGGCACGCCGACCATGGGCGCCAACCGGGAGGGCGCGGCCGCGGTGGCCCTTTGGATCCAGCACCTCACCCTCGACGTCATGGCCGCCCGGTACAACGGGACGACCTGGGGGGCGCCGGAGCAGATCTCCTCGACACCTTTCTGCGAAAACCCGGCGGTGGCGGTGGACGGCCGCGGCCGCGCCGTCGCGATTTGGGAGGCCAAGGAGGAGGACGTCTTCATGACCTCGCGCTTCGACGGATCCCGTTGGTCGCCGGAGGAGCAGATCTCCACTCCGGACAGGGGCGCCCGCAACCAAGCCTCGGTGGCGCTCAACAATGACGGGAACGGCGTCGCCATCTGGCGGGAGGACGACTGGGGCGAGTACAACGATCAGTCCGCGCTCGTCGCCGGTCACATCACACCGGACGGCTTCGGCTCCCCGCGGATTATCGAGCGTCACTGGGGAGGGGAGCCCCATGTCGCGGTGGATTCGGAGGGCATGGCGGTCGCCGTATGGATTCGGGAGAACGGGGACTTGGACGAGCTGTGGGGGGCCTACTACTCGCCGGGGAGCGGATGGTCCGACCCCGCGGCCATCTCGACAGGGGGCTATGTGACAAAGGCCCAACTCACCTTCGACGACGATGGAACCGCCGCCGTGCTCTGGAAGGATTCGGACGACGAGGTCTTCGCCGCCCTGCTGGAGTAGGCGCGGGAATCCGGCGAAGCCAAAGGAGAACAAGATGACATTGAAAAAAATTATATGGTTCTTCAGCCCTTTCTGCAGCAGATCCCCGGCCTGGTCTTTGACGAAAATCTGAATCACGCTCTTGGTGTTGAACGGCGAGAGGATGAGATCGGACGTGACCTTGGTGGTGACCTCCACCACGGCCTCTTCCCCCACCGCCTGAAGATCGTCCTTGGCCCCCTGGTGCGCCTCTTCGGCGCCGGGCACGTCATTCATCAGGTCCACCGCCGCGTCGTCCCGTCGGTTTCGCGCCTCCGTGGCCCTGTCGCTCAGATTCTTCATGGCCTTGCCGAATTTGTAGAACCGGCCTGGAAAAAGGGATCCCGCCGGTGGCATTCTCGACAGCGGGAGCGTCCTGCCGCCGCAGGCTATCAAACACATGGCGATTGGGAACACGACACAACGATACATGCTACATCACCTCCAATACTTTGTAACCCAGTACTCCGGCACACGTACAAAGTCGACTTCAGATTTCCCGCAATTCATGACGATTTGGTCAAGTGCCATGGTATGCTCGCCCGGTGTCCAATTCGAGTGGTCGGAGGTTGTTGAACCGCTGACGGGAAAGGAATCCGGCGAGAAGAACCAAACCAATAGGAGAAATCCCGATGAAAGCAGTCATCTGCACCGGCTACGGACCCCCGGAAATGCTGAAGCTTGTAGAAGTAGAAAAGCCGTCCCCCAAGGCGGGTGAAATTCAGATAAAGGTGCTGGCAACCTCCTGTCATGTGGGGGACACGCGGATTCGGAAGTGTGACATCCCTCTTCTGTATTACATTCCCTACAGGCTATTTCTCGGGATCACGAAGCCCAAGAAAGGCAAGAACATCCTGGGGATGGAGTGTGCCGGCACGGTTGAGGCGGTGGGCAAAGACGTTACCCGCTTCAAGCCGGGGGACCCGGTCTTCGCGCTGACCGGTTTCAGTTTCGGCGCCTACGCCGAATACCGCTGTCTGCCCGACAAGCCCAAGCCGGGAACAGAGGAGAGGGCGGGGATGGTGGCGATGAAGCCGAAGAACATGTCCTACGAAGAGGCCGCTACCGTTCCTGGCGGCGGCCTTACCGCGCTGGCCGCCATGAGAAAGCTCAAGCTTCAGCCGGGGGAGGAGCTGCTCATCTTCGGCGCTTCGGGAAGCCTGGGCGTCTTCTCGACACAGATCGCCAAACATTTCGGAGCAAAGGTGACCGGGGTGTGCAGCACGGCCAACCTGGAGATGGTCAGATCCCTCGGTGCTGAAGAGGTGATAGATTACACCAAGGAAGATTTCGCCGCCTCGGGCAAGCGTTACGATGCCGTCTACGATGCAGTGCACAAGCTCCCCGGCTCCCGTTTCAAGAAACTGTTGAAACCCGGTGGACGCTTCGCCCACTCCCATGAATCGCTCAGCATCCGAATGGCGGACCTGGCGTCTCTAAGGGAATTGATAGAACAAGGCGAGTTGCGAACATTTATAGACAAGATCTATCCGCTGGAAGATATAATCGAGGCGCACCGGTATGTCGATAAGGGGCACAAGAAGGGGAATGTGGCGATTACCGTTGGCGGAAATGTGAGGATGACAGAGCTCGAAGGCGAATATCGCCAAGTGGATACGAGCAATTTAGTTGATAAAAAATGTGGTAATTGCGGCTCGGGCATGCAGATACCAAACGGAGGCAAAAAAGTAGTCTGCGAAGCATGCGGCCACATTAATGACGTTTCGGCCGCAGAGCTCCGTTGTGCCACCTGCGGCGCCCTCGTTTCGTTCCCGGTCGGCGCGAAATACGTCAACTGTCCGGCCTGCTCCGGCATTATCAAGGCGACGAATGATGGATTTCACTGAGCCGCAGAGAGGCTGGCAGGCCCCCCCGAGAATCTCTGACACCGCCAAGATGGGTGCAACGTGACGGGCGACGTCGGTCAACGGGAGTCCTTGGGGTCCGCGATGATCCAACGGCGGTCGTCCTCTTCGAAGGCGGTGTCCCAAGTGTTGTGGCAGCGGTGGCGGGCGTCTTGCGGGCCAGGTCGCCTGCGGAGGGGAAATGAGAGTCGTCGCCGCGGTCACCGCCCCGTCTTCGAACCGTTGTTACCTGGAAGGCACGGGGCAGTCAGCGAGCATTCCAGAGATCGCCCCTGCGGGGGTACCGCCGCAGTTGGAGATGGACTACGCGGATTGCGACTACGCGGACTGCGACTACTGATCAACCCAGGCTTGACGAATAGTGAAGTCAACGTAACGGTACACCCACCAGATGATTTCACGCACCTCAACCAGATGATTCTGTTATCATCAAACCTCTCAAGAGAAAGAATTTGCTGAACGCAACGAACAGAGAAAGGCTCGAAGAGGCGACAAGAAATGAGTGAGGAGGTTGAGAGGCGTGGTCGAGGTAGGCTCGGATTTTATGGATGGACGAGAAAAGGTGCTTTGTCCGTCCTACCCGCCCTCAACCGAACGTTCTCCATTACAATTTGTATCGTGTGTTTCTTAATGACACCGTTGTCGAAAGCCGAAACCGTGACCGTGACCGTGAAACTGAACTTGAAAAAACAGGGCGCAAAGATCAATCCATTTGTCTACGGTCAATTTATCGAGCACCTGGGGCGATGCATCTACGGCGGCATCTGGGCGGAAATGCTCGAGGACCGAAAGTTCTTTTTTCCGATTACTGAAAACTACAAGCCGTACGTAGACCTAACAGATACCGACTATCCTGTTGTGGGCGCCTCTCCCTGGGAGATTGACGGCGACGGCTCTTTGGTGACGATGGTCGAGGACGATTCTTTTGTGGGCGATCATACTCCTCATTTAGAAAAAGGTGCAGCGATACAGCAGCACGACCTCAGCGTCGTATCTGGAAGAAAGTACGTTGGCTATATCTGGCTCAAACCGGGCAGTAAGAAAAGAGGGGCGCGCGTCAAGGTCTCCCTTGGGCCCGGCGGCAATCCCAATACCAGTAAGGTGATCTCGCTTAGACCGGGTACATACAAAAAAAAGGCGTTTGAATTCCTATCTCGTGAAACCACCGCGAAGGCAACGTTGAGAATAGAGGTCATCGAGGGGAATGTTTTTGTGGGCACGGTATCTCTCATGCCCAAAGACAATATCAACGGCATGCGAAGGGATACCCTTGCACTGCTCAAGGAACTAAACGCGCCGCTCTACCGCTGGCCGGGCGGCAATTTTACCAGCGGATACGAATGGCGTGACGGGATCGGTGACCGGGACCGCAGACCTCCCCGCAAGAATCCCGCCTGGACAGGTGTGGAACACAACGACTTCGGTACGGATGAGTTCATCACCTTTTGTCGGGAGGTCAATGCGGTGCCCATGATCGCTGCCAACACGGGTTTTGGGGATGCCCATTCCGCTGCAGAGTGGGTGGATTACTGCAATTCCGGAGCGGACACCACCGGCGGAAGTTATCGTGTAAACAATGGTCACAAGAAGCCGTTTAACGTGAAATACTGGTGTGTAGGCAACGAGATGCACGGCGAATGGCAACTCGGATTCATGCAGCTTACGCACTACACAATCAAACACAATATGGTGGCCAAAGCGATGTGGGAAGCCGATCCCGAGCTCGTTCTCATCGGCGTGGGCGACGCCTACAGGATTAACGATAACTATGACCCGGATTCGAAGCGCCGAAAGCGTACATGGTCACGCGGCATGCTCGAGGACAGCGGCGCTTGGATGAGCATGCTGTCAGAGCATTTTTATGTCGGCCGCGTTCCCTGGACCCAGGAAAAACGAAAGCCGGTTCTCGAACACGTACCAATGGCAAAAAACGCCATTCGCGACCGTGTAAAAGCCCATAAGAGACTACAGGCGTCCATCGAAAACCTGAAGGGGCGATTCATACCGATTGCCCTCGACGAGTGGAATTACTGGCATCGCGACTATGTGTACGGAGAGCTGGGGTGTATCTACGACCTGCAGGATGCGTTGGGGATTGCCATGGGACTCCATGAGATATTTCGCCAGAGTGAATACATCCGTCTGGCAAACTATGCGCAGACCGTTAATGTCATCGGCGCAATTAAAACCACGGATACCGAAGCCGAGTTTGCTTCCACCGGTCTGGTTCTGAAGCTCTTTCGCAACCATTTCGGATCCCGTCCCCTCAACTTCAACGGAGAAATCGGTCACCTGGATGTCATGGCCGCTCTAAGTGAAGCGGGGGATATTCTTACCCTCAGCGCGGTGAACCCAACGAACGAAATCGTCAACATCAAGCTCGAAGGGGTGGACATCCATTCAAAAGCGACAAAACTCGTCATTACGGGCGAGAAAGACTCTTCCCACAATGCGCCCGGTAAGACACGCGGCGTGGATATTCAGGACCTGGGCGCCGTATCTACTGTCTCCGTCTTGATGGCCGGGCCTCTCAGCGTCAGCCTTTGGAAAATCCCCCTTGGAAATAGAGAGACACCAAACTGAGGGGAACGCAGAAGCCCCCTACAAGTTGTTTACATGGTCATCCACTCTTTAAGGTGGCGGGCATTGGATTCCAGCATGTCGGCTTCAAACTACAGGCCGACATGGGCGGCTCTTTTGGCGAGAACGTTTGGTCTGAAGCTCGAGCGATGCTCTCTTTACGGAGGGAAAATGAGAGTCGTCGCCGCGGTCACTGATCCGTCTTCGATCCGTCGCTACCTGGAAGGCACGGGCGAGAATGACCTTCTCACTTGGCGTGCGGAACCGAACGGAACGAGATGCCACGAGCATTGAAGAAAGGACGCCATCCCCCTACAATGCCTACGCGCAGGAAATCAAACACGTTACGCTATTGACCCGAATCGATTTGATAACAACTGATCGACGGCATCCGGCCCTTCAGGAATCCCTATTGGTCAGCTTGTTTTTTATGACGTCCGCGCCCACTCCGAGCAGGAAAATCGAAGTCAGTCCAAAAAAGAGATCAAGCTTCATGAACTGCTCACGGACGCCGCCTATCAGACCGATCGCGGCGATGACGATTGTCAGCGCGAGTTTCCACGTCTCGGCCTTTGTGGTGTCGGATAACCTCTGTTTCTTGTCCGATGGTGTCGCCAACGTTGGAGTGTGTTTCCGTTTCTGCTCAGGTATTTCAATTGGGACCCCCTCATGATTGATAAACCCAATTTCGATTTCCATTTCATTTTCTTTTCGAAAATAGTGTTTTATCGACCAGCCGCTTTCGTCGCCGACCCATTTCACGAATCCCCAGTTACAAGTCAACAAGTCGCGACACGCCAGGCTTCGGTTGAGATCATTGTCGTTGAAGCGAATGCCTAACTGGATCGCGCGATTCGGGGAAATCGATGCCGGATCATGTTCGATTTCAAACTTCCCGTCTTCCAGCGCCTGGGTCAGCTGGTCCACGGTTGTCCCCTCTTCAATTTGCCGAACGATACGTTCGGCCCGAATCAGGGAGTCGTTGTTTTGTGGTTTGAGCTGTGAGATGAGTCGCCCCTTCCACTCCTGGGTCTCATACAGTTTCGACTCGTTTTGCGAGATGAAGCGTTTGAGGATTTCCAGTTTCCGGAGGTTTAGATCGACGTCTCTGTATTTCTGTCGCGTGATCTTTTTCGGGTCCTCATCTAAAACCAGGAAGAGACCGGGATGCTCCTGGTTGAGATCTTTGCAGGTTTGGGTTTTTCCGGTCGGGCCGGTGTTCGTGTCGTATTCTTTCTGAAGCTCTGTGAGACGATTCGCGAGCTGTTGTTGAAACGCCGGGTCGTCATCGGGGGATGGTGTCAGGCGGGAGGCAGCGTTGTCGATCGCCGCCTCCGCCTGTTGCAAGTCGCCGTCCTCCGGGGTGTCCTTTAAAAGAAGTGATGTCGCTTTCTTCAGGCTGGAAGTCGCTTCGTCGATAAACGCAGGGGGCGCGGTGGGCGTCTTGAGTCTCTCGAAGATCCGGTTCATTTTCACGGCTATCTTCACCCTGCGCGCGAGGTCGTCGAGTTTATTCGACAGTTGTTTCATCTGCGCGGCGGCGCCGAGACTGGGGATCAAGAGCCCGCGAAGCGTGTCTTGTACTTTCAGCCTGTCCAGACGCAACCCCACTCTCAGCTTCGAATCCGCTTCTTTCAGGATGGTGCTCGTCTCTGTTCTGAGCATATCGATACGGCGCTCCAGGCGTCCGCGCTGAAGGTAATTGGGAATCCAGAGACTGAGGACCATGGACGCGACAACCCCCAGCAGCAAGATCAGTAGAATTATTAAGTTGCCGACAACACCGGCCCAGGAGTCCCTCGGATCCCAGTAGGAGAGGTCCATCTGTATGGGGATGTCCTTCATGGGAATACCGAGGGAGGTGTTGGTCGGCCGCGCCAATGTAAGCATCAGCAATCCCGTACGTCGCTCGCTCTTGAACAAGCCATCGAAGGGATCTGAAAACCAACCATCGGGGGGCAAGATTTTGATGGATCGCGTGCTGTTCGCCGAAATGGTGGTCTCTTTCTCTATTTCGCTGCTTTCCCCCTCCTGTAACGTGAGACGCCATTTGATGGGATACGTTATGGAATCTTCGTTCTTCAACACAAGCCATGTCGGCTTTCCGCGGACGAGGGAGAGCTGCGGAAAATCCGGTGTCCTAGCGAGCGGCCCGACATTAAAATCCACATTCAGGAAGCGCACCTCCAGGTTGTAAGTATTGTCTCCGATGATCAACAGCGCGGTCGATTCGCCGGGCTCGCGGTACCCGGTCACTTTGACGTATAAGAAACGTACCTCCCCGGCCGGGACGGATATCTGTGATAAGGGAGAATCCAACCTCGACGGATCGTCAAAGAAGCTGATCTGTGCATCAAGCGGCGTGTTTTCCTTCGCCGTGACGATTCTGCCAGCGGTGAGGGGCACTCTCGCCTCCGATTGGGTGTCGTTGCGTAGCGCGATCCGCGTCTGTCCGCTGAACGTTGCAGCATCTATTATGACGGGAGGAACATCGCCGAACAGAACAACACCACCTGCCTCATGCGGTGGCTTGGACTGAATATCGGTCTTGGGTTCCCCTGCGTCGGGGGCGTCATCCGCCTCGGTGCCGGAAGTATCAGTATCGGATTCCTTCTCGCCGGATGTGTCATCCGCCTCGGCGCCGGAGACGATCAGGAGCACCCCTATTACAAACACTGCCCCGCGACGCCATCCGCCGCGATGATTCCCGCCTCTCATGGATGAATGAACCGCAACCGGACTATTCTCGTCTATGTGTCTCATTTTTCCCCGATGTTGCATACTCTACGGCAATAAACCGCGATTCCCTGCGTCGCTGCCAGACAGCTGAGCCCTTATTCGATAGCGCCCTGGCCAGAGAGCTCGCCAGGCCGCTTGTGACACACTGTCCCATCTATATTCACAATAGTGAAGTTTATTTTATACCACCACACTTTCTTGTCTAGAGAAAGTATTACTATTGTGGAATAGGGGGATACCAAAGAACGGGGTTCTCAGCTCCTGGTTCTGCCTGTCAAGCAGCTTTACCGAAGGGACAGGTAAGAAACACTTGATGAAAAATAACTATAGACGACCACTGCCGGCTCGAAAAGAAGCGGGTACCATGGTTCGACAGCAAGAAAACAGTTGAGTGAGCCCTTTTCTCTAAAATCTCTGGATTCATTTTATGTGGTATAGTAACTTGAAATTTCAGGAGGGAAACATGCCGAATCGAGTATGGTATGGCATCATCGCAGCGAGCGCTATATTGGTCTGCTGTACTTCAGAGAACAGCGCCCCATGTATCGAAGGGCGGACGCGGTGCAACGCCGACATCGTCCAGCGGTGCGACACCGATGGATGGCGGGACTGGGATGATTGTTCGGTGCTGGGCGAAGTGTGCGCGATGTCCGGGGGAAAGGCGCAGTGCACTACGAAATCGGAAATCTCCTTCTTTGGCGAGTCCGGCACGGACTCAAGCTCCGATGGCCGCTCCGATTCAGAATCGCCGTCCCCGGAGGACGTGGATGGCGACGGACACGACAATCTCTCGGACAACTGTCCGTTCGTGACGAATCGCGACCAAGATGACCTAGACGGGGACGGCATCGGAACGGCATGCGACAACTGCTATGACGATCGCAACGCAGATCAGGAGGACCTAGATGATGACGGCACTGGCGATTTGTGCGACGACGATAGGGACGGGGACGGCATCCCGAACGACGACGACCTCTGCCCCGTCAACCCAGACCCCCTGCAGAGGAACACTGACGGGGATGTCGATGGGGATGCCTGCGACGCCGATATGGACGATGACGGCTTCGCCAACCAGGAGGACAATTGCCCGATGGTGAGCAATCCCGACCAGGCCGCCAGCGATCCCGACGTGTTCGGCGACGCCTGCGACGTGGACGACGACGGCGACGGCATCCGGAATACGTTCGACAACTGCCCGACCGTCGCCAACGAGTTTCAGAATGACAAAGACGGCGACGCTACCGGGGACGACTGTGATCCCGACATCGACGATGATGGTATCCCGAACTCCGTCGACAATTGCATAACCGTTCCCAACCCCGACCAGGCAGACTGCGACTGGGACCAGGTAGGTGACGTTTGTGATGCGAATGCCGACGATTGCTAGGCTCTGTCTCAAAAGGGTTATTCTGCCTTTAGCCCCGCAGGGGCGGCCCCATACCAGCCCAGGGCATCGCCCTGGGTTTGAGAACAACAGAAATGATATAGCCCTGTAAGGGCGTTCTATCGGGATCAATCCCAGAGATGTTTTTCATCGTACTCCACACCATATTTTTCCAAGAGCTCAAGGAACTCTTCTTTGAAACTTTTCGTTCGATGCTGCTCCTCCTGATTGTCGATATTCTGGAAGCGGAAAATCCCTCAAGAGGTCATTGAACCGATCCCAGTTTATTCGCGACCGGTGGCTCCGGCGGTTGAGCCACTTGTACCAGGCTTTCCTCACTTTCTCGTTGAGAAGCGACAAACTTTGTGTGTTGTCGTT
>JBNLED010000186.1:0-95420 GCA_050304755.1 Polyangia bacterium | reverse complement strand
CCTCGACTGTCACCCTGATCGCCGGGCCGTTCTCCCCCAACCGGACCACCGCGGCGGCGCCCAGATCGACAGTGGAGACCCTCTGATCGTTCACATACAGGCCGTTCAGGGAATCGTTGTCCTCGATAACCGCTCGCCCCTTGATCTCGACGATGCGGGCGTGCCGGCCCGACACCACCCGATCCGCCGATGAGGCGAGCACCACGTCGTTCTCCTCCACCCGGCCGATGGTAATGGGGAATCGGTCCTCGAAGCTCAGCGTCTCCGTTGAGCCTTCCTCTCTCTTGACCTCGATGGTGACCTTCATAATGTCGCGCCTCGCTTTTGCAAATTATAGAAGTCGGGAGCAAAAGGACAACCCCGGGGTCGCGACGGAAATAATTTCCCTTTACCCACAATTGATTTTCTCTACTTTACAAAGCGAAGATCCCGTATAACATCTCCCCACTGACCGTAGTCTATTGATAAGGAGACAGAGTGACCCACATCAATCCAGAGATCTTCCTCACTTTCGATGACGTCCTGCTCAAGCCGAGCTACAGTGACATCATGCCGTCGGAGGTGGACGTATCGACCAAGCTCACCCGGAAGCTCCGTCTCGGGATTCCCCTGATCAGCGCCGCCATGGACACGGTGACGGAGGCGGCCACGGCCATCGCCATGGCCCAGGCCGGCGGCATCGGCATCATCCACAAGAACCTCTCGCCCGCGGCCCAGGCGTCCGAGGTGCGGAAGGTGAAGAAGGCCGAGTCGGGGATGATCGTCGACCCCCTCACCGTGGAGCCCAACCAGTCCCTCTCTGAGGTGCTGGCGGCCATGCAGCAGCACAGCATCTCCGGGCTCCCCGTGGTGGACAAGGCGAGCAACAAGGTCGTGGGCATCATCACCCAGCGGGACGTCCGGTTCGAGAGCAACACCCGCCTCAAGGTCTCCGAGCTCATGACCCGGGAGCTGGTCACCGCCAAGGAGCACCTCCCCCCGGAGGAGTGCAAGCGGCTCCTGCACCAGCACCGCATCGAGAAGCTCATCGTCACTGACGACGACGGCGCGCTGGTGGGGCTCATCACCATCCGCGACCTCCTCAAGGCCGAGGAGAATCCCCACGCCGCCAAGGACGACAGCGGGAGCCTCCTCGTGGGCGCGGCCGTGGGCGTGAGCCAGGCGGAGCTCGAGGAGCGAGTGCCCGCCCTGCTGGAACAGAAATGCGACGTGCTGACGGTGGACACGGCCCACGGACACACCAAGGCGGTGATCGATATGGTGAAGGCCATCAAGGCCAAGTACAGCGACCCCCAGATTGTCGCCGGGAACGTGGGCACCGCCGAGGGCTGCAAGGCGCTCATCGACGCGGGGGCGGACGCGGTCAAGGTGGGCATCGGCCCCGGATCCATCTGCACCACCCGCATCGTCGCCGGCGTGGGGGTCCCCCAGATCAGCGCCATCATGACGTGCTGCGACGAGGCCGCCAAGCACGGGGTGCCCATCATCGCGGACGGCGGTGTGAAGTTCTCCGGTGACCTCGTCAAGGCCCTCGCCGCTGGGGCCAACTCGGTGATGCTCGGCGGCATGTTCGGCGGCACCGACGAGGCGCCCGGAGAGATTATCTTCTATCAGGGCCGCAGCTACAAGGTGTACCGCGGCATGGGATCCCTCGGGGCCATGAGCCGGGGTAGCAAGGATCGGTACTTCCAGACCGAGAAGGAGGCGTCTAAGCTGGTGCCCGAGGGCATCGAGGGGCGCGTCCCCTACCGGGGGCAGCTGGCCAATATCCTCTACCAGCTGGTGGGGGGGCTCCGGTCGGGAATGGGGTACACCGGGTCGAAGGACATCGAGACCCTCCGCACCCAGCGGTCGAGCTTCGTCCGCGCCACCCCCCAGGGGCTTCGAGAGAGCCACGTACACGACGTCATCATCACCAAGGAAGCCCCCAACTACCGACTGGAGCCGTAGATGGGGGGCAGGGTCTTCATAGGCGCCCTCTCACTCTTCCTCGCTGCGGCGGTCATCGGTTGCGGCGGCGCCCGCCTCAGGCCCGAAGGCCCCCGCGGGACCGTGCGCTTCGACGGGGAGCCCGGGGACGCCCACCTCTCCATCGACGAGACCAGCATGGGGCCGGTGGCCATGTTCCGGGAGAGCGGCGTCCGGCTGCGCCCCGGGACCCACCGGATCGTGGTTCGAAAGTCGGGGTACTTCCCCGAGTACCGGCTCGTGGAGGTGGTGGAGAACCAGCTCACCGTGGTCGAAGTGGCGCTGAGGGCCATCCCGTGAGCGACCCGGACACCCCTGCCCCGGTCAGGCGCTCCCTCATGACCCTCCCGGGAAAGCTGTGGCGCCGCTGGGCGTGGGGGATCGGGATCTTCGTCCTCGTCCTCATCGCCGCGTGGTATCTCCAGAACCTGGCCACGCTCCTCGTCCTCTCGTTTCTCCTGGCCTACGTGCTAAACCCCCTGGTCACCCGACTCAGCAAGCTCCGCTTCGTCAACCGCACCCTGGCCACGGTGATCGCCCTCCTGGCGTTGGTGGTCTGCTTCCTGGCCATCCTGTTCATCATCATCCCCGAGGTGGTGGCGGAGTTTCAGCAGTTCATCGCCCGGATCCCGGGCTACTTCGGGAGGGCCCGGGGTAGCGCCGTTCCCTGGATGCAGAGCCAGCTCGGCGTCGCCATGCCCCTCTCCGTGGCGGAGGCGGTGGATCAGTTCGGTCAGGAGCTGAACAAGATGGCGCCCCGGATCATCGGCACCGCCACACACCTCGCGGCGCGGATCTTCGGCGGCACCTTCTCTGTGGTGGCCAAGGCGACCGCGGTGTTCATGTTCCCCTTCTTCCTCTTCTTCCTGCTCAAGGACTTTCCCAGAATCACCGGCGCCGTGAAGGAGCTCGTCCCGCCCCGCAACAAGAGGAACTTCCTCGATCTGGCCGGACAGGTGGACAAGAGCCTCTCGTCTTTTCTCCACGGCCAGTTCATCGTGATGCTGGTGCTCGGCACCCTCTACTCCATCGGGTACTCCATCGTGGGGATCCCCGTCGCTCTGGGGCTCGGGCTGTTCACCGGGTTCCTGTGCTTCATCCCCTACGTGGGCGCCGCCATCGGGTTCGTCCTCGCCCTGTTCATGTCTCTTCTGGAGTACCAGGGGCTGGGGACGGTCTTCGGCGTGATGATCGTCTTCGCGTCGGTGCAGCTGCTCGACGCCATCCTCATCACCCCCAAGATCATCGGCGGTCAGCTCGGGATCAGTCCTTTGTGGATCGTGGTGGCGCTGATGGCCGGCGGCGAGCTCTTCGGGTTCAAGGGGGTGCTCCTGGCGGTCCCCACCACCGCGGTGATGAAGGTGCTGGTGGCCTACACCCTCGACCGCTACAGGAGCAGCATCCTCTATCGGGATACCATCACCCCGGACCCGCCGCCGCCCGTCGATCCCACCGGCGACGCGTGATGCGGGCCGTCGGTCTCGTCGTTCTCTGGTTGGTCGGGATGTACAGTCTCCCCGCGGAGGCCAAGAGCCGCCTGGCCATCGTGGATCATCTGGTCCCGCGCCAGCTCACCCACTGCCGGGACTTCATCTCCTACGAGGCGATGGGCGAGCGGCTCCAAGAGCTGGCCGACGCCGATGACCAGACCGAGGCCTTCTCCATCGGCACCTCCGTGGCGGGGCGGGAGCTCTTCGCCCTCCGGCTTTCGGCGGACCTCGAGACCGGGGACGCGCTGCCTGAGATTCGAATCATCGGCGGTATCCACGGCAACGAGTGTATGGCGGCGCAGCTGGTGACGGACATCGCCGCCTGGCTGACCCTCTCCTACGGTGACGACCCCTTCGTGACCCGGCTCCGGGAGGGGGCCGAGGTGGTGCTCGTTCCGCTGCTCAACCCCGACGGCTATGACGGAGAGTGGGCGGACCGGGAGAACGGGAACGGCGTGGACCTCAACCGGAACCTCCACTTCGCGTGGATCGACCGGGGCGCGGCCGGGCCCTATCCGTTCAGCGAGCCCGAGACCCGCGCCCTCAGGAACCTGAGCGACGACCAGGGGTTCACCCTCGGGCTCTCGTACCACACCGTGGCCGCCTACGTGAACAGCCCCTGGAACTACACCCCCCACCACCCGGACGAGGCGCTGTTCGAGAAGATGGGGGCGGCCTACGCCGGGAGCTCGTCGTACGAGGTGGTCTTCGGTTGGGACTGGTACAACATCGAGGGGGACGTGAACGACTGGTCCCTCGGCGTCAAGGGCACCTTCGACTGGACCATCGAGCTCAGGAGCGATACGGATCCCGAGTGGGCCGTCCACTCGGCGGGGCTCGAGGGGTTTCTGTCGTTCGTCTTCCAGGGGGTGGGGGGCCGGGTGACCGACCGGGAGTCCGGCGAGCCTTTGCCGGCGCGGATCGAGGTGCGTCCCGAGGGGGTCCCGGTCTTCACGGATCCGGTGATCGGAGACTATCACCGCGTCCTTCTGGCGGGGCGGTACGACATAACGGCGATCGCCGAAGGGTTCCTCCCCGAGACCCGCGAGGGCGTGTCGGTGGCCGCGGACGAGGTGACCGTCATCGACTTCGCCCTCGAGCCCCTCCCGGAGGAGGCCCCGCGGTTCGGCTTCTCCATCAACGGCATGACCCTTCCCCGAACGGTGGGCACGAACAGCTTCGACGCCGAGACCTACCTCAACCGCACGATGGTGTGGGACGCCCTGGGGGAACCCGACGGTCTCGTCTACTCCCTCAGCCCCGGGGGATCGGTGACGGTGGACATGGGCGAGCGCACGCCGGTGGCGGACGGGGCGGGGGCGGACCTTCTCATCGTGGGCGGAGGGATGGCCCGGGAAGACCCCGTCAGCGTACTGGTCTCGGACGATCAGGACGGCCCCTTCGAGCCTATCGCCGACGGAGCCGGCACCTTCGAAGCGGATATCCGGGGCAGCGGCTTCGACGCCATCCGGTTCGTCAGGCTGGTGGATGAGGGGGACGCCCCGTTCAACAGTGACCACCCGGGCTACGACCTGGATGCCGTGGTCAACCTCAACGGCGGGCCCTACCGACCGGACAATTTCCGGGACACCGGCGCCTCCCCGGACCCCGAGGGGCTGGCGGATGGCGGAGAACCCGGTATAGAGGAATGGCGGGGCAAGGCGTGGGGATGCGGGTGTCGCGCCGCCGGGACGCCGTCCGCAGACCCCTTGGCCTGGATTCTGACGTTAATGAACTGGAGATGGACATGACAGTACTGATTAGAGGGGGACGGGTCATCGACCCCTCCCGGAGCATCGACGCTTTTACCGACATCGCGGTGATCGACGGAAAGATCGCGGTCGCTGACGATCTCGGCGGGGGGGCGGAGACCATCGACGCCGCCGGGTGCTGGGTGGTTCCCGGCCTCATCGACGTCCACGTGCACCTCCGGGAGCCCGGCGGCGAACAGAAGGAGGAGATCGCCACCGGCCTCCGGGCCGCCGCGGCCGGCGGGTTCACCGCGGTGCTCCCCATGCCCAACACCGCGCCGCCGAACGACTCCCCCGAGCTCACCCGGTGGATGATCGAGCGGGCCAGGGCCCTCGGCGGCACGCGACTCTATCCGGTGGCCGCCGCGACGGTGGGACGAAAGGGTCTGGCGGCGGGGGACCTGAGGGCCTTGGCCGCCGCCGGGGCCGCCGCCTTCTCGGACGACGGCAGCTGCATCCTCGATGATGATGTGATGGCGGAGGTGCTCGAGCTCTGCAAGTCGATCGGCGTCCCCTTCTCCCAGCACGCGGAGGACCACGGCCTGTCCAGGGGCGCGCCCCTCCATGACGGCCCGGTGGCCCGGCGGCTCGGCCTGGACGGCTGGCCCACCGCCGCCGAGCACCGCATCGTCGCACGGGATCTCGAGCTGGCCGCCCGGATCGGTTGCCGGATCCACGTCGCCCATGTCTCCACCCGGGAGGCCGTCGGGCTCGTGAGGGAGGCCAAGCGCACCGGCGTCGACGTCACCTGCGAGGTCACCCCCCACCACCTGCTGCTCACGGACGAGGAAGCGGAGCGCATCGGCACCCTCGCCAAGGTCAACCCCCCGCTCCGGCCCCGGGACCACGTGGAGGCCTGTGTGGAGGGCCTGGCCGACGGCACCATCGATATTGTGGCCACCGATCACGCCCCCCACACCGAGGCCGACAAGGGCGAAGACTTCCAAGCCGCCGCCTACGGCATGGTGGGCCTCGAGACCGCGGTGGGGCTCCTCCTGGAGCTGGTGGGCCCGGGCGCCCTCACCGAAGTCCGGATGATAGACGCCATGTCCACCGCACCGGCCCGCTGCTTCGCCCTCGACGGCGGCACCCTCGCGCCGGGCGCCCCCGCGGACATTACGATCATTGATCCCCACCGTCCCTACACAGTGGATCCCGCCCGCTTCCGCTCCAAATCCCGCAACACCCCCTTCGCCGGCCGCCGTCTCCCGGGCTGCGCCGTGCGCACCCTCGTCGGGGGCCGGACCGTGTTCGACGCGCAGTGAGGGCTGACCCACACGGTCGGCGTCCCGAGGCCTCCCCAGGGGGAATGTTGAAGTTGGTGAGAAACGCCGTATAAGTAAAAGGATGAAACCGAAACTTCTCCTCTTTCTAATAACACTCGGACTGGGGCTGTCCAACGCCTGCAGCGGCTCCCAGACTCCAGAAAACAACCTGCAGATTTCCACGAAGGCCCCGGCATTCCGCGTCACGGACCAAAACGGAAAGACCGTTACCTTGTTATCGCTTCATAAGGACGGTCCGGTCATCCTGACGTTCCTCAGGAGTTTTTACTGACCATACTGCCGGCGGCATCTGGACGAGATGCGAGACAGTTTTCCGAAGTTCAAGGCATCCGGTGTTACGGTGGTTGCGGTATCTCAAGACGATGCCGAGGACGTTAACGAATACTGGAACGAGAACAACATTCCATTCGTCTGCATCCCGGATCCTGAGGGAAAGATAAAGGCGCTGTACAACCAACACTCCAAAATGGGGCCCTTGCCCGCCGTGTTTCTCATCGACAAAGGGGGAATGATCCGCGTGGCCCACTACGGCGAGGACATGAAAGATATTCCGACGGCTGCCGAGCTGTTGCGGCTAGCCCAAGAAACCATCAGTTATCAGCTGAATTTTCAAGCCCCAGCACCTCGACCGGCGCTTCTCTGACTTCTTCTCTATCCAGCGATCCTCTGTTTTCATCTTCGGCCGCGAGGAACGCTGTTGGCCGCGTTGTCGGAGACCTTCCCAGACAGCTGCCTCCGCTGGGCAAGGAGCTTTTCGGGGGCGATGATCTGATGAACCCGTGCTGACGCATAGCCTCTTTATCCACCCGTCTGCCCTTTTGGTAAAACAGATCTATCTTTTGTTGATTGTAGCCTTTCTGTCCATTCGGACCCTAAAAGTATTGAATGCCACCGGAGGTCCATATTTCATAGCAGAAACGCATCCAATCCAGTTCTACGCCGGCCTTGACATCTCCCGGATCGCATTTGCTCTCCATCCATCTATTTTATTGGAGCAATATTCCGGAATCAGCCGTCGAGGAGTCGTGAATGAAGAATAGCCGTCGAGCCATCTCAACGAAGTATTTTCGGCGAATGAATGATGAATGGACCTTGCAGGCCCGCTCCACTTTCTTGGTCCTGATATAGCCTCCATGTTAACATCGCCCCGCAATGAGTTGCCCGATTGGAACACTTATTCTTTTATTGCTATGCGGCGGCGTGTGCGGTTGCATCCCGTCCAATAGGAACGTCGATGTGAGGCTCACCGGGATATGGCACGCCGTACGGGAGGGCGACAGCCTGTCGTCCATCGCGAGTCAGTATCATACCTCAGAGGCCGGTCTGGCGGAGCTCAACGATTTGGACGGAGATGACGCGTTGCACGCCAGAAGCGAGATCTTCGTCCCGAGGGACAAAGGGGGGAGTCTCCCCGGAACCGGCGCGAGGCCGGCCCCGCCAAAGGAGAAGAAAGACGTGAGCGCCCCGAAGGAGTTCGAGCGGCGTTGCGGGAAAGATGCAACATATTCATGTCTCGCCTGGCCGCTCACGGGAGAGATAGTGCAGCGCTTCGGTAAAGGGGACGGCAGCTTCCATGATGGTATAGACATTTCCGCGGAACTCGGTGCAACGGTTCTCGCCGCGGATAGCGGTACTGTCATCTACAGCGGTGATGAGATCAAGGGATACGGCAACATCGTGATCCTGCGACACCCGAGCAAGATGATCACGGTCTACGCACACAATCAGCGAAACCTGGTCAAGGAGGGGGACCGCGTGACGAGAGCTCAACCCATCGCCCTGGTCGGCAAATCCGGAGGCGCAAGGAAACCGCATCTTCATTTCGAGTTGAGATTGGATGAGAACCCCGCTAATCCGATGCCATATCTCGAAGAACCCCATTAAACCATAGGAGTCACGATGAACACGAGAACAGACGCATTGAAGGAGCTGATTAGAGATGTGCCCGATTACCCGAAACAGGGCATCATCTTCAAAGATATTACGCCGCTTATCAAGGACCGGGACGGCTTGAAGACATCCCTCGACTTAATGGCGGAACCCTTCATTGGAAGAGGTATCACCGCGGTGCTGGGAATGGAGTCGCGGGGGTTTATCTTCGGCGTTCCCGTGGCCGAGCGCATCGGCACCGGATTTGTCCCGGTCAGGAAGGCGGGGAAGCTGCCCGCGGATACGATTGCCCAGACCTACGACCTGGAGTACGGGACCGACACTCTCGAGATACACCGCGATGCATTGGACGCGTCGGATACTGTTCTGATTATAGATGATTTATTGGCGACGGGAGGAACCGCGGCGGCGACGTTGGAATTGGTGAAGCGTACAGGGGCCAAGGTCGCGGGCGTCTGCGTTCTAATAGAGCTGGCCTTCCTAAACGGGAGAGCGCGATTGACCGGAACGGATGTGCACAGTCTGATTACTTATTGATCTGCTCCGGTTGGCCGGCACAATTCCTGAATGATTGAAGCGAATCCAATAAACAGTGCGCCGATTTCGCCCACACGGAGCTTCCAGGGATGCAGGCGGGATTCTTTCTGCAGTTGACTGCCCTCCAATCCCAATTGAGCGGAGTAGTTGGAAAAAATATGTGACAATGCCGCTGTGCAATTCAATAGCATTGTAAATGCAAAGAAATTTAAACAGGGCGCAACAAAAAAAATCCGCCGGAGAGCGCCCTCCCCAATATGTTGATATAACGACAAGATAGCAGGACTATCGTAAAGTAAAAACTCACCATAAATGGTTTAAATAGTCCGGAACCGGCTTGACTCAATCCGTCATCATAAATAATTTCCCTTAGGCTACGTAAGGCGGTCTTGAGTTTGTTCATGCCTTACAAACAGGAGCTTAAATAGTTTTGCATGGCCTGATTGTTGCGGTAACTGCTGGTATCTTGTCCCTTGTTCCCCACTGGACGTCTGACAAAGCGAAGGTTCGGGCAAAGAGCTATGCGACTATAATCGTTGAGGAAAGCCAGGCGGTGCAGCCTCAAATCGACCCGTTCCTAGTCGTGGCCATCGCCTTTCGGGAGAGCAGCTTCCGTCCAAAGGTCAAGGGAAAACGCGGGGAGGTCGGATTGATGCAGGTTCTCCCTCAGGGGGCCCTGACCCGCGCCATCACCCGGCATCGCAGGAACGGGAAAGGCCTGATGGAGGTCCGGTCCAACATCCGCACCGGGATAGGACACCTGAACTACTGGCAGAAGAAGTGCGGTGAAGACCGGATGGATGTCTGGCTGTCGGCCTATAACTCCGGCCAATGCAAACGGACGAAGTACTACAAACGCATACGACGCGTCTATTGCAACATCAAGCCGGGCGGTTGCAACAATATCTCCTGACCTTTCACGAATCCGGAGCACCTTGCATAGATAGAGGCATGTTTCCGAGCGGCGAACGGTACATTGGCCGCGCAGCACTTTATAAAAAGACACAAAAGTTATTCTACGGGAGGGGGCGGCGTTCCAATGAGCTCGTCTATGGCTTTTGTGAAGAGCTCCCGGTGGATGGATTCGACGCGGGAAGTGTAGTACTGACGTCCCTCTTCCAATGCGCGCTCCAATTCTTCCGTCATCTCTCGAGACGGGGATTGGCCATCTGTGTATTTGTCAAAAATGTTCTTTGCGACGCTCCGCGCGAGGGCCATCGCGGCGTCCGGGCCTCCAATAAGCCTCCTCACACGTGTGACATTATTACGCCGGGATCGCTTGAAGGTTCGCAGCGCGCTGAACAGATTCATGACCGCCATGAATCCGAAAATTACAATGCCGAGTACCGCGAGGTGTTCAACAGTCAATTAGGTTACCTCCTCGAGTTGAATGATACCCTGTCGAAGCACCCTGACGGGGTGAACGGACGCATCCACCACCGTCGATCCCGGCGGACCCGGGACGACGCCCTCGACGACATAATCCACCCCGGAAAGCGCCGAGAGACCCTCATGACTCAGCGGGTCTATCTCGCCGGCACGGTTGGCGCTGGTCGCGGTGAGGGGAACCTCCGCCAGGGCGGCGAGGCGCGCCGCCGGGGAAGGCCCCGGGAGGCGAACCCCGATGAGCCCCTGAACGCTGACGAGGGGACGGGGGAGGTGGCCCGCGGCCGGCACCACGAGGGTGAGGGGACCAGGCCAATACCGGCGGACGAGCCCCCTCGCGGCGTCGGAAAAGGCGGAGGTCACCGAGGAGACCGCGTTCATGTCGGGGAGGATGACAGAAATGGGCCGGACGCCCGAGGCGCGCTCGTTACGGCTCTTGATCGCCGCGACCTTCGCGACCGCCGTCTCACTGAGCGCGTTCACCGCCAGCCCGAAGAGGCGCTCGAAGGGGAGCGCGACGACGCCGCCCGAGCGAATCACGGCGAGGGCTTCGTCGAGCCAGGATGGATGGGGGGGGGACATCGCTAAACAGTCTCGAACGGCGTTTCAGTCATTGAGGGCTTCCTGCAGACCGGCGTCCGCCTTGACCACACCCTCCGCCTGGGCCACCCGCTGGGCGTCGAGTCGCGCGGCGATGGCGTCATCGAAGGCGCCGAGGATGTTCGCGGCGAGCAGCCCCGCGTTCTTGGCGCCGTCCACCCCCACCGAGGCGATGGGGACGCCGCCGGGCATCTGCACCGCAGAGAGCAGCGCGTCGAGCCCGCCGAGGCTCCCCACGGCGATGGGCAGGGCGATCACGGGGAGGGTGGTGTTGGCCGCCATGGCCCCGCCCAGGTGATGCGCGCCGCCCGCCGCCGCGATGATGACGCCGACCCCCTCCCCGCGGGCCTTCTCCGCGACCTCTTTGGCGCGAACGGGCGAGCGGTGGGCGGAGGCCACAGCGGCGCGACATGGAATATCCAGCCCCTTGAGCAGATCGATGGCCGGCTTCACTTTCGGTAGATCGTTGGCGCTGCCCATGACTATCAGTACACTTTTCGTCATGTTAAATCTCCCTTACAGCGCCCGATGACCGATGTCCCGCCTCAGACGCATTCCGTCCCAGCTGATCAAATCCGACGCCGCGTAGGCCCTGTCCCGGGCCTCTCGAAGCGTCGCGCCCCGGGCGGTGACACCCAGCACTCTCCCGCCGTCGGTGACGAAGGCGTTCCCCTCTCTCCGGGTACCGGCGTGGAACACCGTCACCATCGGATCCGCCGCGGCCGCGTCGAGGCCGGAGATCACCTTCCCCTTCTCATAGGGGCCGGGGTAACCGCCGGCGGCGAGCACCACACACATCGTCGCCCCCTCATGGACCGCGACCCGATCCGCATCCAGCTTCCCCTCTGCGGCCTTCATGAGCACCGGCGCCAGATCCTCCTTCATCAGCGCCAGCAGCGGCTGACACTCGGGATCTCCGAACCGAACATTAAACTCGAGCACGTAGGGGATCCCGTCCACCAGCATCAACCCGGCGTACAGCACGCCGACGAAGGGATTCCCCTCCGCCGCCATCTGCGCCATGGCGGGACGGAGCACCACCTCCTCCACCCGCTGGGAGAGCGCCTCGGTCATCACCGGGGCCGGCGCGTAGGCCCCCATCCCGCCGGTGTTGGGGCCCACGTCTCCCTCGAAGGCGGCCTTGTGGTCCTGCGCGGCGACCAGCGGAACGAAGCGCTTCCCGTCGCAGATGGCCAGCACCGAGGCCTCCTCACCTTGAAGCAGATCCTCGATGATAACGCGGTCGCCGGCCTCCCCGAAACGCCGCTCCTCCATAATATCCTCAATCGCCCGGCGGGCCTCGGCGGCGTCCTTACAGACCATCACCCCCTTGCCGGCGGCGAGCCCGTCCGCTTTGACCACGCACGGTCCGTTCCGCCGATCCGCCGCCGCGAGGGCCGAGGCCAGGTCGTCGTGGACCGTAAAGGCCGCGGTGGGTATACCCGCCCGGTTCATGAACTCCTTGGAGAACACCTTGCTGCCCTCGAGCCGGGCCGCCGCCAGGGAGGGGCCGAAGACCGGGAAGCTCGCGGCCCGGAGCTCATCCGAGAGCCCCGCCACCAGGGGCGCCTCCGGGCCCACCACCACGAGGTCGACCTTTTCTTTCTTCGCGAGGGCGAGCTGCCCCTCGATGTCAGTGCCAGAGACCGGCTCGCATCTCGCGATCTCCGCCATTCCGGCGTTTCCCGGCGCCGCGATGACTTCCTCGACGACGGGGCTCGCGGTCAGCTTCCACACCAGCGCGTGCTCCCGGCCGCCGCCGCCTACAACTAATATCCGCATAAATCACCTGTTATCCTTTGACCCGTCGCCAGGTCGTACTCCATCAATGTCGCGTAGACCATGGAATCATAAGTCGTCACATGTTCAAAGGCCCTTTTTGCCCATTCGAAACGAACGTTGTAGGGCACCTCCCCCTTGCTTGCGAGATACCAGAGGAGCTCCTCGTACTTGTCGGAGTCACAGATCGTCGCGACCCGTTCGAAATTCTTGGCCGCTGCCTTCAGTAAGGTGGTGCCCCCGATATCAATCTTGTCCACCATCTCGCTGAGGGGCGCGCCGGCGGCGGCGGACCGCTGCTGAAAGGCGCGGAGGTTGCAAATGACTATATCGACATAAGAGGCGTTAATATCGAGGAGCTGGTCGAAGTGTCGCTGACTGTCGTGGGCCAGGATGCCGCCGTAGACCCGGGGATGCAGTGATTTGATGCTGCCGTCCAGTATCTCCGGAAACCCGGTATAATCGCTCATCTCGGTGATGGGGATTCCGGCCGAGAGGAGCGACTTCGCGGTTCCTCCCGTAGAGAGGATTTCGAAGCCGAAGTCACAGAGTGCGCGGGCCAGGTTCTCGATACCGGTCTTCTCGGCGACGCTGATGAGCGCAAACCGCGGGTATCGCATCGCGACTTTCCTGTCTACTTTGCGTTCCATAATCCAAACTCCTTATCAGCTTTCGGGATAGCAGGACATCAATATCCCTTAAGGTGTTTGATCCGAACCCCTGCCCCTGTCAATCAGTTTCGAGCGCCGCTCTCCCCGGTGTCGGGTAACGGTGCAAAATCACATCGACTCACCGCCGATTGTTTTCGCGACCCGTGATGTGGTGGCGGTGGCGATATGGCGGGACGCGGTCGCTCGGACGCCGCCTTTGCCATGGACTCCGGAAGATATCAGTGTAGAATTAGGGGCGCTTCGGGCGCGCTTTTGTGGAATGAAGGGAGGCGTAACTATGCGAGATACCATTCGGTTGGTGGGGTTAGGGGGGTGCATCGTCATTCTGGGATATGGCGGCTTGGGGCGCGCCCAGGAGGCCCCGGGGGAAACGGGAAGCGAGGCCGGGAATGAGACCGACGTCGGTCGGGATGGGGAGGCGCCCTCTGAACCTCCCGCCGCCCAGGCAGAATCAACTGAAACGGCCGCCGAGGTGGCGGAGCCCTCCCCGGAGGATCAGGGGATCGAGACGCCCGACGCCCCCTCGGACACCAGGGAGGCCATGGTCCCCGAGACCGATACCGCGCCCGCGACGGCGAAGGTGACCATCACACGGACCGCGGCCGTTCCTGCGTCGCAGGCCGCAGCAACGCCCGATGACGAAGAGATCCTCACCGGCACGTGGACCAAGCACATCCTGTTCTCGACGCCGAGCGGCTCCTTCCGGTTTCAGCCCCGGGGTTGGGTGCAGCCCCGGTTCCGCCTGGCGATCAACGGTGACGACGAATACAACAGCGACGAGCCCTTCGAGGGCTCCGCCTTCTCCTTTCAGCGGGCCCGGTTCGGGTTTCAGGCGTGGCTCTTCCAGTGGGCCCGGGTCTACCTGGACACGGGGTGGAAGAGCGGCGGCGCCAAGCTCATCGATTTCTATGTCGACCTCGGCCCCGAAAACGGCACCGGCCCCATCGCGGTGCGGCTCGGGTTCTTCCGCCCCTACTTCGTCCGCCAGCTATTGCACGCCACCACCCAGCTCGCCATGGTGGATTACGCCCGCGCCTGGACCGATCCGGCCCTGGGGCTCGGCGTCGGACCGAGCGGGCGGCAGCTCGGGGTCGGCCTCCAGGGCTTCGTCGGGGGCGGCTTCGAGTACGGCATCGGCGTGTGGAACGGCGCGGACACCTTCGCCGAGGCTCCCGGTACGGACTTCATGGGGGGCGTTCGGGTCGCGCTGCACCCCCTGGGGCTGACCGGCGCGGGGAACGCCCTTACCCCCGGCAACGAGTCCGATACGGCGATCTCCGAAAAGCCAGGGCTCTCCATCGGCGCGGCCCTCTACTTCGAGGATCGGGATGATACCTCCTTCGATATTCCCTTCCTCGACCGCTATGAGGACCGTCAGCTGAAGCTCGGCGTCGACCTCGCCTTTCAGTACGCGGGCCTCGCCCTCGAGGGGGAGATGTTCCTCACCCAGGCGTGGGCCGAGGATCCGGGGGTGGCCGATCTCCTCTCCCTCGCCCACCTGGACGCTTCGGGCCTCGGCGCCTACTTCCAGGCCGGTTACATCATCAACCGGCGCTTCGAGCTCGTGGGGCGCTTCGACATGGTCGACGAGAACATCGAGATTCGGGGCATCCGGTTCTATCCCACCGTCGGCGCCACGGTGTTCATCCACGGCAACAACCTCAAAGTGCAGGCCCAGTATCGCATGAATATCGGCGCGGGATACGAAGTGGACGATGTTCCGGGAAACCCCTATATCCCCCTCACCCACGACCTGTTCTTCATGGTGCAGGCCGCTATCTAGCCCAAGGAGACGAGATGGATTCGGATCAATTTCACCGCTTTTTATACGGCGCTCTCAAGGTGGGGGCCTCGGATGTCCACTTCAAGGCCGGAGCGCCCCCCATCTACCGCATCCGGAAGGACCTGAGGAGCGTGCGGGGGGAGGCGCTCACCTCAAACGACACCCGGGCGATCGCACATCTCATACTCAAGAACTCCACCGTGGAAGACCTCGAGGCGGTCCGGGACTACGACACCTCCTACTCCCTGCCCGGCAAATGCCGCTTCAGGGTCAACATCTACCGGCAGCGGGGATCCTTCTCCCTGGCGCTCCGGATGATCCCGGATCAGATCCCCTCCTTCGAGGATCTGCTGCTCCCTCCGGAGGTGGAGGATCTGGCCAACTACACCCGGGGCCTGATGCTGGTCACCGGCTCCACCGGCTCCGGCAAGTCGTCCACCCTGGCCGCCGTCATCAATCACATCAACGAGACCCGGGCCTGCCACATCGTCACCATCGAGGACCCCATCGAGTTCCTGCACAAGGACAAGCGGGCCTCCATCTCCCAGCGGGAGGTGGGGAGCGACACCGCGGACTTCAACGGGGCGCTCCGGGCGGCCCTCCGGCAGGATCCGGACGTCATCCTGGTGGGGGAGATGCGGGACCTCGAGACCATCGACATCGCCCTCAAGGCCGCGGAGACCGGGCACATGGTCTTCTCCACGGTGCACACCACGGACGCCACCAAGACCATCGGCCGACTCATCGCCGTGTTCCCGCCGGACGAGCAGGAGATCGTCCGCATCCGCCTCGCCGAGAACCTCCGGGCCACCATCAGCCAGCGGCTGCTGCCCCGGGCGGACGGCGAGGGCATGGTGGTGGCCGTGGAGCTCATGAAGGTCACCGGCACCATTCAGGAGGCCATCAAGAACCCGGAGGAGACCGCCATCCTCAAGGACCTCATCGAAAAGAGCCGCTCCCAGTACGGCATGGTCTCCTTCGACCAGAGCCTCACCGACCTCTACAAGGGGGAGCTCATCACCTTCGACGTGGCCCGGCGCAACGCCACCAGCCCCGGGGACTTCGAGCGGGCCCTGCACTACGAATAGCTTTCAGGCGTATCGTCAGTCCACCCGCGTGAGCTCGCACTTGAAGAGGTGGCCGAGGATGAGCCCCTTGTGGCGGGAGATGGAGAGCTTGGCGATCGTGCTGCTGGCGATGAACCCCACGAGGAGGTGGCCGTTCTGGTCCTCCATCACGCCGTTGAAGGCACCGTGGACCTCCCAGATTTTCCGGCCCTTGGGGAACGCGGAGACCGCGCAGTCGAGCATGTAGGGGCTCCCCGGCGTCAGGGGCTCGAAGTGGAGGAGGAAGACTCCCTCCTCGGGGCCGATGGTCATATAGGCGGGCTCGGCCTCGGTGCTCCCCGGGCGGATGGCCCCCTTGAGCATGCCGATCCAGCTCTTGCCCTGGCGAATGGCGTCGGCGGAGAGGGTGATGAGCGCGGGGGGGACAGGCTTCAGATCCTTCTCCTCCACCCCGGCCAAAGCCCGGACCCGCCTCACCGTGGCCTCCTTGTCCTTGCGGGAGAGGGCCGCCGGCTTCTTCGCCTTCTTGTTCTTCTCCATATCCTCAAACGACTTGGCCGGCTTGCCGTCCTTGGCCACCGGAATCTTGTCGGGATCGATACCCTTTTTGGCGGATTCACCATAGCCCCGTACACAGAAGAGCATCCCCAAGGCGACCACCGCGATGCCTGACCCGAAGCATTTTCTCCATACAGACATGAGCCATTCCTCCATAATGTTCATTTTGCCCCTGTGCGGACCATCATACCATGAAAGGCTTCTGGAAACCCGCTTCTATCGGGCCACCCGACCCCAGCACCTGACCTCCCCCTCCACCGTCACCCCGCAGGTGTGGGTGTCCCCGGCGGAGATGCTGTGGAACGCCCCGGCCGGCGGGGAGGAGAGGCCCGCGTCATCGCCGCCCCAGCACGTGACGCTGCGGTCGAGCCGTAACCCACAGGTGTGGAAATCCCCCGCCGAGAGCTCTGCGAAGGGCCCCGCCGGCGGACTGGATTGGCCGGCGTCATCGGCGCCGAAACATGTAATTTCCCCCTGCTCGTCGAGGGCGCAGGTGTGGCGTCTCCCGGGAGCGACCCTCGTGAAGCGCCCCGCCGGCGGGGAGGACTGCCCGGCGTCGTCATTCCCCCAGCACCGGAGCGCGCCGTCGTCGCGGATTCCGCAGGTGTGCTGCCTTCCCGCCGCGAGCTGCCGAAAGATCCCCGTCTCCGGGGCCGCCTGGCCGTACAGGTTGAAGCCGAAACAGACCGCTGTCTTGTCCATGGTGAGCCCGCAGGTGTGATAGTCCCCGGCGGTGATGTCTTTGTAAGCGAGGGGCGGCGGCGAGAGCTGGTCGTAGTTGTCGAAGCCGAAGCAGACCGCGCCGCCGTCCGGGGCCAGGGCGCAGGTGTGGTTTCCCCCCACCGCGACGCGCTCGAAGGTTCCCGCCGGCGGCGTGGCCTGGCCGAACGTATCCTCCCCGAAGCACTCCATGCCTCCCCCGGTCCGGACGGCGCAGGTGTGGCCCCCCGCCGCGGAGACCGCCTCGAAGGTCCCGTAGGGGGGCGTGGCCTGGCCGTCATCGTCGAGCCCCCAGCACACCACCCGTCCATCCGCCTCGAGGGCGCAGCCGTGGTCGAAGCCCGACGAGACCGAAGTAAACCCCCCCGGCGGCGGCGAGGTCTGACCGAAGAAGTCGTCTCCGAAGCAGGTGATCTCCCCGACGGCGTTCACCCCGCAGGTGTGCTCGCCACCGGCGCTGAGAGAGACGAAATCGTCTCGAGGGACGTCGCAGCGACCGTCGCCGTTGAACCCCCAGCACACCGCCGTCCGGTCAGGACGGACGCCGCAGGTGTGGTAGGCGCCGGCGATGATATCCTCGAAGGGCCCGCCGGGCGGCGTGGATCGTCCGTCAGTGTCGCTGCCCCAGCACACCGCCGCGCCGTCCTCGCGGAGCGCGCAGGTGTGATACCCTCCCGCCGAGATCCGCGTGAATCTTCCGTCCGGCGGGGTGCTCTGTCCCTGCCGGTCGAGGCCGAAGCATGCCGCCTCCCCGCCGGGGGTGAGCCCGCAGGTGTGGTATCCCCCTGCGGAGATTTTTTCGAATGGGATGTCGGGGGGGGTGGCCTGGCCGTCATCATCGGAGCCCCAGCACGTCACCGTGCCGTCCTCGCGGAGCGCGCAGGTGTGGTACCCCCCCGCCGCGACCTGCTCGAAGGTTCCCTCCGGAGGGGTGGCCTGCCCTGCCTCGTCGTTCCCCCAGCATCGGGCCTTCCAGTCCGCCGTGAGGATACATGTATGGAGCCCTCCGGCGGCCAGGACGACCGCGTAGAGCGCCCCGCCGCACTCCGGGAGGGCCGGATTCTCGAGGCAGGTCTCTTTGTCGAGATCGGAATCCGTCGACCCGTGCTCCCAAGAGTCGGCGTCCGCCGCAGGGTTGACATGTCGGCATCCCCCGAAGAGGAGCCCTCCCCACAACAGAATCGAAATCAGGTGTCGCCGCGGTTTCATGCCCGCGTCGATTGTATCATACCCGGCGGGACCCGCCGGCCGCTCGATCGTGTGGGAGTCTTTTATACCGTTTAGCTGGTCCAGAGACCGTGGAGGTTGCAGTAGGCCCGCGCCCGAACCGTTTTGGCGTCCACCTTGAACTCCGCCACCGGAGCGGCGCCGGGGTTGAGCACCTCACGGTAGACCCGACCGTCGGCGATGAGCTCGATCCACTCGATCCAGTGGGCCTCCTCCATGGGGTGGTTGACGCTGCCCACGGTGACCCGATAGCCGCCGTCAATCGCCGCCACCACGGGAACGTGCTTCTCGGTGGCCGCGTCGGTGGAGTTCTCGGCTACCGCCTGCATGGACTGACCGCAACAGACCAGCTCGCCGCCGCCGTCGTTGATCACCTCGACCACGTTGCCGCATACCCCGCACTTGAATATCTGCTGTTTGGATTTTGCCATAGTCATCTTCCTTTCCTCATGCCGCGATACCGTGTTCTACAGCATCCCAGGCGTGCCCCGTTATTGTTGACAGGGCTATATTGTGCCTATCTCGAGTGTTTTGCAAGGTACTCCGCCACCCCTTCGGCGGTGGGGGTCATGGCCTCCTCTCCCTGCTGCCAGTTGGCGGGACAGACCTCGCCGTGGACCTCGGTGAACCGGAGCGCATCCAGTATCCGGATCGCCTCGTCCACGTTCCGCCCGAGGGGGAGATCGTTCACCAGCTCATGCCTCACGACCCCCTTTTGATCGATGAGGAAGAGCCCCCGGAGGGCCACCGAGTCGTCGACGAGCACGCCGTAGTCCCGCGCGATGCGCTTGTCCAGATCCGCCACCAGGGGAAACCGTACCGGGCCGATGCCCCCCTGGTCCACGGGGGTGTTCTTCCACGCGAAGTGGGTGTACTGGGAGTCCACCGAAACCCCGATGACCTCCGCGTTCCGCTCCTTGAACTCCCCGAGCTTTTTATCAAAGGCGATGATCTCAGAGGGACAGACAAACGTGAAGTCCAACGGGTAGAAGAACAGCACGACATATTTCCCTCTGAACGACGAGAGCTCGAGCGCTTCGATGGTGTTATCTTCCAGCACGGCCTGGGCCTTGAATTCCGGTGCATCTCTGGTGACTAGCGACATGGTGTCCTCCTTCCGGGTCAAGTTGTTTGCCGGGGGATTTGCACACCGCGTGCCAAGTCGGTCTTCGCCCGGAGAGACCGCCCGCGGGGGGGCCATGTTTCACTCTCGCCCTTCAAGGGGGTGTCCCATGAAGATGTCTCCCCCCGGTGCGCTTGTCTCATTGACGTCTATGAGACAGTCGAAACGAGACATTCTCCCGGTGCCGCTTTTCAAGCCTGGTGTTTCAGTTTAAAGTGCATGAAAGGAGGTAATATATGAAGTACGTATGTTCGGCCTGCGGTTATGTCTATGATCCCGAGAAGGGAGATCCGGACGGCGGGATCGGCCCCGGGACCGCCTTCGAGGATCTCCCGGCGGAGTGGGTCTGCCCCCTCTGCGGGCTCGGCAAGGACGCCTTCCAACCCGAAGGTTGAGGACGAAACGATGCAGGGACAATCAGTGGAACAGCTCGCCGGGGGGCTGCAGGCGGCCATGCGGGCGGAGCACCAGGGGTATCACTTCTACACCATGGCCATGAAGACCACCGAGGACGAGAAGGGGCGGGATATCTTCGCACAGCTCGCCGCCGAGGAGAAGGAGCACCTGGCGTTCCTCGAGAGACAGTACAAGTCCATCATCGAGACGGGGCAGCCGAGCGCCTCGGCGAGCCTCGGGACCCCCCTGAATCTCACCGGTCCCAGCCCCATCTTCTCGGATCGCATCCGCGCCCGGCTCTCCTCGGCCCATTTCGAGATGACCGCTCTCTCCGTCGGGATTCAGCTCGAGCTCGACGCGGTCCGGGTCTATTCGGGGTTCGCCGATGATGCCACGGACCCGGCGGTGGAGAAGTTCTACCGGGAGCTCGCCGAGTGGGAGCGGGGGCACTACAAGGCCCTCCTCGCCCAGGAGGAGTCGCTGAAGGAAGACTACTGGTCCGGCAACGGATTCGCCCCCTTCTGATTCTGCTACAGGGATGGTGAGCGTCCCCCGATTGCTTGGGAATTGAGGGACGGCTAGCGTTAGTTCGCGGAACCGGTCATGGCGCACCGGAGGTGTTTGATGCGGGAGGCGTGCCTGAGCTTGCCGATGGCCTTGGCCTCGATCTGGCGGATGCGCTCGCGGGTGAGATCGAACCGAAGACCGATCTCGTCGAGGGTATAACTCTCCTTGCTGTCGATTCCGTACCTCAGGCGGAGGACCATCTCTTCGCGAGGGTGGAGGGTGTGCAGCATCTTGTGGGTCTGGCGCACGAGATCTTTCTCCAGGATCGCCTTTTGTGGCGAAGGGGATCCCTTGTCCTCGATTACCTCCAGGACATTGGTGGCCTCTTCGTTCCCGGTGATGGGAGTGTCGATGCTGACGGGTTCCCGGACGATGCTCTGAATCATGTGAATCTTGTCGATGGAGATCGCCATCCGCTCCGCGATCTCCTCGCTCGTGGGTTCCCGGTTGAGATCTTTGATGAGCTGCTTCTTCGCGCGGATGAGCTTATTAATGAGCTCATTGGTGTGCACCGGGATGCGGATCGTCCGCGCCTGATCGGCGATGGAGCGGGTGACGGCCTGTCGAATCCACCAGGACGCGTAGGTGCTGAACCGATACCCCAGCCGGTAATCGAACCGATCCGCGGCTTTGATCAGGCCGATGTTGCCCTCCTGGATCAGATCGAGGAACGGCAGGCCCCGGTTGAGGTACTTCTTGGCGATGGAGACCACGAGCTTGAGGTTGGCCTGGACGATCTCAGACTTGGCCTGGTGCGCCCTGGCGTCGCAAGCCTCCACCTTCCGGGTGACCGACAGGATGGTCTTCGAGGGGGCCCCCAGCTGATGCTCGCTGTCGGCGATCCGCCTTTCTGCCGAGGTGATCAAGGTGTCTATCTCCTGCATCGTGGGATAGTCCAGCCGGTGGGGCCAGGGCGTCGAAGCGTCCCCCTCGGCGGCTTTCAACATGCCGCGAATATCGGCGTGGCTCGCGCTGGCCAGCTTTTCACAACGTCTGATCTCGGCACAGGCCTCCCGGACCATCGAAGCGTGGTACTTCAAGAGATGGACGACCTTCCTGATCTGCTCCTTGCTCAAGGGCGATTCGTCCGTTTCGACCTGTCCGCTGGTCAGTCGGATCGGCAACGGGAGATCCGTCCCGAATCCGGAGAGGGCTATCTCCGCGGACAACAGAAGCTCACAGATGCGCCGCTCCTCCTTTTCGATCCGCTCTCCGATCTCGACCTCCTCATCGTGCTTCAACAGACGGACATGTGCGATTCTCTTGAAGTACTCGCTGATGGATTCGGTCGCCTTGTCGTTCTTCGGGTGATAGGTGCTGTCCATAAGAACTCCTCATTGGGTTTCCGCCTGCCGGGAACCCGTCTAAGTGCGTTTCGGCGAATAAAATTGCAAACATCAAGCCAAGTTGGAATGGAGAGATGGCTTCTTTCTCAACTACTTGTATTTTTTATATTATTATGCTTCGTCGTGATTTTGGGAAGGGGTGGGTTACTGTGTAAAAAAAGTGACATGTCGTTCGTGAAGTGATCTGAACGTCAGACTGTCGGCGGCGGGATCCTGCTCAAAGCCGTATCGCTCAACGGGGCGATGCGCCCTTCTGGGTGGCCGCGAGGGCCTCGGAGAGACCGGGAACCACCTCGACGCCGGCGGGCACCGTGATGCTGGCGCCCCTGAAATCATCCCCGATGGGCTCGGCCTCTTCACCGAGGCACTCCTTCAGGAAGCTCTCGGTGACTGCATAGAAGGAGAGCCGGTTCTCCGGCCGGGCGAAGCCGTGTCCCTCGTCCGGATAGAGGACGTAGGTCACGGGGATCTGTTTCTGCTGCATGGCGTGGACGATCTGGTCGGACTCCGCCTGCTTCACCCGCGGATCGTTGGCCCCCTGGGCGATGAGCAGCGGACGGATGATGCGTTCGGCTCGGGTGAGGGGGGAGCGTTCCGTAAGCAGGGCCTTCCCCGCCTCGGTCCGGTGATCCCCCACCCGCTGGGTGAAGAGCTCCAGCATGGGCGCCCAGTACGGGGGGATGGTTTCGAGGAGGGTGATGAGGTTCGAGGGTCCCACGATGTCCACACCGCAGGCGAAGGTCTCGGGGGTGAAGGTGAGGCCCACCAGGGTGGCGTAACCGCCGTAGCTCCCCCCCATGATGGCCACCTTGTCCGGCGGGGCGATCCCTTGATCCACGGCCCACTGGACCGCGTCTATCAGATCATTGTGCATGGTCCCGGCCCACTCCAGGTTGGCCTTGTTGATGAACGCCTTGCCGAAGCCGGTGGACCCGCGGAAGTTCACGCTGAGCACGGCGTAGCCCCGGTTGGCCAGCCACTGGTGGGTGGCGTTGTAGCCCCAGCTGTCCCGGGCCCAGGGGCCGCCGTGGACATCGAGCACCAGGGGAACCGGCGCGTCCGGCCGGCCGTCCCCGTCCGGATCGCTGCCGGGGGGCAGGGAGAGGTAGCTCACCAGGGTGAGGCCGTCCCGCGACCCGATGAGCTCGGGGTGCATCTTCACCAGGGGCTGTCCCTCCAGAGCCTCCCGGTTGGTGAACAGGAAGCGGGCCGTCCCGCTCTCCCGGTCGTAGAGGTAGTAACGGATCGGACCGTCGTCGAGCACGTACGCCGCAATCCACCGATCGTCTTTCAAGGTGCGGCTCACCACTTCCACGTCCCCATCCGCCACCTTCTTCAGCGCCTCGAAATCCGCGGCGATGCCGTCATCGAGGATCCGCCACTCCTTGCGGGCGTAGGTGAACGCCACCGCCTGGACGGTCTTCTCGGTGGGGTGGATCATCAGATCCTCCAGATCGGCCCGCGGATCCTCGGCCACCACCTCGAGCTCGCCGCTGTCGAGGTGCAGTGTGGTAAAGGCCGCGGTGTCCCGCCCCCGGCTGTCCAGCAGGTAGAGGACGCGGCCCTGCTTGTCGAAGTCGATGGGCGACGTGGTGAGGCTGTCCTCCATGGGGATCTCCATGAACGTCTCCCACCCCTCGGGCAGGGGATCGCCGTCCGCCGGCTCAGCGGGCTTCTTCCCTTTTTTCGCCTTCCTCTTTTTCTTTTTCGTTTTGGAGGGCGCCTCGGGTTTCAGGAGCAGGCTGCCCCCGTCATCCGTCATCTTCATGCCGAAACGGACCCGGTACTGATCATCGGTAATGAAGCCCGCGAACCCCGGGTTCTCCTGCACCAGCGTCCGCGCTCCCGTGATGATGTTGATGCGATAGATATCATGCAGCTCGGGGGAGCGATCGTTCAACCCGACGAGGATCTCGTCCGGAAAGTCCGGGCTCACCGCCTCCACCGCGGCGTGCACCCCCTCGACGGGGGTCAGATCTCTCGTCTCCTCCTTCTCCAGGTCGACGACGTAGACATGCCAGTTCTCGTCCCCCTTCTGATCCTGAAGATAGATGAGGTGTCGGGCGGTATAAGCCCAGAAGTAGACCCGGACACCGCGGTCCCGATCGACGGTGACCGGCCGGGCCGCCGCCAGGTCGTCCGCCGGGGCTACAAAGACATTGAGCACCCCCTCCACAGGGGCCAGGTAGCTGATGAACGCTCCGTCCGGGCTGAGGCGGGCCGCGGATTTGTCGGGGTTTCCGAAGAGGAGGGTCCGCGGGATCAGGGGGGGCTCGGGAGCCTCCGGCGCGGGGGCGGAATCCACGGTGGCGGGGGCTTCCCGGGGCAGGGGGGTCTTGGTGCCGCAGCACCCGGCGACGAGGATCGCGGAGGCAAAGGCGGCGCAACACAAATTGCAGTTTCTCATGTCTCTCCTCATGGGTTGTTGGTCTTTCCAATGGCACCTTATGAGATACGCATTGATTTTAAAAACATTTTTTTCTACTGTTCCGGGCGCCGGACAGAGGCTCCCCTCTGGCGGCGGTTCTCTTGTGAAAGCGAGGTCTCTTGGCCCAGGTACTCATCATCTCGAAACCCATCGTGCCGCCGTTCGACGACTCCGCGAAGAATATCGTCGTCTCGCAGCTCAGGCACAGCTCCGCACACCGGTACCGGGTGCTCGGGACCCCCTCGTCGCCGCCGCCGGCCCCGGAGGTCGCGGTGGATCCCATCTACTCGGACAGCGGGGCGTTCAGCCCCGGGCTCAAGCAGAATCTCCGGGTGATGTGGCACGGGCTGCGCCCCCGGGGGGCCGATCTCTACCACTACTTCTTCGCCCCCAACAAGCTCTCCTCCCTGGCGGGACGGGCGCAGCGGCTGATGGCCCGGGTGGGGACCGTCCAGACCGTCTGCTCCAAACCCCTCTCCTTCGAGGGGGTCTCGAAGCTGCTCTTCACCGACCGGGTCATCGTACTCTCCGAGGACACGAGGCGGCAGATGGCGGCGGCCGGCGTCCCGGAGGAGAAGCTCCGGCTGATTCCGCCGGGGATCGATCCCATCGATCGGCCGGACGACGATGAGCGGAAGGCGATCCGGCGAGCGAACGGCGTCCCCGAGACCGGCCCCTTCATCCTCTTCCCCGGGGACTACGAGTTCTCCTCCGCCGCGGAGACGGTGAGCCGCGCCGTCCCCCTCATCGCCGAGGGATCCGCGGACGCGACGGTGGTGTTCGCCTGCCGGATCAAGCGGGAGGCGTCCCGGGGGATCCGGGATCGGATCCGCGCTGATATCGAGGAGCGTGGCCTCCTCGACCGGGTGGTCTTCCTGGAGCGGGTGTCGGACATGCCCTCCCTGGTGGGCGCCGCGGACGTGGTGCTCATGCCGGCGGAGAGCCTCTACGCGAAGATGGACGTGCCCCTGGTGCTCCTCGAGGCCATGTCCCAGAAGGTACCCCTGGTCATCGCGGACGCGCCGCCCCTCGATGAGCTGCTGGCCTGCGGCGGCGGGATCGGCGTCCCCCCGGGGGATCCGGAGGCGTTGGCCGCGGCGACGATGGACCTGCTCCGGGACGGCGCCCTCCGCGAGCGGATGGGGGAGGCCGGTCGGGCGGCCGTGGAAACAGTGTATTCAGCGGCGGCCATGGCCCGCGCCGTCGAGAAAGTGTACAGCGAGGTTCTTTGAAGTGACTGAAAAACAGACGATAGACTATTATGACGATTTCTCCGGGTGGTACGAGAACGAGCGCAAGCGGGGATACCACGCCATGCTCGACGACCTCGAGCTGGCGGTGCTCGCCCCCTTCGCCGGAGGCAAGGAGGTGCTCGAGGTGGGGGCCGGCACCGGCCTCATCATGGCCGGCCTGAACGGCGCCCCCCGGCGCCTGGTGGGGATCGACATCTCCGCCGGGATGCTGCGGAAGGCGGTGGAGCGGGGGTTCGAGGTGGTGCAGGGCTCGGCCACGGAGCTCCCCTTCGAGGACGAATCTTTCGATGTCGTCTACTCGTTCAAGGTGCTGGCCCACATCCCGGATATCGAGCGGGCCGTGGCCGAGATGGCGCGGGTGCTGAGGCCCGGCGGACACCTCATCGCCGAGTTCTACAACACGCAGAGCATCCGGCGCCTCTCCAAGTGGATCGGCGGCCCGGGCAGCATCTCGGAGAGTCGCAAGGAGGATGACGTCTTCACCCGCTGGGACACCCCGAAGGAGGTGCTCTCCTACCTGCCGACGAGCCTCGAGTTCAAGGAGTGGCGGGGGGTTCGCGTTCTCACGCCGGCGGCGCTGGCCTTCAAGCTGCCGGGGGTGGGGAAGATCCTCCCGGCCTTGGAGAAACGGGCCTTGGCGTCCCCCCTGGCGCGCTTCGGCGGCTTCCTCATCGCCGTGTGTCAGAAGCGGTAGGCATCCGCCGAATATCGCTCTCTTTTAGGACTCTTCGCGGTTTTGCGCTAAAATAACGCGGATGACTCAGACACACCGAATATTGGTCGCGGACGACGAGCGCTCCATGCGGGACATGGTCGCCATCCTCCTCGGCCGGCACGGGTACGAGGTGGTCACCGCCCGGTCGGGGCGACAGGTGGTCGAGATGCTGGAGGCGGGGGAACGGTTCGATCTCATTATCACGGACCTGGTGATGGATCGGGGGGGCGGCCTCGAGGTGCTGTCGGCGATCAAGGAGCGGAAGCTCGATATCGAGGTCATCGTATTCACCGCCTTCGGCACCGCCGAGACCGCGGTGGAGGCCATGAAGCTCGGCGCCTTCGACTACCTGCCGAAACCGTTTAATGTCGAGGAGTTCATGATTGTCGTGCACCACGCCCTGGAGTATCGGGCGCTGGTGCGTGAGAACACCGACCTCAAGGCCCAGGTCAAGGGGGAGTTCCGGTATGCCGACATCATCGGGCGTTCCGAGGCCATGCGGGAGGTGGTGGCCCTCTGCGAGAAGGTCGCTGACGCCCAGGCCACGGTGCTCATCACGGGGGAGTCCGGGACCGGCAAGGAGCTGGTAGCCCGGGCCATCCACTTCTCCGGACAGCGGAGCGACAAGCCCTTCGTGCCCGTGAACTGCGGCGCGCTGCCCGAGCATCTCATGGAGTCCGAGCTGTTCGGCCATGTCAAGGGGGCGTTCACTGGGGCTCACGGAGACAAGGAGGGGCTGTTCCTCGCCGCCGACCAGGGGACGGTGTTCCTCGACGAGGTGGGGGAGCTCCCCTTGCCGCTGCAGGTCAAGCTCCTTCGGGTGCTCCAGGACAAGCGCATCCGTCCCGTGGGGGCGAGCACCGAGAGCGCCGTGGACACCCGGGTGGTGGCGGCCACCAACCGGGACCTGACGGAGCTGGTCCAGGACGGCCGGTTCCGCACCGACCTCTTCTACCGGCTGAACGTGATCAACGTGCGGATTCCCCCCCTCAGGGAGCGGCCGGAGGACATCCCGTTGCTCGTGGACCATTTCCTCGGTCAGCTGGCCAAGGCGTCGGACACATCGAAGAAGCACCTCGACAACGACGCCATGAGGAGCCTCGTGCGATACGAGTATCCGGGAAACGTGCGAGAGCTGGCCAACATCCTCGAACGGGCCACCACCCTCGCGACCTCCAATCACATCGGCGTCCGGGATCTCCCCCCGGAGCTCTCGGCGCCGGCGAAGACGGGCGCGCTGCTCTCCCTCCCGGAGGAGGGGCTCGACCTGGATGACGCCCTCGTCTCCCTGGAGCGGAGCCTCATCGAGCAGGCCCTGGAGCGGACCGACGGGGTCCGCACCCGGGCCGCGGAGCTCCTCGGCATCTCCTTCCGATCCTTCCGGTACCGGCTGACCAAGCTGGGCATCCGTCCGGACGACGAGGAGTAGTACCTTGTCAATTGAGAACTGACAGGTATCCCACTCCCCCTTTGCGAAAGGGGGCCGGGGGGATATCGTCATAACGAGTCGCACGTTAAGAGATGAAATCCCCCTACCCCACTTGATCAAAGGGGAATAAGAATCTGCACCCGTCATTCTTGGGTTGACGGAGCCGCTAGACTAGACCGCTTCGGTTACTCAGAGGCCCGATCACTTGACGTAGATATCGGGGGTGGGCGGCTCCGCCATGCCGGCGCCGATGTGGAATCCCGCGTGGGGAGGCTGGTTGTAGCTGGACTGCTCGAAGCTCACCTGCATGCGGTAGGTGGGGTCGTGCATCAGGGTGTACATCCGACGTTCGGTGACGGTGGTGGTGGTGTAGACCCGGAGGGCCCCGTTGTTGGACTCCCGGATCACCAGCTCCTCCCGCCAGTCGCCGAGGAGGTCGGCGGTGAGGGTCGGGGTGGACTTGGTGCCGTTGTTGGACGAGCAGCCGTCCGCGGTGAACTGGAAGTTGGATCCGGCCTTGGAGATGGTGTTGCCGTCCAGGAGCTCCCGCGGCTCGTCCCCGTCCCAGTAGATGAGGAAGTTGCTCCCCGCGGAGGGGGCGTTCCCGCCGCCGTCGGCGCAGTTGACGCTGCCCACGCCGCTGGAGCAGGAGGCGCTCGAGGTGTTGCTCCCGCTCACAAACTCCGCCACGCCGCGGCCGTTGTCGTCCCCCCCGACCACGTTGAAGGCGAACTGGCAGGTGTCGGCGCTGTGACAGTCGTGCCCGCCGGCCCCCTCGTGGGGCATGAACACCCAGATGCCGCGGCCCACCAGGAGCTCGCTCACGTGCAGGGCGTCCCCGTGGCCGATGTCGGTGGAGCACCGGAAGGTGCCGTCGCTGGTGATGGTGGCGGAGCCGGGGATGAGCTCCATGGCGCCGTCCCCGTCCGCGTCCGCGGTCATCAGCGAGTGGTTCCCCTGTCCGTAGCCCCCCGGATCCCGGTCGCTGTCGTAGATCCAGACCGTGCTCAGACTGTTGTCCCGCCAGTTGACGGCGCTGATGGTCATCCGGGTGTAGTACCCCCGCTGCTGGATGATGCTGGGCCGGCCGGTGGCGGTGAGGCCGCTGCCGGTATCGCTCACGAAGGAGACCCCGCCGTTGAACCGATCCACCCGGTTACCGTAGTCGTCCCCCCACGCGTCGACGTTTCCGCGGGGCACGGGATACTCGACGGTGGCGAGCTCCGCGCCGGTCTCCCCGTCGAAGACCGTGAGGTACTCGGCACCGCGGAGGATGTACCCGTTGGGTTCCCTGAGGATCTCGTCGTTATTGTCGTTCGCCGCCGGCCCGGTGTGGAGGTGCTCGCCGGTGCCGTCCCGGGTCCCGGGCGCGGTCTTGCAGGCCACCTCGGCCCTGCCGTCCCCGTCGAAGTCATAGACGGAGTGCTGGGTGTAGTGGGCGCCGGAGCGGATGTTCGGGCCGAGATCGATCCGCCACAGCCGCTCGCCGTCCAGGGTGAGGGCGTCGAGGTAGGTGTTGTCCGTCACGCCGTCCTGGGAGTTGTCCTTGGCGTTGTTGGGCTGCCACTTGAGCACGATCTCGTAGCGGCCGTCGCCGTCCAGATCCCCCGGGCTCGCGTCATTGGCCTCATGGGCCCCCGGCGCCTGCAGGGGAATCCGCAAGTAGTTCTCGGACCAGACCCCCACCGGCGCGGACAGGCTGCACTCGGTGCCGCCGATGACCGCGGCGACGGTGTAGGTGGAGCTCCCGGTGCCTCCCGCGTCCTGATAGTTGGTGCTGTCGGTAACGGTGTCCACCAGGGTGCCGTCCCGGTAGAGGTTGTAGGCCACGTTCCCCGGGTTGTCCCGGTCGTACTCATAACCCATCATGCGCCAGCTCACGAAGTTCCCGCCGCCGGACTGGACCGCCACCACCCCCCGATCCAGGTCCTCCATCTGGTAGTGGCCGTTCGAGGCGTCCGTGGGGGCGGCGCAGGCCTCCGGGTCGGAATCCGCGTCCGTGTCGGTGTCCGTATCCCCGTCCGCGTCCCCGTCGGTGTCAGCATCGGTATCGGTGTCCGTATCGCCGTCACACCCCCCCGGTGAGAGGTTGATGCCGGTCACCGTCAGGCTGTCGATGTTGGGCAGACCGTCGGCGCCGGTGGCCTGGAGCCGGAGGGTGCTCGTTCCCGCCTCGAGGGCGACTGTCGCTTCGGACTCGACCCAGGTCTCGAAAGAGCCCATGGACGGGAACGGCAGGGCGGCGACCGTCACATCGTCGACCAGCAGGTCGGCGGGACGGTCGGAATCGGCGGCGTGACGCCAGACCAGATCCACATCACCCGCCCGCGAGGCGGCGACGCTCCAGACAATCGCTGTCCCAACGGCGTTGTCAGTGTTCGAATAGCCGCTCCCCGTGTACCCCGGGTTGGTGGTCTCGACGACGCCGTCCACGCTGCAAAACCCCGGGGCGTCCTCCTCGATGACGAGGGTGACCTCGGCGTCCGCGTCGGTATCGACATCTGTGTCCCCGTCGGAATCCGTATCCGTATCGGTGTCCGCATCCGTGTCCGTATCGGTGTCCGCGTCCGTATCGGCGTCCGCATCCGTATCGGCGTCCGCGTCGGAATCCGCGTCCGCGTCAGAATCCGAATCCGCGTCGGTGTCCGAGTCCGCATCGGCGTCCGCGTCCGCGTCGGTGTCCGTGTCGGAATCCGAGTCCGCGTCGGAATCCGAGTCCGCGTCGGAATCCGAGTCCGCGTCGGAATCCGAGTCCGCGTCGGAATCCGAGTCCGCGTCGGCGCCGTAATAATCCGAATCCGTACTGCCGCTGTATTCCAACAATCCGTCTTCAGCACACCCCATAGCAATCAGGAGCCCCCAAAAAATCACAAGACTGAATGCTTTCATATTCCCTCTTTAATAAAGACCCTCTGAATTACGCAGTGTACTAGACTACGACAGAAAGCTCACAAAATAATAGTCGGGGTGTCATTCTCATCGGTCGGATCGGTTATCCGCCTTCGGGTTCCTCGAGCCGTTTTTCGATCGCGCTTCGTATGATTCTCTTCGTCAGTCCTCGAATTCCGTTCGCAGACACGGCCCCCGTTGGCGGCGGTGTGGCACTAGTGCCATGTCAATTGAGAACTGACGGGTATCCCTCTCCCCCTTTCGTAAAGAGGGCCGGGGGATATCTCAAAACGGGCTGCTCGTTTGGGAGATATCCCCCTAACCCCCTTTTCAAGGGGGAATAAGAAATTGCACCCGTCATTCTGGGGTTGACGGAGCACTAGTCTAATCCCGGACACAGACATCGGTGATGCGGACGCCCTTGCGCCGCTTCTGGGTCGCCGCGGCCACGCAGGAGTACCCTTCGGGGCACTCGCTGTTGTAGCAGGTCCGCATGCAGTGTTTCCGCTTCGTCTGGTAGTCGTAGCAGATGGTCCCCGTTTCGCATTCCATGGTGGCATCGCAGCGCTCGCCCACCCCCTTGTGTCCCCGGAGGGATTCGCGCCCCCCCATCTTGTTGAAGAGCACGGTCGACCCGAGGACGAGCGCGATGATAACCCCCACCACCACCTTGATGACGCCGAAGCCCGAGTCCTTCTCCTTGATCCGCTCGGGCAGGCGCGGTTTCTCGGGCGCCGGCTCCTGCGTCTTCGACTTCTGTTGGCCCTTGTCCGGACCGGGAGGGTCCTGACGAATGATCTTCTTCTTTTTCTTCTTGGCCATCACAACTCCTTCGATCCCCCAAATTACTCCTTTGAAAAAAATAGAAAAGAGGCAGGCCGCAACGCGCCCCCGGAAGGACGGTCCGGGGGCGGGTCAAGTGTATTCGACGCAGAAGTTTCGACCGCGCTCGTCGCCGTATCGGAGCGGCCAGTCATGGGCGTAGGCGGCCCGGGCGAGCTCGCAGTAGTGTTGCTCGTCGATTTCGTAGGTGGTGCGCTGCACCCCCCCGTCGTAGAGGTGGAAGATATCGTATCCGCAGGGGGACTGGATGAGCTGGGGGCTGAGGGTGTGGATGACGCCGTCCTTTCGAACCATGCTCGGTACGTTCTTGTGCCCCGCGATGAACAGGCGGACGTTGGGATGGGCCGCGAGCAGCGCCCGGATGTCTCGGTGTTGGTCGAGCAGCTGATACCCGTCGTTCCGCGGGCCCTGGACGCAGGGGTGGAGGCGCAGCGAGAAGTGCGAGAAGAGGACGATGTCCTCGGCGGGCGCGGCGTCCTGGAGCTGGCGTTCCAGCCACCGCCGCTGGGCCGAGCCACTCCGGAGCGCGTCCTGCGAGGGCGTGCGCAGCATGAGGAGGCGCACGCCGTTTCGTCGGACCGCGTAGTATCCCTCCGGCGGAAGCCCCAGCGCGCGGTTGAACAGCGCCTCGCCGCCGGCCGACCACGGCTCGTGATTGCCGATGATGGGGTAGGTGGGAACATCGACCGCGCCGAGGATACGCTCGAGCTGGTCGAGGGTCTCCGGTGTGCAGGGATCGACCAGATCGCCGGGCAACACGATGAGGTCGGCGCCCAGCGCTTCGAGCCGTTTGATGTACGTCGCCGCCAGCCCGGCCGCGAGCCCCGTGAGACGGCGGGTGCCGGCGCGGTACTGCTCGAAGGGGCGGGGCGCCGGCGGGAGATGGAGGTCGGCCAGGATCCCGACGCGGAGCTTCGTGGGCCCGGCCGGCCGGGGGAGTGTGGCGGCCGTGAGCCGGACACGACGTCCCGATTCGAGGTGGTGCACCTCGATGGGGACCGGCGTGTCCGGGCGGAGATCGGCGATGGGGTGACGAAAGAAATGGTGGCCGTTCCAGGAGATCGAGGGCTCGCCGAGCACCCGCGCCTCCCCCTTCGCGACGAGGCGAAACGGCCCGTCGAGGGTCGTGCGGATCCGGACCTCGATATGTCGGGGGGTACGCGTGGGGGTGTAGACATCGAACAGCATGCTTTACGGACCTCGAAGATGCGTCGTATCGCCTGCATCTCAATGCTCCGCAGGCGGACCTGTCGCTCTCCCTGGTGGTGTTTCAAACCCCCGACAGTTTACCCCAATGCGGGAAAAAACCAACGGCGTGATGCGCCCGATACTTTTCGCGATACCGCCGATATGATACTCGTCGGTTTCGACTTTTTGCAGCAGAAGGAACCGCGAATGCCAGACCGAAACAAGCCGTTTGAGATCCCCCCGAAGAACGAGACCCCCGCCGAGATCCTTTACCGCGGCAAGCGCCTCCGGGTCGCCCGGGGCATCACCGTGCAGGAGCTGATGGACGCCCATCCCCATCGCGACGACGACGAGGTGCTGGCCGCCGTGGTGAACAACCGGGTGGTCTCCCTCTGCTCCCGGGTCGTCCGGTCCGGCGCGGTGGAGGTGATTAAGTACGCCTCCAAGCAGGGCGCGCTCATCTACCGCCGCCACCTCACGATGATGCTCTACGAGGTCTTCTACTCGCTCTATCCGGACGCCCACATCCACATCGGGCAGGCCATCTCGGAGGGGTACTACTTCGAGGTGGACGGCATGAAGATCACCCCCGCGGTGGTCCGCCGGCTGACGAAGGGGATGGACGACCTGGCCGCGGCCGCGCGCCCCTTCGGGTTCCGGCGGGTGCTCGTGGAGGAGGCCCGGCGGCTCTTCGTCAAGAAGGGCACCCCGGAGAAGCGGGATATCCTGAGCACCTGGCCCACAGCCCATGTGGAGATCATGGGGGTGGGGAGCTTCGCGGACTTCGCCCTCGGGCCGGTGGCCCCCCACACGGGCTACTTCAAGCGATATCGGCTCTACAAGCTGGATGGGGATCTGGTGCTCCAGTTCCCCGATCCCGGCACCCCGGACGTCCGCCGCAACGAGCAGCCCCAACCCAAGCTCTATCAGTGTCTCAAATCCTCCCGGCGGTTCGGGAAGCAGCTGGGGGTGGCCCACGTGGGGCACCTCAACACGGCGTGCATCGACGGCGGCATCCGCGACGTCATCAAGGTGGCCGAGGGACGACACGAGAAGCTGATCGCGAGCATCGCCGATGATATCGCCCGGCGTTCGGGGCGGCGGCTGGTGCTGGTGGCCGGCCCCTCCTCGGCGGGCAAGACCACCTTCACGAAGCGCCTCTCCATCCAGCTCAAGGTCAACGACATCGAGCCCGTCTCCATCTCCCTCGACAACTACTACGTCGACCGCAAAAAGACGCCGAAGGGTAAGGACGGCAAGTACGACTTCGAGGCCCTGGAGGCCATCGACCTCGAGCTGTTCAACACGCACCTCCGGCGCATCCTGGACGGCGAGACCGTCATGACCCCCCGGTACGACTTCAACAAGGGGAAGCGGCGGTCCGACAAGAACTGGCTCCCGGTCTCCCTTTGCAAGAACGCGGCGCTGATCATCGAGGGGATCCACGGGCTGAACGACGCCCTCACCCCCGCCGTCCCGGCCGGGGAGAAGTTCCGCATCTACATCAACGCCCTCAACCCCCTGGCCATCGACGAGCACAACCGGCTGCACACCTCGGACACCCGGCTCCTCCGCCGCCTGGTACGGGATCGCCACTACCGGGGGTACTCCGCCTCCGACACCATCCACCGCTGGGAGTCCGTGCGCCGGGGGGAGCGGCTGCACATCTTCCCGTTCCAGGAGTCCGCGGACGTCATCTTCGACTCCTCGCTGATCTACGAGTTTCCGGTGCTCAAGGTCTTCGCCGAGCGTTACCTCCTCGAGGTGTCCCAATCCGATCCCGCGTTCGCCGAGGCCTTCCGGCTGCGCCAGTTCCTCTCCATGTTCGTCCCCATCCTCCCCGGCGACGTGCCCCAGACCTCGCTCCTTCGGGAGTTCATCGGCGGCTCCAACTTCTCCTACTGAAGGTGGCCGTCGGTCGTTCCGTCGCCTGGTGAGGGTTGATTCACCGCCGCTTAGTCAGCGAGAGTCGACCAATTTCAATCCGAAGCAGTCGTCTAGAATTGACTGAAGAAGTCCCACACTCCCTGGGCCGTGAAATCCGGCACTTCATGTCCCCCATCAAAGGCGCACCAGGTGACGGGATATCCATCATCGCACCCGTCATACGCCACACACGGCGCAGGGTCGATGGCTTGGAAGGTCGTATCGCAACCGTTCGCTTCGAGCCAATAGTCTCGGCTACTCTCTCCCATTGAAAATTCAACGGTCTCATCCGAGGTGCCGTGAGCGATCCACGCGGCCACCGGCCCGTTACATCCGGATCCTCCGAAGGTCATCGGTCCCGCGCCGGCGATGGGTGCGATGGCGCGAACCACGTCTCCCATCTCACAGCCCACGGTATTGCTCATCACGCCGCCGAAGCTCATCCCCACGGAAAAAACGCGTCGCGTGTCGACGCAGTAGTTGTCCTCGATCCATTCGAGCAGAGCCCGCGTGAAGGCAATGTCCCGTCCGTCCGTGTTGTGCCATCCGTAGTCCGTCCCGCCGTCCTCGGTCGGTAGCCCCTGCCCGGCCGCGAAGATGACGGTATCGTCGGCGAGACTCTGCAGACCATAGTATTTGAAGAAGTTCCCGGCGATCATCTCCATGGTTCCACCGAGGCCGTGCCACGCAAAAATGAGCTTGTACGGGTGATCGGAATCATAACCGTCCGGCAGGGTAACGACATACTCACGCGTTACCCCGTCCACATCGATGGTCTTTTCACCGTCCGCAGGAAAATCGCTCTTGCCACACCCGGGAGTGTTCGTATCCGAATCAGCATCGCTGTCCGCATCACTGTCGGTGTCCGAATCGCTGTCACTATCCGTGTCGGTATCGGCATCACTGTCGGTGTCCGAATCGCCGTCACTATCCGCATCCATGTCGACATCCGAATCTGTATCCACGTCAGTGTCGGTATCCGAATCGGCATCTGTGTTTGTATGCATGTTCGTATCGCCGTTCGTATCCACCGCCAGTTCACCTGTCCCATTATTGTTGTCCGCATCGTCGTTTCCAGGATGGCCGCACATTGGCAACAGACTGCTGACGGCGAAGACGGCTGTCCGCCACATCGCATTTCTATTCATCTGAATCCTCCTTTTTTAAACGGTTCCTCACCCGGCACGGGGACGATGCGCTTGTTCATGCCAATATGACGCTCCCCACGAGAACCCGCCGCGCCAGTACATCTGACGTCACCGAGGAAACGCTGTCAGTGCGCCCCAAGGACTATACCGTTCGATTTCCCTCTTCGCTTTGATCGCGCCCCTACACGAGTAGGGGGATTTCCCTTTTCCAACCATATCATGTTTTGAGGAGTTCTAATTCGAAAACGGGTATACCGGATTCGGGCCGCGGCAGACACACACGGTTTCCTGTGCAATTTTAAACAGATCCCTGCAAGCGCATATCGATCCACCAACCCACCCACAGAACCAGCGGCTCATCATCCAAAATCGAACGCTCGACAAGAAACACCCTGCATGGACAGTCGTCGAAGTCTCCGAGGCGATGTCTGGCCCTCGGATATGTGGCGCCCATCTTCGCTATATACAGGCGTTTCATCCGCAGGCGCTCCGAGTCCCGCTCATCGAATCGCGGCACTCGCCGTCGGCCGCGCGGCCTTCGGCGAACAGGGTGAGGGCGTTGGACTTGAACAGGCAGTATACCACCATGCCCCGGGCGAGTTTCAGCCGGTCGAAACTCTCCTTGGTGATCTCGACGAAAATGCGCACACCCACGTCGACGACGCACATCGCGTTGTGCTCGTGGTGGACCACCTCCTTGATGATTCCGCGGATCTGATTGTTCTGGGAGATGCCGCACACCTGGGACTTGGAGACGGCGACAGCCGAGGGGGAGAGGGTGGCGCGCACCGTCGTGGTCGGCATCAGGAAAATCGGCGCGTCCGCGGCGGCCGCCTCGATGATGACGGGTTTCCGGGACGCCCGAAAGGGGGTGTCGCCGATAAGCCGCAAACGGAGAACGCCTCCCTCCGGGGGCTCCGCGAGCCGGAGGGCCAAGTGATTCATCAGGCGGCTCTGTCGAAAAATGGAATAGATCTCCGGCCGCCTGGCGAGATCGAAGACGTCGCCGCTCGCCGCCACGGCGCCGTCCCGGATGATGAGCAGGGTGTTGCCGAGCCGCAGGAGGTCCGAGAGATCGTGGCTCACCACGAGCATGGGGATGCCGAGGAGCTCCTGGATGCGCTTGATGTACGGCAAAATGTGGTACCGCATCTCGACGTCGATGGCGGAGAAGGGCTCGTCCAAAAGGAGCAGATCCGGAGACTGGAGCAGGGTCCGGCCCAGGGCGACACGTTGGCGCTGGCCGCCGGAGAGGCCCGCCGGTCGATCATCGAGGAGGGCCTCGAGATCGAGCAGTTGGACCACCTTTCCGAACGTCGCCGGGGTCCGGCCCCGCACCGCGAACAGGAGGTTCTTTCTCACCGACAGATGGGGGAAGAGCCGAAGATCCTGAAACACCACCCCCACGGACCGCTTCTCCGGCGGGACGAACAGGTGACGGGTGGTGTCGACCAGCACCCGTCCGTGGACCGACAGCCGGCCGGCCGACGGCCGGATCAGGCCGCACAGGAGATGCAGCAGGGTGGTCTTGCCGCACCCGGAACGGCCGAAGATTCCGGTGATGCCGTCACTCAGGGTGGCGCGGTACCGGGCTTTGAACCGGCCCCGTTCGACCGCCATGTCGAGGTCGATGGTCATCCCGCCCCCTTCCGCAGCCGCTGGTTGATCCGCGAGGAGAGGGCCATGGCCGCGAACGAGATGACCACCGAGACGGCCACCAGGATCGCCGCGGACCGCTCCTCCCCCGGGACCTGGAGCAGGGAGTAGACCGCGAGGGGGATGGTGCGGGAGACGCCGTCGATGTTGCCCGCGAAGGTGATGGTGGCGCCGAATTCGCCGAGGCTCCTCGCGAACCCCAGAACCGCGCCGCTCAGGACCCCAGGGAGCGCCAGCGGCAGGGTGACCCGGAAGAAGGTCCCGAGCCGCCCGGCGCCGAGGGTGTGGGCCGCCTGCTCCAGCCCCGGGTCAACGTACTCGATGCCGAGCCGGATGCTCCGGACCATGAGGGGGAAGGAGACCACCGCGGCGGCCAGCACGGCGGCGGCGGTGGTAAACGCCACCTGGATCCCCGCCTTATCGAGGATCCCGCCCACGAGCCCGTTCTTGCCGAGCAGCAGCAGCAGCAGGTACCCGGTGGTGACCGGGGGCATCACCAGGGGGAGGTCGATGATCCCCTCGACGAGCACCTTTCCCCGGAAGCGGATCTTGGCGAGGAGCATCCCCGCGGCCAGCGCGGCGGGGAGGGATACGGCCACCGACAAAGCGGCGACCTCGAGGGAGAGGAGGACGATGCCGGCGGAAGAGCCCATGGTGACCTCGAGCCGGCCGTCACCGGCGCGTCGCCGCGTCGACGGGGATGAAACCGAAGGCCTCGGCGGCGGCCATGGCGGCGTCGCTGCTGAGGTACCGGAGGAGCTTCTCCGCCTCGGGGGAGTGTCCCTTGACCGTCGCGATGCCGAACCGGATGGGGGCGTGGGACGATTCGGGGAACTGGTAGATCACCTCCACTTTCGAGGAGCCGAGGGCCTCGGTCAGGTAGACGATGCCCCAGTCGCATGCGCCCATCTCCACCGCCCGGAGCGCCGCGCGCACGCTCTGGGCGGGGAGAATGCGATCCCGCCACCCGGCGAGGAACCCCAGCCGCCCGAGCGCCTCCTCCGCGTACCTGCCGGCGGGGACGTGGGCGGGGTCCCCCATGGCGAGCCGCCCCTCGGTCCGGTCGGGATCGATGGCCCGCTCACCGGTCTCCAGGGGGAGCCGGGTCTTGGGGGCGATGGCCACGAGCCGGTTCTCCATCAGGGTCACGCCCGCGGAATCGCTCAAGCCGCGCTCGTGCAGGTAGCGGAGCCACTCGGGGGAGGCGGAGAGGTAGAGGTCGGCGGCGGCCCCCGCCTCGATTTGCCGGGCCAGAGCGCCGGACGAGGCGAAGTTGAGGGTGACCCGCTCGGGCTCGGTTTTCTCGAACCGCCGGACCAGGTGGGTGACCACCTGCGCAGTACCGGCCGCGGCGAACAGGGTGATGTCGCCCCGGCGCGTCCCCTCGGCCTGGCACGCCCACAGGCCGAGGACGCAGATCGCGGCGGTGAGGCGTCCCATCATATCAGGTGATCCCTTGCCACGCCCCCGTCCTCCATGGCGTCGAGGATGTCGTCGAGCTTCTCCTCGTCGACCTTGCCGTACCAGTGGGGGCCGGGATAGACGATGAGCACGGGCCCCTGGTCGCACTGCTTGAGGCAGCCGGCGCTGGAGACCAGCGCGTCCAGGCCCCGGTCGGCGATCTCCTGCTCGAGGTACTGCAGGAGCGAGGGCGCCCCCTTCTTGTTGCACACCCCCTTGGGCGCGCCGTCGGTGCGAAAGCTGTTACAGACGAGGATGTGAAATTCAGGTGTGTTCATGTTCTTTCTCCTTTATCGTTCTGTGAGTCATTCGAAATCATAAAAAACGCTGACGAAATTCAGAGATCTCGCCGTAGGCTTTGCGAAGGAGGACGCTCACTCCGCGAGGCTATGGCGAGGTTTTGGATTCTCGATTTCGAGATTCGAAGATCCCGCCGTAGGCCTTGCGGAGGCGGACACGTCTCGAACCCCCATCACCCGCACCCCATCCCGTTGCCGCTGCAGCTGACGCCGCAGCCGTGGGCCTTTCGGACGGGGGACCGTATCTCCTTGCCTGCGTAGACGGCCTCGAGGCCGCTCTCCACCACCCCCTCCGCGACGAACACCTTGAGGCCGGCGGCCTCCAGCAGCGTCCGGGGCCGCTCGCCGAGATCGGAGACCAGGAGGGCCCGGCAGTCGCTGAGGGTGTCAGCGACGTCCCGCCATCGGCTGTCCCCGCCGCCGGGGGCGGGCGCCGCGCGACGGGCCACCTCCCTGAAGGCGTTCCCGTTCCGCTCGAAAATCCAGAATGCCCGCGCCTCCCCCAGGTGCTGGTTGACCAAGAGCCCCTCCCGGCTCGCCACAGCCACATACGGGCGAGGAGCGGCGGCGCCCTTGGCCTCCCCCTTGGCGGCCGCGAGCAACAGCTTCCGGACATCCGGCTCGGCCTCGCAGGAGAGCAGCCCCGCCGCGTCGGCCCGGCATCTGGCGCAGTGGCTCATCAGGGGGAGGTGCTCGGCCACCTCCTCGCGGATCTCCTTCATCACGTGGGCCTTGGGGGGCATCATGCTCTCGAACCGGGCCCCGGGCACGGGATAGACCGGGATGCAGTTCATGATGGCGGCCCCCCGCTTTTTGACCGCCTTGGCGATATCCACCACGTGGTCCTGGTTGATGCCGGTCATCACCACCGTATTGACCTTGGCCGTAATTCCGGCGTCCACCACGGCGGACAACGCCTCGATCTGGCTGACGATCAGCTCCTTGGCCCCCTCCTCGCCGCGGTACACGTGCTTGTTCTTCCGCACCCAGGCGGTGATCTTGGCGCCGATGGTGGGGTAGATGGCGTTGATGGTGATGGTGACGTGGCTGACGCCGAGGGCCTTCAGCTCGGGGACGTGGGGCGTCAGGTTGAGGCCGTTGGTGGCCACGCAGAGGTGGACGTCCGGCAGCAGGGCGCGGACGCGCCGGAGGGTCTCCAGGGTAGCCTCCGGCCGGGCGAAGGGATCCCCCGGGCCGGCGATGCCCACCACCGACAGGTTGGGGACGATCTCCACCGCCTGCGCCAGGTAGTCCACCGCCTGCTCGGGGGTGAGCAGCGCCGACGTGACCCCCGGGCGGCTTTCGTTGGGACAGTCGAACCGGCGATTGCAGAAGTTGCACTGGATGTTACAGTGGGGGGCGACCGGAAGGTGGATGCGCGCGTGGGTCTTCCTCGCGGTTTCGTCGAAGCAGGGATGTTTGAGCTCGTTCGGGGCCATCGCGTTGTTCCTTTCTGTCACATATACGTGTAGCCCACCGGGTTCTCGTTCTGCTTCACCTCGATGAGCGCGTTGACGATGCGGTCGAAGAGTTGCTGGGCGCCGCGGTAGCCCACGTGGAGAATCCGTTGGCCGCCGAAGCGATCGTGGATGGGGAATCCCAGCCGGATCAGCGGAACGCCGAGCCGCTTGGACATGCCCACCCCCTTGCTGTTGCCGATGATGAGATCCGGCTTGAGCTCGGAAGCGATCCGCTCTATCCGGACGAAGTCCGCGTCCTCCGCGATGGCCGCGGGCCGGAATCGCTCGTCGTCGATGACCGCCTTGACCGACCTCTCGAACACGCCGCTCCGCCCGCCGGAGGCGCAGAGGATCGGCCGGACGCCGATCTCGGCGAGGAACCCGGAGAGCCCCACCACCAGATCCTGCTCCCCGTAGACCGCCGCCGTAGCCCCGGAGACGTACTTGTGACCGTCCACATAAGCGTCGATGAGCCGGAGCCGCTCCGCGGTGTGCCGTTCAGGGAGGTCGTTCCCGGTGACCGCCGACAGGCGCTCGACGAGGCGGTCCGTGGCGCGGACCCCGATGGGGGGCGAGAGCCGGGCGCTCTCGACGCCGTGCTCGGCGCTCAGATAGGCCGCGGGGCTCTTGTCGTCGGTGAGCAGGCCGGTGAGCTCCAGGGTCATCGCCGCGCTCCCCATCTGCTCGATATGCCTGAACGGGGTGCCCCCTTCGGGGATGGGGTGGTAGACGCTCCAGATGGGACCGTCCAGGGTGTCGCTGTAGTCCGGGATGAGCCGCCCGTCCGCGCCGAAGTCCCCCATCAGCTCCTTGAGGTAGCGGCAGTCCGCCGTGGAGAGCAGCCCGGGCAGCAGGTTGAGGTGACGCCCCCGCGGGCCGCTCTTCGCGAAGGTCGCCGCCAGGGCCCGCAGGGTGGCCCAGTACCCCTCGGCATGGGTGCCGGCGTAGCTGGGGGTGGAGACGTGGAACGTGCGGACCGGACCGTCGGCGCTCTCGCGCTGTTTCTTCCTGAGATATAGCCCCACGTCCTCCCCCATGGTCTCGGCGAGGCAGGTGGTGGCGATGCCGATGAGGGTCGGATGGTACTTGTCGCGGACGTTGGCGAGCCCCGTGAGGAGGTTCTCCTCGCCGCCGAACACCGCCGTGGATTCATCGAAGCTCGAGGAGGCGATGTCGATGGGCTCCTTGAAGTGGCTGATGAGGTAGCGGCGGATATAGGTGGCGCATCCCTGGGAGCCGTGAAGGAACGGCACCGCCCCCTCGATGCCGCGGATGGCGAGGCAGGCGCCCAGCGGCGCGCACGCCTTGCAACCGTTCTGGGTCGCGGTGTAGCCGGGGGTGAAGCTCATGACGCGGCCTCGCTGCGGGTATCCTTGGCGGCGCGGGTCCTGGCGGGTACCAGGCTCCACACCGGGCTCATCACCGTGGCGCGCACCTCCTCGGCGAAGTGGACCATGCCCTCGAAGCCGGCCAGCGGGATCTGGCGCTCGTGGTTGTGATCGCAGAAGCCGACGCCGAGCTTGTAGGCGATGGGGCGCTCCTTGACGCCGCCGATGAAGAGGTCCACCTTCTTGTCGATGATGAACTGGGAGAGCTCCAGGGGGTTGGTGTCGTCCACCAGGATGGCGTCCTCGTCGCAGAGCTCCCGGAGGATCTGGTAGTCCTCCTTGTTGCCGGTCTGGGATCCCGCGACCACGGTCTTGATCCCGAGGGATCTGAGGGAGCGCACCAGGGAGAAGGCCTTGAACGCCCCGCCGGTGTAGATGGCCGCCCGCTTTCCGGAGAGCTCCTCCGCGATCCGGTGGATGACGGGGAGGATATCGCCGAGCTCCCGCTTCACCAGCACCCGCGCCCGCTGGTCCACCGCTTCGTCCCCGAAGAAGTCCACCACGTCGTAGATCGCCTTGGACATATCCTCGATCCCGAAGTATGAGACGCGGAGATACGGGATGTTGTACTTCTCCTCCATCATCCGGGCGAGGTGCACCATGGAGCCGGAGCACTGCACCAGATTGAGGGAGGCGCCGTGGGCCCGGCGGATGTCGTCCACCCGGCCATCACCGGTGACGGTGGCCACCACCCGGAGGCCCATCTCCTCGAAGTAGCGCCGGATGATCCAGGTCTCCCCGGCGATGTTGAAGTCCCCCATGATGTTGAGACTCAGGCGGGGGATATCCGCGGTCTCCCCGGTGCCCACCAGGGAGAAGAGGGCCTCGCAGGCGGCGGTGTAGCCGTCCTTCTTGGAGCCCTTGAACCCCTCCGAGTGGACCGGGATCACGGGGATCCCGTTCTCCCGGGCCACCCGCCTGCAGACCGCCTCCACGTCGTCGCCGATGAGCCCGACGATGCAGGTCGTGTAGACGAACGCCGCGTTCGGCTTGTGGATGTTGATGAGCTCGGTGAGGGACTGGTAGAGCTTCTTCTCCCCCCCATGGATCACCTCGCTCTCCCGGAGATCCGTGGAGAAGCTCATGCGGTGGAGCTCGGGCCCCGAGGAGAGGGCGCCGCGGATATCCCACGTATAAGCGGCGCACCCGATGGGGCCGTGGATGAGGTGCAGCGCGTCGGCGATGGGGTAGAGCACCACGCGGGATCCGCAGAAGACACACGCCCGCTGACTCACCGAACCGGCCACGCTGGGCTTCTCGCACACCATCTCCCGCACGTCACCGGCGGTGGTGGAGATCTGATGCTTTCTCTCGTCGATGACATCGAACATCACATCACCAGCTCGAAGCTCTCCTCGGGGCTCTCCCGATCCTGTCGGTCCATCAGCGCGTTCAGGATTTGCTCCATCAGGCGGACGCCCCCCCGGTACCCGACGGTGGGGAAGTGCTGGTGCCCGATGCGGTCCAGGATGGGGAAGCCGTGGCGGACCAGCGGGATGTTCTCGTCCCGGGAGATGTACTTGCCGTAGGTGTTGCCGATCAGGAGGTCCACCGACTCGTTCTTGATCCACTGGTGCATCAGGAACATATCCGCGGTGCTGCCCTGCTTGACCCGGACCTCCGGGACCCTCCCGTTCAGCGCCGCCGCGATGCGGGCCTCGAAGGCGCGCCCCGGGGTGCCGGTGACGATATAGACCGGGCGCATGTCCAGATCCGCCAGGAACTCGGTGAGGGCCACCAGCTGATCCGGATCCCCCCACAGGGCGACCCGCTTGCCGTGGAAATACTGGTGCATGTCCGACATCAGATCGAGCATCTGGCCCCGCTCGAGGAGCAGCGCGTCGGGGAGGGGCCGGCTCGAGATCTGCTTGATCGTCGAGAGGAGCCGGTCCGTTGCGCGGACGCCGATGGGCAGATCCAGGGTCTCGAAGGGGACGCCCCACTTGTTGTCCAGGATCTTGCCGGCGGCCTCGGAGGTCGCCTGCCCGAGGGCCAGGGTGACCTCGGCGCCGGACGTGCCGCGGAGCCCGTCGAGGGTCACGCCCCCCTTCGGGAACATGCTGTACTTCCCGGTGAGGGGGCCGTCGAACACGCCGGAGGTGTCCGGGAACACCGTCGCGGCCACGCCGGCGCCGGTGACGAGCCGCTTGAGCTCGCGGATATCCGCGGGCTCGATCCATCCGGGGATCAGGTTGATGCGCCCGGTCTTCTCCGCCTTCTCGGCGGAGAAGTGATCGGCCATGGCGGCGGTCATGTTGGAGAAGCCCACCACGTGGGAGCCCACGTAGCTCGGGGTGCTGGCGTAGAACACCTCCTTGCCGGCGGGGATCTTCCCGCTCTCCCTGGCCTTGCCGATGATCTGGCCCACGTCGTCGCCGATGGTCTCGGAGAGGCAGGTGGTGTGCACGGCGATGACGTCCGGGTCGTAAATCGTGAAGATGTTGTCGATGGCCTGCACCAGGTTGGCATGCCCGCCGAACACGGAGGCCCCCTCGGTGAACGAGCTGGTGCCGGCGATTACGGGCTCCTTGTAGTGGCGGGTCAGCGTGCTGCGGTGGTAGGCGCAGCACCCCTGGGAGCCGTGGCTGTGGGGGAGGCACCCCCGGATCCCGAGGGCCGCGATCATGGCGCCGATGGGCTGACAGGTCTTGGCCGGGTTGACGGTGAGCGCGCTGCGCTCCTTTATCTCGTCAGTCGTATGTCGAAGTAGCATCTCGTCTCGTCCTTTCTATTCGGTGACGAACTCGGCCTCCAGGGAGGCGCTCGCGGCCTTGTCCCAGGGGGCCTGCACCAGCGACCAGACGGTCGCGTTCACCATGCGGTCGATCTCGCGGTAGAAGTTGACGGCCCCCTTGAAGCCCGCGTAGGGGCCGCCGTAATCGTAGCTGTGGAGCTGCTTGCAGGGGACGCCCGATTTCTGGACGATGTACTTCTCCTTGATGCCGGCGCAGAAGATGTCCGGCTTGTAGATCTCGAGGAGCCGCTCGGTCTCGTGCTGGCTGATGTCGTCCACCACCAGGGTGTCCTTGCCCATCTCGGCCATCATGCCGGCGTAGTCCCGGAACGCGTAGCCCCTCGCCTTGAGCCGCTCCGCCTTCTCCTCGTTCACCCGGGGGGCGTACCGCTCGGGATCCGCGGTGACGTGGAGCTCCTCGATGTTCCGGCTGTCCGCGTCGATCTTGATGCTCGGCAGCACCCGCCGCCCCTCGTAGTCGTCCCGGTGGGCGAACTCGTAGCCGGCGGCCACGGTCTTCATGCCGATCTCCTCGAAGAGCTCCTGGTAGTGATGGGCCCGGCTGCCACCGACGAACAGCATGGCGGTCTTGCCCTTGCACTTCTCGTAGATCTCCTCGCGGACCGTCTCCACCCCGAGCATCTCCTCGGCGATGACCTCCTCCACCTTGGCCTTCAGCTTGTCATCCTCGAAGTAGTCCGCGATCTTCCGGAGGGACTTGGCGGTGGCCTTGGCGCCGATGAAGTTGACCTTGATCCAGGGCACGCCGTACTTCTTCTCGATCATGTCCGCCACGTAGTTGATCGAGCGGTGGCACATCACGCAGTTGAGGTCCGACGTGTGGGAGCGCTCGAACGCGTCGATGGTGGAGTTGCCGCTGAACGTGGTCACCAGGGTGATGCCGCACCGCTTGAAGATATCGTCGATGACGAAGGCGTCCCCGCCGATGTTGTACTCGCCGAGCAGGTTGATGCGGAACTCCCCCTCGGGGGCCTCGTCGTTCCGGCCGATGACGTGCTTGAAGAGCTGGTTGTTGGCGATGTGGTGCCCGGCGGACTGGGAGACCCCCTTGTACCCCTCGCAGCTGAAGGCGAAGACGTTGATACCGAGCTTCTCCTTCATCTCCTTGGCCACCGCGTGGACGTCGTCGCCGATGAGCCCCACCGGGCAGGTGGCGAAGACGGAGATGTTCTTCGGGTGGTAGATATCGTACGCCTCCTGGATGGCCGCCTTGAGCTTCTTCTCGCCGCCGAAGATGATCTCCGAGTCCTGCATGTCGGTGGAGAAGCAGTAGGTCATGAAGTTCGGATCCTTCTCCGTGGGGGGTCGCGTCTGGTTTCGCCGCGTGAGCCAGGAGTAGAAGCCGCATCCGATCGGGCCGTGGGTGATGTTCACGATATCCCGGGTGGGGCCGAGCACCACGCCCTTGCAGCCGGCGTAGCTGCATCCCCGCTGGGTGATGATGCCCGGCGTGGTGCGCACATTGGCGAAGATCTCCGGGGTGACGGTCTCCTGCGCCGCGTCCCCCGAGGGCGTCTCCTCCGGCTGGTTGATGACGATCTGCTTGGCGCGCTTCCTCGCCACCTTCCTCGGGTAAATGTTGATGAGGTCCTCTTTTACTTGTTCAACGGATTTTGCTTTAACGCTCATATCTATCCTCGATTCCAGCGCCGAGAGATCGCACGGGGGGCGGCGACCCGCGGAGGCGATCCGCGGTCCATCGGCCGGTGGTGCGAGCTCCGTGCTTCGTCCCTCTCTTTATATGAGGGCGTTCAGATCCATCTCTCCGGTGCGAACGCGGCAGACATTCGTCACGGGTAGAACGAAGATCTTGCCGTCTCCAGGTTGCTTGTTACTGTTGGTTCGGATGATCGTCTTGATGACCTTGTCCTTTAAAGACAAGGGCACGACGATGATGAGCAGCCGCTTCGGCAACAGCTTGGGCCCCGGGCCCAGCTGGGCGATGGCCTCGTCGTATCCGGCCTGGGCGCCCTGGAGGAGGAGATAGTCCACCTTCCCCTTTCCCCGGCCCATGACCTTCGCCGCCGAGAAGGCGGGGACGTCGATTTCGGAGAGCGCCCGCTTGGTCTCGTTCATCTTGTTCATGCGCACGATGGCGAGGATCTCCACCATCTCGTTCGAGTCGCTCATGACGTGGCCTCCTCGGCGGGCGCTGCGGCGGCCTTGGGGATCGTCACTTCCTCTGGCGTCGTCTCCTTCAGACCGCTGCTGATGGTGTAGACCTCGGACACGGGGCTGATGAACACCTTGCCGTCGCCGAAGGATCCCTTCGTGCCGGTCCTCGCGGCCTTCAGAATGGTCTCCACCACGAAGTTCTTGTCCTTGTCCTCGACGACGGTGAACAGCAGCTCCTTGGGGAGCTCGTCATAAGTCACCTCCCCCACCTTCATGCCCCGCTGCTTGCCCCGGCCGTAGACGTCGAGCTTGGTCACCGCCGGGAAGCCCGCGTACATCAGGGCCGCCATCACCTCGGCGGATTTCTCGGGTCGTACAATCGCGCGTATCATCAACATGTGGAAGCTCCTTTCACTACTCAAGCCGCGGCCAGCCCGAACTCCATCAACAAGGACTCGAGCTCGGCTATGGCGAGGGGTTTCGGGATGACGAACATCTTGTTGTCCACGATGGCCTTGGAGAGCTTTCGGTACTCCTCCGCCTGGGCGCACTCGGCGTTCCAGTCGATGACCGTCTTCTTGTTGATCTCCGCCCGCTGTACGTCGTTGTCCCGCGGGACGAAGTGGATCATCTGGGTGCCGAGCCGCTTCGCGAGCTCGTCGATCATCTCGTATTCATTATCCACCTTCCGGCTGTTGCAGATGAGCCCGCCCAGCCGGACACCCCCGGACTCCGCGAACTTGACGATGCCCTTACAGATGTTGTTGGCCGCGTACATGGCCATCATCTCGCCGGAGCAGACGATATAAATTTCCTGGGCCTTGCCGTCCCTGATGGGCATGGCGAACCCGCCGCACACCACGTCGCCGAGCACGTCGTAGAACACGAAGTCGATGTCCTCCGACTCATAGGCGCCGAGCTGCTCCAGCATGTTGATGCTCGTAATGATGCCGCGTCCCGCGCACCCCACGCCGGGCTCTGGGCCCCCGGACTCTGTGCAGAGGCTCCCGCCGAAGCCCGTCCGGCGGATATCGTCCAGCTCGATCTCGTCGCCCTCTTCCCGGAGGGTGTCGAGCACCGTCTTCTGGGCCAGTCCGCCGAGAAGCAGCCGGGTGGAGTCCGCCTTGGGATCACATCCCACCACCATGACTTTCTTTCCCATTTCCGCAAGGGCGGCCACAGTGTTCTGAGTGGTCGTTGATTTTCCGATTCCGCCTTTTCCGTAGATTGCTATCTTTCGCATGAGAGCCACCTCCTGCCCGCTTCGATTGAAGCGCGACAATAAAAACGCCCTGTCCTTTGCAGCGCGTGTTGTCTTCTCCTCAGCTCTCAAGCACTATGCATGCCAAATCGGGTAACGATGGAGATCAGCCAATGGCAAACCGTTCAACAGTCTGTAATTAAATATATTTTTTGAGTGACGGCAACTAGGGCGCTCCAAAACAGGTGGCTTATCGCCCATCAAGATTGCTACATTTACGTAACTACTGCTAATCTTTACACATCCCTGTATCAGGAGTAACCGATGGATTGTGTGATTCAAGAAAAAAGGCAGCGCCCGTTGCCCAAAAAAAATTAGATGAGAGACGGGTGATCGCCCCCCCAAATCATCGCGCTTCATTCGAAATGTAATATGGTAGACAACATCATCAATAGGACCGGTCGGTGAAACGGCGGGGGAGGATCAGACCTCTCGACAGCGTCCCTCGCTCTGCGAAACTCACGACAATGGCCCGGATATTGCTGCGTCTAATAGGGTGAGCAGGTGATGTGAACCCGAAAAGGAGCCGATGGGATGAGCACGACGAGAGATGATACAAAAATGGTCGCCGGGGGGTATCGACCTCGAACGACGTCTGTCGGGCTGGTGGACACCACCCTGCGGGACGGCGAGCAGACCCCGGGGGTCGTATTTTCGCTGCGGGAGAAGAAGCAGATCCTGGCTGGGCTCATCCGGCTGGGTGTCCGGGAGATGGAGGTGGGCATCCCCGCGATGGGCCCAGAAGAGCAGGCCGAGGTGCGGGAGCTGGTCCGTTGGGGTCGGTGGGGGGTCCGAATCATCGCCTGGGCCCGGGGAATCATCGGAGACCTCGCGGCGTGCGCCGCCGCCGGCGCGGAGGCGGTCCACATCGCCCTTCCCACCTCCGAGGTGCAGATGGCGTGCATCCGGTGCGACCGGGAGGGTATCCTCCGAAAGCTGGACGACTGCCTCGCCGCGGCAGTGGAGGCGTTCGAGTTCGTCTCGGTGGGGGCCCAGGACGCGACCCGCGCCGATCCGGGTTTCCTGTCCGCGTTCATCAAGCACGCGGTGGACCGGGGGGCGCACCGGATAAGGCTCTCGGACACGGTCGGGGTGGCCAACCCCATGTCGGTCTACGACATGATCTCCGCCTGCACGCGCCGCTTTCCAATGATGGCTTGGGAGTTCCACGCCCACAACGACTTCGGCATGGCCGCCGCCAACAGCCTGACGGCGCTTCAGGCGGGGGCGGAGCGGGTGGACGTGACCGTGCTGGGGCTGGGGGAGCGGGCGGGGAACGCGCCCCTCGAGAGCGTCGTGATGGGGGCGCGACATTCGGTCGGCCTGGACCTGGGGGTCGACGCCCGCGGTCTCAAGGACCTCTGCGACATCGTCTCCCGCGCCTCCGGGCGGCCCATCTCCGCCGCCCACCCGGTCGTCGGGGAGGACGTCCTCTGTCATGAGTCGGGCATCCACACCCAGGGGCAGCTGGCCCACCCCCTCGGCTTCCAGCCCTTTGCTCCCGGCGACGTCGGTCGGAAGGCGACCGCGTTCCGCTTCGGAAAGCACTCGGGGCGCGCCGCGGTGAAGTGGCTGCTCTCCTACCACCGGGAGAGCGCCTCGGAGGAGCGGGTCGCCCGCCTGACCTCGCGGATTAAATCCGAATCCCGATCTCGGAAGAAAAGCTTCACCGCCGAGGAGGTGCTGGAGATGGCGCGATAGCGTCGAATCGTCCCGGCCCGTTCTCGAATGCGATCATTTCGGGATGGCAGCCCTCACCGATAGGCCTGCAGGCACTGCTCGACGATCCGTTTCCCGGAGCAGGTGTTCCCGAAGAAGGATCGCCAGGTCAGCTCCTGAAAGTCCCGCCCCGGGATGGGGGGCCCCAGGGGACGCCCGTTCTGGGTGACGGTGATGCCTCTCCCGGGGAGGTAGGCGATCTCTACGGCGGTTCCCACGGCGAGATCCGTTTTGAACAGGGCGAGGAACGATCCGATCTTCTGTTTCAGACCGGAGGTGTCCCCTTGACGCGGCAGGTTCTGATCGAAGGTCTTCCTCACCTGCCACCGGAGGTGGTTCACCGGAACGTAACGATGCATGGTGAGGCGGACCATCTTAGCCTCCGGTGCGTAGACGATGCGGTTCGGCGCGCAGGCCCCGCTCTCCGAGTAGGCCTCCAGCGTGTAGATATCGAAGAAGAGGTACTCCCGAAGCGCGGTGCCGAGATACTTGAGGGGACGGCCGCCCAGCACCACCGCCTCGTTCGATGCGGAAGGCCCACCATGGGAGACCGAGCTCACAAGGAGCGCCAGCCCGAAGACGGCGGCGACGATTCGTCTGTTGAAAACCCCTGACATACTCAACCCTTTTCGTCGGACGTCCCCCTTCGCGGCCAACCCTTCGCATGCCCCGTTGCCGAGAGAAATAACAGGCTGATGCGATCAATGCCATTTACCGCGTTTTTAATCGCAGGGTCAACGAATTTTACAACGTCCTCGAAGGCGCGCTTCGATCAGGGCCATTTTTGTGAACGACGTGAAGGATCACCGAGGCTCGACCTCGAAGTAGGGGAGCTCCACCCCGGAGATGGTGATGAACCGCCGGTGGGTGATGAGGTCCTCGCGGTTCGGCAGCGCCAAAAAGGCCTGCTCGGTGATGAGGGTCTGACCTCCCTCCGCGGTGTCCTCGCCGAGCTTGGAGGCCAGGTTCATCTCGTCCCCGTACATCCCCTCGTGGCGGGATCGAAGGAGCCGGCCGTAACCGATGCCGATGCAGGCGCGGAAGGGCTCGTCGTCCGTCAGCAACATCTCGTTTTCCCGAAGATGCCGGTGCATCTCGAAGGCTGCGGCGAGGGCCTGCGCCACGGTGGGGAATTCGGCGAACAGGTTGTCCGCCTCGGCCCTGAGCCCGATGACCCCGTGCGCCTCGAAGATGCGCCGGCCGATCTCCCGCATCCGGGCCACGATCGAGAGGAAATACACGATGCCCTTTTTCTGGGTGGTCCGAGAGAAGCCGGTGGAGTCGAGGATCAGCACCGCGCAGATTTCGCCGAACTCATCCCAGACCTTCTGCTCGAGAGCGTCATCATCGAGATGGGCGGATTCGAGCAAGGTTCCAAAGAGGCCACCCTCGATATCCTTTTTCATATCGCGACTCCAGTCCCTTCGACGCACCCGGGTTCGACCGAACGCCGCGGGCATAGTAGCAGCCCCCCTATCCGGTTGTCCAATCTCGAGGGATGTGACCGCGACCGGAGTTTTACTTCCGGTTCTTTCGGCTTTTAAGAGCGGCCTTGATAAACGCGGAGAAGAGGGGGTGGGGCTTCATGGGCTTGGACTTGAACTCGGGATGGAACTGGCAGCCGACGAAGTACGGGTGATCCGCCACCTCGATCATCTCGACCAGGGTGCCGTCCGGGCTGAGCCCGGAGAGGGTGAGCCCGTTTCGCTCCAACGCCTCCCGATAGGCGTTGTTGACCTCGTAACGGTGGCGGTGACGCTCTGATATCTCTTTTGTGCCGTAGGCTTTTTGCGCCTTGGTCCCCTCCTTCAATACACAGGGGTAGGCGCCGAGACGCATGGTGGCGCCCTTGTCCTCTATCCCCTCCTGCTCCTGCATCAGGTGCACCACCTCGTGTTCGGTCTCTTGATCGAGCTCGGCGGAGTTGGCGTTCTCGAGCTCGGCCTTGTGCCTGGCGAACTCGATCACAGCGAGCTGGAGTCCCAGGCAGATACCGAAGAAGGGGATCCCGTTCTCACGGGCGTAGCGGATGGCGGAGATCTTCCCCTCGGTGCCCCGCTCCCCGAATCCCCCGGGCACCAGGAGGCCGTCGATGGACTCGAAGACCTTGGCCACCCCGCCGGCCTCGAGATCCTCGGCGTTGATGTGCTCGAGGTGTACCTTGCACTGATTGGCGATGCCCCCGTGCACGAGGGCCTCGTTCAGGCTCTTGTAGGAGTCCCGGAGGTGGACATACTTGCCCACCACGCCGATGGTGACCTCCTCCTTGGGCTCGTTGATGCGCCGCACCACCTCCTTCCAGCCCTTGAGATCCGAGTCGCGGGACCAGATGTTGAGGAGCTGGGAGATGAGCTCGTCGAGCCCCTGGGCCTTGAGCGCCGCCGGGAGCTCGTAGATGCAGGAGACGTCCATGGCCTGCACCACCGCGTCCGCGTGGACATTGCAGAACAGGCCGATCTTGGCCCGCTGATCGTCCGACATGGGCTTCTCGGTGCGGCAGAGCAAAATGTCCGGCTGGATGCCGATCTCCCGCAGGGCCTTGACCGAGTGCTGGGTGGGCTTGGTCTTCAGCTCCTCGGCGGCGGCGATGTAGGGCACCAGCGTCACGTGAATGAACACCGAATTCCGGGGTCCGAGATCGATCTTGAGCTGCCGGATGGCCTCCATGAACGGCAGCGACTCGATGTCGCCGACCGTGCCGCCGATCTCCACTATCGCGATATCGACCTCCTTGGATTTCTTGACGACGAACGCTTTGATCTCGTCGGTGATATGGGGGATGACCTGGACGGTGCTCCCCAGATACTCGCCCCTGCGCTCCTTGGTGATGACGTTGTTGTAGACCCGTCCGGTGGTGAGGTTGTTCCCCTGGGACATCACCGCGTTGGTGAACCGCTCGTAATGGCCGAGATCCAAATCGGTCTCGGCGCCGTCATCCGTGACGAACACCTCGCCGTGCTGGAACGGGCTCATGGTTCCCGGATCCACGTTGATGTACGGATCGAGCTTCATGATGGTGATCTTCAATCCCCGGTTCTCGAGGAGCGAACCGATCGAGGCCGCCGCCAGCCCCTTGCCAATGGAGGAGACGACACCGCCGGTAATGAATATGATTTTTGTCGGTTTATCTATCATGAACTGTTGCCTCCTCCAGGCGCGCCGCTCCGCGAAGGGCTAGCGGCAGCTTACCCGTAATTTATTCGAATTGTTTGAAAAATTGCTTAAAGAAACCGCGTTCAACACGGATCTGAACTATACTGAACGAACGAACCAGTGTCAATTGGATTGATTCTTCAATTGCTGTTTAATTTGGAGTACACTGCAGTCCCATGTCGGATATCAAAATACCAGGCAGCCTCAAGGACATCGATGTCATCGATAATGTATCCGATACTGTCGAGAAAACGTCTCGGACCGACGACGTCGAAGCCCTCGACACACCAAAGGTCGACACCGTCGAGCAAATCGTCCGGGATGTCGCCTCCGGAGCGATCAGCCGGGATCAGGCGGTGGATCGGCTCCTCGCCGATGTCCTCGACTCGAGTATGATCCAATCGGCTCCCCGGGCGCTCCGCGATGGGTTGCGAGAGGCCCTCGAGACCCTCCTCGAGACCGATCCCCACCTCGGCGCGCTGAAGAGCGCCATCGGACCGAGCGAGATAGAATGAAGCGGCAAATCGTTGAACCGGTGGGCGTCCTCGGCGTGGGGGTCGAGGGGCGCGCGACCCTCGACTATCTGCTCAAGCACGGCGTCTTCGACATTACCGCACTGGATCGGGCGCCCATCGAGGGACTACCCGATGGTGTGGCCTCGGTCTTCGGCCCGGAGCACGACCAGCGGCTGGAGCGGTTCGCCACCCTCTTCCGCTCGCCGGGGATCCGGCCGGATCACCCCTCCCTCGAGGCCGCGAGGCGCGCCGGGACCCGAATCACCTCCGCCGTCTCCCATTTCATGGAGCGCTGCCCGGCGCCGATCATCGGGGTGACCGGCACCGTGGGGAAGGGCACCGCGGCCACCCTCATCAGCGAGGTGCTCGCTGCGTCCGGACTCACCGCCCACCTCGGCGGCAACATCGGCAAGAGCCCCCTCGAGTTCCTCGATGACGTCGCCTCGGATCACCGCGTTGTGCTCGAGATATCCAGCTTCCAGGCCATGGATGCGGCGGCCTCTCCTCACATCGGGGTTATTTTAAAGACCACCTCGGAGCATCTGGACTGGCACCTCAGCCTCGACGAATACCGGCGGGCCAAGGCGAGCCTCTTCCGACACCAGACCCCCGAGGACACCCTCATCGCCAACCTCGACAGCGAGGGCTCGAGGGCCATCGCCGCGGAATCCCATGCGCACCGATGGGACTACTCCCTCAGGAATCCCGTAGAGCGCGGGATTTTTCTCGATGGAGATCGATTTATATATCGTAAAGACGGCGACGACGAGGTGTTGCCCCTTTGTCGCGATCGAATCCGTCTGACCGGCGGGTTCAATCTGGAGAACGTCGCCGCCGGCGTCCTCGCCGCCCTGGCGGGGGGAGCGGCTGTCGAACCCGCCTGCCGCGCCGCGGAGCGGTTCCGCGGTCTCCCGCACCGCCTGGAGCTCGTCGCGGAGGCCGGGGGGGTTCGATACTACAACGACTCCTATGCCACCCGGCCGGAAGCGACCATCGGCGCCATTCAATGCTTCGAGGCGGCGCCTTTGGCGCTCATTCTCGGCGGCTCCGAGAAATATGCGGATTTCGGTGAGCTCGCGGCCGCGGTGTCGAAGCACCCGAGCATCGTCTACATCGGGCTCATCGGCGCGACCGGCGCCCGGCTTCAGGCGGCGATCCGCGAGGCCGGCCCCTCACCGTTCACGATGGCCTCCCACGCGGATCTGGCGTCGGCCGTGGCGGCGGCGTCTCGGGCGGTGACGGCCGGGGGCACGGTGCTCCTGTCGCCGGCGTGCGCCTCTTTCGGGCTCTTTGCGAATTACAAGGTGAGGGGGGAGCAATTCAGGGCGCTGGTCCGCTCGCAGGCTTCCAACTGATTGAATTGAATGATTGAAACTTGTGCACTATTCAAATGTTCTGTATTATGCTGAATGTAGGACGACATCTTACATGCTATATCTGTCCTAAAAGGAGGAGAAAATGGAGTTGCAGGAGCTCGTAGAACGCATTCAACGATGGAAGGAACGAAACTCTCCCGACTCGGAGAATCAATACGCAACTGAAGAGGTCGCGGACGACGGGGTCCCGAGCCTCACCTCTGAGCTCAGCGGGGATTTCATCGAAGAGGGATTCGCAGAGGAATCCGAAGGGGGCGATGACGAAGAGGACGGCATCGCGACGGAAATCGAAGAGGGATTGGCCATCGATGAGTCCGGGGCGATGGACGCGGAAGGCGTCACGGAGGATGAGGAAGCCGCCGCAGACGAGGAAGAGGTCTTCATCGACTGATGTGATCCCTCTTTACCCTCCCCCGCCCCGACCTCGAAGGTCCCCGGTCAAATCTTGACGAACCCGACGGTGCAGAGTTAAACCGCTATGAGGTATCGTCTGTACGATTGCGGGAATAATGCGGCGGGATTATGGTTACAATAATGGAAATGGGTTCTCCTCAATGAGATATCTATACCTCATCTTCGCAGTATTCAGCATCACGGCGTGCGTCGATGATCCTCATAGTGAGGAAGAGATCCCCCAGACCCCCCTCGTCTCCAGAGGCCAGGTCACCGCATCGTTCAACCGATACATCGAAAGCGGGAGCGACGAGCCCTTCGAGCAGTTCGCGCTGAACGGCGTCTTCGTAAGATACGATTCCGAGAACGCCAATACCGCGGAGAGTCTCTGGGACGATGCCGCCACAGAGACTGACGTGGGTCTCGATGCGTGCACGCGGCCCGCTCCGGTGCTCGACCAGGTGAAGCTCGATAACCGAACCGAGAGTCCCATCGAGCTCCTCGATGTCGGCAACCTCACGGTAACCTTCGGCGATCAGAAGAAGCCCATTCCCACGCGGACCTTTCCCGATCTCCTCAAGGTCATCGTTGGCGTGATGTACTCTGTTGATGACACCCAGGGGGTGGTGTTCAGCCCCGGAGAGGACTATGACCTCCGGGCCTCGGGGACCGGCAACGTCTCCAGGTTCAGGGTGGTGCTGGAGGCGCCGGAGGATCTCGGCGAGGTCAAGGTGGACGGCATGGTGCCCGGCGAGGAGACCCCCGTGCTCAACCGCGGTCACGCCATCGAGCTGACCTGGAGCGGTGACGGCTATGGTGACGAGGTCATCGCCACCCTGAGCTGGACCAGCATGGGCTCCCCCTGGTCCATCAATTGCCGGATGAGGGACGACGGCAGGTTCATCATCCCGTCGACCATCACCGCCGAGCTTCCCGACTCTCTGACCAGCACGGACGAGGAGATCCAGCTTCGGCGGGTCCGTCAGGTGGCCTTCCGCAGCCCGGACCTGTCCCGCGGATCCTTCCGCTTCATCGTCTCCACGAGCTTCCCGGTCGCATTTTAGTTGTCCGTCACCTCCCGAACTGCTCCTCGGGAATGCACTCGTCCGGCTGCTCCCCCCGGCTCGCGAGCCCGGGATAAAAATCCGTTCCAATATCCGGCGCCTCGACGAACCCGCCGTCAACGGTGCCCCGCATGACCTTCCCCACATAGCCCGCGTCGTTCATGTGTCCCCGGACGACGACGACCTGATCGGACGCCACCGCCACCGCTCCGCCGGGGCTGCTCCGGGTGAAGGGGTTGCCCATGATGGCCGCGGTGTGGGGGTGGGCCAGGATGCGTCGATAGACGAGATCCCCGGACGGGGTGACCACCTCCCACCAGTCGGCGTACCGGGTGCAGTCGATGTCGGACGTCTCCAGGGTCACCCCGAACAGGTACGCCCCGTCGCCGCCGGAAGCCGCGACCGCGGTCACGTTCGCGTAGGACTCCGACGCACCGGTGTCTGAGCCGCCGTCCGCGTCCCCGTCTTTGCCCGTCGACTTCCCGTCCGTCTCCTCTGTCGGGTGAACGGTCGCCTCGGGATCGGCGCAACCGATCGCCGCCAGCATCAGAATCGCAACCGTCTCGAGCATCGCGCGGGTCATCTCTTTCATGAGACCTCCTCCTGTTTGAAGAATACGTCCCCTATAGCGAGGCTGAAGGTCAACCTTTTTTCATATCACGTCCTCCCCCTCCCGGACCGACCACAGGTCGGCGGTGCGGCGATAGAAGGTCTCCAGGGGGAGGGTCGTCTCGAGGACGCAGTTGAAGAAGTTGTACTTGCGCAGATCGGGATCGACGATATCGTCCTTCAGCTGCGCGTAGAGCGGGGTGCCCGGCATGGGGGTGAGGAGGGTGTAGCCCGCATAGGCCACCTTGTGACCCGCGGCGTAGTCCCTGAGGGCCTTGAAGTCGTCCTCGGCGTAGGTCGGGGGGATGACGTAGTTGCCGCGGATCATGATGCCGTTTCGGTGGAAGATGTCGATGGCCTCCTCGATGCGGGCGGCCTCGGTGGACTTGTTGTACGCCTTGAGCTCGTGGTTCCGATAGGACTCGAACCCGGAGATGACCACCCTGAGCCCCCCTTCGGCCAGCCGCTCGATGAGCCCCGGGTTCTCGGCCGCCGCGTCCACCCGCATGTCCATGATGTAGGTCTTGCGGATGCCCTCTTCCCGGATCCTGCGAAACAGGGTGTCGAGGAAGGCGGGGTCCACCAAAGTGTTGGCGTCGGAGAACCGGACCACCGGGTAGTCGTCCAGCCCCTTGAGCTCTTCGATGACGCTCTCCACCGCCCGCTGTCGGTAGGCGCCGCCGTACTGGGGCCAGATGGAGCAAAAGGTGCAGCGGTTGGGGCAGCCGAGGGAGGTGAAGAGGTAGGTGGAGGGACCGGGCGCGCGCCCCACGATGTAAGCGGAGATCCATGGGGAGACCAGCGCGCGGTCGGGCGCGATGTAGTCCCGGACGGCGCTGTCCACGGGCGCGGCCTCTCCGGTGAAGCGGAGGCCGTCCGGTCCGTTCAGGTAGAGGCCGGGCACCGTGTCGAAGCGGCGGTTCTTGTCGGATGCGCGACCGATGTCCCGGATTTTTTTCACCGACTCACCCGGGCACACGATGTCCACCGCGTTGTCCGTGAAATCGCCGGGGCAGAGGGTGGTGTGGAGCCCCCCCGCGAGGGTCACGATACCGGGATCGCAGGCCTTCACCGTCTTGAATATCTCGAGACCGTAGGCGAGCTCCGACGCGATGAAGGTCACCCCCACCATATCCGGCGACGTCCGCTCCAGCGCTGCCTTCACCAGGACGTCGAGGGGTGGCGGGGGCTCCCCGCGCTTCTCCAGCAGGTCGTAGGCGGCCTTCGTTTCGACGAGGGTCACCTCGTGACCGTCCGCCTCGAGGGCGGCCGCCACGGTGAGGAGACCGAGGGGGGGGCCGATGAGCTTCTTGTGAATGAACTTCAACGACGCTTCCGTGGCGTGATCCAGGATGGCGTTGAACGGGGAGCGGGGGGTGTTGATGAGGAGCATCTTCACGGTTCAGGGTCCTTTTCGAATGATCTTGAGGGCGGCCTCCACCCCGCGCCCCCGCGCCGTGAGGCGATCCACGAGCCCTATCTCCAGGGCCTCCTCGGCGGGCACGGTCCGGCCGGTGAGGATGATCTCCACGGCCCTGGCGGTGCCCACGAGCCTCGGCAGGCGGACGGTGCCCCCGCACCCGGGCATGATGTCGTAGGTGACCTCGGGCAGCGAGAAGACCGCGTTCTTCTCCGCCACCCGATGGCGGCAGGCGAGGGCCAGCTCCATGCCGGCCCCGAGGCAGACGCCGCGGACCACGGCCACCACCGGAAAGGGGAGCCTCCCCAGGGCGAGGAGACTCTCGATGTTGTGCTCGAGGAGGGTGGCGACGCGGCGATCGTCGGACGCGGCCATGGCCTCTATCTCCGGGACATCCGCCCCCGAGGAGAAGTGGCGCCCCGCGCCCTGGACCACCATCCCGGTCACGGGGAGGGAGGCCGGATCCCGACGCCACAGCGCGGCCAGCGCCCGGAAGAAGGTCGAGTCCATCTCGTTTTTGGGCGGCCCGTTCAGCGTCAGGTAGGCCACGGCGTCATCGATGGTGAGGTCGAGGGTCGTGCGGGGACGCGGGTCGTTCACGGCCGCCTCCCCGTGTCCGAGCGGTCGGGGTTGCCGTCGGCCAGCACCGCCAGCCCCACCGCTGACTTCCGGGAGTGGGAGATGGAGACGAGCACTCGGCGCAGGAGGGCCTCCCGGACCCGGCGGTCGTCGTTCTCGACCCCGCTGATGACGGGGGCTCCCACGGAAGTTCGCGAGATGGCGACCTCGGGGGTCCGCAGGTCCGCCCCGAGGCGGGTCCTGGCCAACCGACACACCGCGATCTTGAGGGCGACCTGCCCGGCGATGGTCCGAGCCGGCCTCCCCTCGAACCGGTGTCGTTCCGCCTCGGAGAAATGGCGCGCCAGGGTCTCCTTTGCCGAGGCCGCGATGTCCGCGACGGGGACGACCTCCATAAAGGAATCGGCGGTCCGTGGATTCCCGGTCATCGCGCGGCCTTCCGAGCACGCCGCTTCGCCGCGCTCAACTCGACAAAGAGACGGGTCTCCTCCAGAAGGGCGTCCTCCAGGGTCATGTGTCCGCTGTTGTGGATGGACCGCATCACGGCCCGGATCACCCGCGCCGGCCGGCGGTCCGTCAGGCCGAGGAGGTGCGTCGCCGCCGCCGCCCTCGATGGAAAGGAGAAATGACAGCTCCCCGCGATCCGCCGCGATACGTCGGACGGATGGGCCGGGAGCACAGCCCCGGTGGGCACCGAGACGGCCTCGAGCCTCTCCGCCACCCGCTCGCCCTCATCGGCCGAAAGGGTGTCCTCAAAAAGAACGACGAGGGCGCGGAGATCCGGGCGGTCGAGGAGATCGTCGAACGCCCCGGGATGCTCTGCGATGGTCACTATGTCGACCGTACCGATAGTGCTCTCCTGGCGGCACACCATGCCCGTATCCTTCCAGCCGCCCCAAAACACCCGGGTCGGCTCGGCCTAAAATAGGAGATGCGCCCTCCGCTGTAAAGCGCTTCGAGCGCCGATGCCGGAAGCGGGCGCTCCGGCCGGAGGGATCCCCTATGACACAGCACCGCGACACTCGAGGATGATGGCGAGCGCCTTCTCGAGGGATTCCGGTGGAAGCACGGTGAAGCAGAGCCTGTACCAGTCCGCGTAGTCCGCGCCGCAGACCCCGCCGGGGGTGAGGAGGACGCCGTTGTCCGCGCACCGGACGAGCAGCTCGTCGCACCGTTGTCCCGCGCGAATGAACCCGAAGGTGCCGCCCTGGACATCCGGCACACCTAGGGCCCGGGACATCAGCGCGCCGGCTTCGGAGAAGGTCTCTCGCGTGCGGCGCATCCAGTCGTCGCCGACACCGTCCCTCAGTATCTCGGCGGCGATTAACTGAAAGGCCTTCGACGGCCCATAGTCCTGATAGGTGTGGACGGCGCGGAAGACCCGCATCACCTCGGCGGGCCCGTGGGCCCAGCCCACCCTCGCGCCGGCCATGGCAAACGCCTTGGACATGCTGTGAATCGCGACGGTACGCGAGACGAGGTCCTCCCGCGCCCAGGTCGGTGGTGACCCGGCGAAACAGATCTCCTCGTAGACCTCGTCCGAGAGCACCCAGAGGTTGTGCCGGTTGGCGACGGCGGCGACGCAGGCGATCTGCGCCTCGGTGAGAACCCTGCCGGTGGGGTTGTGCGGGGTGTTGAGGTAGATGAGCGTCGTCCTGTCGGTGACGGCCTCCTCCAGCGCCCTTTCAGGATCGAAACCGGCGTCATCGAGCCGGGTGTAGAACGGGACCTCGACCGGGACGGCGCCCCGCGCGACAACCGTCCCGCGAACGAGCGGCCAGAAGGGAGAGGGCAGGATGACCTCGTCCCCGGGGGCCACCAGCGTCTGGACAGCGTCCCGTACCCCCGCCGTGGCGCCGGAGACCGCGCAGACTGTTTCCGCCGTCAGCGCGACACCGGCGCGGCTCCCGGTCCTCCGGATAACGGTCTCGAGAAAGACCGGATCACCGCAGGGGGGGGCGTACTGAAAGAGATCCGGGGCCTCGGGCCACTGGTACGCCGTCGCCATCGGTCTCACCCAGGTGTCGCCGATGTGCAGCGGGAACAGCGGGTTGCCGGAGGAACGGGCTCGCGCCTCCAGATTGGAGAAGACCGAGCCGGAGAGCATCTGTGGCGTCAACGCCAAATTTCGTTTAATAGCCATCGGTTCCCGTTCTCGCTTCCCCTCCAAGCGCGCCAACGATAACAGATTTCCGATGGGACGGCTTTGATAATCAGGACACCCCTCGACGACTATCGAGGGGTCGCGCCACCGGAGCGGGGGTCTTGAATCGATTCGGCGATCAGAACGGCGCGATCCGCGATCGTCCCCGGGGGCACGGCGAGCACCGCGAATCCCTGCTCCCGGTACAACCTCCGCAGGCGGTGGGTGATGCGGAGCGCCTCCTCGACCCGTCGGGCCGCCGGCTTGCCCCACCGGGGACGCTGGAGCTCGGGCATCACCTCGAAGAGGAAGACGGTTGCGTAGTCCGCGTAGCGCGCCTTCTCATGGACCGGGATTCGGGGGGGCGCGCCGGTGTTCCGCGTGAACATCTCCCACGGGTCCACGTAGCCCCGCTCGAGGAGGGCGTAGGGTGGGCAGCGCGCCTCCAGGGCCTGCTGTTTTCGGAGCACCCGGTCACGGAACGGTCCGGGCCGGCACAGGGGACAGAAGTGAGCCGCGGACTCGAGTCGCTCGAACGGCCTGTCGGCGGGGTGGCCCAGGGTCCGCTCGCCCAGCTCCCGCAGCACCTCCAGGTAGACCTCGTCATACACCCGAATGCCGTACCGTTCGGACAGGTGGTCGAGGGTTGCGGTCTTTCCAGTATCGAAGGCGCCGGTGGCGACGAAGAGCGGTTTTCTCATCGCGGCGCCGTCCACCAGAGGGAGTCGCCCCCGTGGCGGATCTCAAAGCCCCGGGCGGCGAGCTCGTCCACCGCGCGGCGCACCCCCGCGTGCTTCTCCTTGTAGTCGTGGCCCGCGAGGATCCCTCCGGGCCTCACCTTGGGGAGCCACGCTCCGATATCCTCGACGACGCTCCGGGTGTCGTGGGATCCGTCCAGGAACACCATGTCAACCGCTCCCGGGAGAAACCGCGCCGCGGCCTCCAGAGAGGAACACCGAAGCTTCTCGGGGGCGAACGCCAGCCGCGCCATGAGGCCGTCGAAGCGAGCCTCGACGGCGCCATCACGGGCCGCCTCCCGGTAGGCGCGATCGTAGCCGTCCCCGGACCCCCGGTCCCACCAGTCGACGCACACCAGGCGGTTCCGGTGTCGCCCGCAGACCCCCGTCAGATAGGAGGCGCTGCGCCCCATCCAGGTCCCCACCTCCACAATCGTGCCGTCGCGGACCGTCGCGGCCAGCGTCCGGTAGCAGAGGCCGTCCGCCTCCGTGAACCACCCGTCCGCCGGGGGGATCTTGACCACCGGAAACACCGCCAGCAGGGAGTCCTTCGGCGATCGGGACCGGTCGAACGCGAACTGACGATCCCACACTCGATAGAGCCCCTCGGCATCGTAGACGAGCAGCAGGGGATCGTCGATGACGTCCAGCTTCTTGAGGGAGCACGACGCGGGGGTGGTCTCGGCCCGTCGGTTCTCCTCTACCGTAGTGGCGTACACGACCTCCTCGTGGGCCAGATCTCTGCCGGTTTCCCGGTTGTACCGCCACCTCCGGCCCTCGGGGTAGCCCCCCCGGTCGGTGCCGTAGGTCAGGATGCGCTCCCGGTGCCGCGCCTCGCTCGCCCGGAGCAGGAGCCGGGAGACCGGCACCTCGGCCCCCATCTCGTCCAGGAGCTCCTCGAGCAGCAGGCGTCGGCTGCCCAGATAGTATAATTTTGTTGTCTCTACCCTCATGAGATGAGCACGTCCTCCCACTCCCGCCAGCTGCCGCTGAGCACGCCGCTCGGGTGAAACACCATCTCATAGACGATAGAGCGTCCGCCGGTCCGGCGATCCAGACGGGCCCTGGTCCGCGGGATCTGGGCCAGATCCGCCGCCTCGGTCACGATATCCATCTCCCGGTACCGGAACACCTCGACATAGTAGTAGTAGCCGAGCACCTGGGTGACGGGCTCGAACCGGGGGTCCGCGTCCAGGGCGTCCCAGAGGGGCGGGAGCGGGATGCTGCGGGTGTCGCAGCAGCGGGAGGCGCGGCACGGGGTCACGGCCCCGGGGTCGTACTGCATGAGCTGCCGGAACACCACGTTGTCCACCCCCATTGACCGGGCCCAGTCGCAGTAGGCGGTGATGTCGCCCACCGTTTGGATGTGGCCCCGGAGCAGCACGCAGCTCAGCCGGGGGCGAATTCCGTGGTCCGCGGCGATGCCCACCGCCTCGGCCAGCGCGCCGTTGTCAAAGGGATCCTTCAGCTTCATGATCCGCTGATTCCGGCGCTCGTCGTAGTGGGCGCGGCTGATGTTGAGGTGGGCCAGCCCGAACCGCGCCAGGCGGTCCAGCAGGGTCTCGCCGCCCATCGGCGCGAGGAGCCCGGAGCCGTTGGTGGTCATGGTTCGCTTCCGCAAAGGGTACGCATCCATGACATCGAGGATGCGGGGGAGCCGGCGGCAGAGGGTGGGCTCCCCGCCGGTGATGGAGACACTCGGCGCGAGCGGTGAGACCGCCTCCAGGGCGCGGTTCAGGGCGGCGAGGTAGGCCGCCTCCGGTATCTTCTCTTTGATGTAGTCGTGCCCCGCGGTCTCGTACCGCATCCGGGCCACGCAGAAATCGCAATCACCGTTGCAGTAGTCGTCGACGAAGATGGAGAGGTTGACGTTGTCGTAGACCAGCCGCGGGCCGGCGTCGAACGCGAAGGGGAGGAGCCGCCCCTCGTCCAGGGTGAAGCGGGCCTGCCGCTCGATCCGCCAGGACCGGTCGAACCCCGCCGTCACGGCATCTCCCTCATGGCCTCGCTCCGGGCGAGGAGGTCCTTGCCGAAGTTCCGCCCCTTCGGACAGATGAGGTAGAAGTCCACCGGGTTCTCGATGATGAACGGAGGCTCCAGCCGGGGGTCGTTCGCAGCGAAGCCGTACCGCTGGAAGAAGTAGACGTTGGACCACTCCAGCAGCCCCCGCTCCCCCATCCGGTCCACCACCCAGGCGTCGTCGCCCGCGGCCGGATCCTTCCGCCGCCGCACGTTGAAGACGAGCTCGAAGGTCCCTTCGGATTGAAGCTTCAAAAAGACCTCCGCCACCAGGGCGGCCTTGTCGAACAGATCCGGATCCGCCATGTGGAGGTACGCGTTGATGCTCAGCTTGAGGGTAAACGGCTGCGGGAGCGCCCGGAAGAAGCCCAGGAGCGCCCGCTTCGAAGGCTCCGGGCTCACCCCGTCGGCGTCATCGGCGAAAGGGAGGCGTGTTCCGTTGGTCCCCAGTGTGGTCTTGATGCAGCGGCCCGTGTTCGCCGCATGGCGGATCATCTCCCGCCATCGCGGATGGAGGAGGGGCTCCCCCCCTTCGAGCTGAATCTCGAACACCCCTTCTTCCGGCAAAATCGCTTTGAACCTGTCGAGGGCGAGGAAGGTCCCCCGCTCCGGCCGAGAGTAGCAGCAGCAGGGGGCGCACGCCCGGTTGCAGCGGTTGGTCAGCGCGAAGTAGTACCGCTTCATCAGATTTGATCCGATTGAACCCGTTCCGCCCCCGCCGCGATCAGCGCCTCGAGGGCCCGGTCGGAGTCTCCCGGGGTGAGGTCCACCCCTCGGCACAGGTCCTCGACGACAATCGTCCGATACCCCTGTTTGAGGGCGTCGAGGGCGGTGAATTTGACGCAGTAGTCGGTGGCCAGCCCGGTCACAAACACCGTATCGACCCCCCGCGCTTTCAGGAAACCGTCGAGCCCGGTGTCCCCCCCGTCGTCGTCGAAGAACCCCGAGTAGGAGTCCGCAGTCCTGCGGGTGCCCTTGACGAAGTTCACCGCGTCCACCGTCAGGCCGTCGTGGAGCGCAGCCCCCGGAGTGCCCTGGACGCAGTGGTCCGGCCACATCACCTGGGGCCTGCCGGACAGGGTGCCCATCTCGTAGGGCTTCGCCCCCGGGTGGTTGGCGGCGAAGGAGCCGTGGTCGGCCGGGTGCCAGTCCTGGGTGGTGACGACGACCCCGAAGCCCGCCGCGGCGCGGTTGATGCCCGGCACGATCTCGTCTCCGCCGGGCACGGCCAGCGCCCCCCCTGGACAGAAGTCGTTCTGTACATCGACGATAATGAGCGCCCTCATCCCCTGCTCCTTTCGATGATCCGTAGACACAGCTCGATCTCCTCCGGTCGTCCGGTGTGCTTCCCCGCCACGTCCGACAGCTTCACCGCCGGGAGCCAGCCCACCGACCGGGAGCCGCGGCATCGGGAGAGCTTGATGACGATGTTGAGCGCCGCCGGGCCGAGGTCGTTGGTCAGGTGGGTCCCGATCCCGAAGGAGGTCTTGATCCTCCCCTCGCAGGCGTTGCGGATCGCCACCGCCTTCTCCACGTCGAGCCCGTCCGAGAAAACGATGGTCTTGGTCATCGGATCGATGCGGAGCTTACGGTAGTGGGCGATCATCTTCTCGGCGAACGCGAGGGGATCCCCGGAGTCGTGGCGGACCCCATCGAACAGCCGCGCCTTGACGGCGTCGAAGCTCGCGAGGAAGGCGTCGGTGGTGTAGGTGTCGGTGAGGGCGATCCCCAGGTTCCCCTGGTAGACCGCCGTCCACGCGTCCGTGGCGGCCCGGTTGGCCTGCCGGTACCCGTTCTCGGCGGCGTGGAACATAAACCATTCGTGGGCGTGGGTGCCGATAGCCTTGATGCCGAGGCGCCGGGCCAGGGAGGCGTTGCTCGTCCCCACCAGGGGGTTGCCGGGCACGGCGAGGATATCCTCGAGGACCCTGACCTGGTTGTCGAACGAGAAACGCCGGCGGGTGCCGAAGTCCGCGAAGGGAACCCCCCCGTCCCGCAGCCGCTCCGCCTTACGCCGGTTCCGCGCCCGCTGCTCGTCGCGGGAGAGGGTGGGGGGCGCGGTCATCGAGAAGTAGAGCTCGCTGACCATCGCCATGAGGGGCACCTCCCACAGGATGGTCCGAAACCAGGGGCCCGCCGCCGACATCACCAGTTCCCCGTCCCGGAGCGTCACGGTGACCTCGTCCGGGTCGAACCGGTAGTGGGAGAGGAAGTCGAGGTAGACCGGAGTGAGAAAGTAGCCGGTGGAGGTCAGGTATTCGAGCTCGTCCCGGGAGAGGGAGAGGTCCGCCATCCGCCGAATCTCATGGGTGAGCCGCTCGCCGAACCCCTCCGGAAACCGTGTCCCGCCCCGGTTGATGAAGACATACTCGGCCTCGGCTCTGGGATAAAGGGCGTGCACCGCCTGCTGCATCGTCAGCTTGTAGAGATCGGTATCCAGTATGCTTGTGATCACGGTGTCCTCCTCCGTTGAGCATCCTAAAGCCAGGTCATGTGCGAACAACAGTGATACGATACTATCACCAGTTTCATTATTCACTCCCCTTCGCCGTGTACCGCTGACCCAGTGCGGATTCTAGACTCAACTTAGTGTTTATTTTACACTTAGTCAAGTGAATTTGAGGTTCGCGACGACACCCTTTTTCTGAATCCGAATCGGTCTACTTCACCCCGCCGCCAGCCCCTCGAAGAGCGCGTCCATCCGAGCGGCCACCGCGGGCCAGCCGAACCGCTCCATCTCCCGCCAGTGGTGTGCGGTCCGGCGCACCCGGTCCGGGTGGCGCATCATCCACCGGAGCCGCCGGCGCAGCTCCCCTTTGGTGGTGTAGAGGTGTTTCTCGGCGAGGGCCGGGCCCAGGACCTCCGGATAGGAGAGGCGGGCCGGGAGCAGGGGATCGCAGCCGGCCCGGATCGCCTCGATGACCGCGAGCCCCTGGGTCTCCTGCCGCGCGGTGGAGACCACCACGTCCGCCGAGGCCAGCGCCTCCGCATACTCGCGCCCCGTGAAAAAGCCGAAGTGGGCGATCCGGTGGGTGAGCCGCTCCCGAGTCTCCCGCAACACCGCGGGGGTGTCCCGGTAGGATCGCCCGACAAAGGAGAGCTCGAAGGGGAGACCCTCTTCGTCCAGCCCTCTCACCACGTCGCAGAAGTCCTCGGGGTTCTTGTCGTGCTCGAAGCGGTGGGGCCACACGATGCGGAGGGGTTTGCCGACGCGGTCCCGGCGGCCTCGACGGGCCTCATCGAAGCGGGGGAGGTCCACGCCCAGGGGAATCACGAGGCTCTTCCCTTCGATGGCCCGGGCCACCGCCCCGCCGTCCGCGTCCGGATCGTGGGCGAGGAAGGGGGGCACCGCCGTGAGCATCACGTCCCGGTGCTGGGCGGTACAGAAGACCACCGCGTCCGCCGCGAGGCAGGAGAGCAGGTTGGTGGCCATGAACTCGAACTCCCCCCGGCGCTCGCCGCGAACGGGATAGGTGAGCTGGTTCTCGAGGAAGTAGATGGCGGTGGGGACGTCCCTCACCGACGGGGCGAAGCACTTCAGGTCCGGCAGGTCGACGTAGTCCGAGACCAGCAGCGCGTCCGGCCCGGGGGAACGGAGTTGCTTTCCGAGATGGTAGGCACCGGTCCGCATCCGCCACCGCCACTTGCGGGCGGGGAGGGTGACGAGGGTCGCGTCATGCCGGGAGTGGGCCGCTACCCCGCGGAAGAAGGTCTCGTGGCTCTCCCCGCACCAGGGCTCGACAATCGTCAGCCGCATGAGGCGCACCAGTCCTGAGGGCCCGGGAACACCGGGGGCCTAGATGATCCCGAGGGACGGCGCCGGTGCCCAGCCGTCCCGGCCCTCGCTGTCCATGATGCGGATCCAGCCGGACTTCTCCTCAAGGACCCCCACGCGGCTCCCCTCCTCGAGGGCGAAACGCATCACCTCGCTCCGCGGGCCCTCCATGACCTCGATCTGGTTGTCCGCCACCACCACCGCTTCCCGGGCGTAGTGGTCCTGGTGCCACTTGCCCACGGCCACCGCGCCGGTGGCGAGGGAGAGGATGAGGAGCACCCCCGCGAGCACCCCTAGCGAGAGCCGGGGCATCTCCGCGAAGACGAAGCGCCGGACGCCGAGCACCAGGAAGAGGGCCACGTGGAACACCAGGAAAATCACCGCCGCGCCGCGGGAGGAGAACCGGTCGAGGACCGCCCGCCAGGGGCCCGCCGCCGGGGCGAGGTCCGCGTCCCGGCCGGCCTCGCTGGCCCTTCTCGCGATGAACTCGCGGATGATCGCCAGGTTGTGGCGGGTGTCGTCCTGTCCGGGATCCAGGCGGAGCGCCTGCTCGTAGTGTTGCACGGCCTTGCCCAGCTTGCCGAGCCGGGCGTAGGTGGTGCCGATGTCGTACGAGAGGGTCGCGTTGTGGACGCCGAGCTCGTCCAAACGTTGGTAATCCTTGAGGGCCGCGTCGTACTCCCCGTTCCAGAACGCGTTGTTGGCCTTCTGGAACAGCGTGGAGAGGGAATCGGCGGCGGCGCCGACGGGGAGCAACGCGCAGATGACTGAAAGGAGCAGAGCTGTCCGACGCATCACTTCTTCTCCTTCTTCTTCGGGGTCACCTTGACCCCCGCGAGCCCTTTGATGAGCGCCTCCACCCGAGCCCCCGCCTGCCGCCGCTCTTCGTCCTGACCGGCGCCCTTGGCGAACCGGGCGAAGTCCAGGGTCTCCATCTCCGTCACCACCTTCTCGGCCTGATCGCGGGAGAACCCGCGGTCCGTCAGCCGCTCCCGGAGCTCGGTCATGGTATCCCCCACCGCCTTGACCTCCAGCCGATCCTCGATGAACCCGATGAGGCACCGGGCGAGCTCGGCGAAGAACTGTTCGGTCGACAGATCCGTCTGCCGCTCGAGCTCCCGAAGTCGCTTGAGGGACTCTGACTCCGCGTTCTTCGATCGGTTCCGAACGCGGCTCTCCGCCAGCTTCCGACGGGTTCGGGAGGCGAGGGCGACCCCCGAGTAGACGAGGGGGAGGCTGAAGAACAGGATGAGGAACCAGGGCGCGGAGAGCGCGCTCCCCTTCCCGATCCGCGTCAGGTCTTCCCGGGGGGGAACGGAGCGGAGCTGCCGGTTGAGGCGATCCTGGCCGGCCTTTTGGCTCTTCACCGAGCTCGTCACGGGGCCGTCGACGACCGCCTGCTCCCCGTTCGACGAGACGGTGATCCGGTGAGCCTTGCTCGAGAGGGTCTTGTAGCGCTTCGTCGCCGGGTCGAAGTAGGTCCATTCGAGCTTGGGGAGGGTGTAGACCCCCGCCTTCTTGGGGATCATCAGGATGCGGCTCTTGCTGATGCCCGTCACCGTCTCCCCCCTCGGCGTGACGTCCACGTCGGTCTCCGGCGCGTAGATCTTGAGCCCGTCGATCCGGTCCTCGAGGGTCGGAAGGACGAGGTTTCTCAGGTTGCCCTCCCCGCGCACCGCGATGGTGAGGGTGACGGGCTCTCCGACCTTGACCGCGGCGTTGTCGATCTTGGCGCTGAACGAGAACCGCCCCACATTGGCGGGATTGAACGACGGAGGCTGGTCCTCCGTCGGCAGATCGAGGACCTTGACGGTGACCGGCAGGGAGGCCCGCTTGACCGCCCGGCGCTTCGAAAAGAAGATCCCCCGCTGGGTCTCGATCTCCACGATGGTGGGCGCGATGGTCAGCTCTCCCGGCTTGATGGGAAAGAGCACCATCTTTCGAAGCTCTATCCGGGTGTACATCCGCCCCCCCACCAGCACGCCCTCCTGCTTGAGGTGCCGCTGGTTGCTCGGGATCAGGTTCTCCCCCCAGAACCCCTCGGTGCCCGGCTCGCGGAGGATGTCGTAGTCGGAGAACTGCCGGGACATATAGAGGTAGATGGTCATGGTGAGCATCTCCCCCACATAGGCCTCCTTCTTGGAGACCGCGGTCTGGAGGAAGAACTCCGGATCCACCTTCGCGCCTTCGAGGTCCGTCACCTCGCTCACCGTCGGTGATTCGTCCATGGCTGGGTCGGGCGCCGAGGGATCCGGCGTCAGGGCGCCGCCGCCGGGGGAGCCAGAGCCGGTGCCCTTGATCACCTCGAGCTTGTACGCGTTTCCCTTGAACCGCTGACCGCCGATGGTCACCACCACGGGGTTGATCTTGTACGTCCCCGGTTTGTCCGCCATCATGACGAAGGTGTACTGGGCGGTCTCCTTCCGGATGTTGGTGGCCTGGCTGCCAAACCCGAAGGAGAAGCGGATGCTCGAGGGGTGGGACTCGTACTGCTGGAGAACCCGCAGCCCGCCGAAGGTGGGCAGGCGGATGTCGGGCTCCTCCCCCTCGGTCTCGATGGTGATCTGGAGCTTGAAGGGCTCCCCCTGGACCAGCGGCTCCCGATCCACGTTCACCGAGATGTTCGGTGCCTTCACCTTTCCCCGACCCTGGGCGCTCGCGGTCAGGGCGGTCAGAAACCCAAGGCCGAGTATGAGAAGGGACGAAAGCCGCGTCATCCTTACCAATCCTTTATCCGGGAGCCTTGCACCGCGGTCCCCCGCTGCTTCGCCATCTGTTTTTGAAGGTTGTCCGGCTGCTTGTCCAGTGAATCGAGCAGCTGCTCCATCTCCTGTTTGGTCTTGGGCTGGGGCTGCGGCTGTTGCTGCTGTTGCTCGTCCTGCTTCTGCTCGTCCTGCTTCTGCTCGTCCTGCTTCTGCTCGTCCTGCTTCTGCTCGTCTTGCTTCTGCTCGTCCTGCTTCTGCTCGTCCTGCTTCTGCTCGTCCTGCTGGTCCTGTTTTTCCTGGTCCTGTTTTTCCTGGTTCTGCTGGTCCTGTTTTTCCTGGTTCTGCTGGTCCTGGTTCTGCTGGTCCTGTTTTTCCTGGTCTTTCTTCTGTTGCTCCTCTTTTTCCTTCTGCTTCTGCCTGGCGAGCTCCAGGTTCCAGGCCGCGTCCTTGTTGCCCGGAGCGAGCATGAGGCTCTTCTTGTACTGGCGGATGGCCTCCTGGTAGTCCTCCTTTTTGAAGAAGGTGTTGCCCAGGTTGTAGTGGGCCCGGGCCCGCACCGCGTCCGTCCCCTCGGTGTCCGTGGCCAGCTTGAAGGCCTGCATGGCCTGGTCCAGCTGCTTGTCGCCCATCCGGCTCAGGGCGAGTCCCCGGTTGAGGTGTACGGCGCCCCGGTTGGGCAGGGCCTTGGCGGCGGCGTTGTATTCCTTCAGCGCGTCCCCGACCTTCCCCTCTTTCAGGAGATCATTGCCGTCCGACACGTCGCCGTTCTCGGACATGAAGGGCTCCCAGGCCGAGGCAGGCTCGGCGATCGCAAGCACGACGGTGAGGGAGAAGAGGGAGGTGAACCCCACCGGCACCCGGCGGCGGGATTTGAGCCGCGGCATCCGCTCCGGCAGCAGGAACGCCAGGAGCAGGACCGCGAACGAGGGGATCAGGAACCACTGGAACACGTCTTCGTAGACCTCCTGCTGACGGGATTCGATGTCCGACTGCTTCATCTTCCGAATCTCCTGGACCACCGCGGTCATCCCCTTGAGATCGCTCCCCGCCCGGAAGTAGCGGCCGCCGGCCACCGAGGCGATCTGGCGGAGCGTCTCCTCGTTCTCCGGGGTCAGCGCGGTGGTAACATACTCGCCGTCATTTGTCTTCTGGTATCCCATGGCGGAGCCGTCATCCAGGTACCGCGGGATGAGCTCCGGAGAGTCCGATCCGATGCCCACCACGTGGACGATGATACCGTCCGCCGCCGCCTCCCGGGCCGCCGCGACGGGCTCGCCGAAGTGATCCTCGCCGTCGGTGAGCAGGAGGATGGCCTTGGAGCGCCCCCTGTCGGCCTCGTTGTCGCCGGAGCTCTCCGGCTTGAGCATCCGGTGGGCGGCGGTGAGGGCCTTGCCGATGGCGGTGCCGCCGACGGGCATGTCGTAGGGCCCCAAATCCTTCCAGAAGGCGATGGCCGCCGCGTAATCGGTGGTGACCGGGAAGCGCATGGTGTCCCCGGCGAAGGCCACCAGCCCGATGCGATCGCCGGTGAGCTGGTTGATGAACTCTCCGAGCTCCAGCTTGGCCCGCTCGAGGCGGCTGGGCTGGATATCCTGGGCCAGCATGCTCTTGGAGAAGTCGAGGGCCACCACCACGTCGATGCCCCGCTTCTTGAGCATCCGGATGCGGCCGCCGTACTGGGGCCTGGCCGCCGCCAGGATCAGCCCGCACACCCCGATGACCAGGGTGATGCCCTTGGCCGCCCGGAGATAGGGTGAGGGGCGGCGGAGCTGGGCATCGAGGGTCTCTTTTTTTCCGAACCCCCCGAGCAGCCTTCGGCGCAGGAAGATCCCCGCGACGAGGAACCCCGCGGCGATGAGGGGCAGGACGAGGAGGTACAGAATGGTGAAGTTCTCGAATCTCACGGCGTCCTCCTGAGCACGACCAGACCGAGGAACAGATCGAGGAAGATCAGGACCAGGGCCGGCCAGAGGTACTTGGCGAAGATCTCCGCGGGCTTCACGTCGAGGTCCGCGATCTTGGATTTCTCCAGGGCATCCAGGATCGAGTGGAAGGAGGACTCCAGCCCCTTGCGATCGGTGGCCTCGAAGAACGCCCCCCCGGTGTCCTCGCTCATCTTGACGAGGAGTTCCCGGTTCACCGGCGCGCTCTGTTGACCGAAGATGGCCTGACCGAAGAAGTCGAGCCCCTTGGAGACCTTGGCCTGATCCTGCTGGCCCATGAGCACGGTGTAGATTTTGATGCCGAGGGTCTGGGCGAAGAGGGCGGCCTGCTCCGGGGTGATGTTCCCCGCGTTGGAGGTGCCGTCCGTGAGCAGGATGATCACCTTGCTCTTGGCCTCGGACTTGCGCAGCCGGTTGATGGAGCGGGCCACCGCGTTGCCGATGGCGGTGGCGTTCCCCGCGATGGCCCCAAGGGAGATCTCGCTGATCATGTTGGCCAGGATGGAGTAGTCGAGGGTGAGGGGGCAGAGGGTGTAGGCGTTCTCCGCGAAGATGACCGCGCCGATGCGGTCGTTCTTGCGCCGCTTGATGAAGTCCTGGACCACGGACTTGGCCGCGGCGAGCCGCGTGGGCTCGAGATCGGAGGTCTTCATGGAGAGGGAGACGTCCAGGGTGAGGATGATGTCGATCCCCTGGGTCTCGGTCTCCGTGCGCACGGAGGGATCCAGGGGCCTCGCCATGGCCACCGCGAGGAACGCTACCGCCGTCGCCTTCAGCCCCGTCGACAAGGGCATCAGGTGGGGTTTGACGCCGGCGCCGGTCTTGACCAGGACGCGGGCCAGGGGGAACCGCACCCGTCCGGAGGTGCGGCGCTCCAGCATGCCCGCGGCGACCACCAGGGGGACCGCCAGGAGACAGAGGAGGAACCAGGGATTGTCGAAGAAGAGGCCCGATCCCTCATGAAGCCAGGCGGGGAGATAGACCGCCGCGGCGAGCAGGAGCAGCCCGAGGGACCAGAGCAGGGGCGCCAGCCGCCTGGCGATTCGAAGCAGCCTATCCATTCGTCACCCCCTCCCCCGGCGCGGCGGTCTTCTCGCCGATGTCCCGTACCTTGGGAGTGGTCCGATCCACGAAGCCGAAGCTCTGGTCGAGCAGATCCTTGGACTCGATGACCGTGGGGAGCACCTTGGCGAACTTGACGAGGTCGGTCTCCCCTAAAAAATCCAGCACCATGTCGTACTCGACCTTGGTGATGCTCACCTTCCGGAGGGCCAAGATGAGCTCCTCCGAAGAGAGCTCCAGGGAGTCGAACCCGTAGCGGTTGCCGATGTACTCCCGAACCGCCTCGGAGAGCCGCACGTGGAACTCCTTGATCTTGTCCTCCTCGAGCAGGGTGGACCGCTTGAGGGCCTCGAGCTTCTCCAGGGCGATCTCCTCGGCCGGCCGCGGGGGGGGCGGCGGCGGCGCGGCCTTGGGCTTGCGCATGGACCACAGCTTCATCCCGATGAGGGTGAGCAGCACCACCAGGCCGATGGCGGCGAGGGTGCCGGCGATCCAGAGCATCAGGTAGTCCTTCTCCATGACCACCTCACCGGGACCCGCGTCCTCCTTGAGGGCGGGCTCCGGCTCGTTGGCGATGAGGCTCTTCACGGTGACGTGGGCCTCTTTGGTCTCTAACTCCGAAAGGTTGCCGTCCACGTCCACCGCGGTGAGCTTCTGGGCCGGCACCACGATGTCACCGGGCTCGAAGGCCACCAGGGAGACCTCCAGGGTCTCCCGCACCCAGTCCCCCTCGGGGGGCGCCTCCCGCTTGTCCTTGGATTTGATCTCGAGCCCGCCGAAGGAAGCCGTGCTCGGCAGGTGGACCCGATCCTCCTTGCGCCGCACCACCTCGAGCCGCCAGTGCACCACCTCTCCCACTGTGACCGTCTTGGGTGCAACCTCGAGCTTGATCTTGGGCATCCGATCTTTTGGGATGGCCGAGACCAGGGGCTCGTCCGGGGGCGGGGGGGGAGCGGCGCCGGCGTCCGGTTTCCCGGCTTTGGGGACAGGGGTCGGTTTAGCCGCGGTATCAGCGGGCGTACCGGCGGACGGCTTCGCGTCGGTGCCGGCCGTATCCTCCGGCGTCTTTATGGGGGCGACGGGGGCCTCGATCGCGCTGTCCCCCGGTTCGGCGGGCTCGGCAGCGGCCGCGGTGGGCTTGGCGGGCCCGGCGCCGGGCTTTACGACTTTGGCGTCGGCCGGGACGGGTTTCATCGGCTTTACCGCCGGCACGGCTGCGGGCGGATCGGTGTCTGCGGTCGCGGGGGTCGTAACGAAGAGCGCAGCAAGAACCGCGAAAAGGGTAAGATACCGACCGGACCGATGAGAAAATGAGAACAGCCTAGAGATCCCCTTTTTCAAGGGGGAATTCCCTTTCTTCGCCATTCTAATCATTCCGGAGACCACTGGCTCAGCCGGTGGCGTTGTCCCATATGAGCGCCCTCTGTCTTGCCCGCGCAGGCGGGCATCCATGGTAACTATGGGGGAATCTGCGATTCCAGATGGGTTCCCGCCTTCGCGGGAACGACTGCTATTTGTATCCTTGAAAAACACGTCCGCCCCCATCATCCCCTCCTGGCCCGCTTGGCGCGGATGCGAAAGAAGTTGACGAGGGCCGCGAGATCCGCGTCCTCGGTGGAGAGGTTGATGTAGTCGACCCGCAGCTTCCGGAAGAGCCCCTCCCGGTCGGACCGGCGCCGCTTGACCTCCCGCTCGAACGCCGCCCGCACCTGCCGGGAGGAGGTGTCCACCGGGATCACCGCACCGCTCTCCGGGTCCTCGAGGTAGACGACGCCGAGGCTCGAGAGGCTCTCCTCCCGGGGATCGGTGACGCAGATGGGGATGAGATCGTGCTTGGTCTGGGCGAGCCGGAGGGACCGCTCGTACCCCTCGTCGATGAAGTCGGAGATGAGGAATGAGACCGCCCGGTGCTTGGCGATCTTCCCGAGGAAGTCGAGCCCCGCCTTGAGGTCCGTGCCCCGGCCGGAGGGCCGGAACCGGAGGATCTCGGAGATCACCCGCAGCACGTGCTTCTTGCCCTTCTTGGGGGGCACCACCATCTCCACCTTGTCGGAGAACATGATGAGCCCCACCCGGTCGTTGTTCTTGATGGCCGAGAAGGCGAGGGTCGCCGCCACCTTGGCCACCACCCGGGACTTGGTCTGGTGGGTGGTGCCGAACATCTCGGAGGCGGAGACGTCTACGAGGAGCATCACCGTCATCTCCCGCTCCTCGGTGAAGAGCTTGACGTAGACATCGTTCATCCGGGCGGAGACGTTCCAGTCGATGAGGCGGATGTCGTCCCCCATCTGGTACTGCCGCACCTCGTCGAAGGCCATGCCCCGGCCCTTGAACACCGACTGGTACTGGCCGGCCAGCTGATCGTTGACGAGCCGCCGGGTATAGATCTCGATCTTCCGGATCTCCTTGAACAGCTCGGCGTGGTTCTCCTGCTGAGTCATTTCCCCATCCGCTCCGGTTTAGGGCACTTCCACGGTGTCGAAGATGCGCCGGACCACGTCCTCGCTGGTGAGCTCCTCGGCCTCGGCCTCGTAGGTCACCACGATGCGATGCCGGAGAATGTCCGGCCCGATGGATTTGATATCCTCGGGGGTGACGTAGCCCCGGTGCCGGAGGAAGGCGTGGGCCTTGGCCGCCCCGGTGAGCGCGATGGAGGCGCGGGGGGAGGCGCCGTACTCGATGAACCGCTCCATCTCGTCCATGCCGTATCGGCCCGGCTCCCGGGAGGCGAAGACCACGTCGATAATGTAGTCTTTGATCTTATCATCCATATACACTTCATTGACGACCTTCCGGGCGTCCAGGATCTGCTGCGGCGAGATGACCGACGACACCTCCGGTACGACCCCCGCGGCCATGCGGTCCATGATGGTCCGCTCCTCGTCCCGGGTGGGGTAGCCCACCTTGATCTTGAGCATGAACCGGTCCACCTGGGCCTCGGGGAGGGGGTAGGTGCCCTCCTGCTCGATGGGGTTCTGGGTGGCCATCACGATGAAGGGGCGCTCCAGCCCGAAGGTCTCGTCACCGATGGTGACCTGCTTCTCCTGCATGGCCTCCAGCAGGGCGGACTGCACCTTGGCCGGCGCCCGGTTGATCTCGTCCGCCAGCACCAGGTTGGCGAAGATGGGCCCCTTCTTGGCCGTGAAGGCCCCCGAGTGCTGGTTGTAGATTACCGTCCCCACCAGGTCCGCGGGGAGGAGGTCCGGGGTAAACTGGATCCGCTGGAACTTGGCCTGGATGACCTGGCACAAGGTGTTGACCGTCAAGGTCTTGGCCAGGCCCGGCACCCCCTCGAGCAGCACATGGCCGCCGGTGAGCATGCCGATGAGGACCCGCTCGATCATGTCGGTCTGGCCGACGATGACCTTGCTGATCTCATGCATCAGATCATCGACGAATTTGCTCTCGTCCTTCACCATCTCATTCAGCGCTCTAACATCGTGGCTCATTTTTTCCTCTTTTTTTTCAAATCGTTCGCAAGGCGCGCCCTTGATATCGCACCCCGTATGCCCGTTCAACCCGTTTCGGAAAAAATTATTCCGAAAAAGAAAAAAACCGGATTCTCTCTATATGAAATCTGATTGTCGGACCTTCCATACAGGGCCTGAATCTCCCCCCCGACACCCAGCGGTGGGAGTACGGGAGGAGGGATAGTCCTCCGTCAACCCCAGAATGGCGGGTGCATTTTCTTATTCCCCCCGTTGTTTTGGGGTGGACGCTGCCCTGGTGTCTGGTCAATTGAGAACTGACGGGTATGCCTCTTGCCTTTCGCAAAAGGGGAGTGGCAACTCCCACCCGTCAAAGTACGTTTGACAAGGCACTAGCGGCTCCGTCCCTGATCCATCGCCTGCATCTCCCAGTCGATGGACTTGACCGAGTAGCGCCTCGTGCCGTCCGCCAGGTAATCCACCCGGATGGGCACCTTGTCGCCGGCGACAGGCCAGGGGCGGGTCATCCCCGCGGCGGAGACCTCTCCCGAAGGCATCCGCAGCTCGATCATGCAGAGGTCCTCGGCGTTCCCCGCGTCGCAGAGTCTCTTCACCGCCACGGCGGTCGCCGTCTCCGATCGGAGGACCTCCGTCCCCGGTCGAATCACAGAGAAGTAGAGGACCATGGAGAGAAAGACTATCGCGATGAAGACGGCCTTGACATTCCGCTCGCGGATGTAGCTCCGGGGGAGCCGGTGGCACCAGTATCTGAAGAGCCCTGCCATATCGAACACTGTCACATATCCGACCGCGGCCATCCGTTTTCGAGAGGTCACCCGGGGGTCCGGCCCGCTGCCTCGATGGCGGCGGCGATCCGGTCCCACTGGGCGTCACTGGAGGCGCTCCGGTTGGGGGAGTGATACACTTGATAGTCCGGTTTGTAACGCGCCGGGGTGAGGTTGTGCATGATGACGTTGGCCCCGGCGGCGAGCCCTTGTCGCAGGCCGTCCCGTTCCACGGTGCCGAGGGCCGTGGTGGCGGGGATGTTGGCCCTAGGGCAGAGCAGCCGGGCGAGGGCCAGCACCCGGAGGGTGAGCTCGACGGACCGGGACAGCTGATCCCCGGTGGTCACTGAGGGGTGGTGCCCGAGGGGGGTCTCCGGATGGGGCACGTAGGGGCCCACCGCCACCATGTCCAGCGAGAGCTCCGAGAACAGGCGAAGGTCCCGCGCCACGCTCTCGAGGGTCTGACCGGGGAGGCCCACCATGATGCCGCTGCCGACCTCGTAGCCGAGACGCTTGAGGTGCTCGAGGATCGGCAGGCGGGTCTCGTGACTGCCTCGGGGCGGGTGGATGCCCTGGTAGAGGGCCGCGTCGGAGGTCTCGAATTTCAGTAGATAGCGATCCGCCCCCTGCTCCCGCCAGACGGCGAGGGTCTCCGCGTCCCGCTCCCCGAGGCTCAGCGTGACGGCGATCTCCCCGCCGGCCTTGATCCGGCGGATGAGACGCCCCACCCCGTCCCGGGTCAGACGGCCGCTCTCCCCGGCCTGGATCACCACGGTGGTGTACCCCCGCGCGCGGATCTCGTCGACCGCCGCGAGGATCTCCGCCTCGCCCATGCGGTACCGCCGGACCGACCGGTTCTCCGCCCTGAGGCCGCAATAATGACATGATCGGACGCACTCGTTGCTGATCTCGAGGAGCCCCCGGATCAGCACCCGGTCGCCTTTCTGACGCTGCCGGACGCGATCCGCGCGGCGGAAGAGGGACCGGACGCGCTCCGGATCTTGCTCCATCAGCCATCCGCGGATTTCATCGAGATCCATCCCGAGATTCTCCGGTGCATTCATTTAAAAGTACAGATCCCGGTCACCGCGGGCGACCGCTTCCAGGCGACGCGCGGTCTCCTCCCGGCGATGCGCGGAGGGGATCTCCTGCAGCTGGCGCGCGATGATCCGGATCCCGAGCTCGCGGCTCTCGGCCGATCCGTGATCCTCGAGGTACTCCTTCAGGGTGAGCAGGGCGTTGGGCAGACAGAACTGTTTAATGAGCCCGGGCTTGGCCAGGTCCATGAAGTCCGCGCCGGTCCGACCCCGCCGGTAGCAGCCGGTGCAGAAGGAGGGCAGGTGTCCCGAGGCGAGGACGTCCGCCACCACCTCGTCCAGGGAGCGGTGATCCCCCAACTGGAACTGGGGCGCCGCCGCCGCCTCCCGGGCGCCGTAGCCCCCCGGCTGGGTGCGGCTCCCCGCGCTGATCTGGGAGACGCCGAGCTCGAGGGCTTGGGTGCGGATGGCCGCGGACTCCCGCGTGCTGAGGATAATCCCCGTGTAGGGCACCGCCAGCCGGAGCGCCGCGATGGTCTTCAAGAAATCCCTGTCCGAGACCGGATGGGGAGGACGCGCGGCCACCGCGGACCCCTCGGCGGGCTCCAGCCGCGGGACGCTGATGGTGTGGGGTCCGGCGCCGAACCGCCCCTCCAGGCGGGCCGCGTGGCGCATGATGGCGGCGACCTCGAAGCGGTAGTCGTAGAGCCCGAAGAGGGCCCCCATGCCCACGTCATCGATGCCGGCGGCCATGGCCCGCTCGAGGGCGCCGAGCCGGTAGTCGAAGTCGACCTTGGGGCCGGCCACGTGCATGCGCGCGTAGGTGGGCCGGTGGTAGGTCTCCTGGAACACCTGGTAGGTGCCGATGCGGTGGCCTTTGAGCACCCGCAGATCGTCGATGTCGAGGGGCGCCACGTTCACGTTCACCCGACGGATGCTCGCCCCGGCGTCGGCGTCGTAGATGGCGTCGATGGCCTCGCAGATATACGAGAGCTCGGAGGGCGCCCCGGTCTCGCCGGAGACCAGGAGGAGCCGCTTGTGTCCGGTACGAAGGAGCGCCCGGGTCTCCTCCCGGACCTCGTCGAGGGTCAGCCGCCGGCGCTTGATGTCGCTGTTTCGGGCGTTGAACGCGCAGTAGAGGCAGGCGTTCCGGCAGAGATTGGAGATGTAGAGGGGGGCGAACAGGACGAGCCGCTTGCCGTAGATCGCCTCCTTCACCCCCCGGGCGGCCGCGAAGATCATCTCGAGGTCCGCGGGATCCCGCACCCGGAGCAGGCGGGAGACCTCCGCCTCGCTCAGCCCGGCGAGCTCCCTTGCCTTGGAAAGGATCTCCGATATCTCGCTCCGGTCTGGGGCGCGGTCACTCATGAGGTTGTCCGAAGTGTCGGTGGAATGGGGAGCTGGCTGCATGGCGAGGTACCTCGTTTCGGGTCGGGTATACGGCAATCCGCGCCGACGTCCAAACCAAAAAGCGGTTCTTGTTAACGATCTGATCGGTTGACGATGCCGCCGACGGCGTCGAGGTCGAATCCCGCGCTCTCGTAGGTGGGGAAGGGATCGTAGATGGGGTGGCCGAAACTGTCCTCGAGGCGGCCGTCGCCGATGACGTCCACGAGCTTGACGTAGCGGATGTGGAGGAGATCCACGACCCCCGAGAGCACCTCGGGGGCGTTGGCGAGGGCGTAGAGATCGAAGGGGTGCCCGAACCCCTGCCGGTACTTGCCCGCGAGCCCCCCGACGACGCGGGTGTCGAAGGTGCCGAAGCGGTCCACCGGCGTGTCCCCCAGGTAGGCGCTGTCGAACCGGACGAAGGTCTCGCCGTCGCTGCTCACCGCCACGAAGGCGAGGTCGAGGAAGCCGTCCGAGGTCCCGTTCTCGAAGACCGCGAAGTCGAACCCTCTGCGATCCGCGAGGGGGGCGTCGAAGGTCAGGGTAATCTCCCCGCCGCGGCCGAGGCTCACCACGTCGAAGGCGCCGCCGACGGCGGGACCCGTGGCCCGCTCCGGGGTGCGCCACTGTTCGTCCACCTCCTCGCCATAGGCCACCGGCTCGACCCAGCCGTCGGCCCAGCCGGCCAGGTCCGGGGCATCCATCGCCACGGCGGTGGAGCCCGGCGCGCCGGGGGGCGGCGGGAAGGTCTCCCGGACGTTGTAGATATGGGAGAAGACGTGGGTGGTGTCGCACCCGTCCCCGATGGCCCGCGCGAAGAGCTTCACCGCGTAGGGGGGCGCCTCGTCGAAGCCGTAGATTCGTTCGTCCAGCCACTCCTCCGGCGCTTCCCGATCGAGGTCTCGGGTCGCACCGATTTGAATCGTCACACCCGCGTCCGCCGGGACAGTCCACTCCAGCTGGGTCTCGGGCGTGATCACCGTCAGGGCGGGGGCCGAGGGCACGGGACAGGCGGTCTCGCCGAGGGGGGGCATCTCCTCGGGGGTCACCCCCATCTCGAGCGTCTCCTCTGCGGGGGTTTCCGTGCCGGTGTCTCGGTCGGTATTGTCTTCGTCGGGGACGCCGGCGTCGGGCACGGCCTTCCCGACGGCGTCGCCGAAGCAGATCATGAAGGGGGGGAGCCCCACGTCTATCGGCTCCTCGGTCATCATCTGGAGGGTGTCGGTGTCGAAGATGCGGATCCCCGGTCGGGTCCGGGTGCGGTCGGCGAGCCAGATGGCGCCGCCGTCCGGGGTGAGCTCGAGGGCTGAGAAGGCCCAGGTGTCCGACTCGCGGAGGGTCTTTCCCTTCTCCCCGGTCGAGGGGTCGAAGGCCACGAGCCTCGTGGCGAGGGTGTCGTCCGATCCGTGCTCGATGATCGCCACCCCCCGGGTCTCGGAGACGAGGACCGCGTCGATGATATCCCCCCCCAGCGCCTCGGCGGTGATCACCGCGCCGCTCACCGTTCGGGTCTCGGGGTCGAAGGTCTCCACGATGCCGTCCATCTCCCCCGCGCCGCCGAGGCTGGAGAAGCCGCCGGTCTCGATGAGGACGAAGCGCTCCAGAGCGCCGTTGTAGCGGAGCTTCCCGGAGGGGTTGGTGTGGGAGAGGGGGATCTCCTCCTCCACCGCGCCGGTCTCCCCGTCGATGACGAGCATCGCGCTGGACCCGGTGGGCCGGAACGCCTCGAGGCGGGCGGCCAGCGCGTACACCTTCCCCTCGAGGGCGTAGAGCCAGGTGATATCCGCCACCCCGTCGTCGTCCGCGTAGTCGGTGAGATCCACGGTGTCGATTTCGGCCCCCGTCAGGGGGTTTACCACCAGCAGCCCGGGGTGGCCGAGCCGCGCAACGTAGGCCCGATCCGGTGACACCGCGGCGATGTCCTGCGGGTTGGTCCCCGCCCCCACGGAGTACTGGGACGTGACCCGCCACCCCTCCGCCGGCGCCAGCACGTCCACCGCGTCCGCCCCGTGACGCTCGATGAGGAACGGCCGCCGGAGGGTCCGATCCACCCGACAGACCGCGTCCGGATGGATCGCGGCGATGTCCCGGTGCACATCGAGGGATCCCAGGTCCACGACCGAGTAGGCGCCGGATTCGTAGTCCGAGGTCACCACCAGGGCGGCCCGCGCGCTCCCCGGCTCGGAATCCGTGGGCTTTGGCGCGGCGCGGCAGGCCAGGACGAAGAGCATTCCAGTGATCGCCATACGGCTCAGTTTGTGGGTCATGGTTGTCACTATCCTCTCCAGTGGAGCGTGAGGAGCACCGTGCGCCCGGGCAGGGGGAAGCCGATGTAGTCGGCCAGGGGCGCCTGCCGGTCCGCCGCGGTGGTAAAGGTGGTTCGGTTCATCATATTCTTCACCGACAGGGTGAGGGTGACCCCCGAGCCCGGATGGAAGAGCCGGGCGCCGCACCCGAGCAGCACCCGCGCCGGCACGACGGACTCGGGTTGGTTGGCGCGGGTCAGATGGACTCTCGCGGCGAAGTCCGCGTCGAGCCACGCCGCCGCCCGCCACCGCCCCTCCGGGGCCCGCGCCTCCAGCTTCCCATAGACCGCGTGGGTGGGGAGACCGGGCAGGCGGTTGCCCCTGTAGTAGGGGGTGTCGGAGCGGTCGATCCCATAGAGGTAGGTGTAGTTCGTGTCGAAGAGGAGCGCCTCCAATAACGCGACGGAGAGGCTCCCTTCCGCCCCGACGACCAGGGCCCGGCCGATGTTGTCCGGGCGCACCGCGTTCTGGGAGGTCTGCTCGTAGGCGATGAGGTCGTCGGTGACGGAACCGAACCCGGCGCCGTTGAGCCGGAGGTGGGAGATCGCCCCCGGGCCGCGGCGCTCGAAGGTCGCGCCCAGATCCCCGTTGAACCCCACCTCCTCTCTCAAATCCGGATTGCCCATCACGGATCCGGAGTAGCCGAAGAGCTCGGCCAGATCCGGCGATCGCACGTACCGCCCGCCGTTGGCACGGAGCACCAGCCCCTCCAGGACCTCCCACCGGGCCCCGAGGGCGGGCGACCAGTAGACATCGTTCCGGGAGACGGGATCCAGGGCCCCGTCGCCGGTGGGGTTGGGGCCTCCGGGATACCGGGCGTTGTTGACGAGGAGTCGCACCAGGGGGCTCAGCAGCAGCGAGGGCCGCGGGCGGTAGTCGTGCTGGAGGCCGATATCGGTCCGGATCCGCCGAAGGGGCGCGGCGGTGCCGTCCGTCACCTCCCCGACGCGCTCCTCGTGGGCGAAGGTCTCGAATCGGTTTCGCACGGAAACGACGGTGTCCTGGGTCCGGGACCATTGGACTTCCCCGAGGGCTCCCGCCTCGGTCGCGTGGGTCCGGGAGGTGATCTGCAGGGCGGTCTGGTTGAACTCCAGGGCCGGGTTCAGGAACGCCTCCCGCTTCCCCGAGTAGCCGGCGAGCACCTCCAGCCGCACCGCGTCGGAGAGGGGGCCCTCGCCCCTCAGGGTAATTCCGTCGCCGAGCGTCCTCGAAGAGGCCCGTCGGGTGGGGACGCTCTCCACGCCGGGGATGCCGCCGGACCTGCCGAGGAGGGTGTCGGCGATGGTCCACCGCCACCGCCTCCCGGGGATCTCGAGCTTCAGGAGGGCGGTGTAGGCGACGTGGTCGTTGTTGCTCCGTCGCGCCACGCGATCATCCGACGGGGTGGTCAGGGTGCCGTTCCGGTTCAGGAAGGGGAAGTCCCCCTGGGACCCCCGGGCCGAGATGAGGGCGAGGGCGGAGACGTCCCCCAGGGGAGCGCAGGTCGTTCCGAAGCCCCGCCAGGTGCGCCAGCTCCCGTAGGTCACCGCCCCCTGACCGGCCGGCCCGCGGCAGGCGCGGGTCTCGAGGTGGAGGGCCCCTCCGATGCCGGCGCCGCCGGCGGTGAGGGGCGCGCCCCCCCGATACACCTCGATTGTGTCGAAGGCGTCGAGGGAGAAGTCCCCGAGATCCACCGCGGAAGTCCCCCCGGACTGCACCTCGACACCGTCCAGGTAGACCGGCACCTGCCGCGCGGTGGATCCCCGGATGCTGACGGAGCCGTGGGCGCCGAGCCCTCCCGACGACCGGACCTCCACGCCGACGGCCCGGGAGAGCACCTCCCCGAGGGAATCCAGGGTGGTGGCCGACTCGCGGACATCGATGGTCTCGGCGTAGGCAGGGGTCTCGTCGGTGCGTCGGACGCGGTAGCCGCGCACCTCGGTGGTGTACGCCGGTTCCTCTCGAGGGAGCTCCTCGAGGAAGGGATCCGGAGCCCCGTCGGCGACTGCATCCGAAGACACCTCGTCGGTCCGGCCGGGGGCGGCCGACCCCATGGAGATAACCACTGGAAGGAGCGCGCGTGAGAGTCGGAGACCTCCGCGCCTCGACGGGACGAAGGTCATCGCTTGGGAACCTTACCCTCTCTCGCGAAGAGCTGTTCTTCGGAGCCCGACCGGGCTCCTTCGACCGAAATAGGTTTCCTGGCTTCCAGTGACTTCCCTGTCGGGAGGTCCGCCCACCGCCTTCCCGGTCCCGGAGGACCAGTGACTCCGGCGCTCGGCCGGGTGGTGGGGTTCCTGGTTCACAGTGGCGCGACCGCGCCGGATTTCAACCGGCTTCCCCTGCTTTCGATCCGCTCTAATTGTCAAAGCACAACGTCGGAGGCACGCTACCAGCCGGGGTGGGCGCCGTCAACCATTCCCTGCCATGACGCCACGGCGCCTCCCGGCCTTTTCACTTTAATCGGTCGGATGAGCGGTGATATATGTTGAACAGTGAGGATGACGGAGGGGGGCCTCCCTTTCAGAAAGGAAATCGTTTGTCAAAGTCAATCTTTTCAATGGGGGCCATATCCCTGCTGTCGGTGATCGCGGCCGGTTGCGACTCGGACGGAGGGGTCGACGAAGCCGCCGGTTCCGACGGCGATACCGACACGGATAGTGACACGGATACCGATACGGACACCGATACCGACGCGGACACCGATAGCGATGCGGACACCGATACCGACGCGGACACCGATAGCGATGCGGACACCGATACGGACGCGGACACGGATTCCGATGCGGACACGGACACGGATACGGATACGGATGCGGATGCGGATGCGGATGCGGATACGGACGCAGACACGGATTCCGATGCGGACACCGATACGGATGCGGACACCGATGCGGATGCGGACACCGATACGGACACGGACGCGGACACGGATTCCGACGGAGATACGGACGCAGACACGGATACCGATACCGACGGTGACGCCGACGCGGACACGGACGCGGATAGCGACGCGGACACGGACACCGGGGTCGGCTCCTGCGATGTGGTGGACGACTGCGGCGGCGGATTCGCCGGGGTCACATGGGGATGTCAGAACCGGTTCATGTACGGCGTCAACTACGCCTGGCGGGACTTCGGCGCCGACTTCGGCGGTATCCCCTACTGGAACAAGCCCGGCGTCAGTGAAGCGGTGGACGAGTTCCGGGCGGATCTCCAGGAGATGAAGGAGAGCGGCGTCAACACCATCCGATGGTGGATGTTCCCGGAGCTCCGAACGGAGTCGATCGTCATCGACGGGACCACCACCGTGACCGGCATCGGCGGCTCCCTCGAGGCGGACATCCGACAGGCGTTGGCCCTGGCGGATGAGCTGGATCTCTATCTGATGCTCACCATCTTCTCCTTCGACAACTTCAGGGCGGACCGGGAGGACTCGGGCCTCTTCATCCCCGGGCTCGCCCCCATGGTGAGAGACGCCGGGAAAAGGAGCGCGCTCCTGGAGAACCTGGTGCGGCCGGTGGCGCGTATCGTGGAGGCCGATCCCAACCGCTCCCACATGATCGCCTGGGACCTGATGAACGAGCCCGAGTGGGCCGTGACCGGACCCGGCGCGGGCGAGGACCAGGCGTTCGACCCGAACCCGGAGCTCGACGCGGTGACCCACCCCGAGATGCACACCCTGTTCGCGGAGATGATCGGCGTGCTTAGGGAGGAGAGCTCCGCGCTCATCACCATCGGCGCGGCGGCGGTGAAGTGGGTGAGCGCGTGGAAGGATCTGGATCAGGACTTCTATCAATTCCATATGTATTCGTGGATCAATGACTACTGGCCCTACACCACCGGCCCGGAGGCCTACGGGCTGACGGACAAGCCCGCGGTGATGGGGGAGTTCTTCCTCGGCAACATGACGTATGGGGATCCGGGATCCCCCTCCTACGCCGAGATGGTCAACAGCTTCTACGACACTGGCTGGGCCGGGGCCCTCGGCTGGCAGTACTACGAGGTCTCCATCGGGGCGTTCGCCGCGACGGTGCTCGACGACGTCAAGACCTTCGCGGATGCCCACGCGTGCGAGACCGCCTTCACCTCGACAACGAGCAAGCGCGTGATCTCACCGGCCGAGACCGCGCCTCCCAGGGCGCCGAGGTCCGACACCGGACCCGGCCGCGCCTGCCGCCGGACCCCGAGCGGCAGGCCGGACTGCTCGGCGCGTTGATGGCCGCAACCCACACAGGTCGACATCACCTCCCATCCGAATGTACCCGATGCGGCGCGTGCTGCCGCGGCCGTTCTGGGACCGTGCTCGTGACGGACGAGGACGTGGCGCGGTGGCGGAAGGGGGGCCACCTCGCGCGGATCGCGGAGCTCGTCGAGGGGCACTTCGGGTGCCGGGCGCTGGCCACGAAGCCGAACGACGACTGCCGGTATCTCAGTCGGGACGGGAGGACGGCGACCTGCACCATCTATGACCACCGCCCGGAGACCTGCGCCGCCTTTCGAGCCTTCTGCCCCCAGTGTATCGAGTACCGGCGTCGCGGACAGCGGAATTGAAATCATCGGCCGATTCCGGGACTGCCCGCGGGTGAGTCCAGCAGGGCCGGCCATATTACTCCGCCGGTGGGTCGGACCATTCATCGGTGTTTGACTGAACTATATTGTAGCCATTGTCGGAACGAGATGATAGTCACCCCTCTTATGAGCTACGACGACTCCTATCGCGAATCTTACCGCGACATATCAGTACACAAGATGATGCTATCCGACGTGGTGCGCACCGAGGCCTACGAGCGGGCCCTGCGCCAGATGATTCGTCCCGGATTCCAGGTGATGGACTTCGGTTGCGGCACCGGCATCCTGTCCATCTTCGCGGAGCGGTTCGGCGCCGAGGCGGTGTACGCCGTGGACCGATCCGCGTTCATCTCGATCGCCCGATCCATCGCGCAGGCCAACGGGATGCGTCGCATCCGGTTCTATCGGGATGATCACGACAGCCTGCGGCTTCCGACGAACGAGGTGGATCTCATCGTCTCCGAGTGGATGGGACACTTCATCTTCTACGAGGCCATGCTGGAGCCCCTGCTCAAGCTGCGGGATCGATTCCTCGGCGACGGCGGGATCATGATCCCCGACCGGATATCGCTCTTTGCCGGGTTGGTCACTGACGAATCGTTCTTCGAGCATCTGTCGTTCTTCCGGCAGAATCCCTACGGCATCGACTTCTCGCTCATCGCGGAAGCGCCGTTCTACCAGTCCAACCTGGAGTTCTTTACGCCCAATGAAATATCGAAAACCGTCATTCCGCTGGGGGAGATGGACCTCTACACCCTCCGGTCGACCCCCGATATGCTCGAGGGTCGCGCCATACCGAAGAAGGCCGAGACCGTGTACGGGCTCTGCGGATGGTTCAGCGCACGGCTCACCGACGACATCCACATCGGCACCGGACCGAACGATCCGCCGACCCACTGGAATCAGATGTTCTTTCCGCTCGAGGACCCCCTCGAAATCAGCCCGGACCGCGAGATCTCCGTTTGCATCTACCCGCCTCGGGACAAGGACAACTCCTGGACCTGGCGCTTGTCGGACGGCGAGCGAACCATCCGGATGAACGATTATTATCCCTTTGACAGCGAGGTGCCGTTCGGTCCCCTCGACGATTCACCGGACATCCCGTCGCCGCCCTCTCGTTCCCCCGCCGCGGCTGAATAGACCCACCTCCCGACGACTTCCCGGAGCCCCCCGGCGAGGGGGGCATGTCATTTTGGTAGACGCTCCGTAAAATATCGTAATATTAATTAGTTGAGAATGATGATGTATCATTTTGGTACGCTGCTCTCGTTTCACCGGCGGCGTGCGATTAGGGAAAAACGCTAAAATAATCGTGGTTTTCTCGGCATATCGACTTGGGTACACTTATTGCGTCACTTGAATCCGGTGACCGCAGGAGAAACGAGATAAGGCCATGTCAGAAGAGAAACGCAGAATTATAGTCGTGGACGACGAGCCGCACCAAATCGAAACGGTCTGCAGGGGACTGTTTCTTCACGGATACGAGTGCTGCGGCGCGGGGAGCGCCGATGAGGCCCTCGGGATGCTCGAATCCAATGGGACGTTTCACCTGCTGTTGACCGATCTCACCATGCCCAAGCGCTCCGGACTGGCCCTCATCGACGCGGTTCAGGAGCGGCATCCCAACCTTCCGATCGTGGTATTCACCGGGCTCGTCTCCACCGAGGAGGTGGCTGCGGTACAACGGCGGGGGATTCCCATCCTCCAGAAGCCCTTCGAGCCCGATACCCTCATTTCGATTATCCGACAGAATCTCTCCTAAACGAAACCGGGCGCTTCGTCGCGGGCCCCCAAAGGGGCGAAATTCCAAACATGATTCGTCTTTTCCTACGAGAGAGTTGACTTCCGTCCGTTTCTGCATTCTATATGGGTACTAATTTGGTTTGAAGTATGATGCCCGCTTACAGTGTACTACTAGGGCTCACATTTCGACGGCAACTTGAAATGAAATCGATTGGAAGAGAGAGCCATGAAACACCACAGTAAGTTTATTGACAGAATCGCGCCTTGGCTGTTGCAGGGGTTGGCGGCGGCGATTGCTCTGCCGGCGTTCGCCCAGAGTGATGACCCCGGGGACGAGGCCGCGTCGGATGAAGGGGAGGCGGCGACGTCGGAGACCGCGTCGGAAGAGGCGACGGAGGATGAGGTCGCTAAGGGTGAGGCAGAGACCTCCGAAGGTTCCGAAGCGTTTGGGGTTCAGGTGGCGTCGGAGGATTCGGCGACTGCCGTGGATGACTCGGCGAAGGCGGAGGGCGTGGCGAACGAGAAGGATGAGGAAGACGAGGAGGTCGAGGAAGACGAGGAGGTCGGGGAAGACGAGGACGAGGACGAGGACAAGGCGCGGGATCTGGAGGAGAAGGCCAAGGCGTTCTTCGACGCGCTGGGGGTCCGGCGGCTGCCGCCGAGCGCCTATCCGACCTACAAGATCCGGGGAATCAAGGGCGGCTCCCTCGCCCAGACCTTCCACGGACTGCAGTGGCCCTACACCCCCCAGACCGGCATCGGCTTCTCCGGATACGTCTGGGTGGACACCGGTTACGAGCAGGTCCGGTCCGAGGATCCCCAGCAGGGAAAGACGAAGTACCTTCTCCAGGAAGCCCGGGGACTGCTCCGGGTGACCCCCACCTACTCCCGGAAGAAGTGGTTCATCCAGGGACAGTCCGAGTTCGTGGCCAACAAGGATCAGAGCCTCTCCCAGCCGAACGTGGTGGACGTGGACGACCTCTGGGCGCGGGTGGGCATGTGGAATCTCTGGGACCTGCAGGTGGGGCGCTTCGAGGCGTGGGAGCTCTACCACTTCGGGCTGGGGATGGACATCAACACCCTGGAGCGGCGAGGCGCCGAGGACAGCAATCACGAGGTCCCGACAGTGTACGGCGTCACCAACAGCTACTATCGCCCGGACGGCCCCGGCAACGTGGCCATCCACGCCTATCCCCTCGAGTTCCTCCGGTTCGAGCTCCTCGGACAGGTGGGGAACCTCAGCGGGTGGAATACCGGGGCAGTCCGCGGCGCGGGTATCCTGGACTTCGGCTTCATCAAGCTCAAAGGGGGCGGCGAGTACAAGATCCGCAAGACCACGAAGGAGACCCCGGGCAAACAGCACGACCGGGGCGCGGGCGGCACGGTGCAGTTCGTGTTCGATCCGTATATCGAGTTCGGCGGGAGCGGCGGCTGGTCCATCACCGACAAGCTCGACGATCAGGGGCGGGTCGATCGGCCGGCGAGCATCACCACCTGGAGCGCGGGGGGCTTCGTCAATGTCCGGATCATCGAGGACTTGCTGGTCGGCGGCGGCGTCAACTACACCAGCCTCTGGGACATCCACGAGGACGAGAACGGCAACGTGGACGAGTTCTCCCACCTCCAGACCTTCGGCGCCATCCAGTATCTCCTGTTCGACCGGCTCTACATCAAGGCCGTGGGGGCCTGGGCCAAGGGCCGCTTCGAGCCGAGCTTCGACGAGCCCCACTACGCCAACTACATGGTCAGCGGGCGCCTTCGGCTCCAGTACAACTTCTAATCAATTCTCTCCATCACAAAAAACGCCCATTGTGTCGATCTTGTCCTTTCCGTCCATTGAGAGCCGCCCTCGATGCCCCACTCAAAGTCGCTGATTCGGATCCGCGGATTTTGCGTGGGAGCGCGGTTTCGTATACTTTAATGGAAGGTCTTCGAGTGTGGGGAACGTCATTTTCAATTCATGGAGGAGAAAATGAAGAGTTATACGATGGTCATCGCGGGTTGTCTGTTGTCTCAATTCGGCTGCGGCGGCGGGACCGCTCCCGTGGAGGCGCCCGAGGGAGAATCCGCCGCGGCCGATCATGCGACGGGCGACGGCGCGCCCGGAGAGACCGCGTCCGAGGAGACCGCGTCCGGGGGGACCGTCGCCGGTAGCGATTCCGTGGGCGATCAGGCGCCGGCGGCCGACAGCCCTCCCGAGCCCGATGCTCCCCCCGCCGGCACCGTCTCCCCGGAGCCCGAGGGTGATGTCAAGGAGGCCAGCCGGGCGCGCATCACCGACCGGAATATCGTCATCTCGGGGAAGGTGCTCTTCGAGACCGGCAAGGCGACGCTGAAGAAGGTCTCCTATCCGGTCCTGGATGAGGTCGTCTACGCCATCGAAAAGCACCCCGAGATCATCAAGCTCCAGGTGGTCGGGCATACGGACAGCGACGGCGACGCCAAGGCGAACCGGCGGCTCTCCCAGCGGCGGGCGACCACCGTGATGAAGTACTTGACCAAGAAGGGCATCGAGCGGGACCGCCTCTCCGCGGTGGGCGTTGGCGAAGACATGCCCATCGCTACGAATGACACGGAGGAGGGGAAGGACAAGAACCGGCGGGTGGAGTTCGTCATCGTCGAGAGAGCCCAGGTCAAAGCCGTGACCCACACCACCTCCACCGCGGGCGGGGTCAACACCAACAGCAGAAAGGCCTCGAACGACGAGGTCGAGGAGCTCATCAAGGAGAAGGGGCTCGAGAAGGATCTGCACTAAATATCCACCAGCCATCCTCCGACACTTGGGACAGGATCGTGCATTCGTGCTCAAGTCGGCTTTCACCTCTTTGAGCTTCGCACACATCCTCTTGGTATCGTCTTTCGGCACCGCGAACTTGCCACGGGACTGGAATGTCTTTACCGAAGGCTACCAGTACTCTTTAGGCCTGCCGCCGACGGGTTCGGGGTTTCCATGGAAGCCGGTGGCCCCCCGGAATCGACAATGAGATACAAATAAGCGGTGAATATGGTCAATCGGACCCGTTTTCGGGGGCGGTGTTCGTGTTTCGCAATCGGCGCACCAGAGACTGAGTCTCAAAAACGCCTCATCGGCTCCATACCACCGACCTCGCGAGCTCAAAACGGCGAGATCCACTGCCACCCCACTTCGACCAGGCCGTTCCACAGATGCCGGTCGAACTTGTTCATGGGGGGGAGCCACCTCGGGAACCATTCGAGGCCGATCTGCAGCCGGATGCGCTCGTAGAAGACCAGCGCCAGGAAGGTCTGGCCCACCGGGGCGGAGCAGCGGAGGGTGTCATTGCGGAAGCGCCCCGCGTTGCAGGTGCCGGCCAGGAAGCGATCTGCCGTCGAAAACTGGTAGCCCATCCGGACCCCGACGCGGGTCTGCAGAATGGGGGTGCTCGCGGGATAGATCTCCGCCTCCAGGCCCGCCACGGGCGTGAGGGCGAAGGCGTTGGGCTTCTCCGTGAGGAAGAGGTTCACCCCCTGCGCCTGGACGGCCAGGTTGAAGCGGAGCCAATAGGACTTCCGCAAGGTGGCGCTCAGGGCGAACTCCGCCCCCTTCCCCATGACCAGGTAGAAGATGGCCAGCGGGGGGGCGTACACAAAGAAGTTGATCGCCGGTTTCCCCATCAGGCGGATGGCCAGCCGCTCGCCGAACTTGAGCTTCTTGGCGAACTCGTCCACGAGCACCAGGAGCTCCTCCCGGATCCGCAGCGTGGCGAACCTGGCGTCATCCCGATCGAGGTCGAGATCCCGGAAGTGGAAGTCGTAGGTCGCGAGGAGGCGCATGGTGTACTCGAACTCGTTCTCCTCGTCGTCGTCCCGCCGCGGCCAGACCGCCTCCCGATTGCCGTCGTAGACCCGCCATACCTCCGGCGGGCTCAGCCCGGACATGGCCTGCCGGCAATGGGGGTTGTCGAGGGTCGGATCATAGGGGAGCCGCCGGCAGTGGTCGTAGAGGCGATCCAGGGTGGCCTGGGTGAGGATGCGGAAGTCCTTGAGGCGGTCGGTGCGGCAGGCGCCTTCGTAACGTCGCTCGCCGTCCATGACCGCCCGGAGACAGAAGTAGGGGCGCCAGGACTCGTTGTAGTGTTTCCCGGTTTTCGCGCGCTCCGGATCCGGCAGTGTGACGGTCAGGCTCGCGTCGTCCCCCAACCGGCGCATCTTGGGGAGGATGGTCTTCTCGACAAACGTCCGGGCATCCCGCATGCCCAGGTAGAAATCGAACTTGCGGATCTCCCGATCGAAGAACCCGAAGAAGTTCATCATCAGACCGCTCATCGTGGGGAACTCGTGCCGGGCCAGCTGGATCCGCCGCCGGACCTCCGGGTGCTCCTCCACCAGGGTGTAGAGCTCCTTTCCCTGGGTCGACGTGAAGATGGACTTGAAGAGCTTTCCGGCGGTGCGGAAGAGGCGCTCCGCCTGCTCCACCATGACCGGATCCGTATCGTTCTCCGGCGCCTCCGGAAAGGCGGTAGTGCTCGGATCGATGTACAGGAAGAACACGTCGTCCGGGAGGGTGCCGTGTTGAAGATCCGGTGTCTCGAGCCACTCGATGCCCGCCTCGGTCTGGTGCAGGCTGGAGCTGGCGATGCGGTGGGCCATGCGGAGGGGCTTCCGGTCGACGATGGCCCCGTCGACGAACAGGTCGCTGTGGGTCGGCCTGGGGCAGTCCCTGAGGGCGGTCTCGAGGGCGGGGGAGGTGTCGTCCGGCGAGGTCATACAATAATCGATGCGCTGGGGCAGGAACACGATGGGGATGGCGGACGACGCAAAGAGGATCTGGCGGAGCACCGAAAAGTTGGTCCGGCCGGTCAACGGGTCCACGTGGTCGGGATGGGCGAAGGGCAGCAGGGGCTGCTCGAGCCCGTAGCTCTTGTCGATGTAGTTGGACACCTCGGGCCTCTTCCCCCTGCCCCGCCCCCGGATGCGGAAGATGAACTTCTCCTGGGGCTTGGAGACCTTGAACCCCTCGCTGATCTCCAGGTGGTGGCTTTTGAGGCGCGTGGTGGAGGCCCCGAGCACCATGTCCAGGTCCTCGCTCAGCCCGGCGTTCCAGACCTCCTCGATCTCCTCGGCGAGCCGCTCCAGCACCGCCCGGGAGGAGAGGGCCTGGGGGGGCGCCTCCTCCACGTCCAGGAGCTCGTCGTACCGCATCTCGTTCCACACACGGAAGAAGAGGCTCTCCTCGGGGGATTGGGGCTCGGGGGTGCCCATCGCGAGGACCGTGAGCAGGGTGTTGACCATGCCGGCGGAGGCGCCGGTCACGAGGCGGGGGGCGAACAGGTCCGGGTTGCGCTTGGCGGTCTCCGTCAGATAGTAGAGATACCCGCCCTGGTACGCGCCGAGGGAGACCCCCCCCGCCACGGTGACCGCCAGGGAGATGGGACCCGCTTTACGGGGCGTTGTTTCCGTTGAAGTCTCGGCGACCTCGGGGACCGGCAGCTCGGCCGGACCATCGGCCGCGGGGACATCCGGCGCCTCGGCCGGGACATCGGTCACGGGGGCGTCGGGATCGGTCGTGGGGGCGTCAGGGGCGCCCTCGGGAGAGCCCGTCCCGGCTTTCGGGGCATCCTCTTCCGCGGCGCGTCCCGCCGAAGGGATGGTCAGGGCGAGAGCCCAGAGTAGAATCAGCAGGGAACTTCTGGAACGCATATTACCTTTCATTCCTCGAATCCGATGACGCCATACTCACAGTCTATCAGAGAACGGGGAGCATTCTTGGAGGAACCCCCTCCGGAAGTCAAGATCAACTTGCGCCCCAAGGGGCGAACCGGCACGGCTTCCCGGAAATGAGGGCTCACGGAAAGGTCAGCGGTCCAGCCAGCTTTTCAGAAACTGCGCCTGTTTTCGGAATTCAATCCCTATCCTCCTCAGCCCGAATTCCTCGAGCTTGGGCCCGATGAGGGGGATCCGGACCTCCAGGTTCACCTCGTAGTTGACGTCGGTGCCGCGGGCCGTTTCCACGAGGCGAATCTCCCCCGTCAGCACGATGGGCGTCATCTGGAGGTGGGGAGAGATCTTCCACTCCAACGACCGCTCCCGGGCGCGAAACGTGCTCTCATTGATGTAGATATCCACATCGGACGCCCGGAGGAACTCCGGTACCCTCGACGACTCGCTGATCTTGGCTTTCCAGAAGCGCCCGCCGTCGGGCATCGCCCGCTCCTCCAGGATCTCGATGGTGACCGCCCCGGCGTGCTTCAACGTCGCCAGGAAGAACTCGGTGCTCTGGTACGCGGAGACCACCTGATCAACGGGGGACGGCACCGAATGGGTAAAGCTGCTTCTCATCCTCTATCACCCGGCCGGGCCCCACGGATCGCGGAGCGGCCGCATTCGCCCCCTGTATAGGGGCTTCGGGACGCGCTGTAAAGTTTTCGCGGGGTCCGCAGACTGGCAAAAAGATGGCGGACGGTGTCGGAGTTGTGAGATGAATAGGAGAATATGAATCGCATCACCATTCGAAGGAGCACCCCATGAAGAGCAGCCGTGAAATCATCGAGCTGACCGAGAAATTCGGCGCGAACAACTACCACCCCCTGCCCATCGTCATCTCCGAGGCGAAGGGGGTCTTCGTAGAGGATCCGAAGGGGACCCGCTACAT